>JARRPM010000028.1:0-35770 GCA_037382865.1 Halioglobus sp. | reverse complement strand
GCTTTCTGCGAGCACTGTCCGAGTCCCAATTTTTTGCGCAGCAAAAAATGGTCGAGTTGCGCAGCAGCCCGGAAAGGGTGGCAAGCTTGCGGCCGTTCACAACCGGGGAAAACGCTCCCGGACCGGCGTGTCGCGTCAAAATCAATAAGATTCGGCGTCCAGGCTGGACACAATGTGACGGTAGCTCTCCAGCCGTGACTCACTGATATCGCCCGTCTCGACAGCGGCCAGGATGGCGCAGCCCGGCTCCTGCCGATGCTGGCAGTCGCGGAACTTGCAGTTGCCCAGGTAGGGGCGGAATTCCCGGAAGCCCTGTTCCACCTGCTCCCGGGTCATGTGCCAGAGGCCGAATTCGCGAATGCCCGGCGAGTCGATCAGGCTGCCGCCCGAGGGGAGGTGGAGCAGGCGGGCCGTGGTGGTGGTGTGAGTGCCCTTGCCCGCCTGCTCCGACAGTTCGCCGACCCGCAGGTCCGCATCCGGCAGCAGCGCGTTGATCAGGGATGACTTGCCCACACCGGACTGTCCGACGAAGACGCTGATCCTGTGGCACAGGGCCGCGCGCAGCTCCTCGAGGCCCCCGACTTTGCTGCTGGTGCGCAGGACGGTATATCCGAGATCCGGATAGATCTGCAGCAGGCCGTCGATTCGCTCGCGCAACACCGCGTCGCCCGCCAGCAGGTCCACCTTGTTGAGCAGGATCACCGGCTCGATGCCCACCGTTTCAGCGGCTACCAGGTAGCGGTCCACGAGGTTGCCGTGGGGCTCCGGCAGGGGAGCGATCACCAGCATGATCTGGTCGATGTTGGCCGCCACCGGTTTCAGCTTGCCGTAGGGATCCGGGCGCGAGAGCGCGCTGTGCCGGGCGAGCTGGGCCACCACCACGCCGGTCGGCTCGCCCTCGCACCAGACCACCCGGTCCCCGGTGACCAGCCCCTCCAGGTTGGCCCGCAGGTGGCAGCGGCGGCAGCACCCGGATTCGCCTTCGATGTCGACCTGGGTGCCATAGTGGGCGACGACCAGCCCCTCCTGCTCCGGTCCCAGTTCGCCGCTGCCAATGGCCCGCTCGGCCTCCGAACCGCGCCGGGCGGCGCGGCGGGCCCGTTCCTCCTGGATCTTCTCCACCCGCCAGGCCTGTTGGCGGCTGAGCTTTCGTTTTGACATCCGGGCTCCCTTCGGTTGGTGGATATCGCCCCATGACTAGTTTGGTACACTGTGCGCTTCGCAGGAGTCAAGGACAATCCCCGCATGCAGAACGCCGGCAATCTGGTCTGGGTGGACATGGAAATGACGGGGCTGGATCCCGACCGTGACCGGGTCATCGAGATCGCCACCGTCGTCACCGACAGCGACTTGAATACCCTGGCGGAGGGGCCGGTGATCGCGGTGCACCAGAGTGAGGCGGTGCTTGCCGCGATGGACGAGTGGAACACCACCCACCATACCGCCTCCGGGCTGGTGGAGCGGGTCCGTGCCAGCCAGTGCGACGAGCGTCGGGCCGGCGCAGAGACCATCGCCTTTCTCCGCCAGTGGGTGCCGCAGGGGGCCTCGCCCATGTGCGGCAACAGCATCTGTCAGGACCGGCGCTTCATGGCGCGCCATATGCCCGAGCTGGAGGCCTGGTTCCACTACCGCAATCTCGACGTCAGCACCGTGAAAATCCTCATGCAGCGCTGGCGGCCCGAGCTGGAGGCCGGTTTCGTGAAAAGGGGCACCCATCTGGCCCTGGACGACATCCGCGAGTCCATCGATGAGATGCGTTACTACAGGGAGCACTTCCTCCGCCTCGGGTAGGCGTCATCCGGAGGCGCCCTGACGTTGTAACGCCCACGCCACATGTTCCCTCACCAGCGCCGAGGGGAAGTCCAGCCTCGACCTCAACGCCGCCACCACGCGCTCTGAACGGGGTGCATTGCCCAGTGCCACCGCCAGGTTGCGCAGCCAGCGCTCATGGCCGATGCGCCGTATGGCCGACCCCTCGGTGCGCTGCAGAAATGTCGCCTCATCCCAGAGGAACAAGGTGACCAGCTCCGCGTCTGCGAGTCCGTGCCGGGGGCGGAAGTCGCCCTCGTCAGTGGCCCGGGCAAACTTGTTCCAGGGACAGACCAGCTGGCAGTCGTCGCATCCGAACACCCGGTTGCCGATGAGGGGGCGCAGGGCCGGGTCGATGCTGCCCCGTTGCTCAATGGTGAGGTAGGAGATGCACTTGCGCGCGTCCAGGCGGAACGGGCCGGCGAATGCGTCGGTGGGGCAGATCTCGAGGCAGGCGGTGCAGCTGCCGCAGTGTTTTTCCTGCCGGGGTCGATCCGGCGGCAGCGGGAGGTCTGTGTAGATCTCGCCGAGAAAAAACCAGGAGCCCGCCCGACTGTTGATCAGCATCGTGTTCTTGGCAATCCACCCCAGTCCCGCGCGCTCGGCGATAGCCCGCTCGAGGACGGGGGCGCTGTCGACGAAGGCGCGATACCGGCCGCCGCCCGCCTCCGCTTCGATGCGGCGGGCCAGTTTAGCCAGGCGGCCGCGAACCAGCTTATGGTAGTCGCGGCCGAGGGCATAGCGTGAAATGTAGGCCTTGTCCGGTGAGGCCAGCAGGTGCAGCGGCTCGGTACCCGCCGGAAGATAGTCCATGCGCAGCGAGATAACCCGGCAGGTGCCCGGCACCAGCGCTGCCGGCCGCGAGCGCTTGCGCCCGTGGCGCGCCATGTAGTCCATGCTGCCGTGATAGCCCGCATCGAGCCATTTCTGCAGGTATTCCTCGTGTTCGCCCAGATCGATATCGGCGATGCCCGCCTGCTGGAAGCCGAGCTCAGCCGCCCACTCGCGGATCCGCTCTGCCAGTACCTGTTGCTGCTCTGTCGTCAGTTGTTCTGGCAAGGGGGCCACCACCGGATCACATGGGCGTATAATTCTGCCAGAATTCGACAGGCTCCGGGATCGGCGGCGCCGGGCGCGATCCGGCACCGGGCCGACTGAGGGCGCAACCCGCGGGACGGGAGGGGGTGGAATGGACCTGATGAGCTTGGAACCGTTGTACACTGCGGCGCAGACCCGGGAGCTGGACCGCTGTAGCATCGAGGGTCACGGGGTGCCGGGCAGCACACTGATGTCACGGGCGGCGGGTGCCGCCTTCGACCGTTTGCTGGGTGCCTGGCCGCAACCGGAGCGCGTCCAGGTCCTTTGCGGGACCGGCAACAATGGCGGGGACGGGTTCCTGGTGGCCGACCTCGCCCACAAGCGCGGTATTCCCGCCGCGGTCCTGCAGGTCGGCGATCCCGAGAAGATCGGGGGGGATGCGAAGCGGGCGCGGGAGCAGGCACTCGCCAATGGCGTCACGGTGCAGCCGTTTGCCGCGGCGGCGGTGGCGCCGACAGGCGTGCTGGTCGACGCGATGCTCGGTACCGGACTCGGGGGGGAGGTGCGCGGCATCTACCGGGAGGCGATCGAGGCGATCAATGCCAGCGGCGCAGCAGTCCTGGCGATCGATATCCCTTCCGGCCTGTGTGCCGACACCGGGCGGGTGCTGGGTGTGGCGGTGCGGGCGGACGTCACGGTAACCTTTATCGGTCTCAAGCGCGGACTGTTCACCCTGGATGCGGCCGATCACGTCGGCCAGCTCCATTTCACCGACCTGGCCGTGCCGGCAGAGGTCTACGACGAGGTCCCCGCCGACGGCTATCGCCTGAACCTGGAAACCCTGCTGGCGTCCCTGCCGCCCCGCCCCGCCAATGCCCACAAGGGGTTGTACGGGACCGTGCTGGTGGTGGGCGGCGACCACGGCATGGCCGGGGCCGCGGCCATGGCCGCGGAGGCGGCGCTGCGCTGTGGTGCCGGCCTGGTTCGGGTGGCGACCCATGCCGAGCATGTGGCGGCCCTGGTGGCCCGCACGCCGGAGGTGATGCCCAGGGGGGTCGCGTCGGGACAGGAGCTGGCGCCCATGCTGGACGCGGCGGACGTCCTGGTGGTGGGTCCCGGACTCGGCCGCTCGCCCTGGTCTGAGCAGCTGCTGCAGGCGGCTGCCGCCAGCGGCAAGCCGATGGTGCTGGATGCCGACGGACTCAACCTGCTGGCCGAGGGGAGGGTGGTCCTGCCGGCCCATCGGGACAACTGGGTGTTGACGCCCCATCCCGGAGAGGCGGCCCGCCTGCTGGGCTGCCCTACGGCCGGCATCCAGGCGGACCGTTTCGCCAGCGCGCAACAGCTGCAACAGCGCTACGGCGGGGTGGTCCTGCTCAAGGGCAACGGCACGGTGATTGCCGGGAACGACCGCTGGCTGCTCAGCGACTACGGCAATCCCGGCATGGCCAGCGGCGGCATGGGTGACGTGCTGAGTGGCGTCATCGGTTCGCTGCTGGCCCAGCATCTGGCACCCCTGGCGGCCGCCGCACTGGGTGCCTGCCTCCACGGAGCAGCCGCGGACAGGGCGGCGGAGCAGGGACAGCGCGGCCTGGCGGCCACCGACCTGATCCCGCCGATGCGCCTGATGTTGCAGTGATGGGTGGGGCAGTGCTGCTGCTCGGGGCTGCAGACGAGGCGGCCATGGTGGCGCTCGGGGCGCGCCTCGGGAGAGCGCTCCAGCCGGGGCTGGTGATCTACCTCGAGGGCGGGCTCGGCATGGGCAAAACCACCCTCGCCCGGGGTGTGTTGCAGGCCCTGGGGCATTGCGGCGCCGTGAAAAGCCCCACCTATACCCTCGTGGAGCCCTACCAGCTGGGTGACCGTCAGCTCTATCACTTCGATCTTTACCGCCTGGGCGACCCCGAGGAGCTGGAGTTCATGGGTATCCGGGACTATTTCGGTGGCGACGCCAATTGCCTGGTGGAGTGGCCGGAGCGCGGCAGGGGTGTTTTGCCACCGGCGGATTTAGAGATTACCATAGAGATCGATGGTGAGGGGCGTCGCCTGCTGTTGCGGGCTGGCACGGTGTCAGGGGATGCCGTGCTGGCAACGCTGGCGGCGCAGACCTGAACCACTGAACCATACATACCCGGCAACAGGCACCAATAAGGCCTGGCGCCCGGGGTCGCAAGCGGGAGTGTTATGGACAGGGCGGCGCTCTTTGTCCTGGGGTTGCTGGTGGCGTCCTCCGTGGCAGCGGTGGAGGTGCATGACGTGCGCCTGTGGCGAGCGCCGGATCACACGCGTATCGTTTTCGACCTCTCCGGTCCCGTGGACCACAAGCTTATCGTGCTCGACAAGCCCAGCCGGATCGTCCTGGATGTGGAGGATGCCCGGCTGAAGACCAGCGTGGACGGCCTGAAGCTGGACGACACGCCGGTGCGGCGCATTCGCTCCGGCGTTCGCGGGGGCGACGACCTGCGGGTGGTGCTGGACATGGGCGCCGATGTCAACCCGCGCAGTTTTGCCCTCAAGGCGAATGCCCAGGCGGGGGACCGCCTGGTACTCGACCTCTACGACCTGGTCCAGAATACCGCCGAGGCGAAGGTCAGCAAGAGCGTCACCCAGTCGTCGCGGCGGGATATCATCATCGCCATCGATGCCGGTCACGGCGGAGAGGATCCCGGCGCCCTGGGCCCATCAAGACTGCGCGAAAAGGACGTGGTGCTGGCCATCGCCAAAGATTTGAACAGGCTGTTCGAGGCGGAGACCGGTTTCAGGCCTACGCTCATCCGCACCGGCGACTACTACGTGAGCCTGAAGGGCCGCCGTGACCTGGCGCGACAGCGGCAGGCCGACCTGTTCGTATCGATCCACGCCGACGCCTTCAAGCGCAAGGAGGCCAATGGCGCCTCCGTCTACGCCCTCTCCACCCGCGGTGCCACCAGCACCGCCGCCAGCTACCTGGCGCAGCGGGAGAACGCGGCGGACCTGGTGGGCGGGGTGCGGCTGTCGGACAAGGACGACGTACTCGCCGGGGTGCTGGCGGATCTCTCCATGACCTCCACGCTGGACACCAGCCTCAAACTCGGCAACACGGTACTGCGGAAGGTCGACGGCGTGGCCAGGCTGCACAAGGACCGCGTCGAGCAGGCGGGATTCGCGGTGCTCAAGTCGCCCGACATTCCCTCGATCCTGGTGGAGACCGGCTTTATCTCCAATCCCGGCGAAGCGAAGAAGCTGGCAACCCGCAGTTACCAGAGCCAGATCGCGAGAGCCATTCACACCGGGATCAAGGACTACTTTCTAAAGCACCCGCCGGCAGACACCCTGATCGCCTGGCAGAAGCAGCAGGGTGGCAGGCAGTACATCATAGCCAGAGGTGATACACTGTCGGGCATTGCCCAGCGCTTCAACGTGTCACTGTCTGATCTCAAGAGCCACAATGGCATCAACGGATCGCGCATTATCGTGGGTCAGAAGCTGACTATTCCGACAACCTGACAGCTGCAACGCCAATGCCCCGAATAAACCGCCTCAGCCCGAGGCTGGCCAACCAGATCGCCGCCGGTGAAGTCGTCGAGCGCCCGGCGTCCGTGGTCAAGGAGGTACTGGAGAACAGTCTCGATGCCGGGGCCTCCCGGGTGGAGATCGACGTCGAGTCCGGTGGCGCAAAACTGATCCGGATTCGTGACGACGGCTGGGGTATCGAGTCCGAGGACCTGCCCCTGGCGATGGCCCGCCACGCCACCAGCAAGATCACCTCCCTGGAGGATCTCGAGCAGGTGGCCAGCCTCGGTTTCCGGGGCGAGGCCCTCGCCAGCATCGGTTCAGTCTCCCGCCTGAGCGTGACCAGCAATACCTCCGACGCCGGCAGCGAGGGCAGCTGTGCCGCCTGCGAGGGTCGCGACATGGAGGTGGCGGTCAGGCCCGCACCCCACCCGCGCGGCACGACGGTGGAGGTACGCGACCTCTTCTTCAACACCCCCGCCCGGCGCAAATTCCTGCGCACGGAGAAGACCGAATTCAGCCACCTGGAGGAGGTGGTGAAACGGCTCGCCCTGTCCCGGTTCGACGTGGCATTCACCCTGCGCCACAACGGACGCGTTATTCACAATCTCAAGGCGGGCAGCGGCGATGCCGAGCGCCGCCGTCGGGTGGCGACGGTGTGCGGGCCGGCGTTCATGGAACAGGCCATCCACATCGAGGCGGATGCCGGTGGGCTGAGGCTCCGCGGCTGGGTCGGGCTGCCCACCTTTTCCCGCAGTCAGGCCGACCTGCAGTACTTTTTTGTCAACGGCCGGGTCATCCGCGACAAGCTGATCGCCCACGCCATCCGCCAGGCCTATCGCGACGTGCTCTATCACGGCCGCCATCCCGCCTTCGTGCTCTACCTCGACCTCGATCCCGCCCAGGTCGACGTGAACGTCCACCCCACCAAGCACGAGGTCCGGTTTCGTGACGGCAGGGCAGTTCACAATTTCATATTCTCCAGCCTGCACCGGTCCCTGGCGGAGGTGCGACCGGGCAACGGGGTCAGGGAGATGGGAGCCGCGGCGGAGGGCCATGTCAACGGTGCTCCGCGGGGGAGCTCCGCAGTCAGGGGGCGCTCGCCTGGGGCGCGGCTGCGGCCGGGGAGTCGCGACCGGGGTGGAGCGGCCAGGCGCCGGCCTACTCCCGTTCCGGAGTCGCGCCGGCGGGCGCGGCGATGGCGCAGGTGAGCAGCTACGCCCGGCTGCACGGCCTCCCGGAGCAGCAGGGGGAGCAGGATATCCCCCCGCTGGGCTACGCCCTGGCCCAGTTGAAAGGCATTTATATCCTGGCTGAGAACAGCGCCGGCCTGGTACTGGTGGACATGCATGCTGCGCATGAACGTATTACCTATGAGCGTCTGAAGAATGCCAGGGAGGCGGAGGGGATCAGGAGCCAGCCCCTGCTGGTGCCGCAGTCCGTGGCGGTCAGCCAGCGCGAGGTGCAGGTGGCCATGGAGCACACCGGCCTGTTCGAGGATCTGGGGCTGACGGTGGACGTGGGGGGCGAGGAGTGCCTGGTGATACGGCAGATCCCGGTCAGCCTGCGTGATTCTGACCTGGAGCAGCTCCTGCGCGATGTCCTGGCCGATCTGATCGAGTACGGCAGCAGCGAACGGATCGCGGCGCACATGGACGACATACTCTCCACCATGGCCTGTCACGGCTCGGTGCGCGCCAACCGGCGCCTCACCGTTCCCGAAATGAACGCCCTGCTGCGGGATATGGAGGCGACCGAGAGGGCCGGGCAGTGCAACCACGGCCGTCCGACCTGGACGCAGCTCGGCCTCGAGGAGCTGGACAGGCTGTTCCTGCGCGGACGCTGAGGCGTGTCGTGAACAGCTCCCGCCCGCTGCTCCTGTGCGTCATGGGCCCGACCGCGTCCGGCAAGACCGACCTGGCGATTCAGCTCGCGGAGACGCGCAACTGTGAACTGGTCAGCGTCGACTCGGCACTGGTATACCGCGGACTGGACATCGGCAGCGCAAAACCGGCGTTTCCCCACCACCTGGTGGATATCCGCGACCCTTCGGAGGTCTACTCCGCGGCAGATTTCGCCGCCGATGCCGCGCGCCTGGTGGAGGAGATTACAGCCCGGGGGCGAACGCCATTGCTGGTCGGCGGCACGATGCTCTATTTCAGGGCGTTCCTGCAGGGGCTGGCCCGCATGCCGGCCGCCGATCCCGCCATCAGGGCGGACATCGAGCGACAGGCGGGAGCGGCGGGCTGGGCCTCGGTGCATGCGCAGCTGGCTGCGGTGGATCCGGAGTCCGCGGCCCGCATCCACCCCAACCACTCCCAGCGCCTCAGCCGGGCCCTGGAGGTCTACCGGGCCAGCGGAATCCCCCTCAGCGTCTGGCACCGTCGACAGCAGGCCGGAGACGGGCAGTACGGCCGGGCGTCGGAGCCTCTTTTACGCTATCGGGTCGTGCAGTGGGCCATCTGCCCCTCGGACAGGTCCGTGCTGCACGGGCGTATTGCCCGCCGTTTCGAGGCGATGATGGCGGCGGGGCTGCTGGAGGAGGTTCGCGCGCTCTGGCAGCGCGGGGACCTGAGCCCCGATCTGCCCGCTATTCGGGCCGTCGGCTACCGCCAGTTGTGGCAGCATCTGGCCGGCGAGTGCTCCCTCGATGAGGCGGTAACGAAGGCAATTGCCGCCACCCGCCAGCTGGCCAAGCGGCAGTTGACGTGGCTGCGGAAATGGCCTGAATTGCACTGGATTTTCACCGATCCTGACGGGAACATTGCGGGAAATGGTGTGTCTGAGGATGACGGACGTATTTATCTGCGCACCCCTGTCGAGGTCGTCTTGAACTATCTCGACCGGGACCCAATGTAGTATGCTGGCAATGCACTATACTGTGGTCGCCGTTACGTCGGCCGGTAATCGTCCTGCAGACGAGTGGGGATGAGTCTCCAGCAGGATCGGGGAAGGCCGTTTTTCCAATTTCGTGGCTCGGATTGAGCCCGTGAGGAGTGATTTATGTCAAAAGGGCACACGCTACAAGACCCTTACCTGAATATTCTGCGTAAGGAACGCGTACCCGTCTCCATTTATCTGGTGAACGGAATCAAACTGCAGGGCCAGATCGAATCGTTCGACCAGTTCGTGGTACTGCTCAAGAACACCGTCAGCCAGATGGTTTACAAGCACGCCATATCCACCGTGGTTCCCTCCAGGGTAGTGCGCATGCCGATGCAGAACCCGCCGGAAGAAGACGGTGGCAGCAGCTAGGAACCCGCGCGGCGGCGGCCGCCCGATGCCCCGTCGCCTCCCGACCCCGATTTCGCGCCGAGGTAGCATTGTTTTTTGATCGCCCTGGTTCAGGTGAGCGTGCCGTTCTCGTTCACCTGAACCTGTCCAGTGAGCGCGAGCGGGAAGATTCCCGTGAATTCGAGGAACTCGTCCTGTCGGCAGGAGGGGATCCGGTCGCCTATATCATGGGGCAGCGGGATGCACCGCACCCGGGCACTTTCGTGGGCAGCGGGAAGCTCGAGGAGATTGCCGCCTGCGTGCGCGAGCACGACGCGCAGATCGTCATGTTCAACCACGCCCTGAGTCCCAGCCAGGAGCGCAACCTGGAGAGGGCGCTGCAGTGCCGGGTCCTCGACCGGACCGGGTTGATTCTCGACATTTTTGCCCAGCGCGCCCGAACCCACGAGGGCAAGCTGCAGGTGGAGCTGGCTCAGCTGCAGCACATGAGCACCCGCCTGGTGCGGGGCTGGACGCACCTGGAACGGCAGAAAGGGGGCATAGGCCTGCGCGGTCCTGGTGAAACGCAGCTGGAGACTGACCGCCGGCTGCTGCGGGCGCGGATCAGGTCCATCACCTCGCGCCTGGAAAAAGTGCGCAGGCAGCGCGATCAGGGGCGCCGGTCCAGGCGTCGCGCGGAGGTGCCCACCGTGTCTCTTGTCGGCTATACCAATGCCGGGAAATCGACGCTGTTCAACCGCCTCACTGAATCGACT
Source organism: Halioglobus sp. (assembly GCA_037382865.1). Lineage (GTDB taxonomy): Bacteria > Pseudomonadota > Gammaproteobacteria > Pseudomonadales > Halieaceae > JARRPM01. The sequence continues at coordinate 25,442 of JARRPM010000028.1, read as the reverse complement.
GTCTACGCAGCGGATCAGCTCTTTGCCACCCTGGACCCGACCCTGCGCCGTCTGCAGCTGGAAAACGTGGGGCCGGTGGTACTGGCCGACACCGTGGGATTCATCGCCCACCTGCCCCACAAGCTGGTGGAGGCCTTCAAGGCGACACTGGAGGAGACCCTCAACGCGGACCTCCTGCTGCATGTGATCGATGCCGCGGCCGAGGAGCGGGACGACCACATCCACCAGGTCCAGGATGTCCTGGCGGAAATCGGCGCCGACCAGATTCCCCAGCTTCAGGTTTACAACAAACTCGATCTGCTGCAGCAGGCGCCGCGTATAGATCGCGATGCCGCCGGCAAACCCGAGCGGGTGTGGCTCAGTGCGGCCACCGGTGCGGGCACGGAGCTGTTGCTGCAGGCCGTCAGTGAACTGGTCGGCTCGGATATGGTGACGGAAGAGCTGGCCCTGGAGCCCTGCCAGGGGGGGCTGCGCGCCGCCCTGTACCGCCTCGGTGCGGTAGAGGCGGAGGATTACGGGGACGATGGAACTGCCCATCTCAGCGTGCGGCTGCCGCGGGCCGACTGGAATCGCCTGATGAAAAAGGGGCCCGAGCCGATTTACTGAAAGCGGCGGGCTTGGTCGGGGCGGGACCCGGACGCCCGACCGGCAGCAAAGCGCCGATGGCGCGCAAACCCGGTGCAGTACCGACGCATCGATACCGGTGCGAGACGATTCTGCCAGCGAAAAATTTGATAGACTCTGGCGACTTTGGATTTGGGAGTTAACGTATGGCATGGAACGAGCCCGGTGGCGGCGACAACAAACCCAGGGATCCCTGGGGCGGTGGAGACCAGGGTCCCCCTGATCTCGATGAAGCGCTCAAGAAGATGCAGGAGAAACTGGGCGGGCTGTTCGGCGGCCGGCGCTCCTCGTCCTCCGGAGGGGGTGGCGCCGGCGGCGGTGTTCCGGGCGCCCTGCTTGGCGTCCTGGCGGCCGGTGCGCTGCTGGTATGGGGCCTGATGGGGTTCTACCAGATCGACGAGCAGGAGCGGGCGGTGGTGCTGCGTTTCGGCAAGTACCACGAGACGGTACAGCCGGGCCTGCAGTGGAATCCCCCGCTGATCGACGAGGTGATCAAGGTCAACACCACCAAGGTGCGCGCCGCGAGCTTCCGCGAAATCATGCTTACCCAGGATGAGAACATCGTCGAGGTCAGGCTCTCGGTGCAGTATGTGATCGACGACCCCACCAAGTTCGTGCTCGAGGTCCGTGAGCCCGAGCGCTCTCTCCAGCATGCGTCGGAAAGTGCGATACGCCACGTGGTCGGCGGCAACAGGATGGATATGGTGCTGACCGAGGGGCGGGCCCAGATCGCCCTCGACGTCCGCGAACGGTTGCAGCAGTACCTGGACATGTACCAGACGGGGATCCGCGTGAGCAAGGTCAACGTGGATGAATCGAAGCCCCCCTCCCAGGTGCAGGCCGCATTCGATGATGTGATCAAGGCCCGGGAGGATGAGGAACGGGTCAAGAACGAGGCCCAGGCCTACGCCAACGGCATCGTGCCCGAGGCGCGCGGCCAGGCCCAGCGCCAGATCGAGGAGGCCAGCGCCTACCGGGAGCAGGTGATCGCCAACGCCCAGGGTGAGGCAGAGCGTTTCACCAAGCTGCTGTCGGAATACCGCAAGGCACCCGAGGTCACCCGCGAGCGCCTCTACCTCGATGCAGTGCAGGGCGTGCTGAGTAAAACCAACAAGGTGATGGTGGACGTCGAGGGCGGCAACAACGTCATGTATCTGCCCCTCGACAGGATGACATCGCAAAGCAGCACCGGGTCGTCCCGGGAGGCAGGCATGGACAGCGCCTCGCTGCGGGAGCTGACCAATGCTGTTACGGAGCAGCTGCGCCGTGACGCCGCCACTACCAGCCGACGGGGGGGTCGCTAATCATGTCCGGACGTAATATGACACTTATACTGCTGGCCGTGCTGGCGCTGTTCGTCGCAACTAATGCGCTCTATGTCGTGAAGGAGACCGAGCGCGCGGTGCTTCTCAAATTCGGCCAGGTGGTCAATCCCGACATCAAGCCCGGACTGCACATCAAGATTCCGTTCGTCAACAACGTGCGCAAGTTTGACGGTCGAGTGCTGACCGTCGATTCGCAACCGGAGCGCTTCTTCACCCAGGAAAAGAAGGCGCTCATCGTCGACAGCTACGCCAAGTTCCGGGTGGCCGATACCGCCAAGTTCTACACCGCTACCAATGGCGAGGAGTCGCGTGCGATGGGGCTCCTGTCGCAGCGCATAAACGACGGTCTGCGCAACGAGGTGGCGATCCGGACGATCCAGGAAGTGGTGTCGGGGGAGCGGGATGAGCTCATGGAAGCGCTCACCAAAAATCTCGACGATGTCGCCCGCACGGAACTGGGGGTGGAAATCGTGGACGTGCGGGTTAAACAGATCGATCTTCCCCCGGATGTGTCCGAGTCCGTCTACCGCCGGATGAACGCGGAGCGGGAGAAGGAGGCGCGGGAACACCGCTCGCAGGGTCAGGAGCTGGCTGAGGGGATCAGGGCCGCCGCCGATCGGGAGGTAACCGTCATTGCGGCGAACGCCTACCGCGAAGCGGAACTGATTCGGGGTGAGGGCGATGCGGAGGCAACGCGCGTCTACGCGGAGGCTTTCAACCGGGATCCGGAATTCTACAGCTTCACGCGCAGCCTGCGCGCCTACCAGGACGCCTTCCAGGGCAGTGGCGATATCATGCTCATCCAGCCGGACAGTGAGTTCTTCCGCTACCTCAAGGACTCCCAGGGAGGCCAGTAAGCCGCAAAAATCACAGGTGCTATCCCCGGCAGCTGTGATAGACTTCCGCAACCGTGGGCTTCAGCGTTTTGACGAAAGGCGCTGAACTCGCGGTTTTTTGTGCCCATGGAGAGGGGCAGACCCTGCCCATGGAGAGGGGCAGACCCTGCCCATGGAGAGGGGCAGACCCTGCCCATGAAGCGGGGCAGGGCGTGCCCAGGAGCCGGGTAGTCAGTGCGCGGCGAACAGAACGGGAGAGAAGGTGGATTTCTGGCAGGTACTTCCGGTCGCTATCGCCCTGGTTTTTATCATCGAGGGTGCGCTCCCCTTCATCAATCCCGGCCGCTGGCGCCAAATGCTGGCAATAGCCGAGCAGATGGATGATCGCGTGATTCGCAATATCGGTCTCGGCAGCATGCTGTTCGGGGTGGTGTTGCTTTATTTGGTGCATTAGGATCCTGAATGACATCGGTAGATCGCTGGCAATTGCCTGACGGCATCGAGGAGGTTCTTCCCCCCCAGGCAGCGGCGGTCGAGGCGCTTCGCCGGCAGTTGCTCGACCTCTATCGAAGCTGGGGTTATCAGCTGGTCATCCCGCCCCTCATCGAATTTACCGAATCCCTCCTGATCGGCCTCGGTCACGACCTCGACCTTCTCACGTTTCGCCTGACCGACCAGCTCAGCGGGCGTCCCCTCGGCGTGCGCGCGGACATCACGCCCCAGGTGGCGCGGATCGATGCCCACAGCCTGGCGGAGGTGGGAATCACCCGGCTCTGTTACGCCGGATCCATCCTCCACACCCGCCCCAAGTCCCTGATGGCATCGCGTTCGCCAATACAGGTAGGTGCGGAACTCTACGGCGACAACAGCCTGGCGGCTGACGTGGAAATCGTTCGCCTCATGCTCGCCACGCTGGATGCAGCGGGACTGGGAGCGATCACCCTCGATCTTGGACACGTGGGTATCTACGAGGCCGTGCTCGCCTGTGCCGGCCTGAGTCAGGAGCAGGAGGAGACCGTATTCGACGCCCTGCAGCGCAAGTCCCTTCCCGACCTGCGACTCGCACTTGCCGGTGTCGAAGAGCAGGCGGCGGCCCTGATCATTGCCCTGGTGGACCTGCATGGCGACGAGTCGGTCCTCGGCAACGCCCGGGACCTGTTTGCCGAAAGCGCGCCCGCAGCACTGGTCGCGGTGGACGCCCTGCAGGAGGTGGCCACCGATCTCCGCCGGCAGCGCCCCGACCTCTGCATCTATTTCGACCTGGCAGAGTTGCGCGGGTATCACTACCACACGGGTATCGTCTTCGCCGCCTATGTCCCCGGTCATGGTCAGGCCCTGGCCAACGGGGGGCGTTACAACGACGTCGGCGAGGTCTTTGGCCGCGCCCGGCCCGCCACCGGCTTCGCCACCGACCTGAAGGCCCTCATGGCTCTGCTGCCGCCGGATCCGGCGACCCAGGGCGCCATCAGCATGCCCGACAGCGATGATCCCGCTTTGATCAGTGCGGCGGAACGGCTCCGGGGGCAGGGCGAGATCGTCATCAACTGCCTGGCCACCGACCCCGATCCCCGCTGCGACCGGGAACTGGTCGAGCAGAACGGGGAGTGGGTGGTGCAACCGCTTGGAACAACGGGGCCGGCCTGAACAGCCGCAATTGGCCCGGTCTTCTTCCGTACAGAGAGAACGAGTAAGCGAGAGATGAGCAAGAACGTAGTAGTGCTGGGCACCCAGTGGGGTGACGAGGGGAAAGGCAAGATCGTCGATCTTCTCACCGATCAGGTCAGCACGGTGGTGCGTTTCCAGGGAGGGCACAACGCCGGGCACACCCTGGTGATCGAGGGGCACAAAACGGTCCTCCACCTGATTCCCTCCGGGATCCTGCGTGACCACGTGCGGTGCCTGATCGGCAATGGCGTGGTGCTTTCGCCTGAGGCGCTGCTCAAGGAGATCGGCGAACTCGAGGCAAAGGGCGTCCCCGTGCGCGAGCGCCTCAAGATCTCCCCTGCCTGCCCGCTGATCCTCCCCTACCATGTGGCCCTGGACCAGGCCCGGGAGGCCAAGCGCGGCAACGACAAGATCGGTACCACGGGACGCGGTATCGGCCCGGCCTACGAGGACAAGGTGGCGCGCCGCGGCCTGCGTCTGGGGGACCTCCAGGATCGCCAGCGTTTTGCCCGCAAGCTGAAGGAGGTGATGGAGTACCACAACTTCGTGCTGGAGCACTACTATCGGACCGAGCCGCTGGACTACGACACGGTGCTCGATAATGCGGTGAAGCTCGGTCAGCAACTGCTCCCGATGATGGCAGACGTCACCGCCCTGTTGCACGAATGCCGCAAGACAGACGCCAATATTTTGTTCGAGGGCGCCCAGGGGTCCCTGCTGGATATCGACCACGGCACCTACCCCTTCGTCACCAGCTCCAACACCACCGCTGGTGGTACCGCGACCGGCTCCGGCTTTGGCCCGCTCTACCTCGACTACGTCCTGGGAATCACCAAGGCCTACACCACCCGGGTCGGGTCGGGGCCATTCCCCACGGAACTGTTCGACGCAACCGGGGAGCGCCTGGCGGAGCGGGGGCACGAATTCGGCGCCACCACCGGCCGCCCGAGGCGCTGTGGCTGGTTCGATGCGGTGGCCCTGCGCAACGCGGTGAACATCAACTCGGTCAGCGGCCTGTGCCTGACCAAGCTCGATGTGCTCGACGGCCTCGAGACCATCCGGATCTGCGTCGGCTACGTCTGCAAGGACGGCAAACCCGTTCTCAATCCGGTAGACTCCGACGACTACGCGGGCCTGGTGCCGGTTTACGAGGATGTCCCGGGGTGGGGCGAATCCACCCTGGGCGCGCGGTCCCTCGGGGAACTGCCCCAGGCAGCGCGGGATTATATAAACAAGATCGAGGAAGTGGTGGGCGCGCCCATCGATATTATCTCCACCGGCCCCGACCGGGTGGAGACGATTGTCTTGCGTCATCCCTTCGAGGATTGACGCTGTTTACCATTCAACCTGCCGGGGTGAGCGATGACTGAGACAGTGCTGGTAACCGGCGGCGCGGGTTATATCGGCAGTCACGCCTGCGTCGCCCTGCAGGAGGCGGGCTACCGGGTGGTGGTGCTGGACAACCTGGTCAACAGCCATGCCCAGGCGCTGGACCGGGTGGCCCGGATCGCAGGCCATCAGCCCGTTTTCGTGCGCGGCGATATCCGGGACCGGGCGTGCCTGGAGCGGTTGTTCCAGGCGCACCCGGTGTCCGCGGTCATGCACTTCGCGGGCCTCAAGGCGGTCGGCGAGTCGGTGGCAAAGCCGCTGGACTACTACCAGAACAATGTGGGCGGGACGCTCACCCTGCTCCAGGTGATGGAGGCGGCGGGGGTGCGCAGCCTGGTGTTCTCTTCCTCGGCCACGGTGTATGGCGACCCCGCCTCGGTGCCGATCCGGGAGGAGTTTCCCCGTGGCGCCACTAACCCCTACGGCCGCACCAAGCAGATGGTGGAGGACATCCTGGAGGACTGGCACACCGCCCACCCCGAGTGGCGCGTGGCACGGTTGCGCTATTTCAACCCGGTGGGCGCGCATCCCTCCGGCCTCATCGGGGAGGACCCCCAGGGCATGCCCAACAACCTGATGCCCTTCATCGCGCAGGTGGCGGTCGGTCGCCGGGAAAAGCTGGCAGTATTCGGCAACGACTATCCCACCGTCGACGGCACGGGCGTGCGCGACTATATCCACGTGATGGACCTGGTAGAGGGGCATGTGGCGGCAATGCGCTACCTGCAGGCGCGGGAGGGGCTGCTGACCGTCAACCTCGGTACGGGCCGTGGCGTCTCGGTTCTGCAACTTGTTGCAGCCTTCGAGCAGGCCAGCGCCAGGCCTGTACCCTATCAGGTCGTGGAGCGTCGTCCCGGAGACGTCGCGGAGTGCTGGGCCGATCCGGGCCTGGCCGGCAAACTGCTGAACTGGCGCGCCAGCCGCTCCCTCCAGGAGATGTGCGAGGACACCTGGCGCTGGCAGCAGATGAATCCGGACGGATTCGGCGGCCCGTGCCGGGACACTTAGAGGCGGGTTATTACCCCCCAGAGGGCGGTGAGCAGCAGCCCGACATTTGCCAGGAACCCGATGATCATGCCCGGCCCGCGTGCCGCAGGATCCCGCATGTAGGCTGCCCGGTACAGAATACGCCCGAGGAAGAAGGTAAGGCCCAGAGCGGCGGCGACCACCGGCATGAAATAGAGCGCGGACAGCCAGAGCGCCGGGAGGGTCACGAGCAACTGCTCCAGCGTGTTCATCTGCACCCGGTAGGCGCGTTCGAACTGTTCGTTGCCGGTAACCGCCGGGGCTTTGACGCCCCCTTCGGCGCGGGCCTTGCCGCACAGGGCCATGAACACCAGGTACTGGAACAGCAGCAGCAGGGTGACGAGGGCGACAAATTCCATGGCAGATCTCCGGCCGGCAGATAATCGAAGTCGTGTTTGCTCCGGCCGATAATTGCTGTTTGAGGCCCTTATCGGCAGGACACTAGCATGATACAGATCTGGTTTTCGTGACAAGCGCCAAAGGAGGCTGACCATCTCTTTCTTTACGACTAAATTGCTCTCCCTGCTGGTCTATCCCCTGAGCCAGGCCCTGCTGCTCGGGATTCTGGCTCTCTGCCTGTGGCTGCTGCGCTGCGGTCGCGCGGGGGTGATCATCCTGGCGGTGGCCCTGGCCTGGCTCTACCTCTGTTCCACCGCGCTCGTGGCGGATCGTCTGATGGCGAGTCTGGAGCGCGACTATCCGCCCAGGGCTCTCTCGGCCACGCCGGAGTCCGAGGCCATCGTCCTGCTCGGGGGCGCGACCCGCGGCGACACGCACATGGGCACGCTCGGGGACATGAACCAGCAGGCTGACCGCCTGGTCCACGCCGTCGCTCTCTATAAGGCGGGGCGGGCCCCGCTGGTTCTGCTCAGTGGCGGGGGGCAGACCGGCGGCCGGACGGAGGCGGAAGTCATGCGCGATATTCTCCTGGTGATGGGGATCCCCGACAAGGCCCTCCTGCTGGAGCGTGGGAGCCGCACCACTTATGACAATGCGGTGAATTCGGCCCGGCTGCTGCAGGCCCGGGGGCTGGACTCCATCCTGCTGGTCACGTCTGCCTTTCATATGCGGCGGGCAGAGGCCTCGTTCGCCGCGCAGGGCCTGCAGGTGATCCCGGCGCCCACCGACTACCAGCGCCTGGTCATGGAGCCCGTGCTGCCGCGCTGGCTGCCCACGGTCGATGACCTGGCGCGCAGCACTTACGCCCTGCGCGAGCATGTCGGTTACTGGGTCTACCGCCTGCAGGGCCGTTTTCAACCGCGCGGTCTGTGAACCGGCTCACGCTTTTCAGGCGTGAACCGGCGCACCGGCCTGGCTCCTCTATAATGGGTGGGCCCAGGCTCCCCAACGTGTCAGGTTTATGCCGTCATCAGGTTTTCACAGCCCGGCAGCAGTGGTGAGCGGTGCCCTCGCAGCGTTCGCCGCCGCAGCCATCTGCCTGTCCCCGGCTCCCCTGGGGCAACTGCTGGCGCTCGCTGCCGTGGTCTTTATCGGTTGGCTCATAAGCAGCCGCATGGCCGCCAGGTACAGCCGTCTCGAACAGCAGCTCGCCGCGCGCACCGCCGAACTCGAGGAGGCCGGCACCCGGCTGGCGCAACTCGCACAGGTGGATGCCCTCACCGGTCTGCTGAACCGGCGTGGCTTCATCGAGCAGGCCGATGCTGAAATCCGCCGGGTGTTCCGCACGGACCGCACCTTCAGCCTGGTGCTGGTGGATGTCGACGACTTCCGACGCTGCAACGACAGATTCGGACATGTCTGCGGCGATCAGGTCCTGCAATATGCCGCCGCGCTGCTCGGTGAGCGGGCGCGGGACGTCGACAGGCTGGCCCGGTGGGGGGGCGACGAGTTCATCATCCTGCTCCCGGAAACCGATACCGACGGTGCCGTGGCCCTCGCCGAGCAGCTGCGCGACACGGTCGCGAGCGCACCTTTCGACTACCGTGGCCACAGCCTCGAAATCACCATGACCTTCGGTGTATCCAGCTACCGCAGGGGGGAGGCGCTCGACAACTGCGTGGCCCGCGCCGATACCGCGCTCACCCAGGGCAAAAAGCGCGGGCCCAGCCGGGTGATGATTGGCTCTTACCGTGGCCTGACCCTGGTCAACTGAGTCTCAGCAGTAGCGCAGTTTGTACTCGCTGTAGCTCAGCCCCGTCCAGCGCCTGAAGGCGCGGTAGAAACTATTGACCTCGAGGTAGCCCAGTTCGTCCGCCAGACATTTGCCCGGCAGCCACGCCTGGCGAAGGCGCTGTTCGCAGCGATACTGCCTGGCGCGGTCGAGCAGGAACTGGTAGGAGGTATGGTCCGCGCGCAGGCGCCTGCGGAGGGTGGTGCCGCTCATGCCGAGTTCCTCCGCCACGCTGTCGGCGCGCAAGCGCGAGAGGTCACCGCGCAACAGGATCTGCAATACCCGGTCGGTAGTCCGGGAAAGGGCGAAGTGGCGGGGCTTTTCCGGCGGGGGGACTAGAGCCCCCGCCGCCGGCAGGGCGGTGCGTGGTTGTTCCATAGCCATAACTTCCTTGTCGTGGTATCAGAAACCTGGGTCATCGGCGGCGAAAAGGGGCGATCCATCGCCCCGCCGACCGCTCCGCCGGCACCCTGCCGACGGTTATATGCAGCTTAGCACGGTCCCCTCCTGGGTAAAGACGGAAGGGCGCGACTGGCTGGTTTTGGTGAAAGTCCGGCGGCGGGGCTCAGGCGAGGGCGTCGGTCACTTCTGAGCCCCGCAGGTCCGCCGGTACCGGGCAATCCATGACGGCGGCCATGCTGGCGATGACTTCGCGCTCCCCGGGGCTGAGCACTCCGTCGGCGCCTGCGGCGAGGGCCATCGCCTTCAGCAGGCGCGGTTTGAGCAGGGGGTAGCAATCGGCCAGCTCGTGTACCGACCGGCTGAAGGCCGCCACGCTGCACTGTTCCCGCGGCAGTATGGCCATCCGGTCGAAGCCGAGTTCGTCCGCGCCGAGGCGGAACACGGTCCCGGTATCGCCGCTGCCCGCGTAGGCGAGCAGCGAGAGCACCACCCGTACGTGGTAGGCGACCTTCTCGAGTTTGCGGTAGCGGGGGCGGCTCGGCCTGACCTGCACGAACTCCGGGTCGAGGTAATGGCGCAGGAGCTGGTAGAGGCACCACTCGTGCAACTCCGTCCTGGCGTCCGCCTGGATGAGCTGCAGCAGGGTATCCTTGAAGGTCCTGTATTGTGCCGGTGAGATCGACTTGAGAGCGGGCAGGCACATTTCCAGCAGCGGCAGGCGGCGCGGCGCGCCGAGGGCGCGCACTCCGGGGGAAAGGGTATGGACCAGCTCCGCCAGGCCGGTGATCCCAGTACCGGCGATCATCTCCAGCTGCCGTTGGGCCACCGCGGCCTCCTCGCTCAGCAACAGGGAGTAGACCAGCGCCTGTGCCCCCAGCGGTTCGTGGCTGTGCCGCACGAAGGCCACCGGAATCTCCTCCCGCGCCGAAGTCTGGCTCTCCAGCGATTCCGGCTCGGGACCGAACCCTGGCTCCTCCGGTTCGGTGCCGGCAACGTCCCCGGCGGCGGCCGCGGCCATCGCCGCCAGCACCACCCCGGCGCGCCCCACGCCCACTTCGCCCGAGCGGGGGCGGGAGGGCTGGGCGGGATAATGGCGCACCTTGCGTTCGATGAACTGGCCGTTCCAGTCCGGGTCCACCCGGCGGATGCGCTCGGCCAGTGGTGGGTGGGTGGCGAATACCTGCCACAGACGGTGCTCGATCTGCCCGAAGAATATGTGTGACATTTCCGCTGCGCGCGCCGCGTGCACGAGCGTACCCGGAATATAGCCGCCGATCACCTTCAGCGCGTCACCGATACCGTCGGGACTGCGGGTGTACTGCACCGCACTGGCATCCGCGAGGTACTCCTTCTGGCGGCTGATGGCGGCTTTGATGAACCCCGCGGCCAGTCCCCCCAGCCAGCCCAGCAGCAACAGGCCGAGGCCGAATACCGGAAGTATGGCGCCCCCGCCGTCGCTGCTGGCGCCGGAGCGCGTGCGGCTCTGGCTGTGGCTGTGCAGCAGGATATGGCCGACATCCCCGACGAAGGTGATGCCTTTGAGCATTGCCGCCAGCCGGATGTTGAGACGCATGTCACCATTGAGAATGTGGCTGAACTCATGGGCGATGACGCCCTGCAGCTCATGGCGCTTGAGATGCTCTATGGTGCCCCGGGTGACCGCGACCACCGCGTCGGCGGGGGTGATACCTGCGGCGAAAGCGTTGATGCCCCGCTCATCGTTCATCACGTAGACCGGTGGCACGGGCATATTGGCGGCGAGGGCGATCTCCTCCACGACGTTGAGGCAACGCCGCTCCGCCCGGTCGGGCGTCTGGGGCAGGATGCGGGTGCCCCCCAGGCTCTCCGCGACCACCTTGCCGCCGGTGGAGAGCTGGATCCACTTGAGCAGCACTACCAGGGCGACCGTGGCGGTGACGGCAAGGCCGATGCTGCCGAAGCGGGTCCAGCTGAAATAGGCGAGGAACCCCGCCATGCCCTCGCGGCTGCCGCTGTAGATGTTGTAGTCGTCCGCGAACCAGAGAAAGGCCGCGACCGCGGCGTTGACCAGCACGATAAGCAGCAGGACCGCTCCCACGAACAGCAGCACCAGCATGCGCGTATTGCGCCGGGCAATATCCTGCTGCGCGAAAAAGTCCACGGTAGTGGGTGGTCAGAGCGCTAGAAAGAGACCGTGGGTGCCACCTGGATCTGGGCCGAGTCGTCGAACTCGAGCAGTTGCGCGTCTGTCGGGTGGCCGAACATGCCGGCAAAGACGGTCGGAGGGAAACTCTGGCGATAGGTGTTGTAGGCCATGACCGCGTCGTTGAAACCCTGCCGGGCAAAGGCGACGCGGTTCTCCGTGGTGGTCAGCTCCTCGGAGAGCTGCTGCATGTTCTCGCTGGCCTTGAGGTCGGGATAGGCCTCCATGGTCACGTTCAGCTTCCCCAGCGCTCCCTGCAGGGCATTTTCCGCATCGGCCAGCTTCGCCATCTGTTCACCGCCGATGTTGCCGTCCTGCATGGCTCTCAGGATCGCCGCCGCGTCGTTGCGGGCGGTGGTCACCGCATCGAGGGTCTCCCGCTCGTGGGCCAGGTAGCCTTTGGCGGTCTCCACCAGGTTGGGGATCAGGTCGTAGCGGCGCTTGAGCTGCACCTCGATCTGGGAAAATGCGTTGAGATAGCGGTTTTTCAGCGTCACCAGCGTGTTGAAGATGGTGATGACATAGATCACCAGGCCCAGTATCACCAGCCAGAAAATGATGGTGGAGATTTCCATTCTTGTTGCTCCCCGATTGCCGATTTGTCCTGTGTCAGGATCTCCCAGTGTTCAGCAGTGCAGGCGGTACCCGCACGACCACCGCTCGCGCCAACTCCCTTGCAGCGATCAGGATGGTACCACGCTTACCAGAACACCATTAAGCGCGGCATTGCCGGACAGTGCATCCAGGGCGTGTTCATCGGTGATGTCGTTGCAGCTCACTCCCGCATGCTCCCGCGCCACGGCCATGCGGATTCCCGGCCGGTCGTGACCGTAGCCATGGGGCAGGCTCACCACGCCGGGCATGATATCCTCCGACGCCTCCACTGCCAGCTGTACGGCGCCGGTGCGGGAACTGACGGTGACCCGGTTGCCGTCCCCTATATCCCGCCGCTTCATGTCAGACGGGTGCATCAGCAACGTGCAGCGCTCTTTCCCCTTTACCAGCCTGTGGTAGTTGTGCATCCAGGAGTTGTTGGAGCGCACGTGCCGGCGCCCGATCAGTTTCAGCAGGCCTTGGTGTGGCTGGCTGAACTCCTCCCGGAGCCGCGCCAGGTCCGCCAGCGGTTCGGGCGTGTCGCAGCGAATCATCTTCTCGCGGGTGCGCAGGCGCTCGGGCAGTTGCGGCTGCAGGGGCCCCAGGTCGATTCCCGAGGGGTTGGCCTTCAGTGTTTCAAGGGTTACCGGCCGCTCGCGGTAGGGGCCCGCCTGGAGCCCCATCTCGATGATTGTGTCAGGCGGTATTACCGGTTGCGGCTCGAGCCCCAGCAGGCTGCCCACGCGGTTGCCGAGATCCGCCAGTATTTCCCAGTCATGGAGACTGCCCTCGGGCTTGTCGAAGACCGGCGCGTTGTAGCGGGCGGTATTGCGCAGGGCATTGACGTGGAAGGCGAGATCGTAGTGATCGTGTTCCAGGGGAGACGTCGGGGGCAGGATGATATCCGCGTGGCGAGTGGTCTCGTTGAGGTACGGGTCCAGGGAGACCATGAACTCCAGCTGGCCGAGGGCCTCGTCGAGATGGCGGCCATTGGGGGTAGACAGCACCGGGTTGCCGGCGCCGGTGAACAGGGCGCGGACCTGCCCCTCTCCCGGCGTCGTGATCTCCTCCGCCAGTGCGGCCACCGGCAGTTCCCGGTCGAATTCCGGCAGGCCCCGCACACGGCTGCGGTGGCGGCCGAAGCCGCCGGGGCTGACGTTGCTCACCTGGTCCACGGCGGGCAGGGTGAATAGCGAGCCGCCGGGCCGGTCGAGGTTGCCGGTGACGATGTTGATGATCTGGATCAGCCACTGGCACAGCGTTCCGTAGGCCTGGGTCGAGACACCCATTCGACCGTAGCAGATACCCGCGCCCGCCGCCGCCAGTTCCCGTGCGATCCGGCGGGTATCGGCGGCACTGATACCGGTGTGCCCTGCGACCGACTCCGGCGTGAAATCGGCGACGGCCTGTGCCACCGGGTCGAGTCCCGTGGTGAAATCCGCGAGATGGGCAAGGTCGGTCAGGCCCTCCTCGAACAGTGTATGCAGCAGCGCCAGCAGGAAGAGGGCATCGGTGCCCGGGGTGATGAAGTGGTGTTCGCTGGCCAGCTGCGCCGTCTCCGTGCGGCGGGGGTCGATCACCACCAGCTTGCCCCCTCGCGCGGTAAGCGCCTTGATGCGCTTCTTGACGTCGGGCACTGTCCACAGGCTGCCGTTGGAGGCCAGCGGATTGGCCCCCAGCATCAGGAAATAATCGGTGCGGTCGATATCCGGGATAGGGAAAAGGAGCTTGTGGCCGAACAGCCAGAGCGCCGCGAGGTGGTGGGGCAGCTGGTCCACGCTGGTCGCTGAGAAGCGGTTGTCGGTGCGGAAGTGGCGAAACAGACTCCCCTGGTGCGTCATCATCCCGTAGTTGTGCACGGTCGGGTTGCCCATGTAGACGCCGATGGCGTTCACCCCGTGGCGTGTGCTGATCTCCACCAGGCGCCGGGCGGTGGTATCCAGCGCCTCCTCCCAGCTGATCTCCTGCCACGTGGTATTCCCCTCGCCGTCGACCACCCGTTTTACCGGCCGGCGCAGGCGGTCGGCATCCTCGTGGATGTCCCGCAGGGCCACCGCCTTGGGGCAGATATGACCGCGGCTCAAGGGGTCGTCGTCATCGCCCTTGATGGAAACGATGCGATCGCCCTCGGTTTCGATGACGAGCCCACAGATGGCTTCACACAGATGACAGGCGCGATAGTGGCGCTGGCGGCTCATGGTCTACTCCCGGGCGTGATCTGTTGGCGGAGACTGAAGTGTAGTCTTTTTGGCCGATCGGGTTAAGCCGCGGCGCGCGCAGGTTCTGCCGTCCTGGAAAAAGTTTCAGGCCCAGTCGAAAAAATCGCCCTAGCTTATTGATAAGGTTATGATTTAAAAGTACAGAATGTGCTTGCCACCAGACTGCAAAGCAGCTATAACGGGCAAAAGCCTCGGCGACAGGGGCGCCGTTCTTGTGTGGGAACGGCGGTAGTCGGCGAGGGGCGACGCAGGGGGTCGCAGCAACCATGCGTATCAATATCGCGATAGGTTTGGCGCTCTGGCTGGCCGTGGCGGCCGGCGCCGGTGCCACCGAAGTGGCCGACGGCGGTGACGGGGACAGCCCGATACTGCTCGAGGAGAGGGCGGGAAACAGCGGTCAGCTGGCCGGACCGGAAGCGCAACCGGCGGCGCCGCCAGCGCAGCAGCCGGACCGCTCCGAAGCGTCCCCGGTACAGGTCTCTGCCGCCGAGTCGCCGGAGGCGTCTCCAAAGGCACTGCACCTGCTGGGGGCGGAGGTCGCGCCGTCCACCTCCACCCGCCTTGCCTGGTCGCCCAATCAGTCTTTTGAGGGTATCTTCAGCGCGACGCCCGTGCTGGTCGTCAACGGCGCGGCGCCCGGTCCGACGGTCTGCCTGACCGCGGCGGTTCACGGCGACGAGCTCAACGGCATTGAGACCGTCCGCCGGGTGATGTACACGCTGGAGCCGGAGCGGCTCCGGGGCGCGGTCATCGGCGTGCCCATCGTCAACCTGCAGGGTTTTCACCGGGGCTCGCGTTACCTGGGAGACAGGCGCGACCTCAACCGCCATTTCCCCGGCGACCCCCATGGCAGCTCCGCGTCGCGCATCGCCTACTCTTTCTTCCAGGAGGTGATCCGGCACTGCAGCGCCGTGGTCGATCTCCACACCGGCTCTTTCTACCGCACCAACCTGCCCCAGCTGCGGGGAGACCTGACCGACCCCAGGGTGGTCAACCTCACCCGGGGCTTCGGTTCCACGGTCGTGCTGCACAGCGAGCCGGCGGAGGGCACCCTGCGCGGAGCCGCCGTAGCCGCGGGGATCCCCGCAGTCACCCTGGAGGCAGGCGCACCGATGGTGCTGAGTGACGACAACGTCAGCCACAGCGTCAAGGGTATCCAGAGTCTCCTGCACCACCTCGACATGGTGGGCAAGTTCAGTCTCTGGGGAGAGCCGGAGCCGGTGTATTACAACTCGAGTTGGCAGCGCGCGCCGGAAGGGGGCATCGTGTTCAGCGCCGTCGCCCTGGGTGAGCACGTCGATGTCGGGGATCTGCTTGGCACAGTGACCAACCCGATTACCAATGTGCGCACCGAGATCCGCTCCAGTTACGAGGGGCGCATCCTGGGCATGGCCCTGAACCAGGTGGTCCAGCCGGGCTTTGCCACCCACCACATCGGCATCAAGGCGGCAAAGGAACTGATCAGCAGCCCCGAGGATGTCGTCCTCAGCGAGACCGCCGAGAGCGACACCTCCTCCGAATAGCCCTACCCGCTCTTCCGGGCACGGGAGCCAGGACAGGCCAGCATCTGCTGGCCTTTCGTCGATCAGAACCGATACATCGCCGATCACCGGCTGTTGTAGGCATGAACGCCATGACTGGAGGATGAAATTTCCCCCTGCTCGTAGAACCCCTGTATCTTTGTATTGTCGCTTTCCGACATGAGACCCTCGATGATAGATCTGTATTATTTTCCGACACCCAACACATGGAAAGTCTCTATTTTTTTGGAGGAGACTGGGCTGGACTATCAGGTCATCGTCGTCAATATCCTGGAGGGCGACCAGTTTGAGCCCGATTTTCTGAAAATCAGCCCCAACGGGCGGGTACCGGCAATCATCGATCATGATGTCAAAGACGAAAACGGCCAGTCCGTGTCGTTAATGGAGTCCGGCGCCATCCTGATTCATCTCGCCGAAAAGACCGGGAAATTTTATCCGAAGGATCCGGCAAAACGCGCTAAAGTGCTGGAATGGCTGATGTGGCAGGTGGGCGGCATGGGCCCCATGGGCGGTCAGGCCAATTATTTCAATGCCTATTGTCCCGAGGATTTGCCCCTGGCGAAGGCCCGTTACACCAACGAAGTGGCGCGGCTATGGCGCGTTCTGGATGATCAGTTGAAGGATAATGACTGGGTTGCGAACGACGAATATTCCATTGCGGACATGGCGTGCTGGGGATGGGTCACCCTGCATGAGATACAGGGCCAGGACCTGGACGCGACGCCCCATCTGAAACACTGGTTCGAGCGCGTCGGCAGTCGCCCCGCGGTACAGCGGGCCTATGCGATCGGCAGGGATATTGCCGCCACGCCGGGGCACATTCCGGAGGAAGCCAGGAATCGGCTGTACGGGATGACGAAGGCCGGTACCGGGGCAAAGAGTCGTTGACTAAGATCAATCAATGCGTTTGCAAAACGTTCGGACAATGGGAATCAGGAAATGGAATACATCACGGTGGAAGAGGCCCGCAACAGGTCGGGCCTGCGACTTGTTTTGACGCGAGGGTTCCCGGGCCCATGGAGCGAGGCGGCAAAGGCCATCTTCACCCTGCGCAATGTCGACTATGTGCCCGTCCAGCAACTGGCGGGTGATCCCAATGTTGAACTGGTCGAGTGGACCCGGCATAGAAACGCACCCATCGCACTGTTTGAAAATGAACCGCCCCGGGTGCGTTGGCTGGAGTTGCTGGATCTCGCTGAAAGGCTGGGTTCTGGTCCATCCCTGCTGCCAGAGGACCGGGCCGAACGAATGTTCATGGTGGGTTTGATCAACGAAATCGCCGGCGAGCGCGGCATGGCCTGGAACGCCCGGCTGCTGATGTTCCATGCCGGCATCATGGCGCAGGGAGACGAGGCCGCGAAGAATCCGATGTATGCGGAATACCGATACGATCCCGAGGCGGTCGAGCCAGCCAGACTGGGAGTCGAGAGCTTCCTGGATTACCTGGCCTCTCATATCAAGGCGCAGCGCGCCGAGGGTTCTCGTTTTCTGGTCGGCCACCAGCTCACGGCAGCGGATGTCTACTGGGCCTATTTCTCCAATATGTTAAAAACCCTGCCCCCGGAACAATGCCCGGCCCCGAAGGCGCTGCGGGACATGTGGGGCGTCCTGGCGAAATCCATCTCCGGTTATGATCCGGTTCTTATCGAACACCGGGATGACATTTTTGCCAGTCACCTGGTGTTGCCCCTTGATTTCTAGGGGCTGACGCTGACCCATCATGTGAGCCGCGCGCTTTGCGCAAAGCACGGCTTTGCGCGGGGCGAACGCCGCCCGGCTGTGCCGGGTGGCTGGGAGTCCGATCCGCTTTCAGGGCACGGGAAACAGAAAAGGCCAGCTTCTGCTGGCCTTTGTTCAAACATCTTGTGGTGCCCAGGAGAGGACTTGAACCTCCACGCCCTTGCGAGCACTAGCACCTGAAGCTAGCGTGTCTACCAATTTCACCACCTGGGCAGGTCAGGAATGCAGCGGCATTCTCTGAGGGCGCGCACTTTACTTTTCTCGCGCGGCTTTGTCAATCCTCGCGTATACTACGCAGCTCATTGCTCGTATAACGCCGAATTTTCTCAAGGAAGACCCCATAACCATGCCTAAAAAAGGCAAGATTGCCGATCCCCACGCGGCGCGCGAAGCCGCCCGTTACGACAACCCCATCCCCAGCCGTGAAGTGATCCTTCAGTTGCTGGATGATGCGGAGAAACCCCTCAACCACAACCAGATCGCCAAGCAGTTACAGCTGGAGTCGCAGGAGGACGTCGAAGCCCTGCGCAAGCGCCTGCGCGCCATGGAGCGGGACGGCCAGCTGATGGTCAACCGCCGGGGCGCCTATGGCCTGGTGGACCGGATGCACCTGCTGCACTGCCGCGTGCAGGGCCACCGCGACGGTTATGGCTTTGCCATGCCGGTCGCCGGGGGTGAGGACGTCTACCTCAGCGCCCGCCAGATGCACTACGTCTTCGATGGCGACGAGGTGCTGGTGACGGTCACCGGCGTGGATCGTCGCGGGCGCCAGGAGGGCAAGGTGGTGGAGGTCCTGAACAGGGCGCACGCCAGCATCGTCGGCCGCTACCAGGAGGAGAGCGGCATCGGCTTTGTGGTACCGGACAACGGGCGGATCTCGCAGCAGATCCTGATTCCGCCCAACGAGAAGGGCGACGCCCGGCCGGGCCAGATCGTCACGGCTGCCATCACCGCGTATCCCACCCGCCAGCTCGGCGCGAGGGGTCGGATCTCCGAGATCCTGGGCGATCACCTGGACCCGGGACTGGAGATCGACGTCGCGATCCGCTCCCACGGCATTCCGCATGAGTGGCCGGAGGCCGCGGTGGAGGAGGCGGGCCGGCTGGAGGGCGAGCCGCGGGAGGAGGACAAACGCCACCGTGTCGACCTGCGCAAGCTCGCCTTCGTGACGATCGATGGCGAGGATGCCAGGGATTTCGACGACGCGGTCTACTGTGAGAAGCGCTGGCGCGGCGGCTGGCGCCTGTGGGTGGCCATCGCCGACGTCTCGCACTACGTGCGTCCCGGATCAGCCCTCGATGAGGAGGCCGCCACCCGGGGCAACTCCGTCTATTTTCCCGAGCGGGTCGTGCCCATGCTGCCGGAAGCTCTCTCTAACGGGCTCTGCTCCCTGAAGCCGGCCGTCGACCGGCTGGCCGTCGTCTGCGAGATGGAGCTGAGCCGCGCCGGCAATCTGATGAATTTCCAGTTTTACGAGGCGATCATCCATTCCCATGCCCGCCTCACCTACACCCAGGTCGGCGAGGTGCTGGAAAACGGCTCGCACCCGGAGGTGGACCCGCGCCGGGTGCCTGATCTCAAGCGGTTGCACAGCGTCTACCAGGTGTTGCGGGCCGCCCGGGACAAGCGCGGCGCCATCGACTTCGAAACGGTGGAGACCCGCATCCTGTTCGACGAGCAGCGCAAGATCGAGGCGATCGTGCCGGTCCAGCGCAATGATGCCCACAAGCTGATCGAGGAGTGCATGCTCTGCGCCAACGTGGCCGCGGCGCGCTTCTTCGAGGCGAACGAACTCCCCATTTTGTTCCGGGTGCACGAGGGTCCCACCGAGGAGAAACTGGAGGCGCTGCGCAAATTCCTCGGCGAACTGGGCCTGGATCTTGGCGGTCGCAACAAGCCGAGCCCGCTCCACTACCAGAAGCTGCTGCAGCAGGTGGAGGGGCGGGAGGACGCCCACGTCATTCAGACCATGCTGCTGCGTTCGCTCAGCCAGGCGGTATATCGCCCGGACAACGAAGGGCACTTCGGCCTGCATTACCCAGCCTACGCCCACTTCACCTCGCCCATCCGTCGCTATCCCGACCTGCTGGTGCACCGGGGTATCCGCCGGGTGATCCGGTCGGAGAAAAAACGGGGGGAGGGCGTGGTACGTGTGAAGGGCGCGGAGCCCATTCCGCCCCAGCGCATTTTCCCCTATGACGAGCGGGCCATGGCCGCCTATGGCGAGCACTGCTCCATGACGGAGCGCCGTGCGGACGATGCCACCCGGGACGTGGAGGCCTGGCTCAAGTGTGAGTACCTCAGCGACCACGTGGGTGACGAGTTCGACGGCGTGGTGAGCGCGGTGACGAGCTTCGGCCTGTTCGTCGAGCTCAAGGACCTGTACATCGAGGGCCTGGTCCACGTGACGGCCCTGCCGGGGGACTACTACAATTTCGACGCCCCGAAGCAGCGCCTGGTCGGTGAACGCAGCGGCCGCAGTTTCCAGCTGGGGGGGCACGTGCGGGTGCAGGTGGCCCGGGTCGACCTCGACGACAAGAAGATCGACCTCGAACTCGTCGAGGCGGAGTCGGCGGGCCGGAAGCGCAAAGCCGGGCCGCGCGGAGCGGGCAAGCGCGCGTCCGGAAAGGGCAAGGGCGGCAAGCCTGCGGCCGGGTCGGGCGGGGCAAAGCCCGGAGAATCCGGGGGCAAGAAGAGTGGTGGCAAGTCCCGCGCCAGATCCGGGGGGCGGACCGGCCAGCGCCGACGTCGGTAGACCGTGCCCTATATCTACGGCATTCATGCGGTGGACAGTCTCCTGCGGACTCGCCCCGCTGCCGTCCGGTGCCTCTGGGTGCAGCAGGGCCGGCAGGACCGGAGGATGGCGACCCTGCTGGAACTTGCCGCGAACCAGGGGGTGAGCGTCGTTCGCAAGCCGCGCGGTGAACTGGACGGGTTGGTTGCGGGCCGTCACCAGGGAGTGGTCGCGGAGACCGAGGACGGCCCGGCTGACAGGGCGGTAGCGGAGACAGAAGGGGGCTCGCGCTCCAACCTCTGGCCGGAGGCCGATCTGCTACGCAAGGTGGATGAGGCGGAGCGGCCGGTGCTGATCCTGGTGCTGGACGGTGTCACCGATCCCCACAATCTGGGTGCCTGCCTGCGCAGTGCCGATGCCGCGGGCGTTGATGCCGTGGTGGTGCCGAAGGACAGGTCCGCAGACCTCAATCCCGCCGTGCGTAAGGTGGCCTGTGGCGCCGCCGAGGTCGTCCCCTTCGTCAGGGTCACCAATCTCAGTCGCACCCTGGATGCCCTGAAGGCGCGCGGCGTCTGGGTTTTCGGTGCGGCGGGGGAGGCGGAGGGGCCCATCTACGACCACGACCTGACCGGTCCGGTGGCCCTGGTGATGGGTGCTGAGGGCAGCGGCCTGCGGCGCCTTACCCGGGAGCGTTGTGATTTCCTCGTCAAGCTGCCCATGGCGGGATCGGTGGGCAGCCTCAACGTGTCCGTCGCCACCGGCATCTGCCTGTTCGAAGTCGTGCGCCAGCGGCGCCGGGAAGAGCGGGCCTGATGCGATCGCCGGCCGCTGGCGGGCTAGGCCGGCAGGTTGGATCAGGCCGCTGTCCGGGTGTCTGAAGCGGCGCCTATCTGCCCGGAAAATAACGGTATTACAGCCGCTTGCGGCCTTCATTCAAACTCTGTACACTCCGCTCCCTCAAAATTTGCCCGGCTGCCCGCGCGGCCGATCCTCCTTGCTACACCACAGTGATGGGTAGCATTAACCCGTAAGGAGCTCTCCATGCGACATTACGAAATCGTATTCATGGTCCATCCGGACCAGTCTGAACAGGTGCCCGGCATGATCGAGCGCTACACCAACACGATCCAGAAAGACGGTGGCAAAGTGCACCGACTGGAGGACTGGGGGCGTCGCCAGCTGGCCTACCCCATCCACAAGATCCACAAGGCGCACTACATCCTGATGAATGTGGAGGCGTCCAACGATGCCATGGAAGATCTGACGACCACGTTCCGCTACAACGACGCCGTGATCCGCAACCTCGTGATCCGCCGCGACGAGGCAGTCACCGACGAATCCTTCATCATGAAGGCGGAGAAGGAGAGCCGCGAGCGCAAGAGCCGCCACGAAGAGCGTCAGGCTGCCGAAACAGCCAGGGCCCAGTCCTCCTCCGAAGACGATTCGGACAAGGGCTCAGACGACAAGGCCGACAAGGAATAGCGGCCGGCGCCGTGACCTGACGATTAACGAGAATTACGAGGAGTTTTACCATGGCACGCTTTTTCCGTCGCCGTAAGTTCTGTCGATTCACTGCCGAGGGCGTAAAGGAGATCGACTACAAGGATCTGGAGACCCTGAAGGCCTATATCTCCGAGACCGGCAAGATCGTACCCAGCCGGATCACGGGGACCAAGGCCAGGTACCAGCGCCAGCTGGCCACCGCCGTCAAGCGCGCGCGGTTCCTGGCGCTGCTGCCGTACTCGGACTCCCACCAGTAGGGAGACCGATCATCCGCGCACGGTTCGCAGGGAGCCCGGTTTGAAACGCCTGGCCGAATTCGTCATGCGCGGCCGCTTCCAGGCGCTGCTGGTCACGGTAGTCGGCGCCGGAAGCCTGCTGTTTTGCTGGATCAGCGCCGCGGTGCTAGCGCTGGTCACCCTGCGCAAGGGCCCGGGCCCTGGCGCCTGGTTACTGTTATGGGCGGTGCTGCCCGCCGGGACGCTGCTCTACGTCTACGGTGACAGCGGGCCGCTGGCCCTGCTGGTCGGGACGATGGCGCTGGCGCTGGTACTGCGCGCCAGCGTTAGTCTGCCCCTGGCCATTCTGGCGAGCGTGCCCGTCGGCGCGGTGACCGGGGTGGCCCTGCTGACCCTGGGAGGCCAGTACCTGGAGCAGATCGCCGCCTATTTCGGCGATTTCCTCGCCACCCTGGAGCAGCAGCTCCAGGAGGGTGGGGAGCAGGTTCAGCTGGCGCGGCCCGGTACGCTGCAGATTGCCGGCATGCTGGGCGCCGGTACCGCCATGACGGCGGTGCTGTGCCTCTTGCTGGCGCGTTACTGGCAGGCGGCGCTGTATAACCCCGGTGGGTTTGGCGAGGAGTTTCGCGCCCTGTACTACCCGCCCGCGGTCAGTGTGGCCCTGCTGCTGGCGGGGCTGGGGCTGGGGGCGATGGGCCTGCAGTACCGGACATGGGCAATGCTCTGCCTGGTGCCACTGACCTTTGCCGGACTGGCTCTGGTGCATGCGCGCGCCGCGCACCGCGGGCAGGGCAGGGGATGGCTGGCCGGGTTCTACCTGGTGTGGGTCATTTTCGACCCCGTGAAACTGCTGGTCGTGGGCGCGGCGGTGGTCGACAGCTGGATGCGATTCCGCCAGCGCTGGTCAGGCGGCCCGGGTAAAGACGTCCGGAATCGCGACGAAGATTGAGAATTTTAGTGTAGCGGGAGGCGACTCCCCAGAGAGAGGAAGGTCAGATGGAAGTCATTTTGCTGGAAAATATCGGCAACCTGGGCGAGCTGGGAGACAAGGTGGACGTCAAGGCCGGGTTCGGCCGCAACTACCTGATTCCCCAGGGTAAGGCGGTGCCCGCCACCGAGAGCAATATTGCCGAGTTCGAGGCGCGCCGGGCCGAGCTGGAGGCCGCCGCGGCCAAGGCCCTCGCCGAGGCCGAGGCCCGTGCCGAGAAGATCGACGCGCTCGGGCTGATCACGATCGCGGCCAATGCCGGTGAAGAGGGCAAGCTGTTCGGATCCGTCGGTACCCGCGATATCGCCGACGCGATCGGCGCCGCCGGCTGTGAGGTGGACAAGTCTGAGGTGCGCCTCCCGGAAGGTCCCCTGCGCGACCTCGGTGAGTATGAGATCGCCATCCAGGTACACGGCGACATCATCGCCAACGTTGCCGTCGCGGTCATCCCCGAGTAAGCACTCCCGGCCTCCCGGGCAGGCCGGCGGAGGCTGAATCCCGCTCCCCGCAGTAATGCGCCGCGGCGCCGGCGCCCGGTAGGCCGTGCCGCTTATCCGCCGAGCATGCAGGAGCGGGGCGCCGCCGGGCGAGCGCGGGCCCTCCTGTCGGAAAGATTCAAAATTGCCTGCAGCGCCGGCCAAATTTCGTTACCCTGTGCAGTCCCTGTAGCCACTCCATCCCGTCATGCCCGACCCTGATTTTCCGCCCAACGTCTCGGAGCTCCCGTATGCGGGAGACGGCGACGTCGCGCGAATCAAGATGCATCCACACTCCATCGAGGCGGAGCAGTCCGTGCTGGGCGGGCTGCTGCTGTCCGCCGACAGCTGGGATTCGGTCGCGGAGGCGGTGACTGCCTCTGACTTCTACCGGCCGGATCACCGGCTGATCTTCCGCCAGATCGCCCAGCTCGCGGAGGCCCTGGAGCCGGTGGACGTGATTACCGTGGCGGACAAGCTGGAGGCCCGGGGCGAACTCGACGCCGCCGGTGGCCTGCCCTACCTCGCCGAGCTGGCCCAGAACACCCCGAGCGCTTCCAACATCCGCGCCTACGCCCAGGTGGTACGGGAGAGGGCCAGCCTGCGCAAACTGATCGAGGCGGCCCAGGAGATCGCCGACAGCGGTTTCAACCCTGCGGGCCGCACCTCTGACGAGCTGGTCGACGAGGCGGAGCGCCGGATCATGCAGATCTCGGAGCAGGGGCCGAAAGCGGGTGGGCCGCAGGACGTCAACCCGCTGCTGCAGTCGGCGCTGGGCCGAATCGAGGAGCTGTTCAACTCCGGTGGCGACATCACCGGCCTCAGTACCGGCTTCACCGACCTGGACGGCATGACCTCGGGCCTGCAGCCTTCGGACCTGGTGATCGTGGCGGGTCGCCCCTCCATGGGCAAGACCAGCTTCGCCATGAACCTGGTGGAGCACGCGGTCACCTCCCAGGAGAAACCCATCCTCGTGTTCAGCATGGAGATGCCCTCCCAGCAACTGATCATCCGCATGCTCTCCTCGCTCGGCCGCATCGACCAGACCCGCATCCGCAACGGCAAGCTGGAGCAGGAGGACTGGCCCAAGCTCTCCACCGCGGTCAACAGGCTCAAGGACGTGCCGCTCTACATCGACGACACCCCCGCCCTGACCCCGACGGAAGTGCGCAGCCGGGCCCGCCGGGTCGCCCGGGAGCGCGGCCAGCTGGGCATGATCATGGTGGACTACCTGCAGCTGATGCAGATCGCGGGCTCCTCGGAGGGACGCACGGCGGAGATCTCGGAGATCTCCCGCAGCCTGAAGGCCATCGCCAAGGAGTTCCAGTGCCCGATGGTGGCCCTCTCGCAGCTCAACCGCTCCCTGGAGCAGCGCCCGAACAAACGCCCGGTCAACTCGGACCTGCGGGAGTCGGGCGCCATCGAGCAGGACGCGGACGTGATCATGTTCATCTACCGCGACGAGGTCTACAACGAGGAGTCCCCGGACAAGGGGGTCGCCGAGATCATCATCGGCAAGCAGCGCAACGGCCCGATCGGCATCTGCCGGCTGGCGTTCATCGGGCAGTTCACGCGGTTCGAGAACCTCGCGCGGGGATCGTACGACGGGCCCTGAGTTTATCTCTGAGATTTGAAGTTTTATCCATATGGTGCTGGCTAATCGGACCGTTGGCGGGGGCTGACCCGTGAACGGCCGCAAGCTTTCCATCATCTCCGGGCTGCTGCGCAACTCGACCATTTTTCGCAGAGCGAAAAATCGGGAATAGGACAGTGCTCGCAGAAAGCTCCCGGAAATGATGGAAAACTTGAGCAGCGGCCTGATGGTTCGCAG
>JARRPM010000027.1:0-31381 GCA_037382865.1 Halioglobus sp. | reverse complement strand
GTCTCGAACATGGAGGCCCCGGCCTCTGCGACGGGCTCCGCCAGGGACCGCTCCAGCTGCCGCCGGCAACGCTCCTGGCCGAACATCTGTGAGCGTTCGTTGAAGGCCTCGTCGATTCCGTCGGTGTAGATGGCCAGGCGGTCACCGGGTCGAAGCTGCAGGGTGTTTTCCGGATAGTCGCACGCTGCGGCGAGTCCCAGGGCAGGTCCCGTCTGCTGTGGCAGTTCCGTGGCGACGCCGCCGCGCAGCAGGAGCGGTGGTGTATGGCCGGCACTGGCAAAGCGCAGTTCCCGGCGGTGCAGGTCCAGCACGCCCAGGAACAGGGTAACGAACATGCAGTTATCGTTGCCTTGCTCGAGGGCGCGGTTGAGGATCGCCATCACTTTACCGGGCGCCGCTCCCGGCTCGGCGATCTGCGGGATCAGGCTGATTACCCTGGCCATGAACAGGGCGGCGGGCACGCCCTTGTCGGAGACGTCGCCCACCTCGAGCAGGCCACCGCCAGCCGCAGCCGCCTGGAGGGTGAACTGACGGCTTCTCCCCCGTGGGGCAGCAGGGACATCTGGATCCCGTGGGCGGCCGTCAGTTCACCCTCCAGGCGGCTGCGGCTGGCGGTGGCCTGCTCGAGGTCCCGGATGTGCCGCTGCAGGTCGCTCTTCATCGCCTCGAAAGCCGTTACCAGCCCAGCCACCTCATCCCTGCCCCGGGCGGAGGGCAGTGGGGCATCGAGCTCGCCCCGGGCAAATGCGGCACTGGCCCGGGCGAGGTCGCCGAGGGGCCGGGTGAGGCGCCGGGTGATGAAATAAACCGCGGCAGCCATCAGGGACAGGATGACAAAGCCCAGCGCCGCGGTCTTGGACTGGAACCTCCGCAGCGGCTCGAGCATTTCCCGTTCGGCGTAGGCCACGCCGACCGGCCAACCGGTGGAAGCGAGCGTGCCGAGGCGCAGTTCACACTCCCCGACAGTATCCTGGCAACGGTACCGGAGAGAGCCGGCCCGCCCGTCCAGGGCCGCCCGGACCAGTTCGTGTCCCTGGGGCGAGGCCAGGGGGTTCCCCTGCAACCGGGAGTAGTGGTGCATGATATCGGCGTCGTCCCCGGCGCTCAGCACCACGCCACTGCGGCTCAGGAGAATCGAGGAGCCACTGCTGCCCAGGCGCAGGCGCCGCAGGTAACCGTGGAGTTCCGCCAGTGCGACGTCTGCCGTCACCACGGCGTAAAGCGAGCGGTCGCCCTGCGTGTCGGTGTGGTAGACGGGAACCGAGAAGGTGGTCATCAGGACCTCACCACCGCCCTCGTCGTAGTAGGGCTCGACCCACAGCGCATGTCCGGCGTTCACCGCATCGCTGAACCAGGCCCGCTCCGGGTAATTATTCGTCGAAGATGTCAGGTCGGTGCGGGTGAGGGTGCCGTCGCGGCGGTGGTAGTAGGGGGCGAACCCGCGGGCGCTGCCGCCCATCTCCGGGTTGAGCGCGATGGTGGCGCCGAATATATCCTCGTGAGTCTCCACGAAAGTTCTCAGCAGCGTGTCCAGGCCGGCCCGATCCAGGGTCCCCTGCTCCAGCAGACGCGCGAGGAACAGGGTCGACGATTCGATTCCCTGCAGCCAGTTGTCCAGGTCAGTAATGGCACCGCGCACCGTACTGCGGGCCTCTTCGCGGACCCCTTTGAGGATCTCGTCTCTCGAGAGGCGGTAGTCCAGTGCCAGCAGCAGTGCGATGATGCCCGCCAGGGCCAGCGTCAGCAGCAGGATGAGCCGGGTGGTGATGCTCCCGCGCCTGCCTGACAGCCCGCGGCGGGCGCTCACCAGGTGCCGGTATTTTCCATGGAGGCCCAGGGTTCCTGCGGGGGAAGCGCTGCTCCCTGCTGGAGCAGTTCGATGGAGATGCCGTCCGGCGAGCGAATGAAGGCCATATGTCCGTCCCGTGGCGGGCGGTTTATGGTGACGCCCTTCTCCTGCAGTCGCTGGCACAGTTGGTAGATGTTTTCGACCCGGTAGGCGAGGTGCCCGAAGTTGCGACCGCCGTCGTAGTTCTCCGGGTCCCAGTTCCAGGTGATTTCCAGCAGCGGGCTCTGGCCCGACTTTGCCCGTTCGACGTCGTCGGGGGCGGCCAGAAACACCAGGGTGAAGCGTCCCTGTTCACTCTCGTGACGGCGCACTTCCACCAGTCCCAGTTTGTCGCAGTAGAAGTCGAGGGTCTCGCCGAGATCTCGGGCGCGAACCATAGTGTGTAGATATTTCAATGTCGGACTCCCGGTCTCGTAAGCAAAGTTTCGTCACTGCAGGACGCTCTGCAATGGTAGAAGCAGGGCGGGGGGCTGACAAGTCCGGGTCCATCAATCCTGGGGCCGCGCCGCCGCGGCCTGCCGGCCCGCCAGGCGGCCGGAAAAGCTGGCGTCGCCCACCGACATGCCGCTGCTGTAGCCCTCCGCGCGACGTACCACCCCGCAGGCCGTCCGGCCAGCGGCAAACAGCCCCGGGATCACCTCGCGCTGAGCATTCACCACCTCCCCGGTGGGGAGCGTGTCGAGTCCGCCGAGGGTGAAATAGGGCACGAACGCGCCTCGGCCGGGGGTGAGGTCCAGAGCCACCAGGGGCGGCTCCAGGGGTTTCAGCCACTCCGGCGCCTTGTGAAACAGGGTGTCCTCCCCGGCGACGCAATCCTCGTTGTAGAGGGCCAGGGTCTGCTGCAGGGTGCCGCTGCGCAGGCCGAGCTCCGCTTCCAGTTCGGAGACGGTCTCGCCGGTGCCGGCAACCGGCGCGCACAGGTAGCTGACTTTTTCATAGTCGCCGTACAGTTCGGTGGTGACGATGAAGTAGATCCGGTCCGCCTGCTGGCGCAGGGCGAAGGCCCCGAGCCGGCCGTGATAGACGTCCTCGTTGATGAAGCGCTGGCCCCTGTCGTTGATGATGATGCCGCTGGTCATGGAGGCCGGCGGGTAGAAGGGGAGGCTGATGAAGCCCTCGTGCATGTTGATGGCGGCGCCGCCCACGGCCATGCCCATGAGGATGCCCGCCCCGGTATCCCCCGGATTGCCGATGGGCTGGGTGCCCGCCGTCAGCATCGGTGCGTACTTGCGCAGCATATCCTCGTTCATGACGAAGCCGCCGGCGCAGAGCACCACGCCGCCCCGGGCGCGCACGTTGAGCTCACGCTGGTTCTGGCGCACCACCAGACCGACCACCCGGTCCTCGTCATCGACGATCAGGGTGAGGGCGCGGGTCTCGTACTCCACCGAGATGCGCTCCCGGGCGGCCACGTTCTCGCCGACGATCTTCATGAAGAGCGGGCCACCGTTGTCCCCCTCGACCTGGAGGTTGTGGCCACGGGGGCAGGGCTTCGCCTGCTGCGCGAAAGGCCAGGCCTTCTCGCTGCCGGTGTAGAGCAGCCCGTCGTCGGTCAGGCACATGATCGCCCGCTCCGCCTGGAAGCTGTCCTTGAACGGGACTCCGATGCCCACCAGCCAATCGAAATGCTCCCGGCTGTGCTCGCAGTAGTTGCGGATCTTGGCCTCGTCTGCCTGGGGTCCGGCAGCCATCATCATATACGCGACCATGTCCTCGGTGCTGTCCTCGAAGCCGCAGGCGCGCTGCACCCGGGTGCCACCGCTGCCCCCCATGTAGATCTCGGCGCTGGAGAGGGCAGTGGAGCCCCCCGCCGCGCTGGCCAGCTCGAAGATGATCACCCCGGCGCCGGCGTCCGCGGCCTCGATGGCCGCGCAGCCGCCGGCACCGCCGAATCCGACAATGGCGACGTCGGTCTCCCTGTCCCACCGGGTCACATCGCGCTGGTGGCGCGGGTGGCACGGGCTGGTTTTAGCTGCTGCAGCCACAGAAACTCCCCTCAAGCCGATAGTAAGTGCTTACCCAACAATGGTGTCCGGTTCCCAAGCTGATTAAAACGGGTTGGCCGGGGCGAGACAACGCCGGTGTGGCCCCGGCGGGTCAACAAATTGTACGTCACCGGATTTTCTGTTGCCGCTGGCATTGGCCGCCCCCTGGGGTACAATCCCCGCCTTTTCCCCGTGGCAGTCTCTCTATGTGGTTCAAGAATCTCCGGGCCTACCGCCTGACCCAGCCGTTTGACCTCTCTCCCGAACAACTCGGGGCGCAGTTGCAGGAGCGGGCCTTCCAGCCCTGCGCGAAGTCCCAGCCCCTCTCCCTGGGGTGGACGCCGCCCCTCGGGGAGGCCTCCTCCGAACTGGTGCACGCCGCGGGTGGACGCCTGCTGCTCCGGCTCAAGCGGGAGGAGAAGCTGCTGCCCGCCACGGTGGTGCGCGAGCAGCTGGAGGAAAAGGTGGATGCCATCGAGGAGCGCGAGGGGCGCAAGGTCTATCGCAAGGAGCGGCTGACGCTGAAGGACGAGATCGTGCAGGAGTGCCTGCCCCGCGCCTTTACCCGCTCGGCCGCGGTTCACGCCTATATCGACACCCGTGCCAAGTGGATTTTCGTGGACGCCGCCAGTGCCGCCCGGGCGGAGGAGCTGCTCAACCTGCTGCGGGAGTGCGTCGGCAGTTTCCCGGTGGTGCTGCCCCAGGTGAACAATGCCCCGGCCGCGACCATGACCGGCTGGCTGGCGCACCGGAGCCTGCCCGATGACTTTTCCCTGGGCGGAGAGTGCGAGTTGCGCGAGCCGGGGGACGAGGGGGGCGTGGTGCGCTGCCGCGGCGTTGATTTGCTGAGCGAGGAGGTGGAAACTCACCTGAATGCCGGCAAGCAGGTGGCGCGCCTCTCCCTGGTCTGGGATGAGCGGGTCTCCCTGGTGCTGGCGGAGGATCTCTGTCTGCGGCGCCTGAAATTCGGGGATGAACTGATGAAGGAGAACGAGGACATCCCGGAAGCCGACGAAGCCGCCCGCCTCGATGCGGATTTCGCCCTCATGTCCGATGCGCTGACCGGCCTGCAGGAGCGTGTCATGGCGCTCTTCGGCGGGGAAGCGGAGTAGCTTTTGAACGATGCCGGAACGCCCCGACACCGCTGATTACCGGGCGCTGTTTCTGGCGGACGCGCCGATGGCCGATCTGCGCGCCCCCGGCGAGTTCGCCCACGGCGCCTTCCCGGAGGCGCACAGCCTGCCTTTGATGACCGACGAGGAGCGGGCCGAAGTGGGCACTTGCTACAAGCGCAAGGGGCAGCAGGCGGCGATCGAGCTGGGCCACCGGCTGGTCAGCGGGGAGATCCGCGCCGCGCGCCTGGCGCAGTGGGTCGACTTCGCCCGCCGCCATCCCGACGGTTACCTCTACTGCTTCAGGGGCGGACTGCGCTCCCAGACCGTGCAGCAGTGGCTGCGGGAGGCGGGCATCGCCTACCCTCTGGTCAGGGGCGGGTACAAGGCCATGCGCCGTTTCCTCCTGGATGAGCTGGAGCGCTCGCTAAGCGGTGCCGAGATCATACTAATCAGCGGCAAAACCGGCAGCGGCAAGACCCGGGTCATCGCCCGCCTCGAGCGCAGCGTCGACCTCGAAGGGCTGGCCGGACACCGCGGCTCTACTTTTGGCCAGTTGCCGCAGCCGCAGCCCAGCCAGATCGACTTCGAGAACGCGATCAGTATCGCCCTGCTGAAATTGCTGGCGCAGGGCCGGAAGCGAATTTACCTGGAGGACGAGGGGCGCCTGATCGGGCGGCTCTACCTGCCCGCTCCCCTGCGGGAGCGCATGGCCCCGGCACCGCTCGCGGTGGTAGAGCAGAGTATCGAGGAGCGGGTGGATGTGGTGGTCGAGGACTATGTGGTCGACCTCGGCCGGCGTTATGAGCAGGCTTACGGTGCGACGGGGTTCGACCGGCACAGTGGCAAACTGCAGGATGACCTGGGCAGGATACGCAAGCGCCTCGGCGGCGAGCGCCACAGGATGGCCAGCGAACTGATGGCCGATGCCTTCGCGACGCAGCGGGCCACCGGCGACACCACGCTGCATCGCGCCTGGATCACCCTCCTGCTGGAAACCTACTACGACCCCATGTACGAGTACCAGATGGCCCAGCGCGCCGGCCCTGTCGTATTCCGCGGCAGCCGCCGGGCCGTGATCGACTGGGCGGCGGGCGCGGCCTAGCGTGCAGCCTCCGGCGGAACTGCGCAGCGACCTGGTCCTGGTGGGCGGTGGTCACACCCATGCCCTCGCCCTGCGCATGCTGGCCATGCGGCCCCTGGCCGGGGTTCGCATCACCCTGGTCTCACCCGCCAGCCACACGCCCTACTCCGGCATGCTGCCCGGACTGGTGGCCGGCCACTACACCTTCGAGGAGACGCACATCGACCTCGCGCGCCTGTGCCAGTGGGCAGGGGTGCGCTTCCTCGAAGCGGAGGTGACCGCCCTCGACCCGGCTGCGCGGCGGCTGACCCTGGCCGGGCGACCCGATATCGCCTATGACCTGGTGAGCATCGATATCGGATCCGGGCCGGAGATGGACTCGGTGCCCGGGGCGCGGAAGCACGCGGTGCCGGTGAAGCCGGTGGCGGGCCTCTGGCAGCGCTGGCGCAACCTGCACCAGCGGGTGCTGGAGCGGTCGGGAGAGGAGGCTTACCGCATCGCGGTGGTCGGCGGTGGGGCCGGCGGGGTGGAACTGGCACTCGCCATGGCCCACCGGCTGGCTGGCAGGCCGGCGGGTTTCGACCTGTGGTGTGGCGGCGCGCAGATCCTGCAGGGGTACAACCCCCGGGCGAGGGCTGCGGTGCAGGCTGCCCTGGAGCGTCACGGGGTCGCGGTCCATACGGCCAGCCGGGTGGCGCGGGTGGAGCCCGGCTGCCTGCTGCTGGATGACGGCACCCGGCACCCCTTCGCGGAGCTGTTCTGGTGTACCGGCGGTGCCGCTGCCCCCTGGATCGCCGCCAGCGGCCTGAGCACCGACGCCGGGGGGTTCCTGGCTGTGCGGGACACCCTGCAGTCGCCGGACGATGACCGGGTGTTCGGCGCCGGGGACATTGCCGTCCAGCTCAACCACCCGCGCCCCAAGGCGGGGGTGTTCGCGGTTCGCCAGGCCCCGGCCCTGGCCCATAACCTGCGCGCCCGCCTGCTGGGCAGGCCCCTGCGTGAACACAGGCCCCAGCGTCGCTTTCTCTCCCTGGTCTCCCTGGGCGACCGGCGGGCCACGGCAGACAAGGGGCCTTTCAGTCTGACCGGTGCCTGGGTGTGGCGCTGGAAGGATCGCATCGACCGCCAATTCATGGATCAGTTCCGGGCGCTGCCCGCGCGGATGGCCTCGAAGGGTGGGGAGGAGGTCATGGCGCTGGCCGGCGATCCGGGGCCGGCCACCTCGGCTGCCGCGCAGATGCCCTGCGGCGGCTGCGGCGCCAAGGTCGGTGCCGATGCGCTGGCCGCGGCGCTGGACCGGCTGAGCCGTGACTTTCCGGATTACTGCGCGGGGCCAGGGGCGGGCGACGACGCGGTTCCCATACCTGCGGGCAGGTCGGGGGCGCTGTTACAGAGTCTCGACCTGCTGCGGGAGCTGGTCGCCGATCCCTGGGTGATGGGGCGCATCGCCGCCAATCATGCCCTGAGTGACCTCTACGCCTGCGGCGCGCGCCCGCTCTCGGCGCTGGCGGCGGTGGTCCTCCCCTTTGCCAGCCCCGAGCTGCTGCAGCGGGACCTGGAGCAGCTGCTGGCCGGCGCCCTGCATGAATTCGCGGCGGTAGAGTGTCGCCTCGCCGGCGGCCACAGCATGCAGGGTGGGGAGCTCGCCATCGGTTTCGTGGTCAACGGCCGGCCGATACGGCCCGATGGCCGGCTGTTGCCCAAACGCGGCCTGGCGCCCGGTGACTGGCTGCTGCTGACCAAACCCCTGGGCACCGGCACGCTGTTTGCCGCCCATATGCAGCAGCGGGCGGACGGTCGGGCTATCCGCGCGGCCATCGATATGATGCTTGTCAGCAATAGCTCTGCAGCGGAGTTGGCGCTCACTTTCAATGCCAGCGCGGCGACCGATGTGACGGGTTTCGGGCTGTTGGGCCACCTGCTCGAAATGCTGGGGGCGGATCGCGGCGCACGGCTGGACCTGGCGCGGTTACCGCTGCTGGAGGGCGCGCTTGCCGGGATGTCCGCCGGAACGCTCAGTACCATGCATGCCGCCAACGCCCTGGCAGAGCGGGCACTGCAGCGCGGGGACGCGGTCGACGAGGCGCGGCTCCAGATGCTGTTCGACCCCCAGACCAGCGGTGGCCTCCTGATCGGGGTTGCTGCGGACCGCGCGGTCGAACTGCAGCGGGCGCTGGTGCAGGCCGGCTACGGCGCGGCGGCGATCATCGGCGAGGTCACCCGGTACGACCCGGTGGACGGCGCGGCCCGGGTCCGGTGTCAGTGATACTGTCGGCCGGTAAGCCGGTTCCGCTGCCGGGTGCCAGCGGACCGCGCGGGGCCCGCCCGGGGATGACTGCGGGTGCCGGAAGCAGCAGAGGCGGAGACATGAACCCCTACCCGCCGGCGAAGCGCCGCAGCGCTTCGCCGCTCAGCCGGTAGCCCACCCACTCGCTCTGGGGCTCCGCGCCGCAGGACTCGTAGAAACGGATGGCCGGTTCGTTCCAGTCCAGCACGTTCCATTCGAAGCGGCCACAACCCTGAGCCACCGCCAGTCGGGCCAGATACTGCAGGAGCAGTTTGCCGAGACCCTGGCCGCGGGCGCCGGGAGACACATAGAGGTCTTCCAGGAACAGGCCGTACCTGCCCAGCCAGGTCGAAAAATTGAAGAAGTAGACGGCGAAGCCCACGCTCTCGCCGTCTCGCTCGCAGATCAGGGCGTGCGCCCTCGCGGCAGGTCCGAACAGGGCGTGCCGGAGGTCCTCTTCGGTGGCCGTTACCTCCGACAACCCCCGCTCGTACTCCGCCAGCTCGCGCACGAAACGGAGAATCTGCCCGATGTCGCCCTCGTTGGCGGGTCGTATCAGCGGTTCTGGCATGCTCACTGCCTCCCTGTCTGTCAAGTCAGCCCCGGTGCCGGCCAAGCGCAGCCAGTTGTCTGTCGTGTACTCTTCCAAGCAGCGCCAGCGCTGCCACGGCGCCGATCAGGCACAGCGCCATGTCCGTCTGGGTATCCCACTCGTAACCCTGGGTGCCCAGAAACGCCTCGGAGGACGAGCCGGCCACCACAGCCACCAACCACTCCAGAATTTCGTAGAAGGCGGAGAAGGCCAGGCAGAACGACACGATAAAGAAATCCCGCCACGCGGGTGAGGCGACGATCGCCTTGCGGATCAGTATCTCGCGCCCGATCATGGCGGGCACGAAGCCCTGCACGAAGTGGCCCACCTTGTCGTAGTTGTTGCGCTCGAACCCCAACAGCGGCTTGAGGTAGTCGAACAGGGGCACTTCCGCGTAGGTGTAATGCCCGCCCACCATCAGGATGATGCAGTGAATCAGGATGAGGACGTAAACCAGCGGCGTGAGGCGGAAGCTGTTGTAAGTCGCGGCGAGCACCACGCCACCGATCAGTGCCGGTGCGACCTCCAGCGCCCAGGTGGGGTAGTCCTTCGGTGCGATGGCCGACCACACCAGGACAGCCATGAAGACCGCCAGCCACAGCCACTTCATCGGGGCCGGCTCGCGAGACCGGGCATTGGAGGAACAGGTCGGCGGTACGGTCGCGGCATCACCCTAGTCGCGACCCCAGTAGCGCGTCATCTCCAGGTAAAGGAACGACGCGGTCCAGGTGATGAGCACCAGGCCGGTCAGGGACTCGAGCCCGGTGAGATAACGCAGGTCACCGATCGGCTCGATATCGCCAGTACCGAGCGTGGTGTAGGTGGTAAACGAAAAATAGACGCAGTCGAGGAAGCCGCCGTCGAAATTACCCTGGAGATGTCCCCACTCGTCCGCGGTGTGCATGGCGTAAAAGGCTAGAGCGAACACCCAGATTTCGGCGGCGTGGGCGACCAGCGCCGCAAGAACCCCGAAAAGGATCCGCGCGCGATGCCTGACGTTCAGGCGCGGCATCAGCATGGTGCAGCGGTAGAGAAACTCGTAGTGAATCAGCACGGTGAGGGTGATCACGGTTCCGTTCACCAGGAAAATCATCGGCATGGGTCCCAGTTCCCACTGTGGGAGGGTTGCAACTCTACAGGCTTTCCAGCCGGGGAGGTACTCCCTGGCATCCGTTTCGCATGCCCTTGTTCCGTTGTGTTCGCCATTCCCGGGACGCAGCCGCGCTGCCTCGCCCGCCACCGGAGAGGGGCTCTCCGGATTCGGGCACTACTTGGGGAAGAGAAGGGTCAGCTGCAGGCGAAAGCCCCAGTCATCCGGCCCGCTCTTTGGTGACTCGGCCCAGTAGCGGATGCCGCCACCGATCTGGAAAATCTGGTTGCCGACCTTGAGCAGTTGGGCGACGTTGAGGTTGATAGGGACGCTCCACTTGTCGGCCTCCCAATCGTAGGTCGACTCCGTATTGAGGGCAAAGGTGGTCTTGGACGCGGTGATATAGGTGATAAAAGGCTGCAGGAAAGTGGCGCTGATAGAGATGGCATTGGGGTCGTTGCGGCCGTCATTGCCGTCGAAGGATTCGATATGATTGACCAGAGCGCCGTAGGTCCAGGGGCCCTGTTGTTTCAGCACCACCCCGGTCGGTCCCGCGCCCCACTTGCCGGCACCGAGTGTTTTATCGGAGGCGGTGTCGAGATAGAGTACCGGGCCGACGCCCCAGACCAGGCCGGATGGGCTGGGCGCTTTGGGCGAGAAGAAAAAGCTCTGGACCACGTCGCCGATTCCCGACTCGTCCATCCCCGGCGCGGGGATATTCTTCTGGTCGATGACGGGCAGGATGGTGCGGGAGATCAGGTTCCAGTTTTCGCCGATACTGAAGGGAACGACCGGCTGGATATTGGTGCGCCACATCTCGCCCTTCTCATGCGCTCCGAAGTTTTCGTCGTAATTCGCCTGGATCGGGACACTGATCAATGCCGCCACGGGGTTGGCGAGCTGTTTGGCGAGGTCCTCGTCCGCGGCTGATGCCCGGGCTCCGGGCAGGGAAACGCCGCATGCGGCCAGGGCGAGGAACAGCGTAAAATTCTTCATCGGGGTCCCTGTACTCTTTCACTGCTTATCGTTGACGGGGAGCATAAGGCCGCGCCACCCACGATACAACCTTTCAGCCTGCCCGAATTCGACGCGCGGAACCCGGTCCGGGCATGAGGTATGACTGCGACCGCGACCCGGCGACGGCAGGTTGCCGGCGGCTGGTCTGACGATTCGTGCCTTCCTGGCCCGCGTGAGCCGGTACCGGTTGGTGCGAATTGCGAACGTGACCTATAGTCGTGCAGTCATCGACCGGTCGCGACGCAAGAGAGGCCCCTGTGCTGGAACTCGTCACCCTGCCCGCCGCTTTCGGCATGCGCAATGTCAGCCCCTTCTGCCTGAAAGCCGAAATGCTGCTGACGTCGCTGGATCTGCCATTCACCATAGGCATCGAGAAGGACCCGCGCAAGGCCCCCAAAGGCAAGCTTCCCTACCTGATCGCCGGTGGCGCGCGCATTGCGGACTCGGAGCTGATTGCCGAGTACCTGGACGAATCGACAGGCGGGCGCGTGTACGGCGGTTTGACCCCCGCCCAGCGCGCTACCGGGGTGGCGCTGTCACGGCTCGCCGAGGACCACCTCTACTGGCTTATGGTCGCCAGCCGATGGCTGGACGAGGGGTGGTGGCCCAACGTGGTGGAGGGGTTCTTCGGGTTTGTTCCCGGGTTGCTGCGTCCACTTGCGGCCGGGTCGGCACGTAAACAGGTGGCCAGAACCTACAACCTGCAGGGGCTGGGCCGGCATACCCTGGAAGAGCAGAAAGGTTTCGCGCGGCGGGATCTCGAGGCGCTGGACGTGGCCGTCCCCCCCGCCGGTTTCCTGTTCGGGGAGGCGCCCGGCATCTTCGATTTCACGGTCGCCGGAATGATGGCTGGTATCTATGACAACCAGCCAGCCACTTGGGTAACGCAACTCGCACAGCCCTGCGAGAAGCTCCATGCCTACACCGAGCGAGTGCAGGAGAGCGTCGGGGTCTGGGGGCGGAAATAGGTCGTGCCGCAGGATCCGGCCGCTGTCGATCCAAAACTCCTGCGCAACTCTGTCCGGTCAGGGGGCCGGGGGTGTGGCCCCGCTATCCGGCGGCGACAGCGGCCCGGGCGGTTTGATCCCATTTCCCGGCATCAGCGTATCGACTAGGCATCGCTTCAAAGGAGACGCTGATGAAAACAAGGACCTTTCTGGCCGCCGGCCTGCTCGCCCCGGCAATCGCGGCGGCGTGCCCGGAGTACCTCGATCACTCCCTCCGCAAACTGCATTCCAAAGAGTCAGTCAACATCTGCGACAGCTTCGCCGACAAGCCGATGCTGATCATCAATACCGCCAGCCACTGCGGTTATACCCCGCAGTTCAAGGGCCTTGAAGCCCTGCACAAACAGTACGCAGACGATGGCCTGGTGGTCATTGGTTTTGCCAGCGATGATTTCCGGCAGGAGGCCGACAGCGAGGCCGAAGCGGCCACTGTCTGCTACGTGAATTACGGGGTCAGCTTCACCATGATGGCCCCCACCCACGTGAAGGGGGACGAGGCGAATCCGGTATTCAGGGCGTTGGCGGTGCAGAGCGAGGAGCCCGGCTGGAATTTCAACAAATACCTGGTCGATGCCGAGGGCAGGGTAGTGCAGCATTTCGGCAGTGGGACAACGCCGGAAAGCCCTGAACTGCGCCAGGCAATCGAGAGAGTGCTGTACTCCTTCTGACCCCCGGGGACGGCTGCTCCACGCCTCAACTTGCGCCGGGGAGCCCTCGCCTCGGCGCCCAGCAGTTCGTTCTCACCGGGGGCCGCTCAGGGGCCGGAGCGGCCCGGTCACCTTGGCGGCGTCAAGTCAGGACGTTCTGGCTCACGTGGTGATAGATGCGGTGCAGTGGGCAGCGTCACCCTGCTGGCCGGCATCCTGTTCCCGGCCCTGGGACGTCGTGGCCGCGAAAGCGAGCTTCAGTGCGCTTGCCCCAGGGCGGCCGGGCTGAGGCCTTCGCGGTGGACTGGCGGATGATGCGGCAGGTGCTTTCTGGTCATGGCTGAAGTTCCTCACTAAGACGAGTGACAATAAGCTAGCCTCCGTCGAGCTAAATTTAAAAAATCACGCGTATCATTAATGATAATCGAGGCTAGCCCATGCGCTCGGACGGCGGCGCAATGGACGACAGGCGCCGTGTGGCAAGGTGTTAGCTCACCGGCACAGAAGAAACTGGAACAGCTTGAAGGGACCAGTGTCCGGGGCAGGCTTTCTCTGCGCCGGGCTCAACCCCGGGTGTCGCGCCCCCCACCCTCTATGATCTGAAGCTGCGCATGGATGAGGTTTTCGAGGGGTATGCAAGCGCATTGCCGGGTGGTCGAACCCGGTGACCGGTGACAATCGGGCTCCCCTCAGCGGAAAAGCGCAGGACATGCCGGCCATTGTGGCTATAATCAGCAAAGGCAGGCAGAGCGTGCAGAGCGTGCAGAGCTTGAAGCGGCGAGTCTGAGCGAGACGTCAGGTGCCGCACGGACCCGTCAGTCGACCGTCACTCATGACGGCGATGCCAGAAACAGTGATACTTATCTGCGTTTGATGCGACGCAACCATAACCGATAGAGGAACCCGCATGACAGCTATCGAGCCTTTAGGCCCTGTGACCCTGGCCGACAAATTCGACAAACACGACGGCAGGATTTTCATCAATGGCAATCAGGCCCTGGCCCGTATCGCCCTGGTTCAACGTGAAGTGGACAGGCGCAACGGCCTTAACACCCGGGGTTACATCAGCGGCTACCGCGGCTCGCCGCTGGGGACGCTGGACGCCACACTGTGGCGGGAGCAGAAGCGGGTGGAGGCGGCCGGGGTGGTATTCCATCCCGGACTGAACGAAGACCTCGCCGCCACTGCAGTCTACGGCACCCAGCAGATCGACATCTTCAGGGAGCCGCAGGTCGACGGGGTATACGCCATGTGGTATGGCAAAGGGCCCGGCGTCGACCGCTCGGCGGATGCCATGCGTCACGGCAATTACTACGGCACTCATCGCAACGGTGGCGTGGTGGTCGCGGTGGGCGACGACCACCCGGGGAAATCCTCGACCGTGGTCAACCAGAGCGAGCCGCTCCTGGCGGCCCTGGATATCCCCGTCCTGTACCCTGCGGACGTTCAGGAAATCATACAATTCGGACTTCTGGGCTGGCAGCTGTCGCGCTACTGTGGCCTCTGGGTTGGTCTCAAGACCGTCAACGAAACCGTCGAGCAGACCCAGACCGTTACCGTCAGCAGCGATCTCGCAGTGGAACTGCCGGACCGCGGTGAGCTCGCCAGCCAGGTCAATTACGGCGGCGCCGGCTACAACCCCCAGGGCATGGAGGTCACCGTCAAGCGGGTACGTCTGCCGCTGGTCCACCGGTTCGTGCGCGCCAATGGCATCGACCGGGAGATCATCGGCGGCAGCGGCGGCCTCGGCATTGTCACCGCCGGCAAGAGCTACACCGACGTGCTGCAGGCGCTCAGCCTGCTCGGCCTGAGTCAGGAGGCGGCAGCGGATCTGGGCATCTCGATCTACAAGGTGGGTTGCGTCTGGCCGCTGGAGCCGGAGGGGCTGAAGGACTTCGCCAGGGGGCGCCGGGAACTCCTGTTCATCGAAGAGAAGTCGGCGTTTCTGGAGCCCCAGGCGGCGCAGCTGCTGTTCAACCACGAGGATCGACCCCGCCTGGTAGGCAAGTTGGACGAGGCCGGCAACGCCCTGCTCCCCGCTGATGTCCAGCTGGAGCCCCCGGAGATCGCGGGCGTGATCGTGGCACGACTGCAGGCGCTCGGTGAGGTGCAGCCCGAGCTGGTCGCGACCTACGACCAGCTGGCCGAACACCTGGCAAAGAACCGGGAGCTGGCAGGCTCGCACCAGGCGGGAACCCTGCGTTTCCCCTACTTCTGTTCAGGCTGCCCCCACAATACGTCCACCAGAGTGCCCGAGGGCTCCCTGGCGATGGCGGGGATCGGTTGCCACGCGATGGCGACTATCAAGCGCAGCGACACACTGCTACCCACCCAGATGGGCGGCGAGGGAGTCAACTGGGCAGGCGCGGCGCATTTCAGCGGTACCCGGCACATGTTCCAGAATCTCGGCGACGGCACCTACTACCACTCGGGGCTGATGGCCATCCGCGCGGCGGTGGCGTCCGGGGTCAATATCACCTACAAGATTCTCTACAATGACGCCGTCGCCATGACCGGTGGGCAGCCCATCGATGGTCCCATTTCGGTGTCCCAGATGGTGAAACAGGTACAGGCGGAGGGGGTTAACCAGGTCGTGGTCGTCTCCGACGACCCCGGTAAATTCAGGGGGACACTGCCGTCGGGGGTCAGTATCCACCCCCGGGAGGAGCTCGACCTGGTTCAAAGGCAATTGCGCGAAGTCCCGGGCGCCACCGTCCTCGTCTACGAGCAGACCTGCGCGGCGGAGAAGCGGCGCCGGCGCAAGCGTGGCACCTTTCCCAACCCGGCCAAAAGACTGTTCATCAACGATGCCGTCTGTGAAGGGTGCGGCGACTGTTCGGAGCAATCGACCTGTGTGTCCATCCTGCCGAAGGAGACCGCGTTCGGCACCAAGCGCCAGATCGACCAGTCCAGTTGCAACAAGGACTACAGTTGCGTCAAGGGCTTCTGTCCCTCGTTCGTGACGGTCCTGGGCGCAGAGCCCAGAAAACCCAGCGGCGTCTCCCTGGCAGGGGACCTGTTCGACGGCCTGCCCGAACCGGTGGAAGCGTCACTCGACCATGGCAATGTCGGTGTCATGATCGCCGGCATCGGCGGCACCGGCGTGATCACCGTCGGCGCAGTGATCGGCATGGCCGCGCACCTCGAAGGCAAGGCCTGCTCGATCTACGACATGACCGGCCTCAGCCAGAAAAACGGGGCGGTGTATTCCCACCTGCGCATCGCCGACGATCCCGCAGCGCTGTCAGCGCAGCGCATCGGCGCCAGCGAGGCAGACCTGGTACTGGGATTCGACCTGGTGGCGGCCCTGACCGGGGATGCCGCCCCGACCTACAACCTGGGGCGCACCCGTTTCATCGGCAACGCCGACGTGCTTCCGACCGCGGATTTCCAGTTCGATCGCAACCTGGCGGTGGATGAGACCCGGCTGGAGTCCGCCATAATGTCCCGTACCGGGGAAGACAATGCCTACTTTGTCGATGCCTCCAATCTCGCCCTTGCCCTGCTTGGTGACACCATCGGTGCCAACATGTTTGTGGTGGGCTTTGCCTGCCAGCTCGGGCTGCTCCCGGTCTCGGTGGCGGCGCTGGAAAAAGCGATCGAGATGAACGGCACCGCGGTGCCCTTCAACCTGAATGCCTTCGCCCTGGGTCGGCTTTACGCCCATGATCGCGAGGCGGTTGAGAAAACACTGCCGGCAGAGTCACTCGAAGCGCCCGAGGAACAGTCTCTGGACGACCTCATCGAGAACCGCGTGCAGCACCTCACCGATTACCAGGACCGGGCCTGGGCCGATCGTTACCTGGACACAGTGCGGAAAGTGCAGGCAGCCGAGCGGGCGGTCGCCCCTGATTCCACTGCGCTGACCCGCGCAGTGGCCTTCAGCCTGGCCAAGCTGATGTCCTACAAGGATGAATACGAGGTTGCGAGGCTCTACTCCTCCCCGGCATTTTTCGAAAAGCTGGAGCAGACTTTCGAGCCGGGCTATGAACTGAAGTTCAACCTCGCGCCGCCACTCATCAGCCGCACCAATCCCTCTACCGGACTGCCCATGAAGCGGGAATTCGGGAGCTGGATGCTGCCCGGCTTCAAGATACTGGCGCGGCTGAAAGGCCTGCGCGGTTCGACGTTCGATATCTTCGGCTATAGCCAGGAGCGAAAGCAGGAGAGACGCCTGATCGACGAATACGAGTCCTTGCTGGGCCAGGTTCTGGCCGGCTTGACCAGCGACAACCTGCCTACCGCGGTGGAGTTAGCCTCTCTGCCGGAACAGATACGCGGTTATGGCTACGTCAAGGATAAGTCGATGGCCGAGGCAGAGGTGCGCAAGGGTGAGCTGCTGGCGGCCTATGCCGCCTGACGCCACTCTCGTGACTGACCCCGCGCCGCCGGCCCGGAGCTGACACCCGGTGCCGGCATCAATAAATAAGCCCCGCTGAATTGGCGAGGCTTTTGTACTTTTGTTGGTGCCCAGAGACAGAATCGAACTGCCGACACGGGGATTTTCAATCCCCTGCTCTACCGACTGAGCTATCTGGGCGGAGTCGCGAGCGCGAGAGGCGCGTATTAAACCCGTCTCGGTGCGCCTAGTCAAGGGGCTCCACGGGCCGGTGGAGGGTGCCGTTGCGGGTCCGCCGGGCCTTCAATTCTCCGGAGGTACGTAGCCTTCGGCCCGGTCGTACTCTTCGCCCGCCAGGAACTTGTCCATCTCCTGTTGCAGATATTTGCGCGCCGCGGGATCTGCCAGGCTGAGGTGCTTCTCGTTGATCAGCATGGTCTGGTGCGCCTGCCACTCCTCCCACGCTTTTTTCGACACGTTGTCAAAGATCTCCTGGCCGCGGGGGCCGGGATAGGGTGGCGCGTCGAGCCCCTCCAGTTCCTCCTGGTACCTTTTGCAGAACACGGTGCGGGGCATGGTCGTTACTCCAGCGGCGGGGCCAGTTGTTCCAGCAGGGCGGCGACCGGGGCCGCCAGCCCGATAGCCGGTGCGTGGCGCCTGTTATACCAGAGCTGGTGCCCCGCTTCCATCACACCGCCGGGCATGGGCCCGAGCTGGACCTGCACCGGCCGGATGTCGAGGTGGTAGTGGCTGAAGGTGTGTCTGAATTGCGGCCATGCCTCGATCGCCGCCGGCTTCGTGCCCATGTGATCGAGACACCAGGTCGCGGCGTGTTCAACGCCGGGAACCTCGGGGAAGCACCAGAGGCCACCCCAGATGCCCTGCGCAGGGCGTCGCTCCAGCCAGATCCCGCCCCCGGCGGCCTGCACCATGAGAAACGTGGTGTTCTTCACCGGTAGCTCCCTGCGCGGTTTTTTGCCGGGGTAGTCCTGCGGGTTTCCCCGCGCCCGTGCCTCGCACTCCGCTGCCAGGGGGCAGCGCCCGCAGTCCGGCGCGCTGCGGGTGCAGAGGGTCGCACCCAGGTCCATCATCGCCTGGGTGTAGTCGGCGCAGCGTTCACCGGGGGTGTATTCTTCAGCGATCCGCCACAGCGCCTGGTGCACTGCGCTCTGGCCCGGCCACCCGGATACGGCGCGATACCTGGCCAGGACCCGCTTGACGTTGCCATCGAGGATCACGGCGCGGCGGCCAAACGCGATGCTGACGACAGCGCCGGCCGTCGAGCGACCGACCCCGGGCAGCTGGCACAGGCCCTCCACCGTGTCGGGAAATTCGCCGTCGAGTTCGCTGCAGACATGCCGGGCGGCCCGGTGGAGGTTGCGCGCGCGGGCGTAGTAGCCGAGGCCGGTCCACAGGTGCAGGACGCGGTCTTCCGGGGCCGCGGCCAGTGCCGCCAC
The DNA here is from genome assembly GCA_037382865.1 of Halioglobus sp. Classification (GTDB taxonomy): domain Bacteria; phylum Pseudomonadota; class Gammaproteobacteria; order Pseudomonadales; family Halieaceae; genus JARRPM01. The sequence goes on along the minus strand of JARRPM010000027.1, from coordinate 12,915 downwards.
CGTGGGGAAGCTCTCCATGAAGCGCGCGAAATAGGGGATGACGGTCCTGACCTGGGTCTGCTGCAGCATGATTTCCGATACCCACACCCGATAGGGGGTGATCTCACGCTGCCAGGGCAGGTCCTTGCGGCCGTGCTCGTCGAACCAGTCGAGTGCGCGTTGTGAAAAGCTGGAAGAGACTGTCATCGGCGCCTGTCGGGCTTGCGAATCAGGGTCACAGGGTAATCGCGTCGGGGCCAGACCACCAGTGTACTGGGCGCGGCATTCCCTTATAATGGCCGGCTTTTCGGGGCTTGCCCTGTTATTGACCCAGTGGAGACGACGATGGCTGAGCGCAAGGCCACGGTAGAGCGGAACACGCTGGAGACGCAGATCACCGTGAAGGTGAACCTGGACGGCTCCGGTCGGGCGGCATTCGAGACCGGCATTCCCTTCCTCGAGCACATGCTGGACCAGATCGCGCGCCACGGCATGCTCGACCTGGACATCCGCGCCCGCGGCGACCTGCACATCGACGACCACCACACGGTGGAGGATATCGGCATTACTTTCGGGCAGGCCGTTGCCGAGGCCGTGGGCGAAAGGAAAGGTATCGTGCGCTACGGCCACGCCTACGTCCCGCTGGATGAGGCGCTCTCGCGTGTGGTGATCGACTTTTCCGGGCGCCCGGGGCTCGTCTTCGAGGTGCCGTTCACCCGCGCCACCGTGGGTGGCTTCGACGTCGATCTGTTCATGGAGTTCTTCCAGGGCTTCGTCAACCATGCGAAGGTCACCCTGCACGTGGACAACCTGCGCGGCGACAACACCCACCACCAGGCGGAGACGGTATTCAAAGCGTTTGGCCGCGCCCTGCGCATGGCCCTGGCCGAGGACGCGCGCATGGCGGGTGTCACCCCCTCCACCAAGGGTGTCCTGTAGCCGGCCATGAGTGGCATCGTCGCCGTCATCGATTACGGCATGGGCAACCTGCACTCCGTGGCGAGCGCCCTTGACCACGTGGGCGCCGACCAGGTGCTGGTGACCCACGACGCGGCGCTGATCCGCCAGGCGGACCGGGTGGTGTTCCCCGGCGTCGGAGCGATCCGGGACTGCATGGCGGAAATACGCCGCCTGGAGTGCGACCAGTTGTTGCTGGATGCGCTCACCGCGCAGCACAAGCCGGTTCTGGCCATCTGCGTGGGTATGCAGGCGCTGATGACCCACTCCGAGGAGAACCGCGGCGTCGACTGCCTGAACATCATTCCCGGGGAGGTGCGCTATTTCGGCAACCCGCTGGTGGACGCCGGCGGCCAGCGCCTGAAGGTGCCGCACATGGGGTGGAACGAGGTGCAGCAGGTGGGCGACCATCCCCTGTGGCGGGGAATCGCGGACAATACCCGCTTCTACTTCGTGCACAGCTATTACGTGGATGCGGTGGACCGGGCTCTGGTGGCCGGGAGGGTGCACTACGGGGTGGCCTTCGACGCGGCCCTTGCCAGGGACAACCTCTTTGCCGTGCAGTTTCACCCGGAGAAGAGTGATGCCGCGGGACTGCAACTGTTGCGTAATTTTCTGGAGTGGAACGGCCAATGCTGATTATCCCGGCGATCGACCTGAAGGACGGCCAGTGCGTGCGCCTGCGCCAGGGGCTGATGGAGGACAGCACCGTCTTCTCCGATGACCCCGTCGCCATGGCCCGTCGCTGGGTGGAGGCCGGCTGCCGCCGCCTGCACCTGGTCGACCTGAACGGGGCATTCGAGGGTGCGCCTGTCAACGGCGAGGTGGTGACGGCCATCGCCGCCGCCTGGCCGGATCTGCCGATCCAGATCGGTGGCGGCATCCGCAGCCTCGAGACGATCGAGCACTATGTGCGGGCGGGCGTCAGCTACGTCATCATCGGCACTAAGGCGGTGAAGGAGCCGGACTTCGTGGCGGAGGCCTGCGCCGCGTTTCCCGGCAGGGTGATCGTCGGCCTGGACGCGAAGGAGGGGCTCGTGGCCACCGACGGCTGGGCCGAGGTCTCTGCGGTCCGCGCAACGGATCTAGCGCGCCGCTTCGAGTCCGACGGGGTGAAGGCCATCGTCTACACGGACATCGCCCGGGACGGCATGATGCAGGGCGTCAACGTGGCGGCGACCGTAGCCATGGCCCGGGCCTCCGCCATCCCGGTCATCGCCTCCGGTGGAATAACCAACCTCGGAGACGTCCGCGCGCTGCTCGCGGTGGCCGGGGAGGGGATCTGCGGCGCCATCACCGGACGCGCGATCTATGAAGGGACCCTCGACGTGGCCGAGGCCCAGCGGCTCTGCGACGCGGGCGCCTGAGATGGGGCTGGCCAAGCGCATCATTCCCTGCCTCGATGTCGAGAACGGCCGCGTGGTCAAGGGCGTCAATTTTGTCGATATCCGCGATGCCGGCGACCCGGTGGAAATCGCCATGCGCTACAACGAGCAGGGGGCGGACGAGATCACCTTTCTCGACATCACCGCCAGTCACGAGGGACGGGAAACCACGGTGCACACCGTGGAGAAGATCGCCGAGGCGGTTTTCATCCCCCTCACCGTCGGTGGCGGGATCCGCTCCATCGCCGACATCCGCACCATGCTCAACGCCGGCGCCGACAAGGTCAGTATCAACACCGCGGCCATTCACAACCCCGACCTGGTGCGTGAATCCGCCGAACGGTTCGGCTCCCAGTGCATCGTGGTGGCGATCGACGCCAAGCGGGTGGGGGATGTCGACGGCCGGCCCCGCTGGGAGATCTTCACCCACGGGGGTCGCAAGCCGACCGGGATAGACGCGGTCGCCTGGGCGCGGAAGATGGCGGAGCTCGGGGCAGGGGAGATCCTGCTCACCAGCATGGACCGGGACGGCACCAAAAACGGCTTCGAGCTTGGCGTCACCCGTGCCATCACCGATGCCGTGGAGATCCCGGTGATAGCCTCCGGCGGCGTGGGCAATCTGCAGCACCTGGTGGATGGCATCCTGCTGGGGGGCGCTGACGCGGTGCTCGCCGCCAGCATATTCCACTTCGGCGAGTACACGGTGCCCGAGGCCAAGGTCTATATGGCCAGCCACGGGATCGAAGTCAGGCTCTGACCCGCAGCCTGGAACCGGGGCAGGAAATCCCTTCCCGCGGACGTGGCAGGCCGCGCTTTCCCTCAGGACTCTCCCACCGGGGCGGGCTTCGCCGGTGCCTTGCGCTCGCGCATGCCCAGCACGTTGATGCCCTTGAGCAGGGTCAGCGCCTCATACAACTGGTTGTCGCTGGCCAGCAGTTCCTGGGCCTCCTTGCTGCGGGAGGGGCGGGGCTTGCTGCTGCCGTTACCGTTTTCCAGATGGCCTGAAAGGTCTTTCTCGGTGACGCCGCGCGGGGCCTGGTAGGCGGTGACCTTGGCCCGCTCCACCAGGATGTCCGGCTCGATCCCCTCGGCCTGGATGGAGCGGCCATTGGGGGTGAAGTAGAGAGCGGTGGTGAGCTTGACGGCGCGGGACTCGGAGAGAGGCAGAATGGTCTGCACCGAACCCTTGCCAAAACTGCGGGTGCCCATGACGACGGCCCGCCCGTGATCCTGCAGTGCGCCGGCGACAATCTCCGAGGCGCTCGCTGAGCCGTTGTTGATCAGAACCACCAGCGGGGCGCCCTTGCTGAGATCGCCGGGTTCCGCATTGTAGTGCAGGTCGGAGTTGGCCAGGCGCCCCTCGGTGTAGACCACGGTGCCGCCGTCCATGAAGGCGCCCGCCACCTCGACGCTGGCACCCAGCATGCCGCCTGGATTGTTGCGCAGGTCGATGACCAGGCCCTTCAGCTCCTGCTGTGCCAGCAGTTTTTCCAGTGACCTGACCACGTCGTCCCCTGTGGCGTTCTGGAACTGGGCGATCCTGATGTAGCCGTAACCCGGCTCGAGCCAGCGCTGGCGCACGCTGGCAACCCGGATGACGTCGCGCACCAGAGTGACCTCGAAGGGCTGACTCTCGCCGGGGCGGCCGATGGTGAGCTCGATGGAGCTGCCCTTGGGGCCCCGCATCTTTTCGATCGCCTCACCGAGGCTCATGCCCTTGACCGGCACGTTGCCGAGCTTGAGGATCACGTCCCCGCTCTGCAGTCCGGCCGCCGCCGCGGGAGAACCGTCGATAGGCGCAATGATCTTGACGTAGCCGTCCTCCATGCCGACTTCCAGGCCGAGGCCGGTGAACTCCCCGCTGGTATTGTCCTGCAGGTCCTGGAAGGCGTCCCGTGTGAGGTAGACGGAGTGCGGGTCGAGACCCATCAGCATACCCTGGATGGCGTACTCCAGCAGGGTGCTGTCATCGATCTCTTCCACGTAACCGCTGCGAATCTGGTTGTAGACGTCGGCAAAGGTGCGCAATTCGTCCAGCGGCAGCCGCCCCGGATCCTCGATCGTCGCCAGGGAGGGAGCTGCCAGCGCCAGGGCCGCAGCGCCCGCCGCGAAGAATCTTTTGGGGAAGGGCAAAAATCGCATGGATACCGCCACGATGGCCAGTCTGCCACCTGTCTGTACAAAAGGGGATCTATTCTAACCCATTCGCGCTTGAGCGTGGCAAGCGGGGCGTCGAGCCCCTGGGGCCGGCTCAGACAGTTTGAACAGGCCCTTCCTCACCCCCGACACCAGGTGGCGGGATCCACCGGTTTGCCCTGGTGACGGATTTCGAAATAGAGGGCGGCGGCGTCCTGTCCGCCGCTGCGACCGACGGTCCCGATGGGGCTGCCGGCAGTCACCCACTCCCCCACCTCCCGCAACAGACTCTGGTTGTGGGCATAAAGGCTCATGTAGCCCTCGCCGTGATCGATGATCAGCAGCAGGCCGGAGCCGCGCAGCCAGTCGGCGAAGACGACCCGGCCGTGGTGGATGGCGGTCACCGGCGTGCCCTCTTTGGCCGGTATGTTGACGCCCTGCCAGCGCATCTTGCCCTCGTTGCGGGGCTTTCCGAAGCGGTTGCTCGGTTTCCCCTGGAGAGGCCAGGGCATCTTGCCCCTGGCCTCCCGGAAGGGCTGGTAGTTGTCAGGCACCTGCAGGTTGACCACCGCCTCCTCGATCGCCTTGAGCAGGCCCTCCAGTTCCTTGCGATCCTCCTCGAGCTTGCGCAGCTGTGCGCTGCTGCCGCTGATGGTGGCGTTCAGCCGGGCCACGGCTGACTCCCGGTTTTTGCTTGCCGCCACCAGTTTCTGTTGCTGCTCCTCCAGGGTCTGTTGCCGCGACTGCAGCTGGCCGAGGGCGGTGTCGATCTGCTGCTCCAGCGTTGCCAGCTTCGCCAGGGTATCGCGGTAGCGGGTCAGCAACTCGTTGCGCGCCTCGAACAGATAGCGGTAATAGCCCATGGCCCTGGCCACTGCGTGGGGGTCCTCCTGGCTCAGCAGGACTTTCAGCTCTCCCCGGCGCCCCATCTGCCAGGCGGCCCTCATCTCTGCGGCCACCCGCGCCTCCTGCTCTTCACGCGCCGCCTGCTGTTCGGCGCGCTGGCGCTGCAGCTGTTCCAGCTCGCTCTTGCGCTCGGCGATCGACTCCCGGTTCCCGGCGATCTGTCGCTGCAGGGTACCGAGCGCCTTCTCGGCTTCGCGCAGCTGCGCCTGCAGCGTATCCCGCCGGGCGCTGGCGCTGGCTATTTCACTGTTGATGCGCTGTATGTCACGCTGCAGCTCGCGCAGCTGGGCCCGCGCCTTCTCTTCGTCCGACTGGGCGTGGACGGCGAGGGGCAGACAGGCCAGCAACAGCGCCAGCACCAGTCCCGGCGATAGTCGGCGAATCGATGCCACCAACTTCAGGTGGGCAGGCGGGCCAGGTTGGTACCGGTCATCTCGGGGGGTTGCGGCATGTCCATCAGGGCCAGCAACGTGGGCGCAATATCGGCGAGCCTGCCGCCGGCGGGATCCAGTCGCAGGGGGCGATGGCCGATGTAGACCAGGGGTACCAGCTCGGTGGTGTGCTGGGTGTGTTGCTGGTGGGCCTCGTAGTCGACCATCTGCTCGCAGTTGCCGTGGTCGGCGGTGATCAGGGCCTGGCCATCGACCTCCAGCACCGCCTTCTCCACCCGGTCCAGGCACGCGTCCAGTGCCTCGACGGCCTTGACCGCAGCCTCGTAGACACCGGTGTGGCCGACCATGTCGCCGTTGGCATAGTTGCAGACGATCAGGTCGTACTTGCCCGATCGGATGGCGGCGACCAGCTTGTCGGTCACCTCGGGAGCGCTCATTTCCGGCTTGAGGTCATAGGTGGCCACGTCGGGAGAGGGGATCAGCTCGCGGTCCTCTCCGGGAAAGGGTTCCTCGCGTCCGCCGCTGAAAAAGAAGGTGACGTGGGCGTATTTTTCCGTCTCGGCGATGCGCAGCTGGGTCTTGCCCCGCTGGGCAATGAAGTCACCCAGTACGTTGCTGAGGCGCTCGGGGGGGTAGGCGCAGCTGGCGTCGATATCCGCCGCATACTCGGTGGTCATGACGAAATCCGCCAGCTTCGGCACCACCCGTCGCTCGAAGGCGGTGAAATCCCGGTCCACGAACGATCGGGTCAGCTGGCGGGCGCGGTCCGCGCGGAAGTTCATGAACAACACGGCGTCGTTGTCCGCCACAACGGCCTGCGCCTCCCCGTCGCCCCTGACCACCGTCGGCGCCACGAACTCGTCGTTTTCTCCCCGTTCGTACGCCGCTGCGAGGGCCTCGCCGGCGGTTGCCGCGCGATACTCGGCCTCGGCTTCCGTGAGCAGGCGGTAGGCCTTTTCGGTCCGGTCCCAGCGATTGTCCCGGTCCATGGCGAAATAACGCCCGGTGATGCTGGCCACGCGACCGCGTCCCAGCTCGGCAAAGAGCCGGTCCGCCTTCTCGAGAGATGGCCCGGCACTGCGCGGGGGGGTGTCGCGGCCGTCGAGGAAGGCGTGCAGGTAGACCCGCTCTGCACCGCGCTTCACCGCCAGCCGGATGGCGGCGAAGAGCTGGTTCTCGTGGCTGTGCACCCCGCCCGGCGAAAGCAGGCCGAACACGTGGACGGCGCCGCCTGCGGCCACGGCGCGGTCTATGGCCCCGGTGTAGGCGGGATTCGTATCGAAACTGCCATCTGCTATCGCCTGGTCGATACGGGTGATGTTCTGATAGATGATGCGGCCGGCGCCAAGGCACATGTGACCCACCTCGGAGTTGCCCATCTGTCCCTCGGGCAGTCCCACGTCCAGTCCGGAGCCGGAAATCAGCGTGTGCGGGGCGTTCTGCCACAGCCGATCCCACACCGGTGTGGCGGCGTTGGCGATGGCGTTGTCGCGACTCTCTTCGCGGTATCCCCAGCCGTCCAGCACGATAAGTACGGCGGGTTTCTTGCGGCTATCGGTCATTGGTCATCCAGTCTGGGAGCTCTGCCCCTGCGGGGCTGTCGGATCTGGAATTCTACCGTTTATGCGCGCTGAGCGCACCGCCCCCGGAGTGCGGGTTCCCCCGCGGCACGGGGCTGGTTGCGCTCTACCGGACCCTGTATACTGCGCCTCTTTTGGGTGGTGCGGCATTCCGACGGTCCGACGCGTCGGTGCGGCACTCCGACGGCCCGACGTATCGGGGGCAGTGCCATTGCGCTTCCGCGGGGCGGTGGTCGGCTACAACGGCGGTGGCAGCGTCCTTGCGGATCGCGCCCCGAAGCGGGCGCACCCTGAGACCGGCGCGGGATCCTGGTTCGTAACACAGACAACTATCATGGCTCTATTTCTCGAATTTCTGGCCCAGCAATGGGTTCTGGCGGCGGCCCTGCTGGCAGTGGTCGTCATGCTGATCCTGCACGAGACCCGCAAGGCGGGCCCCGCGGTCAGCCCGCAGCAGGCGATCAACCTGGTCAATGCCGAACAGGGCGTTTTCCTCGACTTGCGCGATGCGGCCGACTTCAAGCAGGGCCACATTGTCAATGCGCTGCACATCCCCGCGGCCAAGCTGGACGCCAGACTGGCGGAGCTGGAGAAATACAGGGACAAGCCCGTCGTCCTGGTGTGCAAGATGGGCCAGCAGGCGGGTATCGCCGGCAAGCAGCTCAAGGCGAAGGGTTTTGAGAAGGTTTACAAGATGGCTGGCGGCATGATGGAGTGGGGCAACCTGCAGCTGCCCACAGTCAAGTAGGCCGGGAAGGAGGCGATATGCACGCAGAGGTGATCATGTATTCGACGCGGTTCTGTCCCTATTGCATCCGGGCCAGGTACCTGCTCGAGAGCAAAAACGTGAGCTACACCGATATCGGGGTCGATGCCAGGCCGGATTTGCGCCGCGAGATGATGGAGCGCAGCGGCCGTCACACGGTGCCCCAGATCTGGATCGGGGGGCAGCACGTGGGCGGCTATGATGACCTGGCGCGGCTGGAGCAGCAGGGCCGCCTCGATGCACTGCTCAAACTGGCGTCCTGAGCGCCGCGACACTATTCAGAAAATCAACGGGAGGACTGGCCAATGGCCGAAGAACAGGCAGCAAACCAACAGGGGCAACCCCAGCAGCAGTTCGCGCTGCAGCGCATCTATACCAAGGATCTCTCCTTTGAATCGCCCGGTACCCCCCAGGTCTTCAGGAAGCAGTGGCAGCCCAAGGTCAACGTCGATCTCAACACCAAAAGCGACAAGATCGACGAGCAGGGCAGCTTCGAGGTGGTGCTGACCATAACGATCACCGCCAAGGTGGAGGAGGAGACTGCGTTCCTGGTCGAGGTGCAGCAGGCGGGCATCTTCCTGATAAACGGATTCGAAGGTGAAAACCTGCGGCGGATACTCGGCACGGCGGCACCCAATATCCTCTTTCCCTACGCCCGTGAGAGTATCGATACCCTCTGCGTAAAGGGCGGCTTTCCGCCGATCATGCTTGCGCCGGTCAACTTCGACGCCCTCTACCAGCAGGCGCTCGCTCAGCAGGCCGAGCAGGGCGCGGCCCAGGCGGGAGACGGCGCGGCGCACTGAGCCCGGATCGGCCCGGTCCGCGCCGCGTCAGCGGGGCGGCCTTCCTCCACTCACCCCAGGCCGGGGAAACCCGCCTGGCGCAGCGCTTCGTAGACCACCACCGCGGCGGCATTGCTGAGGTTGAGGCTGCGGCTGGTGGCGCGCATGGGAATGCGGATCCGCTGTGCCGGCGGCAGCCTCTCCAGCAGGCGGGCGGGCAACCCCCGCGTTTCCGGTCCGAACAGCAGTGCATCACCGGTCCGGTAACGCACTTCGTGAAAGGGTGTCTCTCCGCGGGTGGTCAGGGCCAGCAGGCGCGGGCGACCGTTTGCTGCGCAGAATCTTTCCAGGTCGGGGTAGGCGCGCACCTCAGCGAATTCGTGGTAATCGAGTCCCGCCCGGCGCAACCGCTTGTCATCCAGCTCGAAGCCGAGCGGTTCGATCAGGTGCAGTGAGCATCCCGTGTTGGCGCACAGGCGCATGATGTTGCCGGTGTTGGGTGGAATTTCCGGCTCGTAGAGGACGACGCGCAGCATGCGTCGCATGGTAACCCGGACAGGGCCCTAAATCTGCAGGTCCTTCATTTTGCGCGTCAGGGTATTGCGACCCCAGCCCAGCAGCTCCGCAGCATCACGCTTGCGCCCCTGGGAGTGCTGCAGAGCCACCTCGATCATGACCCGCTCGAATGCGGGCGTGGCCTGCTGCAGGATATGGTCCTTGCCCTGTATCAGTTCCCCGCGGGCCCACTGGTAGAGCAGGTCGCGCCAGTCGGACTGGGCGCCGCTGGCCGCCGGTGTCTCTTTCATCCCCAGTTCCGGTGGCAGATCGCTCAGGTGCACCTCGCGACCGGAGGCCATCACCGTGATCCAGCGACAGGTGTTCTCCAGTTGCCGCACGTTGCCGGGCCACTCCAGGCCGGTGAGGAATTCCTCGGTCTCCGGCAGCAGTATCTTGGGCTCACCGCCGAGCTCTTCCGCCGCCTTCTGGAAAAAGTATTGCATCAGGCGCGGGATATCTTCGCGCCGCTCGGACAGCCTGGGGATGTGGATCCGGATGACGTTGAGGCGATGGAACAGGTCCTCCCGGAAATTACCGGATAGGACCAGCTGCTCCAGGTCCTGGTGGGTGGCTGCGATAATTCGCACATCGACCTTGACCGGCGTGTGTCCCCCGACCCGGTAGAACTCGCCGTCGGCCAGCACCCGCAGCAGCCGGGTCTGGGTCTCCGGCGGCATGTCCCCGATTTCATCCAGGAATAGGGTTCCGCCGTCCGCCTGCTCGAAGCGGCCCACGCGCTTGCTGTTGGCGCCGGTGAAAGCCCCCTTTTCATGGCCGAACAGCTCCGACTCCATGAGGTCCCGGGGTATGGCCGCCATGTTGAGCGCGATGAAAGGACTGGCGCTGCGGGGGCTATGGCGGTGCAGCGCTCTTGCCACCAGCTCCTTGCCGGTGCCCGACTCGCCGTTGATGAGTACCGTGATGGTGCTGTGCGCCAGGCGCCCGATGGCGCGGAACACCTCCTGCATCGCGGGCGCTTCGCCGATGATCTCGGTCTGCGGTAGCGCCGCCTGCTCTGGCACTTCGCCGCGCTTTTCCCTGGCCTGGGCCAGGGCCCGTTCCGTGATAGCGATCACCTCATCCAGGTCAAAGGGTTTGGGCAGGTACTCGAAAGCGCCCCGCTCGTAGGACGCAACCGCGCTCTCGAGATCGGAATGGGCGGTGGTGATGATGACGGGCAGGCCGGGGTGTCGTTCGTGAATCGAGGAGAGCAGTTCCAGGCCGCTCGTGCCCGGCATGCGGATATCGCTGATGATCACATCCGGCTGCTCCGAAACCATGCGCTGCAACAGCTGGTCCGCGTCGGCGAAGCTCTCATTCTGAATCCCGGCCTGGGTGAGGGCCCGCTCCAGGACCCAGCGGATCGAGCTGTCATCATCCACTATCCAGACATTGGCTTGTCTATGCATGATCGCTTTCCATCGGTAGGTAAATAGTGAATCGGGTCTGGCCGGGCTCGTTTTCGCACTCCAGCAGGCCGCCGTGGCGATTGACGATTGACTGGGCGATCGACAGGCCCAGTCCGCTGCCATCGGCTCTGCCGGTGACCATGGGGGCGAAAATCGAGTGCAGCATCTCCGTCGGTATGCCCGGACCGTTATCCACCAGGTCGATGCGGCACACCAGGCGGTGCAGCTGGGCACCGATCGTGAACTGGCGCTGGGAGCGGGTGCGCAGAATGATGGTGCAGTGGTCGGGATTGTCGGCCGCCTGCAGGGCATTGCGCATGATATTCAGCACGGCCTGGACCAGCTGCGCCCGGTCTCCCGGAAATTCCGGCAGGCTGGGGTCGTAATCGCGGATCACGGTGGCCCGGTTGTCCGATTCCGCGATGGTGAGATTGCGCACATGTTCCAGCACCTCGTGGATGTTCAGGGGGTGCAGGTCGAGCTGTTTGCGTGGCCCGAGCAGACGGTCGACGAGGTCGCGCAGACGGTCTGCCTCGCGAATGATGACGCGGGTGTACTCCGACAGTTCCTCGTCGGGCAGCTCTCTCGACAGGAGCTGGGCGGCGCCTCGTATGCCTCCGAGCGGATTCTTGATCTCGTGGGCGAGGCCGCGGATCACCGCGCGGGTGGTTTCATGGGCATAGACCAGGCTCTCTTCCCGGCTGATCCGCAGCATGCGGTCGACCGGCTGCAGCTCCACCAGCAGCTCGAGGTCGCCATCGTCGGCGACGGGGGTGACGATGAGATCCAGGTGGATCTCCTGCCCCGAGAGGAGGAACAGGGACATGCCGCGACGGGCCAGCGGGCTGCTGCTGGCCCTGACCTGCTCCAGCGCTTCCAGCCACTCTCCCGGCTGCAGTACCAGCTGGCTCGCGTGCAGGCCGACGCAGCGGGCCTCGGAGGTCTCCAGCAGGGCCTGGCCCGAGGCATTGAGTGCTGTTACCCGCAGCTGCCCTGCTGACTAGGCTCTTTTCAAGCAAAAATAGAGCCAAAATGAAGCATTTGCAGCAAGTGAATGCCGGGTGCCTGAATATGGTGCAGATAGCGTAAGCAAGTACTTACATATTGGAACATTGCTCCAACGGATAGCCCTCCAGGGAGTGAGTCGGCGCAATCGGGGATTCTGGAAGGCTATTACGCACCATTATGGTGCATTATGGGGCGACGTCTGTCCAGCGAGGCGCAGTGCTGTCAGCGGGGGGCGGGTTTGTTGCGGTGGCTCACGTAGGGGCGGTTGACATAGATGCGGACCGGCTCGGAGGCCGCCAGCGGTTTACCGCTGGCATCGACCACCACCACTTTCAGGTCGTGAGCCCCGTGCAGCACGCTGGTAAGGTTCCACGTAAGCTGGCGCTGTGGTTCGCCCGCGGGCGTTCCGTCCATGTAGAGTTGAACGAGATCGTCTTCTCCCAGCGGTGGCTCCAGCACTGCGTTGACCGAAAAGTCGCCCGGCCCCATGGGCAGCGAGGTCTCGTTTTCCGGTGCCACGATGGAGACGCTGTAGGGCTCCGCTTCGTCCTGCTCCTGGGCAGCCCGCGGTGCGGGTTTTGCCGCAGCCGGGGGCGGGGGCGTCGTGTTGAGGGTGCCCAGCTCGACCTTCTCCGAGCTGCTGCCATCGGCCGGTGGCTGATCGGTGTAAGTCACGTTGCCCTGTTCATCCGTGGTCTTGTAGATCTGCGCAGGGGCGGCCAGGGGCAACAGCAGCAGGGTGGTCAGAAGCAGTCTGGTCATGATCGGCTCGGGTTGATGGGCACCGGCCTAATGTAGCAGAAATCCACCGGGTGGAAGAGTGCTGCCCGGCCGCGGCCGGTCTCCCCCGGCGCTGCGACTCTTGCCAGGCGGGCAAAAAAGTTCTCCCCACACTCGCGGGGGTGGCTCGGCCTGGAGGCCCCGGCCCGGTGTGCCGGCCCCGGCCGGGCGGTACATTTTCAGTCGCGGCCCGATATCCGCTTGATGAAAATCAGCCCTCCTCCCGGAACCTCGAACAGCGCCTTTTCAAGCGGGAATAAGGTGCCAGGATCGAGGC
>JARRPM010000026.1:0-60672 GCA_037382865.1 Halioglobus sp. | reverse complement strand
CATTGCAATCCGCTAATGTGCGAAGAACCTCTTTTGAGGGACTGCGGAAGAGCGATTGTTCGGATCCGAGCCCTTCGGCCCGGCCCTGGGCTACAATATCGGGCAACAAAAGCAGGGGGCGGCATGCCTGACATCATCACCCGAGCCAGTTCCATCAACCGCGCTCTCGACCAGATCGGGGACAAGTGGTGTCTGCTGATCATCCAGGAGGTTTTCTGGGGCATCAACTCCTTCAACGAGATGATGGACGCCATGGGCGTGTCCCGCGGTGTTCTTTCCAATCGCCTGCAGTGGCTGCAGGAGGTGGGGTGCCTGCGCCGGGAGACCGAGTCGGAGGGCGCGCGCCGTCCCCGCTACCATCTCACCGCCAAGTCGATAGAACTGTACGACGCCGCTCTGATGGCCATCAACTGGGAACGCAAGTGGTTCAGCAACCCGGAGCTCGACCGGGTCGAGCTGGTACACAGCTGCGGCAACAGCTTCGTGCCTGAAATGCGCTGCCTGGACTGCGACCGGCTGGTGCTCGCCGACGAGGTGACCTATGCACCGGGTCCGGGCGCCACCCGTGACATACGCGAAAAGAAAGTGCGCCGCCGCTCCTCCATTTCCATCGACGCGGTACGCAGCCAGCGCGCACTTTACAAGAATCTCATCAATATCGTCGGTGACCGCTGGACCGCCAACCTGGTCGCGCTGGCCTTTCACCGGCTCCACAGATTCGACGAGTTCCACCGCGAGCTGCCGGTTGCCACCAATATCCTCTCCGACCGGCTGAAATTCCTGGTGGACGAGGGGGTCTTGGAACAGGTTCCCTATCAACAGCGCCCCGTTCGCCACGCCTATCACCTCACTGACAGGGGCCGGGACCTGTTTCCCTGGTTCCTGGCCCTGCTGCAGTGGGGGGATAAGTGGTGCGACCCGCAGCAGCATGGAAAACCGATGCTGCTGACCCATAGCGTTTGCGGCCAGCCCCTGCACGGGGAAGTACGGTGCAGCGAGTGCCGGCAGCCGGTGAGGGCACATGAAGTCATGTTCACCAGGGACGGCGAGGCACTGCAGACCGCCTGAGTGTGCAGGCGGCCGCAGCTTGCCGGCGGGCTGCCTCACGGCCAATTTTTCCCGGGTGCTGGCCGGCAGCGGCCGCCGCGGCGCCGTGGCACGGCCGGGGCGGGCGTGTTTATATACCGGTCATGTCCGTCCTGCGTCTGGAATCCGTCAGCAAGCGCTTCGGCAACGTGGTGGCAGTGAGCGATGTCACTCTCGAATTTGCCCCCCGCCAGGTCACCGCGCTCATTGGCCGGAGTGGCTGCGGCAAATCCACCGTGCTCCGGCTGCTGAACGGCCTGGAGCAGCCGGGCCGTGGCCATGTGAACCTGTTCGGTGCGCCCATGGATTACGATGCGCTGCCGAGGCTGCGTCGACGCATCGGTTATGCGGTGCAGGGAACGGGACTTTTTCCCCACCTCAGCGTCAGGGACAATATCGTCCTGTTGGCACAGCTGGAAAAGTGGCCGGAGGCAGAGATCGAGCAGCGCCTGGAGCAGCTCATGACCCTGATGGATATTCCCCTGGCGCTCCAGTCCCGCTATCCCCATGAGCTCAGTGGCGGTCAGCAGCAGCGTGTCGGGCTTTGCCGGGCGATGATGCTGCGCCCGGAGGTCCTGTTGCTGGACGAGCCTTTCGCAGCGATCGATCCCCTGACCCGGCTGGACATACAGCGGCAAATGCTCGAGCTCCACCGGGTGGAACCCGTCACCACCGTACTGGTGACCCACGATATGGGCGAAGCGCTGCTGCTGGCGGATCACATCGTCGTCATGCGGGACGGGGCGGTCGTGCGCTGCGAACAGACCTCGAACCTGCGGCGGAAGTTCCCGGATGCAGAGCCCAACAGCCTGTTGCTGTCGCTGATGGCGGGGGAACGGCAATGAAACGGCGCGGTCCGGGACGCCGGCGCTGGCTCCTGCTGTGGCTGCTGCCACTGCTGGCGAGCGTGGTCCAGGGCGGTGACAGTCACTCGCAGGCGGGGCTGGTCCGCGTCGGCTCCAAAAGCTTCGCGGAGAGCTATCTGCTGGCGGAGCTGGCGGCACAGCTGCTGGAGAGCGAGGGCTTTGCCGTACAGCGTAAAACGGGTCTCGGCGGCACCCTGATCGCGTACCAGGCGCTGCAACAGGGTGCCATCGATCTCTATCCGGAGTACACCGGCACACTCTCCCGGGTGATCCTGAAGCAGCCCGCTCTGGCGGGAGGCCCGCTGGAAGCCGCCCTGGCCCAGCGGAGACTGCAGGTCGTCGCACCACTCGGATTCAATAACGGTTACGCCCTCGTGGTCCCGGAGAGACTGGCCCGGGAGTTGTCGCTGGAGGAGATCAGCGACCTGGCATCATACCCCGACCTCCGCGCGGGTTTTTCCCTGGAGTTCCTCAATCGTGAGGATGGCTGGCCCGCATTGCAGGCGTATTACGGGCTGCCCCAGGTGGCGAGCGGCATCGAGCACGCCTTGGCCTATCCCGCCCTCGACAGCGGGAGCCTCGACGTGAGTGATGCCTATACCACCGATGGCCAGCTGGAGACCTTTTCGCTCAGACTGCTGGAGGACGATAGGCAGTTCTTCCCCGCTTATGATGCGGTACTGCTGGCCAGGACCGATTTGCCACCGAGGGCCGGCCGTGCGCTGTCGCGCCTCGACGGCGTCATCGACGACGCCACCATGCGCAGGCTCAATCGCAGGGTCAGTGAGGAGAAGCTTGGTCCGGCGCGGGTCGCGGCAGAGTTCCTCGAGGCACGGGGGCTCCCAGGCGACGCCAGTGACGCGCGCGCGTCGAAGGCTGCGGGGCCGAGTGGGCACATCCTGCGCAACACGCTGACCCATCTCAAGCTGACCGGCATCGCCCTGGGGCTGGCCTGCCTGGTCGCCCTTCCCGCGGCGTTGCTGCTTTACCGGCGTCCGCGCGTCGCACGGGTTCTGCTCTATGCGACCGGCCTGGTCCAGACCGTCCCTTCCCTGGCGTTGCTGGCCCTGCTCATCCCGCTGGTCGGTCTCGGGCAGGTGCCCGCGGTGATTGCGCTGTTCCTCTATTCACTGCTGCCGGTGGTGCGCAATACCCTGGCCGGGCTGTTCGGCGTCGACCCGCTCCTCAAACAGGTCGCCACCGGCATGGGCCTGACGCCCTTTCAGCAGTTGCGGCGGGTTGAACTGCCGCTGGCCATGCCGATGATACTGGCGGGTATCAGGACCGCAGCGGTCATCAGCATCGGTACGGCGACTCTCGCGGCCTTTGTGGGCGCCGGCGGTCTCGGGGAACCGATCATAACCGGGCTGACGCTGAACGATCACCGGCTGATTCTCGCCGGTGCCGTGCCTGCGGCGCTTCTCGCCGTGGCGGCCGAGCTGGCCTTCGAGGCCCTGGAGCGCCTGCTGATTCCCCGTCACCTGTCGGCCTGATGCATTGTCATGGATACATCATCTGAAGCTGCTATTCTTACGTATTCTGAAAAGAAATGCCGGCGCCGACAGCAAAAGCCGGGCAACGACTAAGGAACAGCACTATCCAGTATCCAGCAACGAGCGACTCCCTGGCAACGCAATTCCGGAGGACACGGGAGCGTTTCCCGGAGTTCTGCCGCCCGCTCTCTGCGGAGGACTGCTCATTGCAGGGGGAGGTTTTTGCCAGCCCCCCGAAATGGCACCTGGCCCATACCAGCTGGTTTTTCGAGACCTTCCTGCTCAAACCCTTTCTAGCCGGGTATGAGACGCCCCACCCCCTGTACGAGGAGCTTTTCAACTCCTATTACAACGGGGTGGGGAAGCCGTTCCCCCGCGGATCGCGTGGACTTTTGTCGCGACCTGGCCTCGAGGAGGTTCTCAGGTACCGGGAACTGGTGGACGACGCCATGGAAAGACTGCTCGCGGACGAGCAGCATTCCCGCCGGCAGACGATCCGCGACAGGTGCACCCTGGGCATCGCCCACGAACAGCAACACCAGGAACTGTTTTTTACCGACCTCAAATTCTCCCTGGCAATCAACCCGCTCTTTCCCTCCTACGTCGGGCGGCCTCCCGGTGGAGGGCAGGGCGAACCCACATCCCTGGGGTGGATCTCCTGCGAGGGCGGGCTGGTCGAGATCGGGTTCGCCGGTTCCGGTTTCTCGTTCGATAACGAAGTGCCGAGACACAGGACCTTCCTGGAGCCTTTTGAAATAGCCGATCGTCTGGTCACCAATGGCGAATACCAGGCGTTTATCGACGATGGCGGCTACCGGCGCCCTGATCTGTGGCTGGCGGATGGCTGGACCACGGTACAGGAGCAGGGCTGGCAGGGCCCGTTGCACTGGCACGAACGGGAGGGCGAGAGGCTGGAGTATACCCTGCATGGGCTGCAGCCGCGGGAGGCCTGCCAGCCAGTCGTCCATGTCAGCGGCTACGAGGCCGATGCCTTTGCCCGCTGGGCCGGCGCCCGCCTGCCGACGGAAGAGGAGTGGGAGTGCGCGGCCGCGGGGTCGCCGGTGGCCACGTCCGGGTTCGAGGACGGCGTCCTGCAGCCGCAGCCGGCACTGGGGGAGGGCCTTAGGCAGCTCTACAGTGATTGCTGGCAGTGGACCCGCAGCGCCTATGGGCCCTATCCCGGGTTTCAGACCCCGGAGGGTGCCATCGGTGAGTACAACGGTACCCCCAGGACCGCTGGCAGTTCAGCGGCATCCGGCTGGCCCGAGCGCCCCGGGGTTGACACCCGGTCAGATTTTGGAGTGAAGATGATGAAACACCAAAAGCTCGCGCTGGACAATGTGCTGTTCCACGATCAGCACCCCGGCGCCGGAGACAGCCGGCGGGAAGTGCTGGCGGGGCTGAAGCGGTACCCGAAAGTCGTCAATCCAAAGTTTTTCTACGATGCCGCGGGGTCGGCCCTGTTCGATCGCATCACGCGCCTGCCGGAGTACTACCCCACCCGTACCGAGATAGCCATCCTGACAGACAACGCCGAAGAGATCGCTGACTGCTGTGGCCGGGGCTGCGTCCTGATCGAGCCGGGCAGCGGCAGCAGTGAAAAGGTTCGCCTGCTGCTCGACGCGATGCGTCCCGGTGCCTACGTGCCGCTGGATATCTCCGCGGATTTCCTTTACCAGTCAGCGCTGCAGCTTGGAACTGAGTTTCCCTGGCTGACGATCCATGCGATCTGTGCGGATTTCAGTGAGGACTGGCACCTCGCCACCAGCCTCCCTGAAGGCAGGCGGGTGGTTTTCTACCCGGGCTCGACCATCGGCAACCTGGAGCCGGCGGCAGCGGGGCTCTTCCTGACCCGGGTACGCGACTGGATACGGGCCGACGGGGGTGCATTGATCGGGGTCGACCTGCACAAGTCCACGGACATATTAAACCGGGCGTACAACGATGCCGCGGGCGTGACGGCGGAGTTCAATCTCAACCTGCTGAACAGCCTTAACAGGTTGCTGGGTGCCCGGTTTGACCCGGACAGTTTCCGTCACCTCGCCTATTACGACTCGGAGCAGCGCAGGGTTGAAATGCACCTGGTCAGCAGGGAGGACCAGGCGGTTCCCTATGAGGGTGGCTTCATTGAGTTCGCGGCGGGGGAAAGCATCCACACGGAGAATTCCTACAAGTACACCCGGGAAGGTTTCGCAGCAATGGCCGATGGGGCGGGACTGGTTGTCCGTCGCACCTGGCTCGACAGCGAGGGCCTCTTCAGCGTCCATTACCTCGAGCGCAGATAGTCGCCACCCGGGGTGCTACTCACCAGTCGATCGATTTGCCGTCCCAGTCGAGATAGGCGAGTTCACCATCGGCCCGAACCTCCCGCATGATGCCCAGCAGGCGGCCGGCCACGAAGTCCGGGGAAAACAGTTTGCCCTCAGGCACCGAGGACTGGAAAGGTCTCGATAACGCGGTATCGGTGGTGCCCGGATGGAAGGCGACGAGCTTGCTCTGCGGAGCCCGCCGTGCCAGTTCGACCGCCGCCGACCTGAGCAGCATATTGAGCGCCGCTTTGCTGCTGCGGTAGCTGTACCAGCCGCCCAGTCGGTTGTCGGTGATACTGCCGACGCGGGCACTGAGCACCGCGATCACGCAGCGCTTGTTGCGGGAGAGGGTGCGTGCCACGCCCTGCAGCCATAGCATCGGAACCACCGCGTTGGCCGCGAAGACCTCCTGCAGGCATTCCGGGTCAATCTGCCCGAGTGCTTTCTCCGGCCCGCACCGACCATTGTGCAGGATCCCGTTGCAGATCACCACGCGTGCCAGTGGACGCTGGCCCTGCGTCGCCAGATCGACAACGTCTTTTATCGCAGCGGGCGAATTGTCGCAGCATTGCCAGACGACCGCGCTGCCAATACCTCCGCCTGCACCAGCCACCAACGCGACATCCTCTGACTCCTTCATGCTCGACTCTCATAGTCTCTCTGTCCCGATTCTTTACGGGGCGGGCGGCGCAACAGATCTTGTCCGAGCCCCGGGTCCCTCAGCAGCGCCGGGCGCATTGGCGTTTGGCTGAAGGTACGGTAGGCTGAAGTCCACCGGGCCAGCGGCAACGCCACCCGGAAAATACTTCTACCGGGGGAGTCGAGACGTGAAACACCTTGCACGCAATAGCCGATCCATTGCAATCGCCGCGCTGGCTCTCCTCGCGCTGGCACACGGCCAGGCCGTCAATGCCTGGAGCGACCATGTCGTCGCGGCCTGTTCCGATGCGGAGAACGGGGGAACGGAGACCAGCAGAGCGGTTTGTCACGCCTACATAGAGGGCTTTCTCGACGGCGCACTGGTCACCGATACCGCCATCGTCAGAAACGTGGGCGGCGAGGAGGATATCTTCTCCAGTTACACCCTGCGCGCCCTGCGCACCCGGGTGGGCGAGGTGCGCGCGCCTCTGCCGGCGACCTTCCTGGCGGACTTCTGTCTTCCGGAGGGGGTAGAGCGGGATGCGGTGGTGAGGGACCTTGCGGGGGAACTGGCCGCCCTGAATGTTACCGCGGAGCCTATCACCGAGGCCGTCTACCGGCAGATAAAACAGAGTTATCCCTGCCCCCGTTAGGCCCGGCCTGGTTAGGCCTGGCCCGGTTAGGCCCGGCCCGGTTAGGCCCGGCCCGGTTAGGCCCGGCCCGGTTAGGCCCGGCCCGGTCAGGCCTGCCACGTGATCGGGCAGCGGCAGGCCATTTTGCAGGGAATAGGTTGATATTTCGCGACCCCAGTGGGTTGTCGGAGCCCCGGCAGAGCCCGGAAGACCCCCAAATAGTGTGAAAATCTGAAGATATCTGCAGTTTCTGCTGCCTTGCCCTATTGTAGTTGACCCAAAATCCGCTCTGGTGAAAGTGGGGCAGAGACATAAACAGAGGGAATAGAGCGAATATGCTCCACACCCTGAAAATATATACCGTGGACCTGGAAGTGGGGATGTACGTCAGTGGCCTTGACCGGCCATGGCTGGAAACCCCTTTTGCGACGCAGGGTTTCCGCATCGAGAGTCGCGATCAGATCGATCGCCTGCGACAGTATTGCGACTATGTCCTGGTCGACAAGATAAAAAGCCATCAGGATGCGCAGGCCTTACAGCGCAAGGTGCGCAACGAGCGCCGGCGCGTGCCCGTGTCGGGCATCTTCAAGGGGCGAGAGATCAAGCCCTACGCGGACGCGGCCGACTGGAGGGAGGAGCATCCCCGTGCCAAGGTGGCGCTGAATTCCCTGGTAAGGGATATTGATGATATCTTCGATCACGTGAGCGACGGCGGCAAAATCAACGTCATGCGCCTGAAACGCTCGGTCGACCCCATCATCGACAGTATCAGCCGTAATCCCGATGCCTGCCTCTGGGTGGCGCGCCTGAAGCAGCATGACCAGTACACCTATCAGCACTCCCTCGGCGCCTCGATCTGGGCCGTATCCCTCGGCCGCCAGCTGGGTCTGCCCAAGCGCGACCTGCGATCCCTCGCCGTCGGCGGTCTATTGATGGATGTCGGCAAGCTGCGGGTCGACCCGGAACTGCTGCGCGCAGAGCGCCCGCTCGATGAGCCGGAGCGTGAACACCTGCGCAGTCATGTCACCTTCGGCGTGGAGATACTGCTGGACAGCGGGGTCATCAACAAGGACGTGATCGACATGGTCGCGCACCACCACGAGCGCTTCGATGGTTCCGGCTACCCCAATGGCCTGTCGGGGGAGGAGATTCCCCCCATGGCGCGAATCGCCGCCATTGTCGACACCTACGATGCGATGACCAGCAACCGCAGCCACGCCCCCGCCGACTCTCCCTCGAACGCCCTGCGCCTGCTCTACAAGAACAGGGACATTCATTTTCAGGCGGAGTTGGTGGAGGCGTTCATCCAGGCAGTGGGTATCTATCCCGCCGGTACCCTCGTAGAACTCTCGTCCGGTGAGGTGGGCGTCGTCGTGGCCGAGTACCGCACCCGCCGCCTGCGGCCCAAGGTGCTGGTGCTTCTCGATGGCGCCAAGAGGCGCCTGCGCGAGCCCCGGATCGTGGACCTGATGGCTGAGTCCGCAGCGAATGCCAGTGTCCAGCTGGATATCGCCAGGAGCCTGGAGCCCGGCGCCTACGACATCGATCTCTCTACCGTCCAGATGTAGACAGGGCATAAGGGTCACGGCCGGAAGGCGGGAAGGGCCCGTTATGCCGTGCCGTTGATGCCTGCGATCGTAAGCCTGCGATCGTAAGCGAAACCTCCCCGGGAGGCCCCCTTTGCCTAGTCGCCGTAGATCTCCAGCTTGACGTCGCCCACGCCGGCCTTCTTCAGCCCCAGTTGTTCGGCGGCGGCACCTGAGAGGTCGATGATCCGGTTCTTGCTGTGTGGTCCGCGGTCATTGATGACCACCTCGACCGATTTCCCGCTCTCTTGGTACGTCACTCTGATCCGGGTGCCGAAGGGGAGCGTCCGGTGTGCAGCGGTCAGGGCGTTTTTGTCATAAGGTTCGCCACTGGCGGTTTTATTGCCCTGCAGGCTGTCGGCGTAGTAGGTGGCCTTGCCCTCCTGAACCTCCACCACGTTTTCAGCCAGCGCCCCGAAGGAAAACAGCACGGCCATCAACATCAAAAAGCGGAACTTACTGATCATATGATCACTCCCTGGAATAGAATTTCTGCGGGTTGGCTGCGGGCGCGTTCGGTCAGGCATACTAGCCCAAGGCGAGGGAGGTGGCCAGATGCTGCCTATCACATGGTTTGCGCGTTGGTCGGGGAGTGTGGCGAGGTGAATGGATTGGAGGAGCACGACATCGTCTGCCCCTACTGTGGCGAGGTTATCGGCATACTGGTCGACCTGTCCGTTCCGCAGCAGACCTACACGGAAGACTGCCAGGTCTGCTGTTGCCCTGCGGTGATTACGGTGGAGACGGACGCCGGGGGCCGCCTGTCGGTGACGGCTGCCCGGGAGGACGACTGACCATGCGACGCCTGATCAAATTCCTGCATACCCTCGGGGCGATCGGTATGATCGGCGCCCTGACAGCGCATATTATCCTGCTGGCGGTGATGCCGGAGTCTGTTTCCCTGGCGGAGTACAGCGCCTGGCGCCAGGGCATTGGCGCCATCGCTAAATGGCTGCTCCTGCCCTCGCTCGGCCTGGTGTTGGTCAGTGGCCTGCTGGCCATGGCTTTCGGCGACCAGTTCCACAGCGCCGGGTGGGCATGGGCAAAGCTGGCCCTCGGCGTGGTGACCTTCGAGTGGACCCTGCTTGCCGTGCAGGGGCCCGCGCAGCGGGCGGCTCAGGCCAGCATCAGGGCCGTCGCGGGTGAACTCGATATTGCCGAAATCGATGCGATGGTGCAGGGTGAGTGGGCTTCTCTCTGGGTGCTACTAACGATAGCGCTTCTGAACGTGGCACTGGGGATATGGCGGCCGCGCTTCAGCCGCCGGCAGAGAGCGCCGGCGCGAACGCGGTCATGACGAGGTAGGTCGTGTAAGCGATATAGACAGACAGCAGCAGCAAACCCTCCAGACGGTTGATCCGGCCGGGCCCACCGGCGCGCCGCCCGATGAAAAACAGGGAGATGGTCAACACACTCATTACCAGGATGTCCCGGGTCAGGACTTCCGGACCCGCTGCCACCGGGTGAATGGCGCCGGCGATGCCGACGACCGCCAGCGTGTTGAAGAGGTTGGAGCCGATCACGTTGCCCAGGGCGATGTCGTGTTCGCCCCTGCGGGTCGCGATCAACGACGAGGCCAACTCAGGCAGGGAAGTTCCGATGGCGACAATGGTCAGTCCGATGAGCAGATCGCTCACCCCCAGGTCGGTTGCGATCTCGATGGCGCCCCAGACCAGAATGCGGGAGCTGATCACCAGCAGCAGCATACCGACCACCAGCCATACCACCGCCCGTCCAAGTGGCATGGCACGGATATCCAGTTCCTGTTCGATTTCAGTACCCAGGTTATCCGACTGTTTCTGCATGCCCTGCCAGATGGTCCAGGCCATCAGCAAGGCAAAGGAAACCAGCAGTATCCAGGCCTCGAGCGTGGTTACCACACCGTCCCGCAGTTGCCAGGCCGCAAGGAGCGTGACGCCCAGAAGAATTGGCAGCTCCCTGCGCAACGCCTGAGACTGCACGGCGATGGGGCTGATCAGGGCGGTTAGACCCAGCACCAGCGCGATGTTAGTAATGTTCGAGCCATAGGCATTGCCCAGCGCCAGCCCGGGATTGCCCTGGGACGCCGCTAACGCGGACACCACCATCTCCGGCGCCGAGGTCCCGAAGCCGACGATTACCATCCCTATCAGCAGTGGTGGCACGCTGAAGTGCCGTGCCGTGGACGCAGCACCCTCCACGAATCGGTCTGCGCTCCACAGAAGCAGCACCAGGCCGACAATGATCGCAAGCAGGGCGGTGACCATGGCGCTCCGGACGTTTCAGTAGTTAGAAAACACAATAGCAGCAGATGACGATTATTTCAGTTAACCCGCCCGGACTGAACCATATTCTTGCGGCGCGTGGCGATGTGGCAGCCGACCTGAACTAAAAAACCCGACCGGGGCCGGGTGAAAAACGCTATCACTCAGAGAGTCAATTCTCGGTTTGCAGCAGTTCGAGATGCCCGAGCAAACGCGTGAATTCGTCGGCGACCAGCCCCAGCTGCGCCTGGATGAGGGCGGTCTCGCGGCTCCCCGTCAACCGTTTTCTACCCTCTTCAACCAGTGCTACCAGAGCGGTGAGCTCGAATTCGGTCAGCTCCACGGTGACCGTGGTGCCGTCAGGGGTTTCGCTGATTGATACGGTCTTCATACATGCCTCAGTGGTTCCCTTAAAAAAAGGCCCGGGGATTATTGCCATTGATGGCGCCGGGCCAGGGTAGGGATCGTCAATCTGGAATCATCTGTTTCAGGCCGCGACCTGGTCGTTCAGGGCATCGAAAACATCGGGGTAGGCGGCGCGCACCGCTTCGAAACTGTAGTCCTGCATGCCGAGTTCCTGCAGGATCGCGTTGACATCCTCGGCGCCCCGGGACTGGACGCGTCTCGCCACCGCCGTGATGACGCCCATCCGGTTGACCATCTGCCAGGTGCCGGTGGCACGGGTGCGCTTGCCCTTCGCAAAGCTGAGGGCTTCCTCATAGGCGTAGACGGCACGGGCAGCGGCTCTCTCCACTTCACACGTCGTCGGGTACTCATTCGCGCGGAGGTCGACGGCTCTGCGGTGAGCCTGCAGGGCAAGCTCAGGGTGGCCTTTGCGCCGCGCGTTGCGGGCAAAGACATAACAGAGCTCCGGATCGCTGATTCGCATTACCAATTCGTGCATCACTTATCCTCCTGACTTCGTCTGTGGCCCGAGCCACCTCGACCTCATCGATCAGGAGCCAGAATACCCCCAAGTTGGCACTGCTTACATGGCGGCCGGCGACAAGCGGGTGGCCATTCGCGACATCGAACGGATTATTTTTACCGGTTCAGGTGAGCCCGGGATAAATGCGCGGTGTATCATCCTGCTTGTACTGGTTGATATGAGAGAGGGGATCATGCGATCCAGGCCGATGGAACCGCAGGGGGCCGTTTGTCCCTGATAACCCCCGACAATCACATGGCGGTCGCCGCGGCGCTGTTCACCGTCGCGGGAGCGGCATTCCTGCTGGAACGGACGCGGGTGGGCAGCCATCTCACCGGCGCCGTCATCGCCATTCTCGGCGCCATCGCCGCGGCCAATGCCGGGATCATTCCCCACAGTTCCCCGTCCTACGATTTCGTATTCACCTATGTCGTACCTGTGCTGCTGCCGCTATTCCTGTTCAGGGCAGATCTTCGCAGGATTCTGTTTGAGGCAACGCGCACCACCGCGGCGTTTTTCCTGGCAAGTGTCGGAACGATTGCGGGTGTGACAGTGGCCGCCCTGGCACTCGATCTCGGCAGCCTGGGGGCGGCTGCTCCCCTGGCGGATGCACAGCGGGAGGCCGCTATCGCCGGTTTGTTCACCTCGACGTACATCGGCGGTTCGGTCAATTACGCCGCACTCGGTGAAATTACCGGTCTCAATGCAGATGCCTCGTTCTTCTCCGCCGCGACCGCGGCGGATAACCTGTTCAGCGCCGCTTATCTGGGGCTGCTGGCGCTCATGCCCGGGTGGGCGTGGTTGGCCAGACGGTTTCCCGATCACGATAACACGACAATGCCGATGGAGGAGCGCGACACTCCCATTACCGCGATGTCCCTGATGCTGTCACTGGCGGTCGCCATGAGCATCGTGGCCCTCGGGGACGCGCTGGTGGCGCGGCTGGAACTGGCGGGTTGGCGATACGTGGTAATCACTGCGCTGGCCCTGCTGTTCGCGACCCTTGCGCCCCGCCAGGCGGAGAAGCTCGGGGGCAGTTTCGAGCTGGGTGTCGGTCTCTCCTTTGTTTTCTTTGCGGCGATAGCGGCCGGGGCCGACATCTCAGCCATGATTCAGGTCGCCCCGCTGCTAATCGGCATGGTCGCAATCCTGTTGACGGTGCATGCGGTGGTGACCTTCGGCCTGGGCAGTCTATTCCGCCTCAGTCTGCCCGAACTGATCACCGCTTCAAACGCGGCGGTACTGGGTGCGACCACGGCACCGGCACTGGCCGCCACGAGGGGATGGCACAACCTGGTGACACCCGGCGTGCTCGTCGGGGTGCTCGGGTATGCCCTCGGGACTTTCCTCGGAACCCTGGTCTACAGATACTGGGCGCTGTTGCTGTAAGCCCGGCCCTGCGTGTCGGCACCGCTGTAAAAGATCGCACAGCGCGCTTAGCGCTCGATCAGAGCAGTGCCGGTTGCCGTCGAGGTTTCGAGCGGTTGCTCTGGCAGCTTCAGCGGGATAGTCGCCAAGACAAGGGGCAGAAATGGTTTACACTCACCAAACGGCTCGATATTCGGTGGCCGGGGGGAGGCACGGCACGCGGTATATCCCTGCGCCTGCATGGCCGTCTCCGGCACGGCGTAAACAATGGGAGGTGACTGGATGGCGGGTGGCAAAATGGTAAGCGGTGGGTTGGCAGGGGTCGTGGTGCGCTGGGCTTCCGGTCTGCGTTTTCCCTGGCTGGTGCTCCTGACAGGGGCGCTTTTCGTCTTCAATCTTTTTATTCCCGATGCCCTGCCCCTGGCCGACGAAATCATCATGGGCCTGGTCGCCGTTATGTTGGCCGGCTTCAGGAAAAAGCCTGCCGCGCCGCCGGGCGAGGACGAGCGGGGTGCCTGAGTCCAGTCCGGCCCGGTCGCGCCACGATTCCCGTCTGGACCGGCGCTGATCGGGCCGGGTGATGGGACGCCGCCAGTCCGGAAGCGGTGCCCTGAAGCGCAGCATCGGCCTTTCCGGCATGGTGTTCTACGGGGTCGGCACCATCATCGGCGGCGGATTTTACGCCCTTCTGGGTAAAATTGTCGGGGATGCGGGGGTGTTTGCCCCCCTGAGCCTGCTGGCGGCCTGTGCCATTGCCCTGCTCAACGCCTTCTCCTTTGCCGACTTGTCTCGCCGCTACCCGGTCAGCGCCGGCGAAGTGCATTACGTGGAGGCGGGATTCGGGCGCCGTCGTCTGGCCCAGGTCGTCGGCATCCTTGTCATCCTGACCGGCGTCATCAGTTCGGCGACGTTGTGTGCCGCCACCGGCGGATTCCTGCTCGACCTGACCGGTGTATCGACGGGCATGCTCATTGCGCTCACGGCTTTCCTGCTGACAGGCATCGCCGCGTGGGGGGTGAATGAGTCTGTGGTGGTGGTCGGCGCCATCACCCTGGTCGAGGCCGGCACGCTGCTGGTTATTATCCTGTTCTCCGGGGAGCATCTGCTGGCACTGCCTGAAATGATCGGCAGCATGGCCGTACACCGGGACCAGTTCAGCGGCAGCGTCTTCATCGCAACCACATTCCTCGCCTTCTACGCCTTCGTGGGATTCGAGGATATGGTCAATATGGCAGAGGAGGTTCGCGACGTAGAGCGCACGCTGCCGCGCGCCATCTTTATCGCCATGGCCATTACGGTGTTTCTGTACATCGGCGTGGCGATTGCGGCGGTCGGCCTGGAAGACCGTGACGCTTTGGCCACGGCACATACTCCGCTGGCGCTGCTGCTTCCGCAGTGGCAATACGGCGATCTTGCCATCGGAGTCATCTCCATCATGGCCGGATTGAATGGCGCACTTGTGCAACTGATCATGGCCAGCCGCGTGCTCTATGGCATGGCAGGCCGGGATATGGCGCCTCGACTGTTCGCCCGGGTTCACCCTTTCACCCGTACCCCACTGCGGGCGACCCTGCTGGTGGGCGCGATTGTCCTCTTCCTGTCCACGAGTTTCCCGCTGCGCCGCCTGGCCGAGGCGTCGAGTTTCATTCTTCTGCTGGTGTTTGCACTCGTCAGTCTTTCGCTGGCTGCATTGCGCTGGCGGGAAGGTCTGGCCGATGGAGTGCCCCGGATTCCCTGGCTGCCACTGCTGGCGGCCGGTAGTTGCCTGGTCATGGTGGGTCTGCGGCTCGCTTCTCTCTAGTCTATGAACGGTGTACACCCGGGAAATCGACGGCTAGAATCCGGGACAACCTGGGCCGTTGGAGTTATGACAGTGTTGAAATCAATGCGAATCGGGCTGTTGGCCGCAGGTATTGCCCTGGTGGCAGCCTGTGCGGGCACCGCCCCGACAGAGGAGACCTATGACGGGCTGGTGCGTGTCCCGGAGGCCCGCTTCGGGGACGTCTACCGGCTTCCAGCTGCGGATCTTTCGGTCTACAGGTCTCTTGGCCTGGCGCCCTGCGAGGTGGCATTCAGGAAAAACTGGCTCAGGGACCAGAATAACGCAAGCATGGACCTTGGCAGCCGGGTCACCCAGCAGGATGTCGATAATATCAGGGACGCCCTGGCAACAGAGTGCGATCGCTATTTCCGTGAGGCGCTGCTGCAGCCACCGGCTTACGACCTGGTCGAGTCCTTCGAAAACGGGGAGGCTGTGCTCGTCCTGCGCCCCAGTATCATCAACCTCGATATCAACGCGCCCGATACGATGAGCCCGGGCCGGTCGCGCAGCTACACCACCTCTGCAGGTGAAATGACACTGTCGCTGGAGGCGGTCGACGGTACGACCGGGCAGGTGCTGGTCCGGGTGATAGACCGCAGGCGAGGTTCTGATTCGGGGCGCATGGAGTGGACCAATGGGGTCACCAACCGGGCCGAGGCTGACCGGATACTGCGCCGCTGGGCCAAACAGTTGCGCAGCGGTCTGGATGCGACAGTGCGGCAGTAGGTCGGGGGACCACCGGCAGCCGGTTCAGCGCGATTCCGCCCTGCGACACACCATGCTGGGCGCTTCGAATCCCCAGGTCACCGTTGCCTCGCCGTGATGCTCCCAGAAGGTCTCGTTGCGGCCCTGGTACCTTGATCCGCTGGCGGCCGGCTGGCGATACATCAGCGATACGCTGTCTCCCCGCTCAGCAATCAGTGTCGGGGGGTCGGTCTCGAAGAAAGTCACAATGATCTCGTTCCCTGGGTCATCATCGCAGTAGAATGACACGGCTCCTGAGTCCGGCACCAGACGGTAGCGCGCCTGCAGCTCGGCAATCCGGGTCTGGTAGCTCGCCATCACGCACTGCCGCTGATCCTCACTTTTCCAGCAATCGTTGCGACCCTTGATCCAGCCTCGCTGCTCCGCCTTGAGCACCGGGGGGTGTTCTTTCTGCGCTTTTTGCGTTGCCCCCGCGTAGACCTCCGCCAGCGTGCGGTCGAGTGCGGCGAGCTCCTGATCCTGGCAGACCATGGCCTCGACGCTGCCGGCCTCCACCTTGTCGCAGGGGAATGAGGGCCCCTCTGCGCCGCTGATCGAGCCTGTGAAGGCGCCACAGACCAGCGCCAGAGAAATTTGGCGGAGGGATGTGGATGGCTTCTCCGGAAGGTTGATCATGGTCGTCTCACTTTCTCCTGCCGGTGGCGGGTGTGTGTTAACGGCAATCCGGGGTGCCTTGTTGATCTGCATAACGGCAGCATCAGGCCAGTTTGCGCAGATCTTTCAATTTCGCAAGCCTGGACGGTGGCCACAGGGAGGGGACGGTCAGCTGCTGAATACCCCGCCAGTACCGTTCGTGCAGGGCCCAGGCAGGCCTGAATCCCATGGGGGGATCCAGCCTGGCCATATTGGCCTGAAATATCAGCTCCTTACCGGGCGCGAGCGCCGGGGAGGCGAAGACACGTTTGCCGACAACGAGGTAGGTGTCGATATCCCCCAGGGAGATCAGGCTTATTTCAGGGCCCGGCCTGAATGATTTCAGCCTGGCGCCAGTGAGCAATCGTCGGACGTTCCCGGCCGCGAGCGATCCCATATCCAGCGCGTGATACGCCTGCTTGCTGACCGGCTGGGAAAGCCCGGCTGCATCGCCGATCACGAAAATATTGTCGAAGAACCGGCTCTGCAGGGAGGGTCTGACCGGGGCCCAGGCGTCCCTGCCGGGCGACAGGCCACTGCCGGCCAGCAGGGGAGAGGGCGCGGCCCCGCCGGTCCAGAGGGTGAGATCCGTCTCGAGTGTCCTGCCCGAGGCGAGGCTGACCCGGGTCCTCGTGACCGATTCGACCCTCTCTCCCATGTGGAAAGTGACCGGAAATCCCCGACATGTGCGCTCGATCTCGCGACCCAGCGCGGCGGGCCGGCCTGGCACGAGCTGGGAGCTCGTTTCGACCAGGTGGAGCTCGATGTTCTGCCGCTGGCCATGCCTGCGCAGGATTTCGCCGAGAGCTTCCACGCCCTCGAGCCCGCCGCCGACGATCACGATGGAGAGTTTCCGGCCCGACTCGACAAGCGTGCCCAGTTGGCGCCCTATTGCCGCGCAATCGTCCACGGATTTGAATGGCAGGGTGAACTGTTCGACACCGGGTAGGCCAAACGTATTATTGATGCCGCCCACCGCGACGACGCAGGCATCGAAAGGACAGCTCTGGCCTGACGCGGTGACGGCGACCCCGGCTCCGGCGTCGATGCGGGAGACTTCATCTTCGACAAACCCGTGGCCGAGGCGATGTATCAATTCCGCCCTCGGGAGGCGCAGCAGGTCGGGCGTTTTCACCCCGGAAAGCAGTTCGTGAATATTGGGCAGGAATTCGAAATGTGGTGAGGAGTCCAGCACCGTTACGTCGTATTGCCGCGCCAGCTTCATCGCACACGCCAGGCCGGCAAAGTTTGCTCCGACAATCACTACTCTTTTTCGATTTGCCACTGAACGCCCGCCTCCGGAAGTCTCACTTTGTTTTTCGATCCAGGTCCACACCGGCTGAGCCGCCGAGACCTCTGTCACCCTGCGCTACGCAGCGCCTGGCGAGACGGTTCACGCTGGAAACCGCGTGAGAGTGTACCTTCACTTCATCGCCAGCGCATTCCGGGTTGTAAGAAACCCGGGATTTTATGGGGAAGTTCCCTGGCGTCGTCGGGAGTCACGCGTTGACCGACAGGTGTTGGCCGGCTATTTTGGGGTCAGATTTTGTCATCTCCCGAAACAGCGAGCTCTCGATATGACTATCGCAGGTGGCAGCCAGGTGCCGCCGGCCGGGCAGGGCGGCGCCGTACTTGTGGCCGGAGCCACGGGTTACATCGGTCGTTTCGTCGTACGGGAACTGCTCTCCCGGGGCTATCGGGTGATCTGCCTGGCGCGCGAACCCCGTGGTGTCGACGCAAGCGTGGTCCGCGAGGCTGTCCGCAACCAGTTGCCTTCCGGTATCGACCTGCATTTCAGCGATGTCTGCGATCCGCAGGCGCTCTCCTCGCTGGATTCCGGGGGGGCGCCGCTGGCCGCGGTGGTCTCCTGCCTGGCCAGCCGATCCGGGGGCATCGAAGACGCCTGGGCCGTGGAGTACCGGGCGAACTGTAATCTCCTCGCACTGGCCCAGCGTGCCGGCGCGGGTCACTTTGTCCTGCTCTCGGCCATCTGCGTACAGAAACCCCTGCTCGCCTTCCAGCAGGCCAAGCTGGCGTTTGAGACCCGACTGCAGCAATGTGGGCTGCGGTACTCCATTGTCCGTCCTACCGCGTTTTTCAAGTCCCTGGCGGGACAGGTCGAGGCTGTGCAGTCCGGCAAGCCGTTTACCGTATTCGGTGATGGTGAACTGACGGCCTGTAAACCGATCTCGGAGGCCGATCTCTCCCGCTTCGTCGCCGACTGCCTGATAGATCCTGCCAGGCGGGACCGCCTGTTACCGGTGGGCGGTCCGGGCGAAGCCGTCAGTCCCCGCCAGCAGGGCGAGATGCTGTTTCGTCTCTGCGGCCGCCGGCCGCGCTTCCGGCGAGTACCGCTGGGAGTTTTCGATCTGGCGATACCCGCGCTTTCGGCACTGGCGCGGCTGCGACCGGCCCTGGCGGACAAGGCGGAATTCGCCCGTATCGGGCGCTATTACGCCAGCGAATCCATGTTGTTGCTCAACCCTGAAACCGGGGCCTATGATGCGGCGGCAACCCCCTCATGGGGAGCAGATACCCTGGAGGATTTCTACCGCCGCGTGCTGCGCCAGGGTATGGCGGGACAGGAACTGGGACAGCACAAGTTGTTCTGAGGCGGGATCAGCGCGGATTGCGGAGGCCTCGGAAACCGGCCGGACCCCCGTGGTGGCTGTATCCGGGGCAAGCGGTCAGGTACCCGTCTGGTTGCGACAGCCGACCAGCGCTTTCTCCAGGCGCACAGCCTCCAGGATGCCCTGGTAGTAGCCGGGTATCCGGTTTCGCACGCGGTAGCCCTGCTGTTGGTAGAAGGCGATCGCCTGCGGATTGTCGGCCCTGGCCTCTACTCCGATACGCCGAAGGCCGGCGGTCACGGCACACTGCTCCAGCCAGGACAGAATGTAACTGCCGAGTCCCCGCCGTCGCTCTGTGACCTGGACACCGAGGAGCACCAGGTGCGCAGCCGTTTCGCCATAGTCCATGATCCCGAATGCACGCAGGGTTTCCTGTTCGTTGACGACTGCGACATTCGTGGTCTCACGCTGGATAGCGCGAGCGATTCTCTCGCGCGTGTAGCTCCAGGGGAGACCCTGTTCGATAAAATCACGGGAAAAACGGGCGATAGCTGGGGCATCATCCAGTGTCGCAAGCCGGGCTGTGGGTCTTGCCAGCATCCTGTCAAGCTGCCGAAGAACCGGTGGTGTGGTGTTGCCGTTCGAATGACATTATCCTCGTCCTCGCAGTATGCCTCTGCACGGTGTAAATTTGCTTCGTACGACAACTATCCCCCAGTCTGTATCCCGGGTTCAACCCCGACGCAGGCATCGAGCCGGGGAAAGCCCCTCTCGCCGTAATCGTCCCGGTCGGGATATCGGGTGTCTTCGGGTTCTCGCTCAGTCATGCAGCGGCCATCTTCAGCCCCTGAGAGCGCGTTCGATATTCAGTAACAGTGCAGCTGTATGAGCCTGCGTCGCAGCATCCGAGGCCGCACGGCCCACCAACATATCCCGAACTCTCAGTACCTGCCCCATAACGGCACTGCGCCCTATCTGGGTGTGCCCCGTCTCGCTGTTCTCGGCGATGATGGCCAGCAATTGATCGAGGTATTCTCCCTGCAACTGCTGGCGCAGACTATTCACTGAACCGGAGATATCGGCCTCGAAAATAGCGCCTGTGAGTGCGTCCAACACCTCGGTCAGCGAATATTCATTGCCATAGAGTTGGCTGTCGGCGATCCGTTGCATTACCGTGGGATGCAGCAGGTGGTCCAGGGCCAACTTTTGCTGTTCAAGCACCCGTGTGTGCAGCTGCGCAGCCTGGGGCTGTGCCAGAAAATTCTCCCCGCGCCTGGCCCGCTGCAAGTGTTGATAGAACCCGGAACTGAATGAGAATGCATCCGGGGCGAAAATCTCGTCCCTGAGCAGCTGCATGGCCGCAAGCTGACGTTGCAGCGGTACCGGCTGTAAAGGGAGTCCGGCGCCGGCCTGCCCCTGTAGAGCCTTGTCGGAAAATATCCCGCCTATCCAGCGGGAAGCTACCATACCCTGACGCCCGATCTGGGCCATCAGCAGTTCGTAGGCGTCAACCATCTCCTGCCAGGTGGCATTGTCTCGGGCCGGGCGCTGCAGGAGGCGTAACGGTGTTGCGCGCATCAGCGCAATCGTCTCTCGTGCCGCAGCCACAGGGTTTGCGCTGGTATCGAACTGTAATACCCGTGGATCCATCCCCATCGCAGAGTCGTTCATGATCTCGGCATCCTGCGCGAACGCGTGGCCGGGCTGGGTGGACCGGTCCAGAATGGATCGCAGACGCCTCTCTTCAGCAGTGGTTTCCTCCAGGGCCTCGCTGTAGCCGTACTCGATTGCCCAGCGGTCATATACGCCAACCGTTTCGGAAAAGTACATGCCCTGCGGCTTGCCGGGGGGTGCCAGGTTGGGAGGGATATAGTCCATCACTGAGCTGGCGATACCCTGTGTTTCGGTAAGCGCTCGATCCTGCAGTTGCTGCGGGGTGAGGTAGGTGCTGGCAATAAAGTTGTGGTTCAGACCCAGGGTATGCCCCACCTCATGCATCACCAGGTCTATCACGGACTGGTGGAGCAGTTCCGAATCTTCATCCAGTGTGACACCGCTGGCAAGGGCGGCGACCAGCAGCTGTTGTGCCCGCATGGCCCCCAGATTGCAGCGGCGGTCGGCGCCCCGACCCGTCTTCACGAATAGCTCATCCCAGCGGTTATAGTGTGTGAGCCACCCGAACTCCAGCATGATGTCACTGCCGATCACCTCGCCGGTGCGTGGATTGGTGAATGCAGGACCGTAGCCGCCCCAGGGCGATTCATCCGAGGCCGTCCAGCGCAGTACGTTGTAGCGGATGTCCTCCGCGTCCCAGTCGGCGTCATCGGGTTGCACCTTTACCTCGATGGCGTTGCGGAATCCGGCCTGCTCAAAGGCCTGGTTCCACGCCAGCACGCCTTTCGTTACCTCGTCGCGCAAGGCCTCCGGGGTGCTGTTTTCCAGCCAGAACACGATCGGCTCGACCGGCTCGGAAAGCTCTGCACCGGGATTTTTCTTCACCAGTCGCCAGCGCTGGATGGGGTCGCGCCAGGGCGTGGCACTGAAGCTGGTCATGTCATCGACCTCGGTAGAAAAATAACCCACCCGGGGGTCGGCGAAGCGCGGCTCGAAACCTGCCTCAGGCATTGCCAGGAAATTGTGTTGCAGCACAATAGTAACGATGCGCGGGTCTGCGAAACTGGCACCTGGAGGAACCAGAGGGGCCGGGTCCTCATATACATAGCTAACGATCAGTTGGCTGTTCTCGGGATAGGAGCGCAGACCGATCACACTGCTTTTTTCCGGTATGAACTCTCCGAGCACGAATGCCTCCCCCGGTTCGGCCTCAGGGTCCGGCGTCGGTTTTATCGGCGTCAGGGCCTCGCTGAGGAATACAGGGTCGACCCTGGCGAGAATTCGCCCGCTGTTATCATCTTCCGCGGCGATTTCCGCCACGGCCAGAACGCTCGGTTGCCGGTTGGCGTCCGCCGATCTGGAGATCGCCGTATCCGGGTCATAGTAATGATTCACGTTGACACGAAGAAATTCCAGCCTCCTGAAATGGCGTCGAAAGGTGAGGACCACCCCCTCTCCATGTACCCCACGAGAGGTCCATATACTGGCTTTGCCATCCAGGAACTTTGCGGCATAAACAAATTCCACCCCCAGCTGCTCGGGCTCCAGAGCCAGGTAGAGTTCGCCGGTTTGCCGGTCGCGATAAAAATCCAGCAGACCGTCGATGTGCTCACTCTGCTCCACGATCTGCGCATAAGAGGGGTCGGCGTCAGCGACAGCGAACTGTGCCTCACCACCACAGGCGCTCAGTAACAAAGAAAGCAGTAGGCACAGTGGCAGCAATATCCTTTTGTTATTCATAGCTTTTTCAACGGTATCGGTGGGCGCTGCGGACAGCCCCGGCTAAACGGTGGCTGCCACAGAAATCAACAGGGTCATTCTTTTCCGGGTATCGGGGCGGCGGAATGGTGAGTTACCCCGGATCATGTCTCCGTATCGATTGCAGTAGTCTGGCAGCCGTATTAAGCCACAGGAACGAAGCAACGTCATTAGGGACAGACCACGATTTCCTGAATCGTGGTCTGTCCCCTATTTATCCCGCCGGTTTTCGACCGCGGAGACAGAATCTATACGCTGCTGTGACCTTGGCGTGATAACTACTCCCTATTGTCTGTATCGGGTTCAACCCGAAACCAGGCTTCAAAGGAGATAGCAGATGAATTCGACAAGCAAAAAAGTCACGGCGGCAGTCGCCGTAATGGTAATGGCACCCACTTTTTTCGCTGGCACGGCAATGGCGAAGGGTCGTGGAAACAACCCCGATCTCGGCGCGGTGTATGTGGAGAGCCAGGGTCTCTATTATGACACCTTCAAGACAACCGACCTCGTTCCGTTTGGGCGCTTTCAGCCTCTCGATCCCACAGGTGGGCCAAATGGGGGTCCCAGCACGCCCTATGGCCCCGGGGACCAGGATTATGTTGGCGGGCGTTGGTGGGTAGACACCGACATGGATGGCGAAATGGACGAGGGTGATACCTACTTTTCCTGTCCGCTGCTCGGGCCAGGCAGATCCGCACCCTGAGCGTTGGGTCGCATTCCGGTGGCGGCTTGCCGCCGCCGGGATAAATTCGTGATAAATGTTATCTATACTCCAGTCATGGTGGAG
Organism: Halioglobus sp.; assembly: GCA_037382865.1. Taxonomy (GTDB): domain Bacteria; phylum Pseudomonadota; class Gammaproteobacteria; order Pseudomonadales; family Halieaceae; genus JARRPM01. The sequence goes on along the minus strand of JARRPM010000026.1, from coordinate 37,573 downwards.
ACAACTTCCGTTAAAGAGCGGGCCATCCTCGTGGTCGAGGACGAACCCGATATCGCACAGCTTGTCGCCCTGCACCTGCGCGATGAGGGTTACCAGGTGACGATTGCAGAGGATGGTCACACTGGCATGCGCCAGGTACTCGAATGCGCCTGGGATCTTGTGATGCTGGATCTGCGTCTTCCCGGACCTGATGGTCTGGCGATCTGCAGGGCGCTGCGGGCACAGCGAAATTACGTGCCGGTGCTGATGCTGACTTCCAAGTCCTCCGAGCTCGACCGGGTCCTTGGCCTGGAACTGGGTGCGGACGATTATGTGACGAAGCCCTTCAGCGTTTCCGAACTCGTGGCTCGGGTCAAGTCGCTGTTTAGACGAGTCGATGCAATGAGCCGCGCGCACGCCATCCAGCAGGAATCTTTTGCGGTCGGTGAACTCTCCATAGACACCGCGAGCCATGAGGTTCGCGTCGGCGGCAGCAGGGTGGAACTCACGGCGCGGGAATTCGCGCTGCTTTTGCACTTCGCCCGGCATCCAGGCCGGGTTTTCAGTCGCGCGCAGCTACTCGACTCGGTATGGGGATTCGGACACGAAGGCTACGAGCATACTGTGAATTCTCACATCAATCGCCTGCGGAGCAAGATCGAGCCGGACAGCGAGCACCCCCGGTATATCGTCACGGTGTGGGGGGTGGGCTATAAAATGGAGGCTGCATCCCGGCAGGGGGTCGCTTGAACTCGCTGTTTGCACGCCTTTCACTGGCGCTCTTGCTGATTATGGTCACGGTGGGAGGCGGTTTCTACGTCCTCGAAAGATGGGCGTCGCAGCGCTACCACGAAGAAGTCACCCAGCGGCTCAATGCGGCTATCGCCATGTACGTCACAGGGCAGACTGTGCTCATACAAGATGGCGCGGTCAACCAGGCCGAGCTGGCGCGCCTGGCCGAGCAGGCTATGGTCATCAACCCTTCGGTAGAAGTTTACCTGTTAGACAAAAGCGGACGCATTCTCAGTCATGCCCTTCCGCCGGAAACCGTGCGGACACAGCGGGTGGATCTTGCGCCGGTCACGCGGCTGGTCGGGGGTAATGCACAAATGCCTCTCTATGGTACCGATCCGCGCAATCCCGATAAGGGAAAAGTGTTTTCTGCGTCGCCGGTTTGGGACGGCGATGAGTTACAGGGGTATCTGTACGTCGTGCTCGGTGGCCAGAAATATGACGAGCTGGCTGGCGCTGTGGGAGACAGTTATGCGCGCCAGACCAGCGTCATTGCCATCGCTGCGCTGGTGATTGGCGGATTTCTCGCCGGCCTTGTGGTATTTGCCCTGCTCACCCGGCGTCTGGCAAGCCTGACCCGGAGCGTTGAGGAATTTTCCAGTATCAGCATGGGCGGTGCCGAGCCGCCGCCGGCACTGCTGGACACTTCGAGGGAGGCTGCTGCTGGCAAGGGTGACGAGATCAGTAAGCTGGGCGCCGCCTTTTCAGGCATGGCTGAGAAAATACACGACCAGTTCGTCGCGCTGGAGGAGACGGACCGTCTGCGCCGGGAACTGATCAGCAATGTCTCCCACGATCTGCGCACCCCCCTGGCGACGATGCACGGCTACATCGACACGCTGTTGCTGAAAAATAATGAACTGGACCCGACCGAGCGGGAACGCTATCTGCAGATCTCACGCAAGCATACTGAGCGGTTGGCGGCGCTGATCGGCGATCTGTTCGAGCTTTCCAAGCTGGACTCCGGCAGCATGCCTCTGTCACTGGAGACCTTCTCCCTGGCGGAACTGCTGCATGACGTGGTGCATGACTTCGAACTGGAGGCGCGGCGCCGGGGTGTCAAACTGGGGCTGAAAGGCGAACCGGAGAGGGCCCTGGTGCACGCAGATATCGGTCTGGTGCAGCGGGTGCTGGAGAACCTGATTCGAAATGCCCTGGAATATACCCCGGCCGGTGGCAGCATCGACTTGACAGTTTCCGCCCGCCCCGATGACGTGGCGGTGTGTGTGTCGGACACTGGTTGCGGTATACCCCAGGATGAGATCGATAGTATTTTCGACCGGTATTTCCGCAGCAATCGAGAGCAGCTGTCGCGCGGCCAGTCCAGCGGCCTGGGGCTGGCCATCGTCAAGCGTATCCTCGACCTGCACGGCAGCCGCATAACGGTATCAAGTTCTGTGAACGAGGGCACCCGCTTCGAATTCAACCTGCCTGCGCCCGTTGCCGCCTGAAATAGCGAATATAGGGACAGTTTACTTAATCAGTCAGACTGCAATCCCATCGGTTGTCCGGTAACGGGTTAAGTAAACTGTCCCCGAAATCCTAGGCGCTGGCAGAGATCGGAATTTCCTGCGGCTGCGGGCGGCGCTCGCCGTCATAAAGAAATTCCGGTGCATCCAGGTCGATGGCCGGGATCTCCTCCCGCTCCCGCCAGTAGTCCTGGTTGTGCCGCCATTCGGGTTTATCGCCCCGCAGGGGCATCTTGTCCAGGTCGCGCATGAGGTAGTTGGGGTTGAAGTTGTCTTCCTCGATCCAGGGGAGCAGCGGCATGTCGGCGTCTTCGTCGCGCAGCGCCACCTCCACTCGGCCGGCGCCCACTTCGTCCATGTGATTAAGCAGGCCGCAGATGAAGTCACCCAGCATATCGACCCGCAGGGTCCAGCTGGCGCGGAAGTAGCCGAACACCCAGGCGAGATTGGGTACGCCGGTAAACATCATCCCGCGATAGGTCACTGTGTCGTGCCAGTCCACGGCCCTGCCGTCGACTTCGAAGGGGATATCACCCATCACGGACAGGCGGAAACCGGTGGCCGCCACAATGATGTCCGCCTCGATCTCCTCTCCCGAGGCGGTACGGACGCCCTTCTCGGTAAATGTATCGAGTGTGTCGGTCACCACGGTCAGCTTACCCGCGACCGCCGCCTTGAAGATATCGCCCTCCGGGCAGAACGCCAGGCGTTGCTGCCAGGGACGGTATTTGGGCACAAAGTGGGGCTCGAACTCGAAGTCCTGGCCGATGAACTGCCGCACCAGTTCCTTGAGTTCCTCAAATACCGCGTCCGGCTCGGTGAGGCAGCGCTTGGTCAGCATGTCCTGGTCGTACATGATCTGGGCGCGGACCACCCGGTGAATGGTGGGCTCGTCAATGCCGATCTCCCTGAGCCGGTCCGCCAGCTCGTTCTTGTTCTCGCTGCAGAAGAAGTAGGTCGGCGAGCGCTGCAGCATGGTCACGTGCTCCGCTTTCTCGGCAAATGCAGGGATCACCGTAGCTGCGGTAGCACCGGAGCCGATCACCAGGATCCGCTTGCCGGTGTAATCGATCTCGGGATCCCAGAGCTGGGCGTGAACGAACAGGCCCCGGTAGTCCTCCATGCCCTTCCAGTCGGGAATATAGGGCTTCTCATGGTCGTAATAGCCCTGGCACATCCACAGGAAGTTGCAGGTAAAGGTCACGGGTGTATCGTCGGCGAGCCGCCGGGCCTCCACCGTCCACAGGTTATCGTCGCTGCTCCAGCTGCAGCGGACGATGCGATGGCCGTAGCGGATGTGTTCGTCGATGCCGTTTTCCTCGATCACCTCGCCCATGTACTTGAGGATTTCCCCGGCGCTGGCGATCGGCGCGCCGATCCAGGGCTTGAAGCGGTAACCGAACGTGTACAGGTCCGAGTCCGAGCGCACCCCGGGGTACTTGTGGGTCTTCCAGGTGCCACCGAAATCGTCCTGCATCTCCAGTATAACGTAACGCTTGCCGGGGCACTGTTGCTGCAGGTGATATTTGGGCTCGAGGTACCGGCGCATCGCTGGCGCGTGAGTGAACACTACGGCGTACCCAGCGGTGACTCAACCATATTTCCCTTTATTTTGCTAGAGCCGGGACGGCTGCACAGAAATAATAGGTACCCCTGTCACCCAGGTCCAGCAGTAGCTACCTGTGAGGATTTCGGGGATTTCGGGATTTCGGGGACAGTTTACCTAACCCGGTAATGGACTACCGATGGGATTCCGGGATTTCGGTGACAGTTTACTTAACCCTGGAATTTCGGTGACAGTTTACTTAACCCGGGATTTTGGTGGGGGTTTTGGTGACAGTTTATCTAACCCGGTACTGGACAACCGATGGGATTCCAGTATGGCTGATTAAGTAAACTGTCCCCATATTTCGATTAAGTAAACTGTCCCCATATTTTCCACGCGCTCACCCCAGTGCGGTCGTTATCAGGTGGCACTGGCGCAGAAGCATCTATAATGCTAAACAGTAATCTGCAGCTTGTTGATCTTGTGGGTAATCTAACATCTAAAAGGAATTAACCATGAAACCCTTTGAAGGCGTGAAAGTCGTCGATCTTTCCACGGTGATAGCCGCATCCAGTGCCGCGAGAATTTTTGCTGACCAGGGTGCCGACGTCATTAAAGTGGAACCCCTCAGCGGGGATCTTCACCGGGTCCAGGGCACGATCCTCGGTGTTCGCGCCGACAAGGACGAGAACCCTGTGTTCGATATAGAAAACGCCAACAAGTCATTCGTTTCGCTGGACCTTAAGAAGCCGGCTGGAGTAAAAATTCTTTTCGATCTGTTGGCGGATGCCGATGCGCTGATCACCAATTATCGCGAAGATGCACTCGTCAGATTGGGGCTCACTTACGACGAATTGAAGGACCGCTTTCCTGGGCTCGTATACGGCCACATCAATGCCTATGGCGAGAAAGGTGAAGAGGCGCGGAAACCCGGATACGACATCATCGCCTATTTTGGCAGAACGGGTCTGGGTATCGATACCGGCACGGCAGAAAACTATCCACTGGTGAACCTGGGCGGCATGGGCGATCACCCCACCGGCATTGCCCTGGCGCAGGGCGTTGCCGCCGCACTTTATAGAAAGCTCAAAACGGGGAAGGGCGACAAGGTCTCTGTGTCGCTCTATCACACCGGCATCTGGACCACGGCGACCATGCAGCCGGCAGTACAGGTGGGTCACCGCTATCCGCAACCCTACAAGGAACCAGTGCTGCTTCCGGTTATGGGGCACCCTTATCAAACCGCTGACGGGGAGTGGGTCATCTTCATGCTGTTTGACTTTGACAAATACTGGAAGCCACTGTGCGAATCGATCGACAGGCCGGATCTGATCGACGACGCGCGTTTCAACACGCGGATGGCGAACAAGAAAAACCAGCGCGAGATGGTGGAGATCATCCAACCGTTGATCGCCACCAAGCCACTCAGCGTATGGGCTGAAAAGTGGGCGGCTGCGGACATTCCCTTCGAAAACCTGCGTCACATGGCTGATGTCGCCGAGGACCCCCAGGCGCTGATCAACGACTTCATGCGCCCCTTGACCTACGCCTCCGGCAAGACCTTTTACATGCCCACACCACCCATTCAGTTCCGTGAAGCTGGGGAACCCGAATACCGCCCAGCAGGGGACGTGGGTGCTGATACCCACAAAATCCTGGCAAGGCACGGCTACGATGAAGAGGAAATTGCCGCGCTGCTGGAAGGCAGGGTGATTCGGGCTGCGGGTTCATAGCGGCACTCCGTATTGCTCAATCCGGCGTTGCCAGCCGCGGCACCGCATAAGCCACAGTCGTCAGCCACCGGCAGGCGTCGACAGCATTTATCGACTTACCGAGGCCTACTAACCAGCCTTCACCGGATCTGGGTCCTACCCCATTAATGAAGGCGAAAGACGATGCGTCGCTCCAGGTCGTCGACAATGGTATCGGCCATACCTTGACCCCATTGATACGGTGCTCAGGGAGAAGGATCGAAACCAATTATGAGGGGGGCAACCCACGCGCCGCCGCCTTGATTCTCTTTCGGGCTGTAGCATCAACGGCGCGGCAACGGTGGCGGCTGCCCCGGTACCCGGCGAATGAAGAAAAAGGGGGCGCGAAAGAGTTGCCGGTATGGGATTTCACGTCAACCTGCGGAGATGATGCCATGTGGCGGATAGCGTGGCGAGCGAACGCTGATTTCGATGGTTGGGATTAAGACGATTCAGTTGGCCGGCCGGCGAAAAATGCCGTTAATACTGGCTATACTCACATCGACCGGGCTGGTGGAATGCCCCGGGAAGCTGGCGCGAGACCTGCCCCGGCCGCGGGCCTTTGCGGCTGGCGGGGTGGCGCCCCCGGGGATCAGGGCGTGTACCAGATCGGCGAGGTCCAGGCGCGTTCCTGGATACTGACCGGCACGTCGGTTGGCCGCTCGAGTCCGCTGCGCGCCGCATCGTAGGTCGACCAGCGCGGAGTCGGGATCTGCAACACGCGGACGTAGTACAGGGCCGGTTGCGCCGCGTCGAAATCCGGGTCGGTCCATGCGGCATGCAGTTGCACGTCGCCGATGTCGTTGGTGTACGTGGCATCCGCCGCTTTCACCGTGTTGCCAACCGGCGCTATCTTGCCGTCCGGACCCGGCTTGCGGTCGCCGGAGAGCGCGACATCGTAAATGTGGGACCGCTGCTTGCCATCGGCGTCAATCCATCCCTTGATGATCTGGATACGATCGAGATTCGCCCCGTCCGTCTCCTTGATTGCATGGACCACGAAAGTCGGCGCGACGCCTTCCGGGGCGGACGGCAGGTCGCCCCCCATCGGTACCCCTGCCGCATAAGCCCGCTGCAACCCGCTCTCCGATCCGGGCGCAAAGTCGGCCAGTCCGAATCCGCCGAAGAAACGCACTTTGAGCCGTGGCCCCGATGTCGCGAAAGTCTCCCGGCGCCTGAGCGCCTCGAAAATGCCGTCGCGCGTATTGGCATGGGCCCAGACGCCCGCCACCCCGCCGGAACTGAACTGCCGGACCTGGCGGGCGGCCGCCGCACCCACGCCGGGCGGCCCCTGCAAGCGGTGTTTCGCGGTACTCTCGAAGCCGAACTTCCCGGTGTAGTTGTCCTCCTCGATGGAGGCCGCGCCGTTGTGCGTATCGGAGTCACCGATAAACCCGTACTTGAAGGGGTTGCCGTTGCCCTCGGATGCCAGTTTGAGTCCGCGGATCAGGGCCTCCCGAGCATACCCGCCCCGCTTGTGTTCCGGGGGCGTCGCCGTCGGCGCCAGGGTGTAATCCCAGAGCTCGAAACCCCCGAACTCGTCGTTCGGATAGATGGAGGGGTGGGTCTCCGACGTGCCCTTGATCTGGGTCAACTCGTACAGCGGCTCATTGCGCATGCGCGCGGCGGCGTATTCCGCGGTCAGTTTACTGCCGCCGGAGGAGACTTCGATCGGAAACATGATGCCGTCGCTGGCGTTGCCGTTGTGCGGGATGGCAAGCAGGTCGTTGCCCGTAGCCCGCTGCCGGTCCATCCAGCGCCACAGGTCTTCCGGCCTGGATGAATCCAGCGCGGAGAACGGGGTGTCGGGTACATGCGCGGTGTCGCGAAAGACAACGACGCGATGGATATTGCGCCAGTCCGGCGCGGAGGTCCACTCATAGCCGGCCAGCGTGGTGAACCTGCCCGGCTCGTAGTGCCGATCGGCAATCTCGACCACCTGCGCCCAGAGCGACCGGGCCAGCTCCGGGTCGCCGAGAATCGGGTCGATGTCCGGAGGCACACGGTACATGCCATCGCTGATGGTCCCATAGGCGGCGAAGGCTTTTGCCGGGTCGTCGCCAGTGATGTCGGCGGCAAGCGGGTGCTTGCTGACCGGGCTGTCCGGATCTGCCATCAAGGGGAGCGCACCGAGGTACTCGGCATGCTCAGACACCAAGTACCAGTCCAGGGGCGACTCGATCTGGAGTGAGTCACCCTCGCCGGGATTGGGAATCAGCTCGCCCTTGGCCCATCGGTAGGCGCTATCCGGTTCGGTAAAGGCACCGTTGATAAAAGCGTCAAACGACCATCCGGTATGCACGTGGAGGTTGCCGAAATAGACGTCCCGCAAGGGATTGGCCTTCTGCGTGGCCTGCTCCAGTGCGGACGCGTCGACCGCCGCGCTCGGGCCCCCGCCCGCCATCACAGAGACCAGCAAAATCAGGGCATGGGGTAGGTATCGCATGGCGTCGATCTCCTGTACCCGGCGGGCCAGCCATACCGGCTCACCGTGGGGTTTCCAGAATCAGGGCGTGGGCGGCAAGGGTCTCGGGGCCGCCCCCGGCCCCGCGCTGGCGTGAAGTATAGTCCAAACGGGGGGCGGGCCGGCACCCCGTGCGCAAGCTGGCGCCACGGCAGTGGCTGCACACCTCACTCGCCGGCTGGCAGGGAAGCCAGTTCGGGTGGCAGCGCGCCGCCGTATGTGCGCCACCGCCCGGAGCGCACCCTGCTGTATCAACTCATCGAGGAACACTGTCCCACATTCAAGGCGCACATGGCGGCACAGGGCGCGGGCTTGCCGGGGTATGTGCGGCAGGAGTTTGAGGAATACCTCAAGTGCGGGCGTCTCGAGCACGGTTTCCTGCGTGTGCGCTGCGATACCTGTCATGTCGAGCACCTGGTCGCTTTCAGCTGTAAACGCCGGGGTTTCTGTCCAAGCTGCGGCGCCCGGCGCATGGCCGAGAGTGCTGCGCTGCTGGTCGACGAGGTGTTTCCCAAACAGCCGGTACCCAAAGCACTCGCTGCGCTCGCGGGGCAGGCTCTGCGCCAGTGGATGCTGAGTGCCCCTTATCCCTTGCGTTTCCTGTTCGCCCGCCGCCCTGCCGTGATAAGCCGGGTGCTCGGTATCGTCTACCGGTGCATCGGGACGCACCTGATCAAAGATGTCGGCCGCAGATCAAACAAAAAGGGCCACCGTTGGTGACCCTTTCTGTTTGATTGGTGGAGGCGGCGGGAGTTGAACCCGCGTCCGCCAGTACTCTGCCTTCGGCTCTACATGCTTAGATTCCGTTTATTGATTTAGCCGCTTACAGCCCAACGGGCAGGACGTAGTTGGCGAGCCTGAATAAGTTTTAGCAGATCCACCTCAGGCAGGCTTCACAGCGATCCAGTTCTATATGACAGTCAGTAGCGCGGGGCTGGCACCTTGCTAAAGACCGCTAGGGCCGAAGCCACTAGTTGGTGTTTCACGGGCTGCTTACGCAGCCAGCTGAGCACCGTAGTTGTCGTCGTTGGCAACTAATAGTTTGCAGCTTTTGATTAACGTGATTCGCTACCATCACGGCATGCACCTCAGGGTTCGTTACCGTCGTCGAATCCGAATCGCCCCCGGTGTGATTGCGCAGTATAACGCATTTACCTCCCTGACCGTGAAGTGTTCATAGGAAGGTTCTGTAAGACTGTCTGTCCACAGTAAAGTTCCCTTGCTGTCCGGGCAAAAGCTTGGAAGCGATGGCACCACCGACTATGCTCCCTGCACCGCCGCCGGCCTGGCAGCCGGGGGTCGGTCTGTGGGAGAGCAAAGTTGGAAACGCTTGGGGTGGTGCTGGACAATGTCGAACCCGGCCAGTTGTTGCTGGTCTGGGGCGTCGTGATCATGGCAGCGGTATTGCGGGCCTTTTCAGGGTTCGGTTTCGGCCTGGCCGCAGTCCCGGTCTTTGCGCTGTTCATGGCTCCCACCCAGGCTGTGGTCCTGAGTACCTCGCTGACCCTGGCCATCAGCCTGCTGACCTTACGTACCTATTGGGGCGGCTATCCCCCGGGCCAAATGCTGCCGATGCTGACCCTGCTCGTTGTCGGCACCGGCTGTGGCGCAGTCTTGCTCAGCCAGATTACGCCGGCGCAGTTCAGGCTCTGGATCGGTCTTCTGGTCATAGCGGCCTGTATCGCCCTGGGCCTGTATCGTCCCCGTGAGCGCCAGCCCGGAGCCATAATGGGGGGGCTTACCGGTCTGGTTTCCGGTCTGATGAATGGCGCCTTCGCCGTCCCCGGCCCCCCGGTGATCATCTACGCGATGGCGACCCAGCCCGACGGGCGTCGCAGCCGCGCGCTGCTGATGACCTTCTTCCTCTTCTCCTCGGTGCTGGCACTGCTCTCCTATGGCATTCTGGGCTTCATCACCCCGGTATCGCCCTGGCTGTTTCTGCTCGCCTTTCCGGCAATGTACATCGGGGACAAGCTGGGTTACGCCCTGTTCAGGCGCTTCGGCTCCGCCTTCTACAGGCGGGTAGCGCTGGGCATGCTGTTTGCGCTGGGGGTTGCCGTTACGGCCAGGGCTCTGGCCTGAACATATTCGGGGCCACAGGAAAGCCGCACCCGACCGGAAGAATGGCCGGTCGACTGCGGCTTGTCGGTATCAGCCACGTGCAAGGGGATCGCGTCGCGCCAGGGCCCCTTACCGGGCACCTTCCTCCATGGGAAGGTATTGCGGTTTTGCAACCGTATACCTGCGTGTCCACTCCGCGCTCGCCTCAGCGCCTTAGGGCGATAGGCTGGCATCGGACCGTTCACATCAATAAATATGGTATCGAATCGGTTGATGCGCAAGGGCGGGTTTATACCGAGTCTTTCTAAGATCCTGCGATACTATTCACATCGGGTAGCAGCGGCCTATTGCTTGACGTTTTCGCGAATGATGCGCTGCTTCTGCCGGCTCCAGTCCCGTTCCCTCTCCGTATCGCGCTTGTCGTGGGATTTCTTGCCCTGCGCCAGGGCGATCCGAGCTTTCACCAGATGACCCTTCCAGTAGAGCTGGGTGCAGACGCAGGTCTGGCCCTTCTGCGAAATGGCGGCGAGAATTTTGGCCAGTTCCTTCTTGTTGAGCAGCAGTTTGCGGGTGCGTGTCGGGTCGGTGACGAAGTGAGTTGACGCCGTATCCAGCGGAATGATGTGTGAACCCAGCAGCCAGGCTTCGCCGTCCTTTATCAGTACGTAGGAATCCGCCAGGTCGGCCTTACCCATGCGCAGGCTCTTGACTTCCCAACCGGTGAGGGCGATGCCAGCCTCGAAGGTTTCCAGCAGTTGGTAGTCAAAGCTGGCCCGTTTGTTGCGAGCGATAACGTTGCTGGGTTTGCTGGGTTTCTTGCTGGCCATGCGGCGCATTATACGGGCAAGCCCGGTGCGTTAAACGTGAATCTTTCCCTTTTCACCTCCAGTGGCCTGGGGCAATCTGCGCCCATGATGACAAGAGCCAGGCTGCAGTGACTGTCGCCACCCGGGGCGAGCTGGGCGGCTGGCAGAGTCGCACGACGTTTGTGCTCGCATTGTCTGCCTCGGCAGTCGGTCTCGGCAACCTGTGGCGTTTCTCCTATCTGGTCGGTGAACACGGCGGCGGCGCCTTCGTGCTCACCTATGTGCTCTGCCTCTTCCTGGTGGCGGTGCCGGTCATGGTCGCGGAGGTGGTGCTCGGCAGTCACGGCAGGGGCAGTCCCCTGGCCGCTATCCGCCGTGCCAGCGACCGGTCGCTCCTGTCCCGTGGCTGGATGCTGGTCGGTGTCCTGGCCTGCCTCACCGGCATCCTGATCCTCTCCTATTACACAGTGGTGGCCGGTTGGGCACTGGCTTATGCCTACGACATGCAGGCCGGGACCTTCTCTGCTGCCAGCGCGGCCGCGGTGGGCGAGCACTTTGCCGGCTTTCTGGTGGATCCACTGCGCCTCGTCTTCTCGCAGAGCCTTTTCCTGCTCGCCGTGATGCTGCTGGTGGCCCTCGGAGTGCGCCTGGGGCTGGGCCTGCTGGTCTGGCTGGTCGTGCCGGCGCTGGTGACCCTGCTGGCCATCCTGATCAAGTTTGGCTTCGACAACGGTGATATCCCCGCGGCGCGGGATTTTCTCTTCAGTGTCAAGCTCGTCGACTTTTCTCCACAGGCTGCACTGGTTGCGCTCGGCCAGGCGTTCTACACGCTGTCGGTGGGTGTCGGTACGGGTATCAGCTACGGCGCCTATGCCCCCCGGCGCACGCCCATCGGACGTTCGGTGATAGCAGTAGCCGTGTTTGATACGGTTATTGCCCTGCTGGCGGGCCTCGCGGTGTTTCCCGTGATCTTCGCAAATAATCTCGAGCCCTCCATGGGGCCGGGCCTGGTGTTCTTCAGCGTGCCCTATGCGTTCGGCAACATCGCGCAGGGCGACCTGTTCGGGGCCCTGTTTTTTCTTCTGGTGGTGCTGGCGGCGCTGGGCTCGGCGGTGGCGATCATGGAGCCGGCAGTCGGCGGCCTGATCGAGATGACCCGTTTCCGGCGTCCTGTCGCCGTGCTGTTCGTGGGCGGGGTTATCTGGACGCTGGGACTGGCAGTGGCATTGTCGCTGGCGGAGGGGGGCCAGGGTGACTGGTATGGGAGGGGGAGTCTGCTCAGTCTGCTGGACAGGCTGACGGCCGACTGCCTGTTGCCCCTGGTCGCCCTCCTGACCGCACTGCTGGTGGGCTGGCGAATGCGCCGGGAGCTGTTGCGCGCGGCCCTCAGGCGCGAGTCGGCCGTTTTTTTCTCGCTGTGGCGTCTCCTGTTACGCTATATTGCGCCCGCGGCGATGGTGCTGATCCTGCTGGCCGGGCACTTGGGTGGCCCAGGATGATCAGGCTTTCCCGGGTTCGATAACTGGACGGGTTAACACATGAGTGAGGCAAAGCGGATAGTGGTCGAGGTGGCGTATGCGCTCCCGGACAAACAGGCGATCATCGAGCTCGAGGTGCCGGAAGGCACGACCGCCATCGAAGCGGCCCGGCAATCGGGGATCACGCAGAAATTCGAGGATATCGATCTCGACAACGCCAAGCTCGGCATCTATGCCAAAGTGATTTCACCCACGCAGGTCCTGCACGAGGGAGACCGGGTCGAGATCTACCGGCCGCTTATTGCCGATCCCAAGGAGGTGCGCAAGGCCAGGGCGGCCCGCGCAAAGGAACGGCGCGGCAAGGGCGATGTGACTTAACTCGCCTCGTCCAGACCCGGCGCGGCTTGCAGTGCTGGCACCGGTTCCGACAACCCGCCCTGGTCGCTCCAGGCTGCAGGCAGATAGTCCCCGATCACCTCGACCAGAGAGTCCCCCTCGAAAATCACGGAGAGGCGCGACTCACTGAGAATATCCAGGCCATTGCGCTTGGCGTAGGTGTAATCCCAGCGGTTCTGGTTGAAAGTGTCCTCGATCAGCGGCGTGCCCAGGATGAATCGCACCTGGCGCCGGCTCATGCCCGGCTTCAACTGGTCGACCGTCTCCTGGGTCAGGATATTGCCCTGTTCCACATCGATGCGGTAGACCCCGGGAAAACCGACGAAGCCGCAGGCGCTTAGACAGGCGATAGCCAGGAAAACCAGCAGGAGCCGCATGGGGTTGAACTTCCACTTACATGACAGGGGTGGCATCATACCCCTACTGGACTGCACAGAGAACCCCCCGCACCATGGCCGAAGAGAACCAGGAACTGCGCAAGGTCGGGCTTAAAGTGACCTTGCCGCGGGTCAAGATTCTGCAAATTCTGGAATCGACCGACGAGGGTCCTCAGCACATGAGCGCGGAGGACGTCTACCGCGCACTCCTGGCGGCGGGAGAGGACGTGGGTCTCGCCACCGTCTACAGGGTGCTCACCCAGTTTGAGTCCGCCGGCCTCGTGACGCGCCATAATTTCGAGGCAGGGCACTCCGTTTTCGAGCTCGCCAAGGGTGAGCATCACGACCATATGGTGTGTGTCAACACGGGAGAGGTAGTGGAGTTCGCCGACTCTCTCATCGAGGAGCGCCAGCGCCAGATCGCCGCCGAACACGGTTTCGAACTCGTCGACCACTCCCTGGTGCTCTATGTGCGCAAGCGCGGCGCGAGCGATCCCTAGCCCTCGAGCATCTCCCGGGCATGCGCCAGCGTTTGCTCCGTGATCTTCACGCCGCCCAGCATGCGCGCGATCTCCTGCACTTTCCCGTCCCCCTCGAGGCGCATCAGGCTCGTAGCCGCGGCACGTCCGCTGCTGGCCTTCGTGACCTGCAGGTGATGGTGGCCCTGGGCCGCCACCTGCGGCAGGTGAGTGACGCACAGGACCTGCGCCTGTTGTGACAGGTCACGCAGCAGCCTGCCGACCACTTCCGCGACTGCGCCGCCGATGCCCACGTCCACCTCGTCGAAGACCATGCTGGGCACCGTGCCGGCGCTGGCAGTGACGACCTGGATGGCGAGGCTGATGCGGGACAGCTCGCCGCCGGAGGCGATCCTGCCGAGAGGTTGTCTGGGCGCACCCGGGTTGGTGCTGATCAGGAACTCGACGTCCTCACCGCCGTGCGGGTGTGGCTCTGCCGATTCCCGCGGGGTAAGCGCGATTTCCAGCTCGCATTGCGCCATGGCCAGCGAAGCGAGCACCTCGGCAGCCTGCCTGACCAGTTTGCGGGCCGCCTTGCGGCGCTGTTTGCCGAGCTCATCGGCATCTGCGCGGTAACGTTCAGCCAGTTCCGCCAGGGACTGCTCGAGCTGCTCGATGCGCTGTCCGCCGTCGGCCAGGCCCTGAACTTCCTCGCGCAGGTTTTGATGAAGCTCGATAACCGCCTCGGGCATGACCCGGTGTTTGCGGGCAACGTCGTAAATGGCCTCGAGTCGTTGCTGTACTTCTTGCAGGCGTTGGGGGTCGATCTCGACTTCGTCGACGTAGTGCTGGATCTCCAGCCTCGCCTCGCTGAGCTGGATTGCGGCTGACTCCAGCAGCTCCCGGGCGCCGTTGGCAGCGGCGGTAGGGTGAGTGTCACGATTGAGCAGTTGCAGCGCCCTGCGCGTGCCGCTCTCCTGTTCGTCGCACAGTTCCAGGGCGGCATGTGCCGACTCGAGAATATGCCCGGCGTTTGCCAGCAGTTTCTGCTCTTCCTCCAGCGCCTCGAGCTCACCCGCCCTGAGATCCAGCGCATCCAGTTCCTCGACCTGGTACTGAAGGAGCTGGGCGCGGGCGTTCTGCTCGTCCCTCGCACCGGTGAGCAGGTCCAGCTCGCGCCGGTTGCGCAGCCAGTCTGAGGCAGCCTGCTCGACCCGCCGGGTGAGCGGCAGGTGAGCCGCAAAGGCGTCCAACAGCTCGCGCTGCACCTGTTTTCGCAGCAGGGACTGGTGGGCGTGCTGGCTGTGGATGTCGATCAGCATGGCGCCGAGTTCGGCGCAGTCCTGCAGCGTAGAGGGGCTACCGTTGATGTAGGCCCTGCTGCGCCCCTCCGCAGTGATCACCCGGCGCAGCAGGCATTCGCCGCCGGTATACAGATCGCGATCCCGCAGCCATGCACTGGCCTGGGGGATGGCGCCGGTATCGAAGCTGGCAATGATCTCCGCCCGCTCACAGCCCTGGCGGACTGACTTCGGGTCTGCACGGTCGCCCAGGCACAGCCCCAGGGCATCGAGCATGATGGATTTCCCCGCGCCCGTTTCGCCGGTGATCACTGTCATTCCCGTGGCGAACTCCATCTCCAGGGAAGCGACGATGGTGTAGTTGCTGATACTGATATGGGTGAGCATTGGGTGCCGCCTGGGAGTTTGCGCTGTTATACCCCAGATTCCCCCGGGCATAAACATCCGCGCATCACAACGCCCCCTCCCGGCCGTTGTGTAACTCGGTTGCCCTGTGATAAAAACTCAGGTTAACGGGGCATGACTGGCAGCTATGGCAAAAAACGAGATTTCGGAACGCGCTGCGATCCTGTTGAAGCTCCTGGTGGAACGTCATATCAGGGACGGCCAGCCGGTGGGCTCCAGAACCTTGCTGGAGGAGTCCGGGCTGCCGATAAGCGCCGCGACCATTCGCAACGTGATGTCCGATTTGGAGGAGCGCGGCTACCTGCATTCGCCCCATACCTCGGCCGGACGGGTACCCACCGCCCAGGGTTACCGGCTGTTCGTGGACACCCTGCTGCAGGTCAGGCCGCTGGAGGATGACTCCGTCTCGATTCTGCGCGCTGAACTCAACCCCGACAAGTCCTCCACGGAACTGATCCAGACCGCCTCTTCCCTGCTGTCCACCATCACTGCCCAGGCCGGGCTGGTCACGGTGCCGCGACAGGATGCCGGCCAGTTACGCCAGGTCGAGTTCCTGCCCCTGTCCGGCGACCGTGTCCTGGTGATTCTGGTGGTCAACGAGCGGGAGGTTCAGAACAGGATCATCCACACCCAGCGGGTCTTCACCGAAGAGCAGTTGCGCGAGGCGGCCAACATGGTCAACCAGCGCTTTGCCGGCAGGCCTCTTCCGGAAATCCAGGAGCGGATACTTCGTGAAATGCGCGAGGCGCGCAGCCAGATCGACAACTATCTGCAGGCGGCGCTGGATCTGGCGAGCAAGGCCCTGGACCGCGAGGAAACGGAGGACGAATACGTGATGGCGGGAGAGTCCCGGCTGCTGGACAACGCCACCGCCGAGGAAATGCTCAAGCTGCGCGAGCTGTTCGACGTGTTCGAGAGAAAAAAGGACCTGCTCCACCTGCTGGAGCGCTGTACCCGGGCGCAGGGTATCCAGGTATTTATCGGTGAAGAGGCGGGCTACGAGGTCTTCGGCGACTTCAGCGTGGTAACAGCCCCCTATTTTGACGGCGGCCGGTCCCTGGGGGTGCTGGGCGTCATCGGCCCTACCCGCATGGCCTATGAACGGGTCATCCCGATCGTCGACGTCACGGCCCGAATGCTGAGCTCGGCGCTCTCCAGCTAGCGCAGCGCCGCCCGGGTGTTTTTCAGTCCCGGGCGTGCTTTTTTGCCGGGCCTGCTTTCGCAGGCGCGATTTCCTGCGGCCCAGGGCCTTGAAAATCCCCCCGGAAACCCCATAACGGCAGCTATTCCACCCGACACGCGGCTTGCGGGACGTCAAACCGCGTGCACCTGATCCTGACTAGCCAGTAAATGGAGTGATAGCGTGGCCGAGCAAGACCAGAAACAGCCCGAAACAGAAGCGCAGGAGTCACAGCCGCAGCCGGAGCAATCCGGGCCGGAGTCCCGGGAGGAGCCCGCGGCTGCCGGTACCCCGGGGGGAGATGAGTCCGGGGTGGAGTCGGAGGGAGCGGAACCATCCGCAGAAGAGCTGGTGGAGAAGCTTCAGCAGGAGGTCGCGGACGCCAAAGATGCCGCCCTGCGGGCCCAGGCCGACGCCCAGAACGCAAAGCGGCGGGCGGAGCAGGACGTCGAGCGGGCGCGCAAGTTCGCCCTGGAGCGCTTCTGCAGCGAGCTGCTGCCGGTGGTGGACAACCTCGAGCGCGCCCTGGAGGCCGCCTCCGGGGGCGAGGAGGCTATCAAGCCCATCGCGGAGGGCGTGGAACTGACCCTCAAGAGCTTCCTGGACGCCCTGCGCAAATTCAATATCGAGGCGGTGGACCCCCAGGGGGAGCCCTTCGACCCCAACCTGCACCAGGCCATGAGCATGGTGGAAAACCCGGAAGTCGAACCCAACACCGTGATCGCGGTGATGCAGAAAGGCTATACCCTCAATGGCCGACTGGTCCGGCCGGCCATGGTCATGGTCAGCAAGGCGGCCGGGTAAGGGAGCCGGGCGGGGCTTGAAATCGCGCCTTCAGGGCCAATATAGAGACAAACACGAATTGCGACCGGTGACAGGCCGGTCAAATCAACTGGAGACACGTAATGGGTAGAATCATTGGAATTGACCTGGGTACCACCAACTCCTGTGTGGCAGTGATGGATGGCGACAAGCCCAGGGTTATCGAGAACTCGGAAGGCGACCGCACGACACCCTCCATTGTCGCCTATACCGACGAAGGGGAGATCCTGGTGGGCCAGAGCGCCAAGCGCCAGGCGGTCACCAATCCCAGTAACACCCTGTTTGCCGTCAAGCGCCTGATCGGCCGCCGTTTCAAGGACGACGTGGTGCAGAAAGACATCAGCATGGTCCCCTACAAGATCATCGAGGCCGACAACGGTGATGCCTGGGTGCAGGTCAAGGACGACAAGATGGCGCCGCCCCAGGTCTCCGCCGAGGTGCTGCGCAAGATGAAGAAAACCGCCGAGGAGTACCTCGGGGAACCCGTGAGTGCGGCCGTGATCACGGTGCCTGCCTATTTCAACGATTCCCAGCGCCAGGCAACCAAGGACGCCGGCAAGATCGCCGGCCTGGACGTCAAGCGCATCATCAATGAGCCGACCGCGGCAGCGCTGGCCTATGGCATGGACAAGGCGAAGGGCGACCACACCATCGCCGTTTACGACCTCGGCGGAGGTACCTTCGACATCTCGATTATCGAGATCGCCGAGGTCGATGGAGAGCATCAGTTTGAGGTGCTGTCCACCAACGGGGACACCTTCCTGGGCGGTGAGGACTTCGACCTGCGCCTGATCGAGTACCTGGCGGCCCAGTTCAAGAAGGAGAGCGGGATCGACCTGCACAATGACCCGCTGGCCCTGCAGCGCCTCAAGGAGGCCGCCGAGAAGGCCAAGATCGAGCTTTCCAGCTCGCAGCAGACCGAGGTCAACCTGCCCTACATCACCGCGGACGCCTCCGGGCCCAAGCACCTGGTGGTGAAGCTTTCCCGCTCAAAACTGGAGTCGCTGGTGGAGGAGCTGGTCAACCGCTCCATGGAGCCGCTCAAGGTTGCGCTCCAGGATGCCGGCCTCAAGCCCGGCGAGATCGACGACGTGATCCTGGTGGGTGGCCAGACCCGTATGCCGCTGGTCCAGAAAAAGGTGGCGGACTACTTTGGCAAAGAGCCGCGCAAGGACGTCAACCCGGACGAGGCAGTCGCCATCGGTGCATCCATCCAGGGCGCCGTGCTCTCGGGAGAGGTGAAAGACGTCCTGCTGCTGGATGTCACCCCGCTGACCCTCGGTATCGAAACCATGGGCGGCGTGGCGACACCGCTGATCGAGAAGAACACCACGATTCCGACAAAAAAGTCGCAGATCTTCTCAACGGCCGACGACAACCAGACCGCTGTCACTATCCACGTGGTGCAGGGCGAGCGCAAACAGGCGGCCCAGAACAAGTCACTGGGGCGGTTCGACCTGGCGGATATCCCGCCGGCTCCCCGCGGCATGCCGCAGATCGAGGTGACTTTCGATCTGGATGCCAACGGTATCCTCAACGTTTCCGCCAAGGACAAGGCGACGGGCAAGGAGCAGTCGATCCGCATCACAGCCTCCGGCGGACTCAGTGACGAGGATATCGAAAAGATGGTGGCCGACGCCGAGGCCAATGCCGAAGCCGATGCCCGATTCGAAGAGCTGATCACCGCGCGCAACACCTGCGACGGCCTGATTCACGCCGCCCGCAAGACGCTGGAGGAGGCCGGCGAGCACGCCACGGCGGACGAGAAGGCGGCGATAGAGGCGGCCATCGAAGAGGCGGAGGCTGCGGTCAAGGGCGATGACAAGGACGCTATCGAGGCCGCCACCAACAAGCTAACGGAGGCAACTGGCAGCGTTGCCCAGAAGATGTACGCGGCCCAGGCTTCCGCCGCGGCCGATGCCGGAGGCGAACAGGCGGACGCTGAGCAGTCCGGGGCCGCCGACGACGTAGTCGATGCGGAGTTCGAGGAAGTCAGTGATAGTGACAAGAAGTAAAGGGGAGGGGATCCCCGGGCAGAGGGCGTTTCATTAACCCCCTCTGCCGGCGGGCCGGATATACTCCGGCCCACAATAAAATTGCGAAGACGCAGGCCACCGTTGCCTGCGTAGTCGTTTCAGGAAAAGCTGAAGCAAGCCGAACTTTTGCCTATGTCAAAACGCGACTATTACGAAGTGCTGGGGGTCAGCAAGCGAGCTGAAGAGGCCGAGATCAAGAAGGCCTACCGCCGGGTGGCAATGAAATTCCATCCGGATCGCAACCCGGACGATCCCCGGGCCGATGAGAAATTCAAGGAAGCCACCGAGGCCTACGATGTCCTCATGGACCGCGAGAAGCGGGCCGCCTATGACCAGTTCGGCCACGCCGGAGTGGACCCGAGCATGGGTGGTGGCGGCGGCTTCGGTGGCGGCAGTTTCAGCGATATCTTCGGCGACGTATTTGGCGATATCTTCGGCGGCGGCCGCGGCCGCGGCGGCCCGCAGCGGGGCTCGGACCTGCGTTACACCCTGGATATCTCCCTCGAGGACGCGGTGCGGGGCACCACGGTGGAAATCCGGGTCCCCAGCCTCGCCACCTGTGAGACCTGCGACGGCTCCGGTGCCAAGCGGGGCAGTTCGCCGACCACCTGTGGTACCTGCGGCGGCGCCGGCCAGGTACGCATGCAGCAGGGCTTCTTCCAGGTCCAGCAGACCTGCCCCTCCTGCCGTGGTCGGGGCAAGACCATCTCGGATCCGTGTAACACCTGCCGCGGCCAGGGCCGGGTGGAGAAAACCCGGACTCTTTCCGTGAAAGTGCCCCCCGGGGTCGATACCGGCGATCGCATTCGCCTCTCTGGTGAGGGCGAGGCGGGTCCCGAGGGCGGGCCGCCCGGCGATCTCTTCGTGCAGATGTCGGTGAAGCAGCATCCGATCTTCGAGCGGGACGGCAAGCATCTCTACTGCGAGGTGCCTATCACCTTTGTGGATGCAGCGCTTGGCGGTGAGTTGGAGGTGCCTACCCTGGATGGACGGGTGAAATTGAAGATCCCGCCGGAGACCCAGACCGGGAAGCTGTTCCGCCTGCGCGGCAAGGGCGTCAAGCCGGTCCGCGGTGGAGGCCTCGGCGACCTTCTGTGTCGCGCGGTGGTGGAGACCCCGGTCAACCTGAACAAGCAGCAGAAGGAGTTGCTGCGCAAATTCCAGGAGAGCCTCGGTCAGGGCGGCAAGGCCCAGTCGCCGCGTCAGACGAGCTGGTTCGAGGGCGTCAAGAGCTTCTTCGAAGACATGAAACTATGACGACGAGGATCGGCATTACCGGCGCCGCCGGGCGAATGGGGCGGACCCTGATCGAGGCGATAGCGCTGGCCGGGGATGAGCTGCAGCTTAGCGCCGCCCTCGAGCGCCCGGGCAGCAGTCTGCTCGGTGCCGATGCGGGTGAGCTTGCGGGCCTGGGCCGCAACGGCGTTGCCGTGGTCAGCTCCCTCGCCGACGTCGTCGATGGCATCGACGTACTTATCGATTTCACCGTGCCGGACGCCACCCTGGCCAACGTCGAGCTCTGCGCCGAGCGAGGTGTGGCGATGGTGATAGGCACCACCGGCTTCACCCCGGAAGAACAGGCTGTCATCGCGGCAGCCGCCGCGCGCACTCCCGTGTGCAAGGCGTCCAATTTCAGCACCGGCGTCAACCTCTGCTTCCAGCTCCTGGACATGGCGGCGCGGGTGCTGGGCGACGATGTGGACGTCGAGGTGTACGAGGCGCACCACCGCCACAAGGTCGATGCGCCCTCCGGTACGGCGCTCAGCATGGGAGAGGTCGTGGCTGAGGCGCTCGGCCGGGACCTGGAGAAGGTCGCCGTCTACGGCCGGCAGGGCCAGGTGGGTGCCCGGGACCGGGATACCATCGGTTTCGCCACCGTGCGCGCCGGGGATATCGTCGGCGACCACACGGTGATGTTTGCAGCCGACGGGGAGCGAGTGGAAATCACCCACAAGGCCTCCAGCCGCATGTCCTTCGCCCGCGGCGCGGTGCGCGCCGCCGGCTGGCTGGCACTGCAGCAGCCTGGGCTGTACGACATGCAGGACGTCCTCGGTTTTCGCGGCGGCCCGGCATCAGAGTGACCAAGGGAGGTCTGTTTTGAGCGACTACATTGTCAATATCGATGAGAGTAACGCGGCGCGATTGCTGATCGAGGAGTCTCACAATCGGCCCGTGGTGGTGGACTTCTGGGCCGACTGGTGCGAACCCTGCAAGATTCTGATGCCGCTGCTGGAAAAGCTCGCAAACGAATACAGCGGCGGGTTTCTGCTGGCCAAGGTCAACGCCGACCAGCAGCAGATGATCGCCCAGCAGTTTGGGGTGCGCAGCCTGCCCACGGTGATGGTGATACAGGATGGGCAACCCGTGGACGGGTTCGTCGGCGCCCAGCCGGAAACGAAAGTGCGGGAAATGCTGGAAAAGTATCTCCCCAAACCCTGGGACGGCCTGCTGCAGATGGCCCAGGAAGCGATGGAGCAGGGCGATTTTGCCGGTGCACTGACCCCCCTTCGTCAGGCCTGGGAAGACTCTGGCCAGCGCCTCGACATTACGCTCGCCTACGCCCATGCCCTCATCGAGTGCCTGCGCCTGGACGAGGCGGAGAAGGTGCTGGACGTGGTGCGGCTGGCGGACCAGGATGCCGCTTACGAGCAGCTTTGTGCGCAGTTGAAGATCAAGCGTGAGGCGGCTCGTTCGCCGGAGATCGAGGCACTTGAGCAGCAGTTGGCGGCAGATCCCGATAATCTGGAGTTGCGTCAGCAACTGGCGGTACAGCTGACCAATGCCGGGCAGTTCCGGGATGCCATGGAAAACCTGATCGATATCCTGCGCCGGGACGTCAACCACGGCGATGGCGCCACCAGGAAGGCCCTGCTGGATACCATAGCCAGCCTCGGCAAGGGAGACCCGTTGGCTGCGGAGTACCAGCGCAAGCTTTACAGCCTGTTGTACTGAGAGCCGACCGGCACCGCTTGTCCTCCCGCTGCCGTCGGCAGCCGGTTAGCGATGTTGGCGGCGCCTCTTCCTCCAGCTTCTGGGTGCAATCGCGTCCATATGTCGCTTGTTCGCGGTTCTTGTGTTGTGGCCGCGGAATCGCTATCGTACATGCCGCAAGTATTAAAAACATACTGGAAAGTCAAATGAATGGCAGCCAAATGAGAGGTGACAGGTAACGTGGACACAGCATTTGCCCCAGAAGACCTGGCATTCCGCGATGAAGTGCGCGCTTTCTTCGCGGAAGCCTACGACGAAGAACTGCGAGCGCGGATAGCCTCTCCCGAGACATTCCGGGAGGCTGTCATCGACTGGCAGAAACGCCTTTACGAGCAAGGCTGGATTGCGCCCAACTGGCCGGCCCAATACGGCGGCACGGGCTGGGACGCCACCCGACAGTTCATTTTTGACAGCGAGCGCGCCGCTGCCGGTATCCGCGACGTGGTTCCCTTCGGCCTGAAAATGGTTGGTCACGTGATCTACACCTTCGGCTCGGAAGAGCAGAAGGAGCGCTTTCTTCCGCCTATTCTCAAAAGTGACCACTGGTGGTGCCAGGGTTATTCGGAGCCGGGCGCGGGTTCGGATCTCGCCTCACTGAAGACCCGGGCGGTGCTGGACGGCGACGAGTATGTAGTGAATGGCGCCAAGATCTGGACCACCTATGCCCAGTACGCCGACTGGATCTTCTGCCTGGTACGCACCAATACTGAGGTAAAGAAGCAGGACGGTATCTCCTTCCTGTTGATCGACATGAAGTCGCCGGGGGTCAAGGTCAATCCCATCGTCTCCATCGATAATCATCACAGCCTGAATGAGGTGGAGTTCAACGATGTCCGGGTTCCCGTGGCCAACCGCATCGGCGAGCAGGACAAGGGCTGGACCTATGCCAAGGCGCTGCTCGCGCACGAGCGCACCGCGATCGCAGAGGTAGCCGATTCCAAGCGCAAGCTGGCGGAGGTGAAGGAATTTGCCCGGCAGGAGGTCAATGGCGGCCAGTCGCTGCTGGCCGACCCGCTGTTCCAGAAGCGGCTGTCCGATATCGAGATCGACCTGATGGCGCTCGAATTCACCGAGCTTCGCGTTCTGGCATCGGTTGCCTCCGGTGGATCACCCGGTGCGGAATCCTCCCTCCTCAAGATAAAGGGCACTGAAATCCAGCAGGCCGTGCAGGAGCTGCGGATGGACGTGGCGGCCTACTACCAGGGAGTGCTGCCGACCGACCTGAGCCCGGAGCAACTGGGCCACAGTTTCGGCAGCCAGGCCCGACAGGCCTACATGTATGGCAGGGCCTCGACCATTTACGGCGGCTCCAATGAGGTCCAGAAAAATATCATCGCCAAGGCCGTGCTCGGCCTGTGACCGGGGAACAATGAGGAACTCCCAATGAATTTTGATTTTTCAGAAGAACAGGTCATGTTGCGCGACAGCGTCGCCCGCTTCATTCAGGACGATTACGATTTCGATACGCGCCGCCGCATCGCTGCCTCCGAGGAGGGGATGAGCCGGGAAAACTGGAAAACTTTTGCCGAGCTCGGCTGGCTCTCCATTCCCTTTGCCGAGGAACACGGCGGTTATGGCGGCAGTGCCGTCGACGTGATGCTGTTGATGGAACAGTTCGGCCGGGGGCTCGTGCTGGAGCCCTACCTGGCAACGGTGCTGTTGTTCGGCGGTCTGCTGGAGAGGGCCGGGTCTGATGACCAGAGGGGCCAGTTCATACCGCGCATTATCGCAGGGGAGTGCCTCGGCGCCTTTGCCTGGCTCGATCGGCAGAGTCGCTTTGAGCTGGCTGACGTGAAAACCACCGCCCGGCAGGAGCAGGGGGGTTATCTCCTCAATGGCGAAAAGGTCGTGGTGTTCAACGGCGCCAATGCAGACCACCTGATCGTCTCCGCCCGTACCGGTGGGGAGCAGAGCGACCGGCAGGGTATCAGCCTGTTCCTGGTGCCCGCTGATGCCGAGGGCGTCGAACGCCGGAGCTATCGAATGATGGACGGACAGCTGGTGGCCAACGTGGTCCTCAGCAATGTCGAGGTCCCCGCCGCGAGTCTGGTTGGCGCTGACGGAGAGGGCTATACCCTGATCGAAGCGCTGGCCCTGGAAGCGAACATCGCCCTTGCGGCGGAAGCGATCGGTATCATGGAGACGCTCAACGCCAAGACGGTGGAATACACCAAGACCCGCGAGCAGTTCGGCGTGGCGATCGGAAGTTTCCAGGCGTTGCAGCATCGCATGGTGGACACCTTCATGGCCGCCGAACAGACCCGTTCGCTGCTGTACCGGGCCGTCTGCGCCCTGGGTGATGAAAACGAGGATGTCGCCACTGCCGTGCATGCGCTGAAGGTGATGGTGGACAGGGCTGGCAAGCAGATATTTGGCGAGGCGATCCAGCTGCACGGCGGCATGGGTATCACCGACGAGCTGGATATCGGGCACTACGCCAAGCGTCTGATGATGATCAACACTACCTTTGGCAATGGCGATTATCATCAGGCACAATTCAATGCCCTGCGTTACCGATAGCGCTTCTGCGTCACGGAGCGATCGCTGTCGGTAACAGGCAGGAGATGCATCAACCGCCCCCGGCGCTATGCCGGGTTAGCGCCGGGGGGATGCGACACTTTTCACTGAAGCCGTGCGGCCCGTCTTGACCGCACCTGGAGAAATAGTATGAAGCTTGGTTTTTTGATGGGCTATTCCGGCAAGCGTGTACACATTCCCGTGGAGCTCATCAGGCAGGCTGAGAGCATGGGTTATGATTCCGTCTGGACCGCCGAGGCCTATGGCAATGATGCGGTAACCAGCGCGACCTGGATTCTGGCCCAGACTGAAAAGATCCGGGTCGGTACGGCCATTATGCAGATGCCCGCGCGTACCCCGGCCATGTGTGCAATGACCGCAATGTCCCTGAATCAGCTGTCCGGCGGTCGATTTATCGCCGGGCTAGGAGCCTCGGGCCCGCAGGTGGTCGAGGGTTGGCACGGTGTACCCTACGGCAAGCCGGTCACCCGCACCCGCGAGTACATCAAGATCATGCGCATGATCATGGCGCGCGAGGGGCCGGTCGAGTTCGACGGCCAGGTGTACCAGCTACCCAAGCGGGGCGAGGGCACCACTGGCCTCGGCAAACCGTTGAAATCCATTCTGGAGGGTGCACCGAACATTCCCATCTACACGGCCTCTATCACCCCGGCAGGGCTGCGCTGTGCGGGGGAGGTTGCCGACGGCGTCTTCCCGGTCTGGATGGATCCCAACAAGTATCACGTCCTCGGGGAACACCTGGAGGCCGGCTTCGCCAAGGCGGGGGGCGACAAGGGTCTGAAGAACTTCGACGTCGCACCCTTCGTCATGGTATCGCTGAACGACGACCTCGACACCGCTTTCGATGCGCTGCGGCCCTGGCTGGCCCTCTATATCGGCGGTATGGGCGCCAAGGGCAAGAATTTCTACAACGATTATGCGACCACCCTGGGCTACGGCGATGCGGCGGCGCGGATCCAGGACCTCTACCTCTCCGGGCAGAAAGCCGAGGCAGAGGCACTCGTGCCGCGGGAGCTGCTGGATGAGGTTGCGCTGGTCGGCCCCCGGGAGAGAATCATCGAACGGCTGGTGCCCTGGAAGGAGGCGGCAAAGCGTGGCGAGGTGGGCAGTATGCTGCTGAGCGTGCAGGACCCGGTGGTTCTGGAATTGCTGGCGTCGGAACTCCTGTAATGGAAATTGCCGGCAGGGTAGTCGTCGTTACGGGCGGCGCCAACGGCATCGGCAGGGCCATGTGTGAGCGTTTTCACCAGGAAGGTGCGCGCAAGGTAATCGTGGCAGACCTCGAGGAGGCCAACGCCAGATCTGTGGCGGATGCCCTGGACGGCGCTGCCTTTGGCGTGAATGTGCGCGACGAGGGCCAGATACAGGCCATGGTTGCCGAGGTTGAATCCCGATACGGTGTCGTAGACATTTTCTGCAGCAATGCCGGTATCATCGCCACGGATGGCGAGCCCTGGTGGGCGACTTCGGCACCGAACGAGACCTGGCAGGCGATGTGGGAAATCCACGTCATGTCCCATGTGTACGCGGCACGCGCCTGCCTGCCCGGCATGCTGGAAAGAGGGGAGGGCTATTTCCTCAATACGGCCTCCGCCGCCGGCCTGCTCAACCAGATCGGGGACGCCGCCTATTCCACTACCAAGCACGCAGCCATCGGCTTTGCCGAGGCACTGGCCATCACCCATGGTGACGACGGCATCAGGGTCTCCGTACTCTGCCCTCAGGCCGTGGCGACGCGCATGATTGGTGACAGCGGTGGCGGCACCGCAGGTGTGGACGGCGTGCTCACGCCACAGCAGGTGGCCGGTGAAGTGGTGCAGGGACTCGCGGCAGAGACCTTCCTGATCCTGCCGCACAAGGAAGTCATCGAGTATCGCAAAAACAAAGCCGATGATTATGACCGGTGGCTGGGCGGCATGCGCAAACTGCGGCGCCGGTTCGGCAACCCCCAGGTCTGAAACGAGAGCGCGGGAGGCTCGTGAAATACCTCATGGAACGGCGAGAGCGCTTTGCGCGGACGATACTTAACGGATTTGAATCCTATTTCGCCGAGTTCCAGAATATCACCCTCGCCGCGAGGTCGCGTTTTGAAAACGCGGACTGGCATGGCATGCAGCAGGCCTCGACGCAACGAATCGACCTTTACAAGGAAAAAACCGCCCTGGTCTACGAATACGTGGAGCTGATCGCCGGAGACCAGCTCCACGATTTCTCTTTCTGGGGTGAGGCGAAGGATGTCTACTCGGAACTGATCGAGGGTCACAACAATTTCGAAATTGCGGAGACATTCTTCAATTCGGTCTATTGCACTGTCTTCAAGCACCGCAAGATTCGCGACGAATACGCATTCGTGTTCTCTCCCCAGGGGGATATGCCTCCGGCGGATGTGAGCAAGGTATACAGAACATACAGGCTCGACGGTTCCCTGGAGCAGCTGCTTCATGCTGTGCTCGAGGACTACGCATTCACGATCCCCTATGAAGACATGGCGCGCGACATCGCCAATATCGTCGGGGTGGTCGAGAGGTACCTGCAGCCGCGCTTTGACATGACCCGGGACGACGTGCAGTTCCAGGTGCTCGAGCATCACTTTTTCCGCAACAAGGGCGCCTATATCGTGGGCCGTATCGTTGCGGGCGGTGACTCGATGCCCTTTGTTCTGCCGGTGCTGCACACCGAAGAGGGTGCGGTTTATGTCGATACTGTCCTGTTCGGCTCGGACAAGGTCAGTATCCTGTTCAGCTTCACACGGTCCTATTTTCTGGTGGATGCCAGCATCCCTTCCCAATACGTGCTATTCCTGCAGCAGCTGATGCCCGCCAAGCCCATATCCGAGATATACAGCTCCATGGGCTACAACAAACACGGCAAAACCTATTATCACCGCTGTGCCTACCGGCATATGCAGAGTACCACCGACAAATTTATGATCGCGCCCGGGATCAAGGGCATGGTCATGACCGTATTTACCATGCATTCCTATGACTTTGTCTTCAAAATCATCAAGGACCGGTTCACGCCGCCGAAGGAGATGACCAGGGAGCAGGTCAAGGAGAAGTACCGGCTGGTGAAGCGTTGGGACCGGGTGGGACGGATGGCCGATACCCAGGAGTTCACCAACCTGGCCTTCGCCCGTGAACGGTTTTCTGATGAATTGATGGTGGAGCTGCACAAAGTGGCGCCCTCCATGATCGAGGAGCACGGCAAGGCACTGGTCATCAAGCATGTGTACGTGGAGCGGCGCATGACGCCTCTCAACCTCTACCTTCACGATGCCACCGACGAGCAGGTGGCAGCCGTCATGGATGAGTACGGGAATGCGATCAAGCAGCTTGCCGCGGCCAATATATTCCCGGGCGACATGCTGCTGAAGAACTTTGGTGTCACCCGGCACGGTCGGGTGGTGTTCTACGACTACGACGAGATAGTGCCCCTGCTGGACTGCAACTTCCGGAAAATTCCTGAGCCGCGGACCCCCGCGGAGGAACTTGCCAGCAAGCCCTGGTACACCGTCGGCCCGAATGACATATTCCCCGAAGAGTTCAGGCTGTTTTTTTCAGGCAACCAGCGTGCCCGCAAGGTATTCGATGCCATGCACAGCGACATTTATGACGTTGCCTTCTGGCAGGGGATGCAGGAGAAGCTGCGCAGCGGTTTTGTTGAGGACTTCTTCCCCTATCGCCGCAAGTTCCGCTTCGACCGCGGTTCGAAAAAGCTCAAGGAGGCTGGCTGATGGCCACAATCTACCTCATACGGCACGGCCAGGCCTCGTTCGGGACAGACGATTACGACCGGCTCTCCGACCTGGGGCAGCGACAGGCAGAGGTACTGGGCGAGTACCTCAGGGACTGCGGCATCGTGTTCGACGCGGTATACAGTGGCGACCTCCTGCGGCAGAAAGAGACTGCCCGGCTGGCGCTCGCCAGTCACTATGGTGAAGTACCCCACCACGTCGACCCCCGGTTCAACGAGGTCCGCAACGAAGAGCACCTGGAATACCTGGTGCCGGAAGTGGCCAAAACCAACCCGGCCATACAGGCCCTGGTGGATCGAGGGCTTAGCTCCAGCAAGGATTACCAGAAGGTCATCGATGCAGTGTTCAACTACTGGGTATCGCCCCATTGCAATGAACCCCGGATACAGAGCTGGGAAGAGTATTCAGGCGGTGTCCGCGCGGCACTCCGGGAGGTCATGGAGCAGCAGGGCGGCGGCAAGACCGTCGGGATTTTTACCTCCGGCGGCACAATTGCAACGATGGTGGCGCAGGTGCTGGGGCTGGGAGGGCAGGATACCTACAAATTCTACGAGCCCGTTTTCAACTGCTCGATCAGCCAGGTTTTCTACAGTGGGGACAAGGTATCACTGTCCTACTTCAACGATCGCTCGTTCCTCCAGGTGCTCGGCAGGCACAGGGGTGAAAATCTCGTGACCTACCGCTAGATTGACGGCGACAGGCGGGCTGATGGATATCTTCCTGGTCAGGCACGGCGAGGCCGCCGCAGGATGGGGGCAGTCAAGCGATCCCGGGCTCAGCGAACTCGGTCTGCGGCAGGCCGAGGAGGTGGCCGAAGCGCTGTTACCGCGGCTCTCTGCAGATACGGCGCTGCTGAGCAGCCCGCTGGCCAGGGCCCGCGAAACCGCCATACCCCTGGCGGAGGCTCTGGAGAAGCCGGTAGTGGTTGAGGATGTTTTTCGCGAGGTGCCGGCGCCCGTGCCGTTACCGCAGCGTCAGCCCTGGCTCCGCGATTTCATGCAGCAGCAGTGGCCCGGGCAGCCCGCGAGCCTGACACAGTGGCGCGACCGCGCCCTGACCGAGCTGCTGGAGCAAAGCCAGCCCGCTGTCGTATTCACCCACTTTCTGCTGATAAACGCAGTCGTGGGAAGGGTGCTGCGCCGACCAGAGATCCTCTGCTTCTGGCCTGACAATGGCTCCATCACCCAGCTTCGGCATAGCGGCGACACCCTGGAACTGGTCTCCCTGGGGCGGGAGATGGAGACGGTGGTGAACTAATCCCGCTGAACCCGGAGCAGGGACTCCTGAGCGGTGGAGGCAACCAGCGCTCCATCACGCGTAAAGAAGCTGCCGCGGCTGAATCCCCTGCCACCGGACGCAGTCGGGCTGTCCAGGGAATAGAGCAGGTACTCGTCGGCGCGAAAGGGGCGGTGAAACCACAGCGCGTGATCGAGGCTGGCCATCTGCAGGCGCTGGTCGGCGCTGGTGTAGGGGTGCGGCAGGAGCGCGGCGCCCAGCAGCGCGAAATCTGACATGAAAGCAAGAATCGTCTGGTGGCGACGCGGATCGTCTCCCGGTTCCCCCAGCGCACGGATCCAGATGTGCTGCTCGGGTTCCTGTGGTTGAGGCGACAGGTAATCGCGACGTTTTACTGGCCGGCGCTCGATCGTTTGCGCGTGCGGGGGATTGAATCGACCGGGGAATTCTTTCGCCATCCGTGTCCAGAATTCGTA
Organism: Halioglobus sp.; assembly: GCA_037382865.1. Classification (GTDB taxonomy): domain Bacteria; phylum Pseudomonadota; class Gammaproteobacteria; order Pseudomonadales; family Halieaceae; genus JARRPM01. The sequence continues at coordinate 7,257 of JARRPM010000026.1, read as the reverse complement.
GTCGGTCTCCAGCGCTTCCGGCGGTGTAACCTGGGGGGCGGAAAACTGGTGTGAGAGCCCTTCCTCCTCGCAGTGAAAAGAGAGGGCGGTGTTGAAAATGGCCACGCCGTCCTGTTTGGCGACCACTCGGCGGGTGGTAAAGCTTCGGCCGTCACGTATCGGGTCGACCTCATAAACGATCTGTTTTGACGGATTGCCCGGTCGCAGGAAGTATGCGTGCATTGAGTGTACTGAGCGCTCCTCCTCTACCGTCCTTACAGCCGCATTGAGTGCCTGCGCCAGCACCTGCCCGCCAAACACCCGGGACGGGCGCTTCGGGCTTCTACCGATGAAGAGGTACTTGTCCACCCGTTCGACTTCGAGAAGCCTGAGTAACTTGTCCAGATCCGGGGCCAATGAGACCTCCCTATATATTCCCGCCGCGATTGCTCAGCCGCGTGGCAGCAGACCGTTGAAGAAAACATCGAAGTAATCGATAGCACTGGCATCGAGGTCGTCGACTTTGCGCCACAACTTGATGTCCATGGCGGCGTTGACCGCGCCGGCAATGAGATTCTGGGCGACGAAGGTGCTTATGGGCCGAACACTGCCATCCTCGATGCCCTCGCGCATGAAATCCCCGAACCTCGCATTGGATCGATCCGTGCGCTTAAGGATTTCCACCCGGCGATCCATCGGCAGTGCAGTAATACTATTGTATCTTATCAGCGGACCCTGGCTGGAATTCTGGACATGGAAAATGCGCCGACAGGTCTGGTCAATTTTCTCAAGTCCTGTCCCGGACGTGCCGGCAACCTCCCTGTGAATATTCTCGACAATGTCGAGCGATCGGCTGTAGCAATGGAACAGGAGGTCTTCCTTGTTCCTGATATGGTAATAGAAGGCTCCTTTGGAGACATTGAGGTGTTCAGCGATTTCGTCGAGGGATGTTCCATTGAATCCCTGCTTGTTGAAATACCAGGTCCCTGTCTTGAAGAAGGCCTCCTGTTTCAGCCGTTTCTGTTCTTCCCGGTTGAATCCGTGCAGGCGCGTGTCCTCTGACTCATCGGGTTCCACGCTAACGGGGCGGTACTCGCCGGAGAGTCCGTAGAGTCCTCGCAAGACAATGTCCAGCGCCTGGTCGGCGATTCCTGTAACCTTGTCTGTGGGGACGTCATGGAGCCAGGAGAAAGTCCATTCAACCGAGCCGAGCATAGCCCGCGTCACCGATGCCGGCTCGCAGTTGCGCATCGAACCGCCGGCAATGCCATCGCGAATATACTGCCTGACTCGCTTGAAGAGATCGATGTAGCGCTCTTCCACTTCCTTGCGATGGGGTCCCTTGAGTGACGCAATTTCCAGAAGTGCGGCGATATGCGGTCCGCGACCCTCCTGGGCGGCAAGCCAGTTCTCGAAGGGTTGCAGGAAAAAGGCCGACACGCGCGCGAGAGGGGCGGGGCTTTTTCTTTCGACCTCGTCGAGGATGGCGTGATGGTGATCCAGTGCGGCCATGTAGCACTGGTAGATGAGCTCTTCCTTCGTGGCAACGTAGTAGTAGAGGCTGGTCTTCGTCAGGCCGAGACTCTCGGCAATGTCGCGCAGAGTGGTCGCGCGGGACCCCTTGTAGTTGAACAGCTTGGCCGCCTGGGAAAGAATCGCCGTGCGCTTGGCGTCGTGCTGGACAGTGCGGTTGAACGGCGACACTGGTCCGGAGGAACTTGTGGGGTCGTCTGATACCATGCAATTCGGTTGGCGCAGACTGACGTTGAGTGTCTGCAGGAATCCGCCTACTAGCTGTTCTAATATTCGAACTTTAAGTATTTTATTTGCCCATGTCTACAGTTGTTGCGCCGTTTGCTTTGCTTAAACGAGCTCCCGGCACTCTCCGTGTCGGAAACACCCGGTCACGTGGTCATTGACCATTCCGGTTGCCTGCATGTGGGCGTAGACGATAGTGGAACCCACGAAAGTGAACCCTCGGCGCTTGAGGTCCCGGCTGATGGCGTCGGATACCGCGCTGGTTGCCGGGATATCTTTTATCGATCGCCAGCGATTCTGTATCGGTCGGCCACCGACGAACTCCCAGATATAGTTGGAAAAACTGCCGCACTCCTCCTTGACCTCGAGAAACGCGCGAGCATTGGTGCGGGCGCCGTACACCTTGAGGCGGTTGCGCACTATTCTGGCGTCCTGGAGCAGGGCTTCCAGTTTCCTGTCCTCGTAGCGTGCGATTTTTTCCGGATCAAAATCATCGAATAGTGTTCGATAGCCCTCTCTCTTGCGCAATATCGTGATCCACGACAGTCCGGCCTGGGCTCCCTCCAGAAGCAGAAATTCGAAGAGTTTACGGTCATCACGGACAGGTACGCCCCACTCTCTGTCGTGATAGTCGACGTATAGCGGGTCGCTGCCGCACCAGTCGCAGCGGATTTTCATCTGCCTGTCCCGTTCGGTGGAATATTGAACTCGAGTATGGTTTGGGCGCGAGGGCCTGTCTACAATTCAGGCTGAAGTGACGAGAGGGTGGCGCCTGTGCGACACTTTGACACCCTTCAATGGAACAGGCCATGACAGATACCATTCAGTACAGCCGCAGTGGCCATATAGGCCGCCTGGTTTTGAACGACCCGGAACGTCATAACGCCCTGGGTCAGGAGCAGCTGGAGGCGATACAGGGACACCTACACGACCTCGCGCGGGATGAGCAGGTACGCGTTCTCATCATCACGGGCGCGGGTGACAAGACCTTTTGTGCCGGAGCTTCCCTGCAGCAACTGGGGTCGGGTGAGATGCGCGACGATATTTTCCAGGCGACAACCGCAAAGATAGCCGAGCTGGCGATACCAACGATTTGTGCGCTGAATGGCAACGTTTTCGGAGGCGGGGTCGAACTGGCATTGAGCTGCGATTTCCGCATAGGAATTGAGGGCAGCCGAATGCGCGTTCCCGCGGCTGTCATCGGCCTATGCTATCCGCTCAGCGGTATCAGTCGTTTTGTCGAGAGGCTGGGGGTGAATACGACGAAAAGGATTCTTGTGGCATCCGAGGAGCTGGATGCCGAAGCGATGCTGGATGTCGGTCTCCTCGATCACCTCGTACTTCCCGGCCAGTTGGACCAGACGGCCGAAGAACTGGCGCTGCATATTGCGGGCCTGGCGCCACTGGCTGTGCGCGCAATGAAAACGCTCATACACCAGGTGGCATCGGGGACCCTCGACCCTGTGCATGCCCGCCAGCTCGTGAACAATTGTACAGAATCTGAAGATCTGAAGGAGGGGTTTGCGGCGCAGCGGGAAAAACGCAAACCCCGGTTCAGCGGGCGATAAAGCCCTCAGGTCCTGGGCGATAGAGGACCGTGACAATTCATCTGTCTGTCGATGGCCATCCAGGGTAATCCGAGATTTTCCAGCCAATGCAGACCTGCCTGCTCGGTCTTGAGGCGAGCCACGCTTGCAGCGCTGCAGGCGGTGAGGCAGTTGTCCGCGATCAGTGCGACGCTCAGCAGGCCCGGGATGGGCCGGCCATCGACCGGGCTTAAACCCCTGCCATAATTTTCTCCGTCAACCAGGATGCAATGCTCAAAATCCCCGCGCATCGCGAATCCCTTATGGTTTAGTTTTAATCTTGTAATAGCGGCGCGCGAGCCCCTGGGATGTCGCACACCCACCATCCAGTTAGAACCGTCCGGCTGCTTGCCTATGGTGGCAATATCCTGGTCCATTTCGATGAGGGCATTGCTGATGCCCTCGCCGAGCAGGAGTTTGCGCACAGAATCCACTGCATAGGGCCTGATACAGTCATTGAGGTCGATCAGCATCCCCTTCCTGGTCAATCGAGCGCCTGAACTGCTAATCTCGAGATTGGACCACCCTACCAGTTTCAGCATGGCCCGAAGCTGGTCTTCCGAAGCCAGCAGCCGACCGGATGCGTCATAGCAATTCTGGAGGAGGTGGGTCGTCGGGTCAAAAAGATGCTTACTCTCCGACCACAGGGCGCCCACATAGCTGAACAGGCTTCTCGATTCAGCATCAAGAGGTGTAAACGAGCCTGTGCCCGCGCCCTGGTTGATACTGCTGACCACACTGCCAGGGTGGTAAGAACTGAACTTTTCTTCCAGGCGGGATAGTTCCTCCCTGGCGAGAGCCAACATGGCAGAGCCTTGATCGGCACTGTTATCTATGACCAGGTGGCAGGCACTGCCAAAACAGTGCAGTCTCGCCTCTGACGTTTCAGCAATCACCGCCCTGCTTCCACCATTGTAAGTGCGCCTTAGAATTGTGGAATATAAATTCAGTTGCGTGTCACGCACGCGGGATCGGGATGACAACCGATACCGTGGTACCACCTTCCGCAAATATTTGCAGCTTACCGGATAGTTGATTGACGAGAGACTGAACAATAGCTAGCCCGGATGTTTCGAGTGCACTGAGATCGATGTTGCCGGGGATTCCAAGTCCGCTGTCTTGAATATTGAGGTTGTAGAATTCCATGGGGTCGTCCGTGTCCAGGCGCTCAGTCTTCGATACAAGATGAACATAGTTTACGGGCGATCCCTGTTCGAAGGCATGGTGCAACGCATTTTCCACAAGTTCAAACAGTATAATTGCGAGCGGTGACGCCAGTGCTACTGGCAGCAGCCGAGAAGAGATATCGTTTATGGTCGTAACCGTCTCTGCCCTGATGGGAGAGTCTGTCAGAAGCACTGCAATTATCCTGTCGGCGTATTTTCTCAGGTCTGCGAGTATTGTATCGCCCTGGTAAAACATGCAATCTTCAAGAACTGCCAGTGCATTCACCCTTCTGATATTTTTATCGAAGGCCTCCCGGTAGATATCATCATGTATACGATGACTTTCGCTTGCGACGCAGTCGTTTACCAGCTTCAGCGTCGCCGTGTTGTGATGAAAAACAGACTGCAACAACCGGTCCTGCAGTTCATACTGCTCCTGGAGGTCGTCTTCACTTCCAAGAGCCACTTCCTCCATGGTACGGGCGTCCTCCAGCGCACTTTCCTTGACCATATAGGTGTGGTACCAGCGCATTAACAACCAAACCACAAAAGCCAACGATCCGGCATAAAAGGTAAAGGCCCACCATGTGAGCCACCAGGCTGGTAATACCTCAACATTTAAAGCAAGACCCTCCCTGTTCCAGGTGCCAGCCGAATTCGCTCCCTGGACTTTCAATACATAGTTCCCTGCAGGAAGGTTTGTATACGTTGCGGTATTACGTGTTCCGTTATCTATCCATTCAGGATCAAACCCTTCGAGCTTGTAGCGATAATGGTTCTTGTCAGGATCTAGAAAATCCAGGACGCTGAAGGTGAACTTTACAAAGTAGTCTTTGTGGGTTAACTGGACATGAGTTAAGTCTGGGGTTCTCATCAAAGAAGATCGAATTTTGCTTGGCAGCGCTACCTCGGTAAGAACTATGTCCGAGGGAGAGTCTTCAACGGCAACATGCTCCGGCAAAAACCGGTTATAACCTTTTACCCCTCCGAAATATAACCTGCCTTCGTTGTCTACAAGGGAAGCTCCGAAGTTAAAGTCGTCGCCCTGCAATCCATCCGATGGAGTAAATCTTGTCAAAAAATTTCCATTTGAGTCGATCCTTATCAGACCGAACTGGGTAGAGCACCAAGCATTTTTTTCATAATCAAATTCAATCGCATATATTGTAAGGTGATTTGATCCAATGATGTTGCGGACGTGTTTTAATGTTAGATTTCCTTGTTTTTGATCTGAAATTTTCCAAATAAATAACCCATGATCCTTGGTGCCGACCCAAATATCTCCTGTCGGACTTTTTTTGATGGTCATGATTACAGGTGAATCTGTATGGCCTTGAAAATCAAAATCCAACAACTGAAATTGATCAGTCTTTTCATTGTAAAGATATATTGCCGTTTCTGTTCCAATGATTAGCTGATCTTTGTTTCCTCTGGCTATAACCGTAACCGCTTTTTCAAGAAGGTGTTCGCTGGAATAGTAGGAACGGACACCTTTCTCCGAAACAGAAAATAAACCTCGATCATAGGTCGCTATCCATGTTCTGTTATTGCCGGCATGCAGTATTTTAGTTACTGCCTGGGACTCCGAAAGTGGAGGCTCAGGCGCATAAACGAACCTACCTACGAGATCTATAATCCTCACGCCTCCTTCTTGAGTGCCGACCCAAAGCTCCCCTTTCTTAGCCGCCAAAGTCATGATGCGTTGATCTTCTATAGATATTTCGTTCCATACGTTTTCGAGCTTGCGATGCCTGTTTAGCTCTGTGTCAAAGTAATAGATTCCATCGTAAGTGCCTACCCACAAACGACCGCTGTTATCCTCTTCAAACGCGAGTACGTCATCAAAAACATCGCTATTTTCTTTGTTAAAAGTTTCGAACGACAATTTGGATAAAATATCGAGACCTTGATATGTTCCTATCCATATATAATTAGTGTCACTAAGCAACACCGTTACGTGGTTACTAGACAACCCTGAGTTGTCTTGATTAAGATTTTTTGCATCTGACAACAATAAATCTGAAATATAGAGACCGTTGTTTGAGCCGATCCATAGGAATTCTTCGCGCCAAAGTAGTTGTGTTATCGATTCCGCCGACCGTTCACCTAATGACAATTTAGATAATAATTTCGATTCCTTTAGATCCCAAAGGAGAATTAAACCTTTATTTGTGCCGATAAATACTGACTCTCTTGGTCCCAACTCGACAGTTGTAACTATCCCTAAGTGTTCGGACTCAATGGAGTCATTGGGGAAAATTCTATGAATCTCACGGCTGGCGAGGGATAACCTGAACAACCCGTTATCACCTGCAATTAGAAGATCACCGGAGATATGTTCTTCTATATCATATGGTCTACCAATTTGTTGAATCTGCGCTCGAAAAGAACTTGATTCTCGGAAGGGCTCACGCTTACCGTAAAATGGTATTAGCTGCTCCTTTGACCCGAGAAAAATATCTCCATCTCGAGAGCGAAATGAGAGCGTAAGATATTGGTCATCAGATTGATCGCCGATCTGCACTTGTTCAAACTGGTTTTTTGAGTCACTCCACCTTAGCAATCCTTTTCCAAAAGTAGCGATATGTATAGTATTCTCTGAATCTTCAAATATTCCCCTGATGTCTGATACTGGTATCGTATTGGTGGCGTTAGGGTCGGCCTTAAATTCGATCAAATTAGCCCCATCGTACCTATACAGGCCTTGCTGAGTGCCAATCCAAATAAATTGGTTGTGATCTTTGAATATCGCAGTGATTGTAGGCTGT
>JARRPM010000025.1:0-30958 GCA_037382865.1 Halioglobus sp. | reverse complement strand
CGAGACACTCCCGGAAGTATAAGAAAAACCTTGCCTGAAGGCGTTTCCTAATCAGCTACTGACTCGCCGCCAGCGCCTGCTCGATATCGGCGATGATGTCGTCCACGTGCTCGATGCCGATGGAGAGGCGCACCATGTCTTCGGTGACCCCGGCGGAGGCCAGTTCGCCGGCGTTGAGTTGGCGGTGGGTGGTGGTGGCCGGATGGCAGGCCAGCGACTTGGCGTCGCCGATGTTCACCAGGCGCAGGATCAGCTGCAGCGCGTCGATGAATTTCGCCCCGGCCGGGGCGCCGCCCTCGATGCCGAAACTGAGAATCCCCGCCGCCTTGCCGCCGCAGATCTTTCTGCAGGTATCCCGGTACTGGCTCTCCTTCAGGCCGGCGTAGTTGACCCAGGTCACCTGCGGGTGTTTCTCCAGGTATTTCGCCACCTTTTTCGCGTTCTTGCAGTGGCGCTTCATGCGCAGCGCCAGGGTCTCGAGCCCCTGCATGATCAGGAACGCGCTGTGGGGGGAGAGGGCGGCGCCGGTGTTGCGCAGGGGGACGACCCGGCAGCGACCGATATACGCGGCCTCACCCAGCGCCTCGGTGTAGACCACACCGTGGTAGGAGGGGTCCGGTGTAGTCATCACCGAGAAGCGGTCGCTGTGGGCCGCCCAGTCGAACTTCCCCGAGTCGACGATGGCGCCGCCGATGGTGGTGCCGTGGCCGCCGATGTACTTGGTGAGGGAGTGCACCACGATATCCGCGCCGTGCTCGAAGGGGCGGCACAGGACCGGCGTCGCCACGGTATTGTCGACGATCAGCGGCACGCCTGCCTCGTGGGCAATCGCCGCCCAGCGCTCGATATCGACCACGTTGCCCGCCGGGTTGCCGATCGATTCGCAGAACAGCGCCCGGGTGTTGCCGTCGATCAGCCCCTTCACCGTGTCGAAATCGTCCGCATCGGCGAACCGGGTCTGGATGCCCTGGCGCGGAAAGGTATGGGCGAACAGGTTGTAGGTGCCCCCGTAGAGCTGCGAGGTGCTGACGATGTTGCTGCCCACTTCGGCGATCACCTCGATGGCGTAGCGGATCGCCGCCATGCCGGAAGCCACCGCAAGTGCCCCGACCCCGTCCTCCAGCGCCGCCAGGCGCGCCTCCAGCACCGCGTTGGTGGGGTTCATGATCCGGCTGTAGATGTTGCCCGGTACCTTGAGGTCGAACAGGTCGGCGCCGTGCTGGGTGTCGTCGAAGGTGTAGGAGGTGGTCTGGTAGATGGGGGTGGTGGCTGCATGGGTGGCGGGGTCGCCTTCATATCCGGTGTGCAGGGCGATGGTTTCGGGCTTCATTGGAATGCTCCTCAAACTGGGTTGGGCCGCGTGTACGGGCGCCTAGAGTAGCAAATCAGCGGCCCCTGACAAATCAGGGGGCAGCGTCGCTCCGCCCCGGGCGGGAAAAGCCGCGGCAGGCGACCCGCCGGTGCCTAATCGCGTAAAATAGCGCGATCCGAGGTTCCGGGAGGAGGGTTGCTTTTCACCAAGCGGATATCGGGCCGCGACTGAAAAGCAACCCTCCTCCCGGAACCGCTCGCACGAGCAGCCCCGTTAACGTTCCGACGTGAGACCAGAGTACGTTGAAGATTACCCCCGAACTGCGCGAGCGCATCGCCGACCTGCTCGGCAGGGAACCCCGCGGCCTCGAGGCGGTGGCGGTGGCACGGGACGACGGCCAGCCCGTGGTGATCCGCGTCGCCCCGCTGGTGGATGACAGGCCCTTTCCCACGCTCTTCTGGCTGGTGGATCCCGATCTCTGCTACCGCATCGACGGGGCGGAGGCCGGGGGGCTGATCCGCGAGCTGCAGCGGCAGGTGGACGCCAGCGCGACCCTGCGCCAGCGCATGCGCGAGGATCACCGGGCCCATATCGCCCTGCGCGATCGTTACATCGACGCGGCACAGAGGCAGCGGCTGGCCGAGCGCGGTTACAGCGCCGTGTTGCATGCAAGGGGCATCGGCGGGATCGCCGACTTCAGCCGGATCCGCTGCCTGCACACCTGGTATGCCGCCCATCTCGTGGTACCCAACACCATAGGCGCAATGCTGGAGGCCTGGTGGGCGCAACAGGCGATGCAGGAACAGCAGCAGGGCGGGGCGCATTAACCCGCGTCGAGGCTCACCCCTGGCAGGGCAGGTCCTGGGTCCAGACGACGTGCAGGTCCCTGGAGATGTACCTGCAGATACCGCCGGCATTCTCGATCACGTCGCTGTAGCGGATACCCATGTCGAGCTTGCGCTGCACGCCATCCTGCTCATAGATATGGGTTGCCACACTCCAGGTCTCGCCGGTGTAGATATCGTTGTGCCACTCCCCGTACTGATTGCCTATCAGGTGAAAGGTGGCGGAGTATTTGTCGAGGATGGCGAGGCTGGCAATGAAGGCTTCGAGGGAGTCACTGGTGAAGCCGGGCCCTTTCTGGGTGAAATCCTCGGCCATGATCTCCCGCATCCTGCCGAATTCCCGGTCATCCACGAAGCGCGCATATTTCAGCGCCAGCGTTCTGGGAACATCGGACTCATTCATGCGCCGTCTCCTCGTCGGTGAGATGGCAGCCGCACCGTGCGCTGTGCCATATCCTGCAGCCTGATGGTATATTATGGCGCTTTTCACCGCAGTAATCATGTCCGCCCAGCTGCATTGACCCGGATACCCGCATGAGCACGACCACAGATGATCTTCGCATACAGAAAACCAGGGAGCTGATCTCTCCCGAACAGTTGATCAGGGATATCGGCGTTAGCGCTGCCGCCGCCGACACCGTCTCCGGTGCGCGCCGCACGATTCACCGGATTCTGACCGGCGAGGACGACCGTCTGCTGGTCGTGGTCGGTCCCTGCTCGATCCACGATCCGCAGGCCGCCCGCGAGTACGCGGGACGTTTGAAAGAGTCCGCGGATGCGATCGCGGAGGACGTCTTCGTCGTGATGCGGGTCTACTTCGAAAAACCCCGCACCACGGTGGGGTGGAAGGGCCTGATCAACGACCCGGATCTCAACAACACCTTCCAGATCAACAAGGGACTGCACCTGGCGCGACAGCTGCTGGCCGACCTTTCGGAGATGGGGCTCCCCGCGGGCACTGAATACCTCGACCTGATCAGCCCGCAGTACGTGGCCGACCTGATTGCCTGGGGCGCCATCGGCGCCCGCACCACCGAGAGCCAGACCCACCGGGAACTCGCCTCCGGGCTCTCCTGCCCGGTCGGCTTCAAGAACGCGACGGATGGTGATATGCAGGTGGCCATCGACGCCATCCAGTCGGCCTCCAAGCCGCACCATTTTCTGTCCGTTACCAAGCAGGGGCATTCGGCGATCTTCCAGACGACCGGCAACGAGGACTGTCACATCATCCTGCGCGGCGGCAGGCACCCCAATTACGACATGTTCTCGGTGGATGATGCCTGCGCCCTGCTGACGAAGGCTGGCCTGCCCTCGCGCATCATGATCGACGCCAGCCACGCCAACAGCCGCAAGATACCGGCCCGGCAGGTTGACGTGGCCAGTGATATCGCCACCCAGGTAGCCCGTGGCAGCCGCAGTATTTTCGGCCTCATGCTGGAGAGCAACCTGGTGGAGGGGCGCCAGGATGTGGTGGACGGGCAGGCCCTGACCTACGGGCAGAGCATCACCGATCCCTGCATGGGCTGGGACGACACCCGCTCGCTGTTGCAGGAGCTGGCCACGGCCGTGCGTCTCCGGCGCGGGGAGTAATTCGCCCCGGCGCCAGTAAGGAGAGGATAATATGCACCTGGGATTCAGTTCCATGAACACTGCGGAGGATCCGGCGCCACACTTGCTGGCGACGACCCTGGAGCAGGCCGGTTTCGAGTCGCTCTGGTACGGAGAGCACAGCCACATCCCGGTTTGCCGCCGGACGCCCTATCCCGCGGGTGGTGAACTGCCGGCCCCCTACAGGAAGATGATGGATCCCTACACGTCCTTGATGGCGGCGGCGGCAGCGACCACCCGCCTGAAGCTCGGCACCGGGATCGCCCTGCTGCTCGAACGGGAACTGTTCTCCCAGGCCAAGACCATCGCCACCCTCGATCGGCTGAGCGGTGGCCGTCTCATCATCGGCTGTGGCGTCGGGTGGAACGAGGAGGAGTTCGTCAATGCGAGCCGTTTGCCCTGGAAGCGCCGGTACCTGGCCATGCGGGAGACGGTGCTGGCCCAGCGTGCCCTGTTCACCGAGCCCGAAGCGGCCTTCCACGGCGAACTGATCGACTTCGACCCGGTCTGGTTCGAGCCCAAGCCGCTCCAGCCGGGCGGGCCGCCGGTGACTTTCGGTGCCATGGGCCCGCTGGGGATTCGCCACGCGGCGCAGTGGGCGGATGGCTGGATGCCGGTCGACGTCGGGCTGCCGGACATTGCCGGCAGTCTCGCCGACTTCCGCCGCCAGGTTGCCGAGCAGGGGCGCGATCCCGACGCCGTCGAAATCACCCTTGTTGTAATGGCGGAGGTCACGGCTGACCTGCTGAAGCGTTATCGGGATCTCGGTATCCACCGCTGTATCATCGGTGTCGGCATGGAGAACTGGGACAAACCGGAGATCGTGATGCCGATGATCGAGCAGTTTTCCCGGCTCGTCCCGGAGCTGTAACGCCTGTGCAAAACCCTCTCGCCGATCCCCCGGATCCGGCTTTGTTAACCAGTAGCGCCTGCCCGGTCGACACGCTCAGCCAGGCGTGCTTCCGGCGCATTGCCGAGGGCGTCAGGGAACAGGGCTAAGTTGTGCTGCCGCATGCGCTGCCGCAGCCCCTGGCGGATGCCCTCTGGGTGCAGGCCCACGAAAGTCCCTCTGCTAAGTTCCGGCCCGCCGCGTTAGCGTATGGTCGCTGCCGTCCCCCGTCGGCAGGCGAGGCAGGCTGGTCTATGATTGTGACTGCAATGACTGTCAGGACGGGTTATGTCCGAGGAGGCGCTGATGCCGACGTATCCTGCGCATGGCTCCTGCGCTGAAACGCAGGCGTGTCGCAAGCGAGGTGGCTGCGGGTTCAGGCAGCGGTTGTCACGGCCATGAAAGGTGATGATGAAACCCGGGAAAGCCTGGTCGAGGCCTATTGCCACCTGGTTAACGCCGGTCTCGGCACAGGGACTTCGGGCAACCTGTCGAGACGCTCGCCCGAGGGGATGCTCATAACCCCAACCGGTATCGCCCCTCATGATCTGCAGCCGGGGCAGCTCGTTGCCATGTCCCTGACGGGAGAGGTGTCCCGCGGCGCGATGCGCCCCTCGAGTGAATGGCACATGCATGCGGCCATCTACGCGGGCCGGCCTGACGTGCAGGCGGTCGTTCACTGCCATGCGCGCCACGCCACCATCCTGGCCTGCCAGCACACCCCAATTCCGGCAGTGCACTACATGATCGCCATTACCGGGCGCGACACCGTGCCGGTGGCGCCCTATGCGAGATTCGGCAGCGAGGCGCTAGCGCGGTCGGTGGTCGATACCCTGGGTGATGGCCGGGCCTGCCTGCTGGCCAATCACGGTCTCATCGCCGTGGGCACTGACCTGCAGCAGGCCCTGCGGGTGGCCGAGGAGGTAGAAGAGCTGGCGGCTATCTACTGTGGCTGCCTGGCCACCGGCGCGGCCAGGATCCTGACACCTGCCCAGATGGAGGAGGTGCGACGTGCCTTCGCGACCTACGGCCAGCAGGACGGGGAGCGGCTCTGAATCACCAGGCGGCGCATTCGTCCAGGGTTGCAGCGGCCGGTGAGGTTCGGGTTGCGATCGATCCGGGCGTCAACGCTAGTACTTCCAACCGATACCGGTAGTAATACCGTAGTCGAACTGCTTGTCGCCCTCGGCCTCGTTATCGTAGGTGCCATAGGCGGAGATATCCCAGAAGAAATCCTTGACCAGTTCCCAGCTGAGCGTGATGTCGGTGTCGCCCCGCACCCTGCCGCTCTCGGTCAGGCTGGGATAGAGATCAAAACTGATATCGAGGTCCAGCTCCGGCGTGTCGAAGCGCCAGGCGGAATACTTGGTGGAAAGAAAGAGTTCTGTACTCTGCTGCTCGGCGCCGTCGGTCGAACGCTCCGTCAGAACCTGCAGGCCGGCGGCGCCCAGCAGGTGCATGCCCTGCCGGTCGATGAAAAAGCGACCCAGCCCAAGACCGGCGCTGAGCCGGTGATCCAGGGAAAGTTCGTCGTTGGTCTCATAGTTGCCGAAAAGAAGCCGGAAGATCCCCTCGCGCCGGGTCCATAACTGGCGGGCCACGTTGATCCGGCCGCTCTTGGTGGTCTCCTCATCGGTATCGGTAAGCGTGAAACGGGCAGTGAGGGTGTTGCGCGCCTTGCGATCCTCATAACCGATTTCCGTATTGAAGGTGGTCTGCGCCACCGAACTGGCGCGGGTGAAGGAGTAGCCCGCCGAGAGGCGCAAGTCTAGTCGTTCCAGTACCGTGTCTTCTATCGGGCGCAACTCCACGACCTGGATCATCTCCATTTCGAGGTCTTCGCCGAGCGCTCCCGCCAGGAGCTGGCCCGGTCGTGCCGGTTTATCCAGGGAACCGAAGTGACGGGTGCCGTCACTGAGTCGGATCTCGTAGTTGTACTCGCTCTCGATCTGCGCGATGTGCTGCCACTCGACCTTGATCGTGCCCATTGTGTCGGTGCTGTACTCAAGCAGTCCGCCAAACAGCGACTTGATTTCGCCGGTGATTCTGTCGCCGTTGTAAAGGGTGACGACATCGGTCTTGCGGTGGGCGAGTACGTCACCGCACAGCACCATCTGGAGTGCCAGCAGAAGGACGGGCAGGAAGGGTATTTTATTTTTCACCGCGGTCTCCGGATCCGTATCCCAGGCAAGTCCTGACGCGCCCATAGTAGAGGATTTTCACCACGGTCCGCCAATTTTGCAGCGATCCCGGAGGTTTCTGCGCAGCCGCTGACCCGTGCTATGCTGCGCGCGAACGCCTGGCAGCCACCGGTCGACGACATGGTCTCAGCCTCCAACCTGCTCAGCCTCGCGCTGCTGTACGTGTGCATCCTGTTCGCGGTGGCCTGGTACGCGGACCGCAATACCGAGCGCGCGGAGCGAGAGCGACGCGCTCCCGGGCGCAGCCCCCTGTGGCGGGGTACCGTCTATGCGCTGTCGCTGGCGGTCTACTGCAGCTCATGGACTTTTTACGGGGCAGTCGGCAGCGCCACCGCCTCGCCGTGGAGTCACGCTCCCATCTACCTCGGTCCCATCCTGCTGTTCCTGGTCGGCTGGCCGCTGATCCGCCGCCTGCTTGCGGTGGGGGCGCGTCACCGGGTTACCTCCATTGCCGACTATATCGGAGCCCGCTACGGCAAGCGCCAGTCCCTGGCGGTACTGGTGACGCTCGTTGCCACTGCGGCGGTGCTGCCCTATATCGCCCTGCAGTTCAAGGCGCTCGCCCAGGCGTGGGCTACGGTGGGTGGCACCACGGTGGAGGGCGTTCAGGGCATCGGGGGCGACACCGCCCTGCTGGTGGCGATCATCCTCGCGGTTTTCACGATCCTGTTCGGGACGCGGCGGCTGGATGGTCGCGAGCGGCACCAGGGCATGATGACGGCGATTGCGGTGGAATCCGTGGTCAAGCTGGTCGCCTTCGTCGCCGTGGCGCTGCTCGCCGTCTCCTACCTGGGCGACCTGCCCGCCGCGCCGGCGGGGCAGGCCGCCCCTCCTTCGGGTGGGACTGTATTCTCGTCGGAGTTCCTGGCGCGCACCTTTATCAGCGCCCTCGCTATTCTCTGCCTGCCGCGGCAGTTTCACGTCATGGTGGTGGAGGCACAGGAGGATACGGATACACGCATCGCGCGCTGGCTGTTTCCCCTCTACCTAGGCCTGTTCATGGTGCTGGTGGTGCCGATCAGCCGCGCCGGTGCCCACCTGTTCGCCGGCACGGATATCGCCCCTGACGTCTATGTGCAGCAGTTGCCCATCGTCGCGGGTTCGAACTGGGTGACCGTGGCGGCGTTCATAGGCGGCATCTCGGCGGCCACCGGGATGGTGATCGTGGCCACAGTGAGCCTCGCCATCATGGTCACCAACGAGGTGATCGCACCGCTGGTGATGCGCTGGAACGCCGATTCACCGGCGGCCGTGCTCAAGCTCGGTGACAGCCTGCGGCGCATCCGCCAGTTTGCGATCGCCGGGATTCTGCTGGCGGCATGGCTGGTCTCGCACCGCATCATGGAGATTCCGTGGCTGGCCCAGATCGGCTTCATCTCCTTTCTGGCCGCTGCGCAGCTCGCACCGGCCCTGCTGGCGGGGCTCTACTGGCGCCAGGCCCACGGGCTGGCAGTGACCATAGGCCTCCTCGCGGGACTGGTGCTCTGGTTTTATTCCGGGGTACTGCCGGCGGTGCTGGCCCCGGACAACGCGCTGCTCGTCGCCGGCCCGCTGGGGATCGAGTGGCTGCGCCCGATGAACCTGCTGGGCGTCGAGGGGGAGCATCGCCTGGCTTATGCCACCGCCTGGAGCCTGGGGGTGAATGCGACGGTGCTGGTGCTGTTCTCCCTGGTGCTGAAGCCTTCGCAGGCCGATATCCGCCAGGCGCGATTGTTCACGGGGGAGGAGGGCGTCGGGGGTGACACCGGCGACCGTGACTACCAGCTGAGCCTTATCCGGGTAAGCCAGCTGCAGGCCCTGCTGCCGCCATTCATGGAGCAGAACGAGCTGCGCCGGATGTGGCAGCAGTTCGAGGATACCTACCAGCAGCGGCTCCTGCCAGGGGACCGCGCCCCGGTGTTCGTGGTGAACAGGGTCGAGTCGGTCCTGGCCAGGATCATCGGGGCCACGTCCGCGCACCAGGCAATGGAGCAGCTCGAGAGCAGCCAGCAGCTGGCCTACAGTGACCTCGCGGGTATGGTGACCGACGCGAGCAGGCTCCACACCTTCAACCGGGAGTTGCTGCAGACCACCGTGGAGAGCCTGCTGCAGGGTGTGTCGGTGGTGGACAGGGAGCTGCGCCTGGTGGCGTGGAATTCCCGTTACGAGGAGCTGTTTCACTATCCCGAGCGCTTCCTTTACGTGGGTTGCCCCATCGAGCGGGTTTATCGATTCAACGCCGAGAGGGGTTTCCTCGGCAAGGGGGGCGGGCCGGTGGAGCAGGAGGTGAGCAAACGGCTGGGGTGGTTGCGCGAGGGCAACCCCCATCGCCTGGAGCGTACCCTGCCTGACGGCACCGTCATCGATATCCATGGCAATCCTCTTCCCCACGGCGGTTTCGTGACGACCTATATCGATATCACCGACTACCGGGATGTAGTGACCCAGCTGGAGGAGGCGAAAATGGAGCTGGAAGCCAAGGTTGCCTCGGGCTCCCAGACCGTTAGCGATGCCAATGCGCGGCTGCGCCAGGAGAACCGGCTGCGCGCCCAGGTCGAGGCCAGGCTGCGGGACGCTCACCAGAGCAAGACGCGCTTTATGTCAGCCACCAGCCACGACCTGCTGCAGCCGATCAACGCAGCCCGGCTCTTTACCGCGGCGCTCAAGCCGCGCCTGGGTGACAATCTCGAGCCGGCCACCCTGCATATCGTGGAGCAGATCGACGGGTCGCTGCAGCGCGCCGAGCAGCTGATCGCGGAGCTGCGGGAGATCGCCCGGCTCGATTCGGGCAAGCAGATGCCGCGGCGCAGCCACTTTCCCGCCGCCAGGCTGTTCGAGGCCCTGGAGCGGGAATTCAGGCCCTCGGCGGAACTCAGGCAGTTGTCCTTCGAATGCGTGCCGGCCTCTGCCTGGCTCTATTCCGACGAGTCCCTGGTATATCGCATCCTGCAGAATCTGCTCTCGAACGCCATCAAGTACACGCCGCGGGGCCGGGTGCTGCTCGGGCTGCGGCGCCGGCGGGAGGGCGCGGAGATACAGGTCTGGGATACCGGCCCCGGCATCGCTGAAAAGGACCAGGTGCGCATCTTCCAGGAGTTCGAGCGTCTCCAGCGCCAGTCCAACCAGGGCGAGGAGGGGCTGGGACTGGGCCTGGCCATCGTGCAGCGCTGTGCCGACCTGCTGGGCCACAAGCTGCAGCTGCGATCGATCCCCGACCGCGGGACCCTGTTCTCCCTCACCGTGACCTACGGCCAGGCACAGGCGCTCGCCCAGGGGCCGCAGGAGGCTTCCGGCGGGCGCGACCTGGAAGGCCTGCGGGTGCTCTGCCTGGACAACGACCCGCTCATTCTGGAGGGGATGGAACAACTGCTGCTCACGATGGGCGCGGAGGTGGCCACCGCGCGGGGGAGGGAGGAGCTGGTGGCGACTCTTGCTAACGGCGCTCGCCCGGATATCGTTCTTGCGGACTACCACCTGGACGACGGCGATACCGGTCTTGCGGCGATGCTGGAGGCGCGCCAGCACCCGCACGGCGACCTGCCCTGCATCATCATCAGCGCCGACGACAGCGATGTCATCCGGGACCGGGCCAAGGCGGTGGGATTCCGGTTCCTGCCGAAGCCGGTCAACGCACCGCGCCTGCGGGCGCTGGTGCTGGCGCTCACCGCGACGTGCTGATCCGCGGCTGCCCGGGCGCTGTCGGGCCCTCCGCCGCACGCCGTGTGCCACCCATACTTTGTGAAAGTCCGGCGATGGTGGTTTACTGTCGCGATCTATGAAAGCATTGATAGCCTGCCTCGGTTGTGATCTGCTGGTCAACGTCGGCGACCTGCGTGATGGCGACAGCGCCCGCTGCCCGCGCTGCGGTCATTTCCTGACGCGGCTGCAGCGCGATGCCGTCAGCCGCGTCGCCGCCTACGCCATTGCCGGAATGGTGTTTCTCGCGCTTGCCTGCAGCTTCCCCTTCCTCTCCTTCGCCACTGCTGGCATGGAGAGTGTAATGACGCTGCCGCAAACCGCGGTGGAACTCTACACCCAGGGTATGCCAGCCATCAGTCTGGTCGTCGCCGCGTTCATTATGGTCATCCCCGCCGTGGTGCTGTGTCTGCTCGTGCTGCTCTGCCTGCCGCTGCTCTTCGGCTACCCGGCCCGGTGGCTGGTCACTGCGGCGCGCTGGGTCTTCACGCTGCACAACTGGGCCATGGTCGAGGTATTCATCATCGGAGTCATCGTGAGTCTGGTGAAGATCGCCTCGATGGCGACGGTGTCGCTCGGCATTTCTTTCTGGGCCTATGTGGCTTTCAGCCTCTGCTTCACCCTGGCGTTGGCCACCCTCGACCGCTACCAGGTCTGGCAGTTGATCGAGGAACTGGAGCCCTCGGCGTGAACGGCCTGGCGGCGACTGCGGCGGGACGCCATCTGGCGGTGTGCCACGTCTGCTTCAAACTGGCGTCGGCGGACGGGCATCACTGCCCGCGCTGCGGCGCGCCTCTCCACCTGCGTAAACCCCGCAGCCTGCAGCGCACCCTGGCGCTGCTGCTCACGGCGACCATTCTTTATATTCCCGCCAATGTCTATCCGATCATGATCACCGACCAGTTGGGGGCCCCGGCGGAAGAGAGTACCATCCTGGGCGGCGTAATCCTGCTGATCGAACTGGGCTCGGCGCCGATTGCCGCGGTGATTTTCATCGCCAGCGTGATGGTGCCCCTGGGTAAACTGATCGCCCTGTATTACCTGGTCTGGAGTGTCGGTCGGGGCCATCTGACGAAGCAGCGCCAGCGTACGGCGATGTACCGGGCCACCGAATTTATCGGTAAGTGGTCGATGGTGGATGTATTCGTGGTGGCGATTCTGGTATCACTGGTACACCTCACCGGAGTGCTGGTCATCCGCCCCGGCATCGCTGCCGTCTCGTTCGCCGGGGTAGTGATCGTGACGATGCTGGCGGCGGAGAGTTTCGACCCGCGGCTGATCTGGGACAGACTGGAGCGCAAGCATGGATGAAGCCACGCCCGAGGTGAGCCGCGGGAGGGGGATCTCACCGATCTGGATAATACCCCTGGTAGCGCTGGCGCTCGGTATCTGGATGGTGATCTACACGCTCATGCGCGAGGGCCCGGATGTCGAGATCCGTTTCAGCACGGCGGAGGGGCTGGAAGAGGGCAAAACCAAGGTCAAATACCGCAATGTCCAGGTCGGGGTGGTGGAGGCCGTCAGTCTCAGCGACGACCGGGAGGGCGTGCTCGCGCAGGTCAAACTGGACCGCGAGGTGACCGACATGCTGCGGGAGGATACCCGTTTCTGGGTCGTCACCGCCCGCCTCGGTGCCGGGAGCGTCTCCGGTCTGGATACATTGCTATCCGGCGCCTATATCGAGATGTCACCCGGTCACGGCAGAACCGGCGTGCGTGAATTCGTTGCGCTGGAACGGCCACCCCTGACGCCCCGAGGTACCCAGGGCCTGCGGCTCACCCTGGTGAGCGAGGAGGCGCCTTCGGTCAGCACCGGTGACAGCGTGCTCTACAAGGGGTACGAGGTGGGCCGGGTGGAGAGCACGGAGTTCGATCCGCAGCGGCAGCAGATGCGTCACTCCTTATTTATCGACGCACCGTTCCATACGCTGGTCAATAGCTCAGTCAGGTTCTGGGATGTCAGCGGTGTTTCCGTCACTGCCGGCGCAAACGGAATCGACCTGCGTGTCGGCTCACTCGATACTGTCTTCTTCGGCGGTGTAACCTTCGGTATCCCGCCGGGACTACCGGCGGGGGAAGCGGTCCAGGACGAGGCTGAATTCCGTCTCTATCCCTCCTTCGAGGCTGCCATCGATAACCCCTACAAGCATGGCGAGTATTTTGTGATCTCGTTCACCCAGTCACTGCGCGGCCTGCTGCCAGGTGCCCCCGTGGAGTACCGGGGTATACCGCTGGGGCGCGTGGAGCGCGTCATGTTACGGGAGCTCGTCGCCCACGGGCAGGGGGGAGACGGACGTTTCGGCTCGGGGGCCGCCATCCCCGTGCTGATCTACCTCGAACCGGGACGACTCGGTATGCCAGACAGTGCCGACTCCATCGACACGCTGGATCACATCATCGTCAATGGGATCGCCAATGGCATGCGGGCAACGCTGGCCAGCGGCAACCTCGTGACCGGCAACAAATACATCAGCATCGATTATTTCCCGGATGCCGAGCCGACCCCACCGGGCGAGTTCGTGGGCTATACCACCATACCGACGGTACCCGGCGGTTTCGCGCGCATCGAGCAGCAGTTGTACGCGTTGCTGGACAAATTCAACCAGCTTCCTCTGGGGGAGACGGTTGCGGGCGCCAATGAAGCCCTGGCCGGGATCAGCACGACCCTGGAGAGCCTCAGGGTCGTCCTGGACGACGAGAAACTCCAGGCACTGGCGGGCAGGCTCGATCGCGTGCTCGACGAATTGCAAACGGCACTGGCGGGCTTCTCCCCCGATTCCGCGATTTACCGCAACCTCAGCGCCAGCCTCGCCGATCTCGACCGGATGGTGCAGCACCTCGAGGCGTTCAGCCGGACGATCGCCACCCAGCCGAATGCGGCGGTGTTTGGCGCAGACATCCCAGCTGATCCCGTTCCAGAGGCCCGACCCCGATGAAACTCCTTGTCCTGCCATTGCTGTTGCTGGTTGCAGCCTGCGTTAGCCAACCGCCCCAGACCAGCACCTACCTGTTGCGGGCCGACGGCGACCCGCAATCCCTGCGCCGTGAACCCGCCACGGACATCGCCTTCGGCAGACTGGAGCTTGCCGGATACATCGATCAACCGGGCCTGGTCCTGAAAACCGGTGAGGGGGAGGTACATGCGGCGCGCTATCACCAGTGGGCGGAGCCGCTGCGGGCCAGTCTCGAAGCTTTGCTGCAGAGCGAGATTTCCAGGCAACTGGGACGGGACATCCGCTTCCAGCCCGACGGAGCCGTCGGCACCAGGATCGACGTCATCATAGACCAGCTGCACGGCAATGCCGACGGGGAGGCCGAACTGGTGGCCGCCTGGCGACTGCGCCGGATCCAGGGGGGAGACGAGGTACACCGCTTCGTCGGCAGCCAGCCGCTCGAACGCAATGGTTACGCTGCCCTGGTCGAGGCGGAACGCCAGTTGCTGCTGAGACTGGCGGGTGCAATTACCGCCTCAGTCGTGGCCGCTGCCGGCCCGGAAGGGCACCAGTGATCCGCTCCCGGACCGGGCGGTGGGTTCCTGGCGGGAGAGGGTACGGCACTCTCCCCGGAGGATGGCTGTGCTGAAACTGCGCATGGTGTGGGAGCAGCTTCGCTCCAGTTTCTGGTTTCTGCCCGGGGTGATCGTGCTCGCGGCGGTCGTCCTTGCCCTGTCTCTGGTGCAGCTGGATATGAGCCTGCAGGAGAAGCAGGCACTCTATGCCGAGTGGCCGATGCTGCTGGGCTCCGGCGCCGAAGGGGCCCGCAGCCTGCTCTCCACGGTGGCCAGTTCCATGATCACGGTGGCGGGTGTGGTCTTCTCCATTACCATCGTCGCCCTCTCCCTGGCCTCCAACCAGTACACCTCGCGGGTGCTGCGCAACTTCATGCGCGATCGGATCAACCAGGCCGTGCTGGGCCTGTTCGTTGGCATCTTCGCCTATTGCCTGATGGTACTGCGGACTATCCGCGGCGCGGAGGAGACGGTTTTTGTCCCATCCCTGGCCGTGCTTTTCGGCCTGTTGCTGGCGTTTGTGGGTATTGCGGTGCTGATCTACTTCATTCACCACATCGCGGTGTCGATCCAGGCCGTGAACATCCTCGCCGAGGTGGCGGTGGAGTCCCTCGGCGCCGTCGAACGGCTGTTCCCGGACAGGTTGCAGCTGCCGGAACAGGAGGAGAGCAGTGCACCGCTCGATCCGGCGGCGGTGTGGAGCCCGGTGCCTGCTGCTGCCAACGGCTATCTGCAGAGCTTCGACACGGCGGGGATCCTGGGGTTCGGACGCAGGCATGACGCACTCGTCCGGGTACGGATCGCCGTGGGCGATTTCGCGGTAGCCGGTACGCCGCTGGCCTGGGTCACGGCGCCGGCACTGGAAAACGAACAGATCCGGGAGCTCGCCGCCTGTTTTGCCATCGGTCGCCAGCGTACCGTCGAGCAGGACCTGGGTTTCGGCATCCGCCAGATCGTCGATGTGGCTCTCAAGGCGCTGTCGCCGGGGATCAACGACACCACGACCGCGGTGATGAGTATCCATTACCTCACTGCAATTCTCTACCGCCTGGATGACCGGCACATCAGCTCCCGTCACTACGACGAGGACGGGGCCTTGCGATTGCTCAGTTGCGGGCCCTCATACCAGCGCTTCGTCACCGATGCCTTCGACCAGATCCGCCAGAGCGCCGCCGGAAACGTGGCAATTTTCGACGCGCTGCTGGACGCCCTGGATCTGCTGGCGCAGCGGGCGGCCTCCCCCGGGCGGCGTGAGGTGCTGGTGGAGCAGCTCGAGATGGTGGCGGAGCTGGCCCATCGTACCGTGGAGACCGCGCGGGACAGGCTGCGCCTGGACGGCCGGTCTGCGGCTATGCTGGAATCACTGCGCCGCAAGTCCGACGGGTAGACAGCGGCGGCTGGCGCAAGTGCCATCTTTGTACTATGCAGTAGTGGGTCCACGCGTTTTTTGACGCCTGTGACCGACCAGCCAAGTGAGGGAGGTTACGCATGCTCAGGAAAACGATCGTCTGTGTGACAGTCTGTTGCTGCGCTATAGCCAATCAGGCGGGGGCGGAGGACGCCGCCGCCATTCTCGACAGGGTGCAGGCGAAACAGATGGAACGGTCCGAGGGCGTCAACTGCTACCTCGTTGACCAGACCGTTATGGGACATCGCAATGTCACCCTGTTCGAACGGACGGCGCTGAAGCTCGATGGTCGGTCACTCGACACTTTCCGCGTGGTACCGCAGAAGGAACTCGATGCCAGGCAGGGTGGCGGAGCCCGCGTGCTCACCCCGGAGGAACTGGAAGTCTTTGCCGGCGCGACCGAACGGACCGGCGCGGCGATCAGCAGCGAGGTGGATCGCGGCATGCAGGAGGCGGGCCTGCCAGAGGGATTTCTCGGGGCACTGGGCGCCGGCGCTGCCGACGAGCCCTGGGCCTCTCCGGACGCGGGGGTGATGATGGGCAGCATGGCCCAGTTCCTGCGGGCGAGTGCGGCCGCCCAGGTCGCGGGTGAAGCAGGGGCTACCGAAGGCCCGGCTGCGGGGATGGCGGCGTTCCGGCGCAGCGCTGAACTGGTCGGCAGCGAGAAGATCGGGAACACCGCGGCATTCCACCTTCGCGCCGACAAGCTCAACCAGAGGCAGCAGGTGGAGGGCGGCGGCGAGTTTGTCCTCAACACTATCGATATGTGGGTGGACAAGAAGATGTATGTCCCCCTGAAAATGACCATGCAGGGGGAGATGGTGGCCGGCGGTAAAAAACAGGCGGTGGAGATCGAGAAGATCGATCGGAATTACCAGGGTGTCCCCGGCAGCCGGATGTATGAGCCGCGGGAGCAGGTGATGCGCCTGGGCGGCGTGATGACGCCCAAACAGCAGAAGCAGATGAGGGAGGCGCAGGCACAGCTCGCAGACTTCAGGAAGCAGATGGCGGCCATGCCCAAAGCCCAGCAGGATATGATGAAAAACATGATGGGTCCGCAGCTGGAGATGATTGAAAAAATGGGCGGGAGCGGCGCCTTCGAGGTCGTGACGACGGTCAACGATATCCGGGTTGTGAAAGGGCCTGACTGCGGCACAGGCAGCGCGAAGTAGCCGCCAGCGGCAGACCCGGGCAGGGCAATCAGGCCAGCTCGAACTCCCACAACAGCAGCGGGGCGTGCTGTTGCGCGCCGTAGACATCCCGGTCCCCCGGCGAGCCCGATGCCACATCCCGGGGCAGGCAGATCTTGATCGCCGAGGCCGGCTCGAAATAGATGATGTCGAGTACCTGCTCCGGCGCTAGCCCATAGAGCCGTCCCACCAGAGCACGGTCGAGCAGGCCCGAAGCCCTGAAAGCGCGGTAATCCGTAGCCTCCCTGAAAATGATGTCCAGGGAGAGGGTGAAGGGGCTGGTGTTTTTGCTCCGCACCACCGTGGCAATATCGGTCAGCCGTGTCATCCCGCCACCTCCCTGATCGTCAACGGAAAGGGCGTCACCGGGTCCGATTCCAGCAGGTGGTAGACGGAAAATTCGTAGACCGCGCCGGCGCGCAGATCGGATGGCGAGAAGGGGAACGCCAGGTTGCCCGCAGTCGATAGGCGGCCCGCGTAGCCGAAATGCATGAGGGTCGAGCGGGCGAGGCTGCACAGGGTATCCGCCCCTTCAGGCGTCGGCGCGATGGCGTCGATCACGATCCCCAGTTCGTGGGAAGGGTTCCCGCGCAGTGGTTCGCGCGGGCCCATGACGCCATCCCGGCCGTACACGTGGAAGTGCAGCGTGCCCCCGTTGGCAGGCATCATGGTCTCCACCTGAGCCCGCACCTGCGGCAACACGGTATCGATCGCGGCGATCATCACGGGATCGCGGACCCCGCCGATGGCGATACTGCGAAAGCCCAGTTTTCGTGCCCCCTCGACTTTCAGCCAGTAGCCGTCGCTGGGGACGAAGCGGCTGCCGCTGACCGCGACGCGGCCCTCCCCGATGTCGGAGAAGGCGACATCCTGCAGGTCCAGCGTGCCCCCCGGCCCGGGTAATCGGCTGGGGTCGGATTTCTCGTAGAGGGTGTGTGCGGCGACGGAGGCGGGCGTGAAGCGGCGCTGGTCGCTCAGTGGCTGCAGCACGAAGCGTTCCTCCTCCAGTATCCCCAGGACACAGTCGGCGCCGGAGCCCGGCGTGGCGGCAATCGCCGCGCACTCCAGGATCTTGCCCAGGTGCAGGGCCAGACCCGGGTCATAGCCCCGCAGGATGGGGAGGGCGGCAAAGACCGCCGGGTCGTAGGCGCGTCCGGCGATGACCACGTCACACCCCTGTGCCAGGGCCTGCTGGATCGGCTCGATGCCCATCTGCGCGACCAGCGCATCGGTGCTCGCCACGATCGACCGGTCCAGCGGTGGCGCGCCGGTCAGCGCGCTGACCCGGCCGTCCTCCAGACCCTCCAGCAGCCGGGAATGCGGCACGTCTGCCGCGATGATGCCCAACCTGAAGGCGAGCATCTCTGTGCGTGCGATCTCTTCGACGATCTCCACGGTCCACTGCAGATGGGGCGCGGCGCCGGCACCGCCGGCGCTGCCCACCACCAGGGGGATGCCCCTATCGAGGGCCGCGCGCAGCAGCAGTGCCAGGTCGCGACGCACGGCAGACCGGTCGGTAAAGGACTTGCCCGCACCCAGGTAGTAGGGCCCGGGGTCCGCCGACCCCGCGTCCACGGCGATCAGGTCGGGGGTCGCCTTGAGACCCCGCTCGAAGGAGGTCTCTGGAAATCCGTATCCCAGAATGGCTGTGGGGGAGAGGATGTTGAAGCCTGGCATGTCGTCTGTGTCGCTTCCTGGTTGGTCGCCTTCCGAATGATACCGCCGGGTACCACTGAGTATAAGCGGCTATCCGTGTTCCCGTTCGGTACCTGGCGCGGAACTGGCTCCACCCTCCTGGCTGGCGCGGATGCGGTTGGCACGAAAAGCGATATCGGCTGCCTGCAGGATTTTCATCCGCAGCTGCGGATCGAGGTCAGCGTGGCTCTCGAGAAACGCACGCACGGTCTCGGCTGCACGGTCCGAGTAGTGATTCTCCAGCGTGGCGTGGAGCCAGCTAGTCGGGAAAAAGATGTCACCGGTGACCTGCAGTTCCGGCAGCAGCGCCAGGCTCTCCTGGATATAGGCCTCCGATGCGTCGACCCGCGCCGGGTGGTGCAGGTTGCGGAGCGCCTCGGTGACCCACACCTCGGTCCGGCGGTTGGCCGGATCGGCAAGGGAGGCAAAGAAAGCGTCCCGGACCCTCCGTTGCGGTGCCACTGAAGGTGCGACGAACGAGAGTCGCCGACGGTTGTCGGGGTTCAGGGTGCGCGCCAGCTGGGCGGCGACGATGTCGCCGGCCGCCTTCGGCATCCGGATCGCCAGCGTCTGCGCGAGCGCGATGAAGTCGTCCTCGGCCAGGCGCAGCTGTTCCGGAGCGAGCTCCCCGGACCAGAGCGCATGGAGCCGGCTGACGGCCTCCGGAGAACCCGCCAGCCCGGCAAAGCCTTCGAAGAAGAGTCGGGCGCGCCCGCTATCGGTCTCTGCCAAAAGGCGCTGCCACAGCACGCGTTCAAGCCGCGGACGCTGGCGTACCTGCGCTGCCTCCGGCAGCAGGCTGCGGTGGATTCGCGCGAGCTGGCCCATGGCCAGGTCGAGCAGCAGCTGGTTCTGTTCCGTCTCGAGGATAGCCAGGAGCGCTGCGAAATACGCCTCCACCTCCGGCAGTGATCCAGCCAGCAGCCGTTCATAGAGCATGACCAGCGCAGATCCGCGCTCCAGCGGCGTGAGGATATCCCAGTGCCCGAGCAGGTCGAGGTCGGCCGGGAACAGGCCGTAGCCCATGCCGTCCCCATTGAACAGGAGTGCCCGCGCCGCGTCGGCCGGCACATCGGGGAGGGGGGTGACGGCAGCGACCGAATCGATAGTCAGCAGCGGGAAAATGCCTTTCGACAGGCGTCGGGCCGTAAAGCGCTGGGGCCACACGCGGCCGTTGCCGGCGGGATCGTGCTGCGCCAGCAACAGGTTGCCATCCTTGCCGCTCTGAACCCGGAATTCCGGGCGCCCCGCACCGGTCACCCAGACGCGGCTCCAGCGCTCGAGATCGGTATCCGTCCTGTCGTCCAGGATCCGGATCAGGTCGGGCCAGGTGGCGTTGGAGAAGCTGTGCACGCGCAGGTATTCACGCAGCCCCTCCCGCAGTATCTCCTCGCCGAGAATGCGCTCCAGCTGGCGCATCATGATCGGCGCCTTGGCATAGATAATGGCCCCGTACAGTTGTCCGGCTCCGTTGAGATTAGCCAGTTCCTGGCGGATGGGATTTGCCCCCGCGGTCCGGTCCACGCTGTAGGCGCGTGGGTAGTGGCTGACCAGGAAGTTGAGGGCGTGGTCGGTCCCGGGGAATGCGGGGTTGACGATTTTCGCCGCCATGAAGTTGGCGAATACCTCCTTGGTCCAGACGTCGTCGAACCAGCGCATCGTCACCAGGTTGCCGAACCACATATGGGCGGTCTCGTGGGCGATCAGCGCGGCCCGGCCCAGCAGCTGGTTTTCAGTCGGCGCCTCCTCGAGGAACAGGTGTGAGGCGCGGTACTGGATGGCGCCGACGTGTTCCATGCCGTGATACTGGAAGTCGGGTAGCAGGGCGAAGTCCAGCTTCCGGAAGGGGTAGTCGATGCCCGTGTAGTCCTCGAGCCAGTCGATGGCCTGTGCGTGCAGATCGAAGATTGCGCCGATATTGCGGGACACTTTCTTGCGGTCGGTCTCCCGGTGCAGCAGGGTCATAGTGTGGCCGTCACGCTCCCGGGTGACCGTCTCAAAGCGCCCGGCCACGAAGGAGAACAGGTAGGAGCTGATCAGGTCGGAGTCGGCGAAGCGGTACTCCTTGCCGCCGTCCAGCGCACTGACAGAGGCCACCGGGGCGTTGGAGAGGGCGGTCCACTCGGGAGGCACGCGCAGGGTCAGTTGAAAGACCGCCTTCAGGTCGGGCTGGTCGAAAAGCGGGAAGGCGGTGCGCGCCCGGTCAGGCACGAACAGGGTATAAAGGTAGTCCGGGTTGCGGTTCAGGGAGGTCGCTCCGGCGCTGAATTCGATCCGGATAGCGTTGGGGCCTGCCCGCAGGGCCGAGGGCGGCACCACCAGGTGCTCATTCTCGAAGCGGTAGGGAGTGCTGGCGCCATTGCTCAGGAGAGCCCTGACGGCGCCCGGTTCCTGGCGAAAGTCCAGTTGCAGGGGCTGCCGGCTCTCCTTCAGGTCGAACGTGATGTCGGCTGTCGCGTCGATCGCTTCGTCGATCTCCGCGGGAATATCAAAGCGCAGGGCATAGTGGAGGTTGGAGATGAGCCCGGCGCGATGCCGGGCGAGTGCAAGGGATACACCCGGCTCGACGGGGACCTCCCTGCCGCTGCAGGCGATCATGCCTGCAATTGCCAGCCATGCCGGCACCCATAATGCCGCTCTCGCCAGGCCTCTGGGCATTCGTCTGCCGGGCTACTCCGGTGCCCGGGTTTTGCCACCGTGGAATTTCTCCCGGATGCTCTGGATGATCTTGAAGAAGATGGGGACCAGCAGGGTGCCGCCGATCGCCGCCATGATGGTGCCCCCGAAGATCGACAGGCCCAGGGAGACCCGGCTGGCCGCGCCCGCTCCGCTGGCGATGACCAGGGGAAATACCCCGACTACGAAGGACAGCCCCGTCATCATCACCGGCCGGAAGCGCAGGCGCGCCGCCTCCACGGTGGCCTCCTGCAGCGCCATGCCTTCGACTTCCCGCAGGGACTTGGCGAACTCGACGATCAGGATCGCGGTTTTCGAGGCCATGCCGACCAGCAGCACCATGCCGATCTGGCCGTAGAGACTGAGCGGCTCGGACATGAACAGCAATCCGGCCAGCGCTCCGATCATCGCGATGGGAACCGACATGATGATGGCGATGGGCGTCATGAAAGACTCGTACAGGGCAATCAGGAAGAGGTAGGTGAACAGCAGCGACATGCCCAGCGCGATGGGTGCCATGTTGCCCGATTTTCGCTCTTCGTAGCTGGAGTCGGTCCATTCGAACTTGTAGCCGGGGGTGAGCACCTCGCTCGACAGGGCTTCCATGGCATCCATTGCCTGCCCCGAACTGTAGCCGCCAGCGATGTCGGGCTGCCCGTTGATCGTGGCCGAGTCATAGGTGTTGTAGCGATAAAGGACGTCCGCGCCCTGTACCGGGACGGTATCGACCAGGGCGGCCATGGAGACCATTTCCCCTTTCGCATTGGCAACGTAGAGATTTTTCAGGTCCCCCTCATCCTGGCGGAAGGGTGCGTCGGCCTGGACCATTACCCGGTAGGTCTTGCCGTACAGGTTGAAATCGTTGACGTAGGTGCCGCCGAGCTGGGTCTGCAGGGTCGTGAAGATATCGTTGACCGCGACACCCAGCGTCTTCGCCCTGACCCGGTCGATCTCCAGCCATATCTGCGGGTAGTCGGCGCGAAAGGTGGAAAACGCCCGGGCAATTTCGGGCCGCTGGTTGGCCGCCATCAGCGTGGAGGCCAGCATACCGGCCATTTCCTGGGCGCCCCTGCTCTGGGTGTCCTCCAGGACGTAAGAGAATCCCGCCACGGCTCCCAGGCCGGGAATCGCCGGCGCGCCGAACACCAGGCTCTTGCCGCCCTGCATCTGGTTGAAGAGAGCCTGGTACTTTTTCTGCAGGGCAAACTGGTGCTCAGAGGGATCGCTGCGTTCGCTCCACTCCTTGAGTTTCACGATGATCATCCCTGCGTTGGACTGCAGCGCGGAGTTCAGCAGGCTGAAACCGTTGACCGAGAGGATGGTCTCGATGGCGGGGTCCCCCTCCATGACCTGGTACAGCGAATCCATGTATTCACCGGTGCGGTTGAGAGAGGCCGCCGCAGGCAGCTGGACGTCGACCATGAAGAAACCCTTGTCCTCCTCGGGTATGAAACTGCCAGGCACCAGGCTGAACAGGTAGACAAGCAGCGCGAACAGGCCGGCGATAGCGCCGGCACTCAGCCACAGGTGGCTTGCCATCCAGCCGACAATCCCGACATAGGCACCACTCACCCGGGAAAAACCCCAGTTGAATCCGCGTATCAGTGGATTCGGCCTGTGATGCCCGGCTTTCAGCAGCAGTGAACAGAGTGCCGGGCTCAGGCTCAATGCATTGATCATTGAGAGCAGCACCGAAACCACCAGGGTCGCACCGAACTGCCCGAACATCTGGCCGGTTATTCCCGGCAGCAGCATGGTCGGGCCGAATACGGCCACCAGTACCGTCGACGTGGCGAAAATCGGCGCGGCGACCTCTTTCATCGCTTTTTCCGTGGCCGGCCGGGCCTCGAGGCCCTCGTCGTGCATGATGCGCTCGACGTTCTCCACGACGATGATGGCGTCATCCACCACCAGTCCGATAGCCAGGATCAGGGCGAACAGGGTGACGGTATTGATGGTCATGCCCAGCAGATAGAGCACTGCCAGGGTGCCGATAATCGACACCGGGACCGCTATGGTGGGTATCAGCGTTGCCCGCAGGCTGCCCAGGAACAGGTAGGTGACGAAGATGACGAGCACGACGGTAAATATCAGGGTATGAACGGTTTCCTTCAGGGATTCGTCGATGAACAGCGTGGTATCGTGGCCGATCACGTAGTCCAGTCCCTCGGGGAAATACTGGCCCAGCTCCTCCATCTTCTGGCGCACGGACTCCGCCACCTCGAGGGAATTGGCGTCGGACAGCTTGTAGACGGCGAGCAGAACCCCGGGTTTGTTGTTGTATTCGCCGTACCCCTTGTAGACTTCGGAGCCCAGTTCAAGGCGCGCCACATCCTTCAGTCTCAGCACTGAGCCGCGTTCATCGGCGCGCAGGATTATGTCGCCGAACTCCTCTTCGCTGATCAGGCGTCCCTGCGTCTTGAGTACGTACTGGAACTGGGTCTCCGCCGGGTTGGGCGCTCCCCCCAGCTGACCCACCGCCGCCTGTACGTTCTGCTCCCTGATTGCGGCCAGGACCTGGTTCACGCTGATCCGGTTGGCCGCCAGTTCGACGGGATCGAGCCAGACGCGCATGCCATAATTCAGCGAGCCGACGATGCTCGCTTCTCCGATGCCTTCAATCCGCGCCAGTTCCGGCGCGACGTTGAGACTGGCGTAGTTGGAGAGGAACACGCCGTCGAAGCGGTTATCCGGCGAAAACAGGTTCACCACCATGAGCATGTCGGGCGAGCGTTTTCTCACCACGATACCCCGTTGTCTCACCTCTGGCGGCAGTCTCGGTTCGGCGAGCGCCACCCGGTTCTGGACATCCACCTGGGCAAGCGAGGCGTCGACGTCGATGCCGAAGGTGATGGTCAGCGTGTAGCTGCCATCGCCCGCCGACTTGGATGACATGTACACCATGCCCTCTGCGCCATTGACCTCGTCCTCGATCGGCCCGGCGACAGCCTGCTTTACGGTCTCCGCGCTGGCCCCGGGGTAGTTTGCCCGGACCACGACCTTGGGTGCCGAGATGTCGGGGTACTGGTCCACGGGCATTACAATGGCGGCGATGAGCCCGAATATGGTGATCAGTATGGATATGACGAGCGCGAAGCGGGGGCGCCTGATAAAAAACTGGGGATTCATGTCCGGGCTCTCGCTGACGAATTATTGTTGTTGGTTGGACTGTACGGCGACCTGGGTTCCCGCGCGGAGCGCCTGCGCACCCGCCACGATGACGCGAGTGCCGGGCTCCAGGCCCTCCCGCACCGCCCAGTCAGCGCCGTCGCGGACGCCCATCTGCACGTTCTGCCGCCGCACGATATCCGTGTCGTCCAGGGTCATTACATAATAGCCCTGCTGGTCCTGGAGCACAGCCGCCTGTGGCACCATGGTGCGTTCAGTCTTCCTCAGCGCCTTGCCGACCAGCGTGACGTTCTGGCCGGGCAGCAGCAAGCCTTCTGGATTCGGAAACAGCGCTCTCCCGGTGATCATGCCGCTGCTCTGGCTCGAGGAGTGGGACCAGTTCTCGAATTTACCGGTGTGCGGGTACTGCAGGCCGCCCACCAGTTCCAGGGTCAACGCTATTTCCGGCATGTCTACACCCTCGCGTTCCATCTCGGTGCGCAGGATGACGTAGTTGTTGTAGTTTTTCAGGCCGACGCTGGCGGTGGCATAGATGGGGTCGAGCTGCACCAGCTCGAACAGAGGCTGCCCGGCGGGCGTGACATAGTCCCCCACGGCGAAGCTCGGCTTGCTGATGCGACCGCTGAAGGGCGCCTTGATCCGGGTGTGCGCCATATCCAGCCGCGCCTGCTCCAGCTGCGCGGCGGCTTTGGCCACATTGGCCAGGGCCACGTCCCTGCTGGCCTTGGCCTTGTCAAAATCCAGCTCGGAGATGTAGCCTTTCGGCTTCAGGCCCTCCGCCCGCTTCCAGTTTGTCTCTGCCTGCTCGGCGTTTGCTTTTGCCGATAGCATTTCAGCCTCGGCCGCCTCCAGCCGTGCCTGGTAAGAGGCCGGATCCAGTTCCATCAAACTCTGTCCCGCCTCGACGATATCGCCGGCCGCGAAGTCTATGGCCGAGATGGTTGCCGCAACCTCGGGTTTGACCTTGGCGTGCTGCACCGCTTCGATCACCCCGGGGTGTTCGAAGGCCGGCTGGATGGCTCGCACCGTGGCAGTCGCCAGGGACGACTCCGCCAGAGGCAGCGCAACGGGGCCGAGCGCTTCGGGTTCAGCCTCTTTTTTTCCGCACCCTGCCAGGATCAGCGCGAGCAGCGGGAGCGTCAGCAGGCGGACAGTTTTTTCCATGGGCGTTCTCCATTGGCCATTTTATTCCACGTACAGCTGGCTGGATCCCCTCTCGGTGACCCACGAAGACTATATTAGCAGGAAAGTACAACAGTGCTCGTAGTTGAGGCATGCAGTGAGGAGTCAGGCGCAGGGCACCGCGCAGATGGCGATCAGGATTCCGGCGGCAAGTCCCCGAAATGGCCCTGTCCCATGACAGGCAGGATCCAGTAGCGGGCCCGGGCCACGGCGCATACCCGGCCCAGTGCTCGAATCAGCGCCTCCTCCTGCGCGCGCTCGTGCATCACCTCGAAGCGGTACATCTCGCGATGCCCTTCCACCTGCTCGCGCAGGCTGAAGTGGCTGTGCTCCCGGCTGTAACCGGCGATTCTGGTGAGGTTGAAGCCCGAGATGGACTCCAGTGCTATCAGGATATCGACCACGTCATCCTTGATCTCAGCGGGAACGATGGCCACCAGTATCTGCGCGTCATGCATCGAGGCGTCGCTCCAGGTGGAAGTAGAACAGCGGCAGCAGGTAGAGTGTGGTGATCGTCGACGATATCAGCCCACCGATCACCACGATAGCCAGCGGCTTCTGCACCTCGGCACCGGGACCCGTGGCGAACACCAGCGGCAACAACCCGAACATGGCCGTCGTGGCGGTCATCAGGATGGGTCGCAGGCGCGCCACCGCGCCGGCGACGATGCGTTGTGTCAGATCACCGACCGCCGCGCGGGTCAATTCGAAGTGGCTGACCATGACCACACCGTTGAGCACCGCCACGCCGAGCAGGGCGATGAACCCCACTGAGGCGGGGACCGAAAGGTACTCGCCGCTGATGAAGAGCGCGATAGCGCCACCCATGACGGCGAAGGGGATATTGGCCAGGATGAGGCCCGCGCGGTGCAGGGACTGGAAGGTGGTGAACAGGATGACGAGAATGAGAAGCAGGGAGGCGGGCACCACCGTGAGCAGGTTGCGGGTGGCCCGCTGCTGGTTCTCGAACTCGCCGCCGAAATCGACGCTGTATCCGGTGGGGAGGGCGACCTGCTCGCCGATGGTGGCGTCGAGCTCTTCGACGAAGCCCACGATGTCGCGCCCGCTGACGTTGGTGGTCACCACGCCGAAGCGGTTGCCATTCTCCCGTTCGATCAGCAGCGGGCCCTCCCGGAATGTCACCTCCGCGATATCCTCGAGCGTCGCGCTGCTGCCATCGGGCAGCAGCACCAGGTGCTGGCGCAGTGCGGTGGCGCTGGACAGCGCGTTTTCGCCGCTCGTGGCCAGGACGATCGGGGTGCGCTTCCTGCCCTCGATGAATTGCGAAACGATAACGCCCTCGAGTTGCGCCTTGACGTGGCCTGAGAGTTCGGCGAGGGAGAGTCCGTATTGTTGCGCTACGGACTGGTGCAGGGCGATGTTGACGAACCTGCCGCCTTCCGTGACGGAGCTCTGGGTATCAACCGCACCTTCGACCGCGCGGGTGATTTCGGTGATGCGCCCCGTCAGCCGGGCCAGTTCAGCGAGATCGCTGCCGAAGATCTTGATGGCGATATCGCCGCTGCTGCCTGTCAGCATCTCCGACACCCGCATCTGGATCGGCTGGGTGAAGCCGAAGTTGATGCCGGGAAATCCGAGCAGAACCTGGCGGATCTCATCGATCAGTGCCTGCTTGTCCCGGGATCGCCACTCGCTGACCGGCTGCAGCTCCATGAAGATATCGGTTTCGTTGAGACCCATCGGGTCGAGACCCATCTCGTCGGAGCCGGTGCGGGCGACGATCTGCCGGATTTCCGGAATCTGCGCCAGCAGGGCAGCCTCGATCTGCCGGTCGAGTTCGACCGATGCCTGCAGGGAAATGGTCGGGGATTTCTCCAGCTGCACGATGATGTCGCCCTCGTCCAGCACCGGCATGAAGGTCTTTCCTGTCATCAGGAAAAGCACAGCGCTGCCAGCCAGCAGCAGCGAAAGGGCTGCGAGCAGCGGCAGTGGTCGCCGCAGGACCTGCGCCAGGCTCCGTTGGTACCAGCCCTGCAGGCGCTGCACGAAGCGCGGCATGCTGGCGGAATTCTCGCCGATGAGCAGGGACGCCAGCACCGGTACGATGGTCAGCGACAGTACGAGGGCCGACACCATGGCAAATACGATAGTAAGGGCGACGGGCGTGAACAGCTTGCCCTCGAGACCGGTCAGGGTCAGCAGCGGGGAGAAGACGATGAGGACAATCAGGGTGCCCGAGACCACCGGGGTCGCCACATCCTTGGCGGCCCGGTAGATCAGGTGCAGCCGCGGCAGACCGCGCTGGCCGGAGAGATGGGTGACGATGTTCTCCACCACCACGACCGAGGAGTCGACGATCATGCCGATGGCGATGACCAGCCCGCCGAGGCTCATCAGGTTGGCCGAGAGTCCGAACCGGGACATCAGGAAAAAGGTGCTCAGTGCCGCCAGCGGCAGCGACAGGGAGACCACGATGGCGGCGCGCAGGTTGCCCAGGAAAGCCGCAAGCAGGAGGATCACCAGTACCACGGCCTGGAGCAGCGCGCTGGACATGGTGCCCACGGCGGTGTCGATGAGGCTGGAGCGGTCGTAGAAGACATTGATCGTCGTGCCAGCGGGAAGGCTCGGCTGGAGGTCCGCCAGCTCCGCCTTCACCCCGTCCACGACCTCCGCGGTGTTGCTCCCGCGCAGGGCGATGACCAGGGCCTCGGTGGTCTCCTCCGTGTCCCTGGTCACCGCACCGTAGCGCGCCAGGTGGCCGATAGCGACCTCGGCTACATCACCCAGCCGGTAACTGGCGCCGTTGCGGGAATCCAGCACCAGCTGGCGCAGCTCGTCGAGGCTCTGCAGGCGTCCCTCGGTGCGTACGATGAGCGTGTCGTTGCCCTGCACGATGCGGCCCACGCCGCTGTTGAGGTTGTTGGCGGTCAGCGCCTTTGTCAGCTGCTCATAGGTGATGCCCGCCGCGCTCATCAGCGTGGCGTCGGGAGTGATCTGCCAGGTGCGGGCGAAGCCTCCCAGGATGTTCACGTCCGCCACGCCGGGCACCGTGCGCAGGGCGGGCCGAATCACCCAGTCGAGCAGCTGGCGTCGCTCCATGAGGGAAAGATCGGGGTTTTCGAGGGTGAACATGAACATCTCACTGAGCGGGGTGCTCATCGGCGCGATGCCGCCGGCGATGTCGGGAGGCAGCTCGTCCTGGATGCGCAGGAGGCGCTCGTTGACCTGCTGCCTGGCCCAGTAGATGTCAGTGCCATCCTCGAAATCCAGAGTGATGTCGGTGATCGCGTATTTCGTCACCGAACGCAGCATGGCCTGCCTGGGTATCCCCAGCAGTTCCGTCTCCAGCGGCTGGGTGATCTGCAGCTCAATCTCCTCGGCGGTCATGCCGGGCGCCTTGAGAATGATCTTTACCTGAGTCGGTGAGATCTCCGGAAAAGCGTCGATGGGCATTGCCAGCCATGCCCTGATTCCCGCCACCGACAGTGCGATTGTGAGCAGCGCCACGAACAGGCGCTGGATCAGGGAGAAGCGGATGACTGACTGCACTATTCGTCCCCGAGACCCAGCAATACTCCCTGGACGGCGCTCACCGAGGTGACCAGCGCCTCCCTGCCGCCCAGTGGTGTCGTCGAGGTGACGATGTAGTCCGCCTCGTCGGCGGCCAGCAGTTCCACGGGTACCGCCCGCAGCACATCACCTTCGCGCAGAAATACGTGGCTGCCGGCCTCGCGCTGCAACACAGCCGTCCGGGGCAGCCTGAATGCCGATGTTCGGTAGAGGGGGGTGGCGGCCAGGCGCTGTCCCGGTATGAGCGCGCACTTGTCCGTTACCGGTTCAGACCAGGCCTCCACGAAGAAGCCCGTGGTGATCCCGCTGACCCTGCTGACTGCCAGGCGGCAGCCCGCAGCCTCGAGAAACGCCAGGTCGGCGCTCTGCCGATGCGGTATCGACGCCACCAGGCGAATGGCGTCGCGGGGAATGAAGGATGCGATCGTGTCGCCGGATCGCAGGCCCCCGGCACTGTAGGCGTAGTCGGTGATGCCCGCGATCGGCGCCCCGAGGAGAATGGCATCGTCCTGTTTCCGTTCCTCGATAACAAGATCGTGGAAATGGCGCATATGCTCGTATTCCAGGCGCAGGGTCTGGTAACGCTCGCTGACCTCCACCCAGCGGCTCTCGTCGATCGCCTTTTTTTCATAGAGTTCGCGGTGGTTCTCATAGCGGCGACTGGCGTCCTCGAGCAACTGGGCGGTGGCCTCATACTCGGTGAGAAAATGGTGGATCTCGGGACCGCGCAACAGGGCGAACGCCTCCCCCTGTGCCACGACGGTGCCGGCCGGCACCACATAGCTGATCTGCTGCACCCGGGCTGGGGCAACGACGGCGAACGCTTCTCCTCCGGGGGCGGCGACCTGGGCCGATACCGGCTGTCCAGGGTAAAGATCGACCGGCCTGATGGTCTGGTACTCCAGCGCGAGCGCCCGCAGGCTGTCGATGGCCACGGTTTCCGCGCGGCAGGCGGTGGCGACGAACAGGAGAAGCAGGGCGACCCTGGCGCGGCCCGTCACAGCGGTATCCCCGCAGCCTGACGCAACATCGCGTTGTTCTGTTCTATTAGAATGCGGTTGAGCGCGGCCGCGGATTCGATGTCGATCGCGTCCATTCTGCGTCGCAAGGCGATTTCCTCCCCCAATTCGTTGAGTGTTTTGAGCTGCTCAGACTGTCTGGCCATCGATTCTCCCAGTTCGCTGGACTTCCGCAGCAGCGCGTCCTTCTCCCGCAGCATGGCAGCCTCGCTGTTCAAGGCCTCCCAGCGCCGCCGGATTTCGACCGTGAGTTCGTCTCTGGCGGCCCAGTACTGGCGGGCCTGCTCCTGCCATTCGCTGTTGAGCGGCCGGGTTTCGATATCGAACACGGTCAGGGGCATCTCTATGGCGATACCCACCTGCTGTTCGTCGAGCTCAGGATTCTCCAGCTGCTTGGCGTGCAGGGAGAGATTCCAGGGCGTCGCCTTCTGCCCGGCGCTGGCCAGGAGCGCGCGTTGCTGCCGCCAGCCCAGCTCCAGCCGCAACAGTTGGGGATGCCGCGCCAGGGCGACCTCGGCACCGCCTGGCACGGGTTCCCGGATCTCGCGTGGGAGGTTCCCGAGCCCGGTGATCTGGCGATAGTGCTGGAGCCAGCGCTGCGCGTCGTGGCGGTGTTCGAGTTGCGCGATTCTGGCCTGCAGCCGCTCCTGCTGGATCAGCAGCAGGGCGTAGCTGGAGCTGGCGTTGGCCGCGAGCAGCTCCCGCTGACGCGCCTCCAGCGCACTGAGCAGCGAGACCTTGCGCCCGGCGGCCTCCTCGCGAGTGAGCGCTGCCTGGTGGGACCAGATCGATTCGCGGATCAGGCCGGACCAGTAGAGGCGGCGTCGCAGTTCATCTGCGGCGGCGATCTCCTCCGACAGCGATTGCAGCTCGCGGTCCATCTCCCGCTGCCTGCCCGACTTCATGGGCAGATTGACGCTCAGTTCGGTCTCGTCAGTGCCGAGCTTCTCATCGCTCTGGAGGTAGCTGAGGCCCACGGTGGGCAGCGCGGCCAGCCAGGAAGAGGAGGCGTACTGCGGCGTCAGTTCCCCGGGCGCCAGTTCTGCACTGCGCTGCATCGTGACATCGAGTACCTCCCGCAGGGAGAGATC
>JARRPM010000024.1:0-33534 GCA_037382865.1 Halioglobus sp. | reverse complement strand
CCAGGGACTACAGCGCGATACTGTACAGCGCCTCCGATATCAGCGTGTGGCGCACGGAGGACCTGCAGGCGCGCCGCGATGTCCCGCCAGCCCAGTGTCCCGTCCATGATGTCCGGGCCAAGGCGGGCGAGGAAGGGGTGCTCCTGCAGGTTCTCCGTGCGCCACACGCTGATATCGGAAGCGCTGTACAGTATCGCACTGTAGTCCCGGGTCTGTAACAAGAGGCGGAGCGAGCGGTTGGTTCGAGGCAGCTCCCGTCCAGCGAAAACATGCCACACACCGTAGAGCTGGTTGTGGGAGTAGATGCTCCAGCCGTGGTCGAAATGGGTCAGCATCGCTTTCCCGCGCGTCTCCACGTCGATCACTCTGTGGTTTTTCAGGCGTGTGGCCGCCCGGCGCAGAGCCGGGAGCCCGAAGCGCACTGGGGTGACAACGTCGCCGACAAGGGCGTCGGCGACGACGTCGGCCGCCCGGCGGATCTCCGGCCCTTCCGGCATGGTTGTCCCCTGTGGCTAGCCGGCCCGCCGCTTGCGGCGCGCCTTGGGCGCCGCCCGGGTTGACTCGAGAAGTTCCTGCAGGGTTTCCAGCAGGGTCGCGCGCTCCGCAGGGGTCTCCCGCGTGTGCCGGAAAATATGGCTGGGGTGCTGCTCCCTGTCGAGCCAGAACTTGCCCGTGACCTGTCCGGCCTCGCTGGAGGCGGCCAGCCAGACAATCGTATCGGCACCTTCTTCCGGGCTTCGCAGCAGGGGGCGGGTCACGCGGTTCCGGAGTAGTTGCCGCGCTGGCTCTGCAGGTCGTCCACATGGATCTTCTGGGAGTACATGCCGCCCGAGGAGACATTCACGACCCGCGCGTCTCCGGCTTTGGCGAGCAGGGGATGGAGCCGTTCCGTCAGTATATAAGGCCCGAGCAGCAGCAGGGCGAAGCTCTTCTCCAGCCCCTCCTTCGTCTGCTGGCGCGGGTTGAACAGCGCGCCCGCATTGTTGACCAGGATATCGATCGCGGTGCCGGCGGCGAGCAGCCGGTCCGCCAGGGCGTGCACGTCGGTCATCACGCTCATATCGCAAACCTCAACCGAGACGTTGCCATTGCCCGTTTCTCGCCTGATGTCCCTCGCAATGCGCTCCCCCTTGCGCTTGTCGCGGGCTACCAGGGTGACGTGGGCACCGAGGGCGGCGAGGGATTGCGCCGCGGCCAGCCCCACACCCGAGGTCGCCCCGGTAACCACCGCGTGGCGGTCCCCCTGAAAAGCGGAGACGGGCTTCCAGCGCCGGCGCGCCTCCCGGTAGCCGAGACGGGTGAAGCGCCAGATGCCGGGCCACACCAGACGGTCTGCGATGGCCAGTTTGCGCGAAGGGGAGGGCGGTCTGAAATTGTCTTCCAGCGCCCGTTTCATGCCGGACATCGCGCTCTTGCCAACCCGGTCCATGGCGGCGGGAAACAGGCGGTTGGCCGCCGCCAGTGGCGCGGGAAAGTCGAAATTGGCGATGTAGCGGACCGCTGTGCCTTTATCGGTGGCCGAGAACAGAATCTCTTCCCGTGCGGTAAACAGCTTGGAATCGACGGACATCAGCATACGGCGGTCCGGATCCAGCTCGATGATGCGGTAGTCGAGGGAAAAGCCCGCTTTCATGTCGATACGGTATTCACTGCCGACCGCGGGGGCGCCGGGGGTCAGCTTGTGCCCCCGCGCTACCGCCGGATCCCACTCCTCGATGCGCGAGAACTCGGATATATAGGCGAAGACCTCGTGTAGCGGGCGCTTCACTTCTATCGTTTCATCTAGGGTGACTAACTGACTCATTGTAAAAACTCCTGGAGATACCTGGCCGATAGTACGTGATTTTGGGCGGACTGGTTCAGGAGCGGGGTAGATTCCTTTTGACATGGACCCAGGGAGACGCCATGGTTAGCGGGCGTTCAATGCAGCTTTTGGCAGGAGACGATGAAGAAAATCCAGATCCCCGTTGGCTCTGCGTCGGTGCAGGGCGAGGTCGAGCCCGGCTTTGACGCCGTCGCAGAAGCATTCGCAAAGAATTTTTCTGAGCGCGGCGAGGTAGGGGCCGCCTGTGCAATCTACCGGCGCGGTCGTCCGGTGGTCGATCTGTGGGGCGGGTTGGCGGACGGCGGCAGTGGTCGGCCCTGGGAGCGGGACACGATTGTCCTGGTTTTTTCCGCGGCCAAAGGGCCGACAGCCACCTGCATCAACCGGTTGATCGAGGCGGGTCGACTCGATGTGGATGCCCCCGTCGCCGCGTTTTGGCCGGAGTTCGGCTGCAACGGCAAGGAGCGGATAACGGTCCGGCAGGTCCTTTCCCACCAGGCCGGTCTGGCGGCGGTGGACGGCGACCTCACGCTGGAGCAGGTGCTGGCCTGGGATCCCGTGGTCGAGGCCATCGCCGCCCAGTCCCCGAACTGGGAGCCCGGCACGGCTCATGGCTATCACGCCCGCTCGTTCGGCTGGATACTGGGTGAGCTGGTCCGGCGGATAACGGGCGACACTCTTGGCCGGTATCTCGCCAGGGAAATCGCCGCGCCCCTGGGACTGCGGTTCTGGATCGGGCTGCCCCAGCGGGAACTGCCCCACTGTGCAACGCTGGTGCCGCCGGAGGGCGGCAGTGACGCAGTGGCGGCCCTGCTGGGGGCTGACAGCCTGACCGCCCGAGTCATGTCCGGGCCGAGCGATTTGTTCGGCTACAACGAGATGTGGAACAGGGAGGACGTGCTGAGGGCGGAGATGCCATCCTCCAATGGTGTGGGCGATGCGCGGTCCCTGGCCCGTTTCTATGCGGCACTGGTGGACGAGGTCGACGGCGTGCGGTTGCTGAGTCCGGGGCAGCTGGCCAAAGCCTGCACGCAGCAGGTGTGTGGCCCCGACAAGGTCATTTTCCGGGAGACCTGTTTCGGCCTGGGCTTTGGCCTGCAGCCCTTTCTCGCCCCGGGCGCGGGCCCCCGCTGTTTCGGACATCCGGGCGCCGGTGGCGCCCTGGCCTTCGCGGATCCCGATGCTGAGCTCGGGTTCGCCTACGTCATGAATGCCATGAAATTCGACCTCGAGGGCGATCCGCGCTCGGCGGAGCTGGTGCGGGCAGCCTACGATTGCCTGGGGTCGTCCTGACGTTCAGGAGAGGAGCGCCCTGCGCTCTGCCAGCGCGGACTGGATCTTCATCTGGCCGGCAAGGCTGAGATCAAGCTTGAACGCCATCCAGATCGGGATCACCATCATGAGGGCCAGCCCCGGCCCCATCGCCAGACCCAATCCCCACGCCACCCCCGGTGGCGTCTCCCCCGGCAGCATGCCGCTCTCCAGCCCAATCAGGTCCAGGAAGGGCCCCGCGAACAGGTAGCCGAAGCCGTTGATGAATTTTGCGGCGAAGAATGCCGCGGCGAACATCACCCCCTCCTGGCGCTGGCCGGTGGCCAGTTCGTGCTCGTCAGCGATATCGGCGAGCAGGGCGTGATTGGCGATCGTGCGGGTAATGGTGAAGGTTGTGTTGATGGCGTAGTTGATAAACACGAGAACAAAGATAATGGTGCCATCGTCGGGCAACAGCCCGAACAGCTTCATCGGCG
Organism: Halioglobus sp.; assembly: GCA_037382865.1. Classification (GTDB taxonomy): domain Bacteria; phylum Pseudomonadota; class Gammaproteobacteria; order Pseudomonadales; family Halieaceae; genus JARRPM01. Next base: position 29,961 of record JARRPM010000024.1, on the reverse strand, counting down.
TCAGCCACAGCAGGTTCAGGGCCCCGAGCACACAGCTGGCGCGCAGCAGCTGCTGCTTCTCCAGTCTCCGGTTGATGAAGCGGGAACTGGTGGTCACGACCAGAACGGCGAGCAGGGGCGGTCCCGCGAACAGCAGGGATATCTGCGCTGTGCCCAGCTCCCAGAAATAGGTCCAGGTCACCATCAGCAGCACCGCGATGACGCCGCCCATACCCCCGACCACGGTATCCAGCAGGACCATGTAGCGGAAGTTGCGGTTGCGGAAGGTACCGAGAACATCGCGCAGCATACCCGCGCTGCCGCCCCCCTCCAGGCTGCGCAGATGCGGAATATGGCGCCAGGTTCCGGTGAGGCAAAGGACGCTGAATATCAGGACGCCGGCGGCACTGAGGATCCCGTAGTCCCGGTAATGCTCCCCCAGAAAGCGGCCGTCGATCCCGGCCTGTTCCGTGAATATCAGCACCAGGGCGATGGATGGCGCGAGGACACCCACGAACCAGCCGAGATTGGTCCGCACACTGACGAGCCGGGTGCGCTCGTGGTAGTCCGTGGAGATTTCCGCACCCAGGGCGAGATAGGGCACCATGAACAGGGTCAGCGCTGTGCGCAGGAGTATGACGGTCGCCAGCAGCCACCAGAAGAGCTGGGTCTGTGATCCGAGAACGGCGGCCGGTGGCGAGAAGAGCGCGATGAAACTGAGCGCCAGCGGCAGCACGGACGCCAGCATCAGCGGATGGCGCCGGCCCCAGCGCGTCCGCATGCGGTCGGACCAGGCACCCACCAGGGGGTCGGATACCGCATCCCAGACGACGGATATCGCGATCGCGAGCCCGGTCAGGGTGCCGCTGAGGCCCAGCACCTGCTTGTAGTAAAAAAGCACGAATGCGCCGAACGCGGCGTCTTTCAGGGCATAGTTCACCACGCCTGAGCCGTAGAGCAGACGCGTCCACAAAGTGTGCAGAGCAGTGGGGGGAGGAGTCGACACCGGGCGTCCGGGGCCAGTCCTGACCGGATTGCCGCTGGCAGCCGGTCAGCCCACCAGTTCTGCCATGGTTCTGAGCAGTCCGATATCGCCGTTGACCAGCAGGCTGGTCACCGGTGAGCGCTCCCAGTCCTGCAATTTTTCCCGGATCCGCTCGCGCGGGCCGCACAGGGATATCTCGTCGGCGAACTGGTCCGGTACTGCGGCAACGGCTTTGTCCCGCTCACCTTTCATGAAGAATTCCTGGATCTGCTCCGCTTCGTCCGGGAACCCCATTCGGGCCATCAGTTCCTTGTGGAAGTTGCGCTTCGAGGAGCCCATTCCCCCAATGTAGAATCCCAGCATGGCCTTTACCGGGTAGAGTGCCTCCTGCAGGTTGTCGCTGACGTTGACCATGACGGTAGCGGCGATCTCGAACCCATCTTTGGCGTCGGCGAGCTGGTCGGCGTACACCTCCTGGCGGTAGGGTGAGTAGTAAAGGGGCAGCCAGCCGTCGGCGATCTGCGCTGTCTGGGTGACATTTTTCGGGCCTTCCGCCCCGATGAAAATCGGCACCTCCGCGCGCAGGGGGTGGGTGATTGGCTTCAGCGGCTTGCCCATGCCCCAGGCGCCCGGCCCGGTGTAAGGCAGGGGATAGAACTCGCCGTCACTGGTGACAGGCTCCTCACGCGCCAGCACCTTGCGGATGATCGCCACGTACTCACGGGTACGGGTCAGGGGCTTGGCGTACGGCTGGCCATACCAGCCTTCGACGACCTGCGGACCTGAAACGCCGAGGCCCAGGATCATGCGGCCGCCCGAGAGATGATCGAGCGCCAGCGTCGCCATTGCGCAGGCGGTCGGCGTCCGCGCGGAGAGCTGCGCGACCGAGGTGCCGAGGCGGATCCGGGTGGTCTGGGCCCCGATCCAGGCGAGCGGGGTGAAGCAGTCATTACCCCAGGACTCAGCCGTCCAGACCGAGTCATATTCCAGGCGCTCCGCCTCCTGCGCCATTTCCACGTGGTTGGCGGGGGGCTGGGCGCCCCAGTAGCCCAGTTGCAGTCCGAGTGATAGCTTGGCCATCGGGATTCTCCCTGTCATCGTCAGCCACACTTTAGCGCAATTGCGCTGTCAATGGGTCATTCCATTCAGTTAGACTGGTATGGCTTATTGCCCCAGTTTACGCGGAAAAATCCATGACCAGACTTACCCACCTGGACGACACCGGCGCGGCCCGTATGGTGGACATCGGCGGCAAGGCGGTCACCGAGCGCGTCGCGGTGGCCGTTGCCGAAGTGGCCATGGCGGCTGAGACCCTGGCGCTGCTGGAAAGCGGCGGTCACGCCAAGGGGGATGTCCTCGCCGTCGCCAGGGTGGCCGGCATCCAGGCCGCAAAAAAATGTGCCGACCTTATCCCCCTCTGCCATCCCCTGATGCTGAATGCGGTGGATGTCAGTTTCCGCCTTGATCCCGGAGCCGGCTGTGTTCGGGTCGAGGCACGCTGCAAGGTGTCCGGCAAAACCGGCGTGGAGATGGAAGCGCTGAGCGCGGTCTCGATCGCCGCGCTCACCATCTACGATATGTGCAAGGCGGTCGACCGCGGCATGGAAATCCGCCGGGTCGCGCTGCAGGAGAAGAGCGGGGGGCGCTCCGGTCTCTGGCGCCGCGACGACGGGCAAGGCACCTGATGGTCAAGGTCCTGTTTTTCGCGCGGCTGCGGGAGGAGCTCGACTGCGCAGGCCTGGAGATCCCCTGGAGCGAGCGGTTGACCGACCTGGACGCGCTGTACGATGCCCTGTGCGAGCACGGGGGCGAGCGCTGGTGTCGATTGCTGGGCCAGCGCAATATCATCCGGGCGGTCAACCAGACGGTGGCGGAGGGCAACTGCGTCCTGCATGACGGAGACGAAGTCGCTTTCTTTCCGCCGGTCACCGGTGGCTGAGGTGACGACGGCTCTCGCGGTGAGGGTGCAGCAGGCCGACTTTGATGTCTCCGGGCTTCAGTCGGCGCTGCTGCAGGGCGCCGCACGGGAGGGTGCCATCGCGACTTTCACCGGCTATGTCCGCAGCGCGGAGCGGGGAGGGGCGATCGAGGCGATGGTGCTCGAGCACTACCCCGGCATGACGGAAAAGTGCATACAGGAAATCCTCGAGCAGGCCGCCGCGCGATGGCCCCTGCTCGCCGCCAGCGTCGTGCACCGGGTGGGCAGCCTGCGCGCGGGGGAGCAGATCGTCTGGGTCGGCGTCGCGGCAGCGCACCGGGAAGCGGCCTTCTCCGCCTGCGAGTTCATCATGGACTACCTGAAAACCGGAGCCCCCTTCTGGAAGAAGGAGGTCGGGCCATCGGGCACCCGGTGGGTCGAGGCGAAAGAGGATGACCTGGCCCGCACCCGCCGGTGGGAGTCATCGCGCGCATAGCCCATCCGGGGGTTGTCAGGTGGCGACCACTGCGCTCCAATAGCGCCACCGAGGTGACACGACCAATAATCAGGAGGCGGGGAATGGATCTGCAGGCCAGGCAATTACGGGATGCTCTGGGTCGCTTCGCGACCGGCGTATGCCTCATCACGGTTGTGACGGAATCGGGACAGGCGCTGGCGCTGACGGCCAATTCCTTTTCGTCCGTGTCACTGGACCCGCCCCTGGTGTTGTGGAGCCTGCAGAACAGCTCGGACGTCTATGACACCTACGCCTCGGCGAGTGAATTCGCCATCAACGTGCTGGCCCTGGAGCAGCTGGACCTCTCCAACCTCTACGCCCGGAAAGGCGAGCACCTGCTCGACCCTGCGCATTACACCCTGGGGCAGCACGGGGCGCCGGTTATTCGCGACGCCCTCGTGGCCTTCGAATGCGGCCAGCACGCAACCCATGAGGGGGGCGACCACCTGATCATCATCGGCGAGGTCCGCTCGGTAACGGCGCGCGAGGAGGGCGTGCCGCTGCTCTTTTTCGGCGGCGCTTATCGCGAGTTGAGTTAGGCTTTATACTGGTCGGCTCGATGGCGGTGGTTCCTCTCCCATGAAGTTCTGTACCAGTTGCGGCAGCGCGGTAACCCTCAGGGTCCCCGAGGGGGATGACAGGGAGCGCTTCGTCTGCACCGCCTGTGAGCTGATCCACTACAGCAACCCCCGTATCATCGTCGGCTGTGTGCCCGTCTACGAGGGGCGCGTTCTGCTCTGCCGGCGCGCGATAGAGCCGCGCCGGGACCGCTGGACGTTGCCGGCCGGTTTCATGGAGAACGGCGAGACGACCCCCGAGGGCGCTGCACGTGAAACCTGGGAGGAGGCGCGGGCCCGGGTCAGCAACCTGGAGCTGTATCGGGTATTCGACGTGCCCTATATCAGCCAGGTGTATATGTTCTACCGCTGCGACCTGGAGGGCGGTGAGTTCGGGGTGGGACCGGAAAGCCTCGAGACCGCGCTCTACACCGAGGACGAGATTCCCTGGAACGAGATCGCCTTCCCGGTCGTGCAACAGACCCTCGAGGAATTTTTTGCTGACATGCGCCAGGGCAGTTTTCCCGTGCGGGTGTCAGCCATCGAGCGCACGCCCCGGCGGCCCTGATATTTCCCTGAACCCACCAAGGAGTAGTCGACATGGCATTTCCCAAAATCGGCAATATGGCCCCTGCATTCACCCTGCCGGACCAGGACGGCAACAAGGTCAGCCTGAAGCAGTTCAGGGGAGACAAGAACGTCGTGCTGTATTTCTACCCGAAAGCGATGACCCCGGGGTGCACCACCCAGGCCTGCGGCATCCGCGACAGCAAAAAAGCCCTGGAGAAACTCGATACCGTGGTGCTGGGCGTCAGTCCGGATCCGGTCGCACGCCTGGGCAAGTTCATCGAAAAGCAGGATCTGAATTTCACCCTGTTGTCTGACGAAGACCATGCGGTTGCGGACAAGTACGGCGCCTGGGGGCCGAAAAAGTTTATGGGCCGCGAGTTCGACGGGATACTGCGCACCACCTTTATCATCGGCAAGGACGGCCGCCTGAAACACGTCATGGAAAAGGTGAACACCAAGACCCACAACGAGGACGTGCTGGCCCTGATCTCGGAACTGGGGCTCTGACCGCCCACTCCATGCCGGAGTATCTGTTCGAAGACGTGCCGGGACCGGGTCAGCTGCGGGAGGTTGCCGATGGTGTCTACTGGCTGCGGATGCCGTTGCCGATGGCCCTGGACCACATCAACCTTTACCTGCTGGAAGACAGCGATGGCTGGTGGCTGATCGACACCGGGATCGCGGTGGGGCCGACGGAGTCCCTGTGGGAGGAGGTGTTCGCAACGGGACTGGAGGGCAAGCCGGTGAAGGCGGTGCTGTCGACGCACTATCACCCGGACCACGTGGGCATGGCCGGCTGGCTCTGCGAACGCTGGCGCGTGCCCTTCTACATGACCCAGACCGAGTACCTCAGCGGGCTCGCCTTCAGCCGCATGCAGCAGGAGCACTTCAGCTGGCAGAACGAGCAGTTCCTGCGCCGTTCCGGCTACAGTGTGGCCCAGGTGGAGCGCATGCGTCAGCGCTTCAGCGGCTTCGGGCACTACATCACGCCCATGCCCAGTGCCTACCATCGTCTGGTCGACGGGAGCAGGCTGACCATCAACGACCACCGCTGGCGGGTTGTGGTAGGGCGGGGGCACTCGCCGGAGCATGCCTGCCTCTACTGCGAGTCGCTCAATATCCTGATTTCGGGCGACCAGGTCATTCCCAAAATCACCTCGAACATCAGCGTTATGGGCGGTGAGCCGGAGGCCAACCCGCTGAAAGAGTGGCTCAATTCGCTCGAGTATCTTCTGGAGCGGCTTCCCGCCGACGCCCTCGTACTGCCGGCGCACAACGCGCCTTTTTTCGGGCTGCACCGGCGGCTCCGGTACCTGATCGAGCACCACGAAGACCACCTGATCGCACTCGAGGAAGCCTGCCTGGATGAATCGCCGACCGCGATCGAACTGTTGCCGGTGCTGTTCCGGCGGGAACTCGATGAACAGCAGCTCACCCTGGCGCTGGGGGAGTGTGTGGCGCATCTCAACTACCTGCTTCAGCGGGGACAGCTGGCGCGGTCGCTGGACAGCGAGGGACGTTATCGCTATCGCTCGATCGACGATACACTGCCCTTCAGGTTGCGCAAGCAGCGCCACGCGGCCGACGCCGACCCGCCCATTCAGGTTTAAATTCAATTATATCAAGTAGCTACCTACTATTGTTAAATCTAGAAATAGCTTTAACAAAAGGTGCGGCGGTTCACGGTGTTGAGCCTTGACGGGAAATGTCGGGTTCGCGGCGGATTTTGTCCTTGTGCCAACGGTGGCAGACCGGACAATGCAGGCAGCCCCGAGACAACAACGCTGAGGAGGACTTCATGCCCATGCCCAAGGATGTCGGCGTCATCGACCTGATGCTCGCCGTGCCCGGTGATGATACCAGCCACTTCTACGAGTGGATCAAGCCCATGCTCATGGACCGGGAAAGTCACGACATGTTCAAGATGCCGGCTCAGTACATGTTCAAGGACATTCCGGAGACCGGCAAACAGGACGACTACATCGCCTATACGCTGGCGCAGATGGACAAACACAATATCGAGCGGGCCATGATCGGTGTCGGCAGGTTCAGTGACGTGCACGCCGAGGCCCTGCGCCGGCACCCGGACCGTTTTTTCGCCAGTTATGAGGCCAATCCGAATAACGGCATGGAGGAAGTCAGGGCGATTGTCGCCATGCATGAGGAGTTCGGCATCAAGGCGGTGACAGCCGCCCCGGCAATGATCTGTCCGCCGGTGCCGGTCAACGACAAGAAATGGTATCCCATCTACGCCAAGCTGGTGGAGCTGGACATCCCGTTCTGCCCCTGTATGGGCGTCCCGGGACCGCGCGTCCCTTTCGGGCCGCAGAAGGTGGAACTGCTCGACGAGGTCTTGTGGTTTTTTCCCGAGCTGCGCGTCGTGACCCGCCACGGTTGCGAGCCGTGGACTGACGTCGCCTGGAAACTCATGCTGAAGTATCCCAACCTGCACTATATGACCAGCGCATTCGCACCGAAGCACTACCCGAAGGATATCGTCGAGTTCGCCAACAAGCGCGGTTCGGACCAGGTGATGTACGCCGGCTACTTCCCGATGGGGCTCTCACTGGACCGCATATTCAGCGAACTCCCCGACGTTCCCTTGCGGGACGAAGTCTGGCCCAAGTTCCTGCGGGAAAACGCCATCCGCGTGTTCAAACTCGACGAATAAGAGGGAAGCATCGTGTTGTCACAACAGGAGATATCCGATCGGTTCGAGATCCAGGACCTGCTTTTCCACTACGCCGACCTCATCGACCGGAAGCAGTTCGGGGACTTGCGCCGCTCGGTCTTCACCGACGACGCCCAGATAGATTACAGCGCCTTCGGCGGCGTCGTCGGCGACCTGGAAGAGACCATCGCCTTCCTCGAGCAATCCCTCACCGACGCGCTTTTTCCGAATACCCAGCACTTCAACGGCAACATCCAGATCAGGCTGGAGGGCGATTCGGCAAGGGGACGAGTGATGTGCTTCAATCCCATGGAGATGGCCATGCCCGATGGCGCCACACACGTTTTTTTCCTGGGACTGTGGTACGTGGACGATTACCGCCGCACGGCGGAGGGGTGGCGGATCTCCCGGCGGCAGGAGGAAAAAAGCTGGGTGTTCAATACGCCGGATTTCATGCAGTTCAACGCCTGAACTCACGCAGGAAATCCCGATGGTTGAGCCCTGTGCGGCACCGCCCGGAATCTGTCAGGACGAATCCGGATCCGCCCAGGACTCGGGCAGGTAGTCAAGAGAGAGTTTGCGCACGGCTTCCCGCAGGTTGCTCTCCAGTTCGGCGAGCTCCCGTTCCCCGATTTTCCGGGCGTAGTAGCTGCGCACCTCCTCCATCACCTGCAGGCTGTCCGCGGCGAGCCGGACACCGCGTTCGGTGAGACGGATCTCCTTGGCGCGCTTGTCGCCGCTGTCCACCGCCCGCGCCACATAGCCCATCCGTTCCAGTTCCTTCAACATCTTGCCCATGGCCTGCTGTGTCACCTGCGCCCGTTCCGCCAGCTCGGTAACGCGCACCGCCCCCAGCCCGAGGTTGGCGAAAACGGCGCTGTGGGAGGGGCGGATGTCGGGATAGCCCCGGGCCTCCAGGGCGCGCCAGATGCGTCGCTCGAAGTCCCGCGAGAACTCCCTGAGCAGGCGCGACAGGTTGTTGGAGAGTTTGTAAGCGATTTCCCGGTTGGTTTCGGCGGTACTCTTGTTCACGGGGCACTCCAACTGCTCGGCTGTTATGGTTTGACGCCGTGTCGACACTACATTCTAGCCGAGTATAGGGCGCTGTCACGTTCCCGTTACAGGTGACCGGGCCGTCATCTGGAGCCGTCCCCCGCCTTCCTGTAGACTTCCCCGCTTTTTCGGCGCAAATGGAAGCGGCAATGGCGAAAATTATCACCTGCAATGCCAACGGCATCCGCGCCGCAGCGCGCAAGGGCCTGTTCGACTGGCTTGCCCGGGAGCAGGCCGACGTGGTGTGTATTCAGGAGACCCGGGCGCAGGAGGGCCAGCTCGAGGACCCGGTGTTCAGCCCCGAGGGCTACCACTGCTTCTACAACGATGCCGCGCGCAAGGGGTACAGCGGCACGGCCCTCTTCAGCCGGGTCCGTCCAAGAAAAGTCATCACCCGGCTCGGCTGGGAGCCGGTCGACTCGGAGGGGCGCTACCTCCAGGCTGATTTCGACGGCCTCAGCGTGGTCTCGCTCTACCTCCCTTCCGGCTCCAGCAGCGAAGAGGCCCAGGCCAGGAAATACCGTTTCATGGAATGCTTCCTGGACCATCTCAGGATCCTTCGACGCAAGCGCAGGGAGTTCATCATCTGCGCCGACTGGAATATCTGCCACAAGGAGATCGACCTCAGGAACTGGCGCGCCTACCAGAAGAACAGTGGTTTCCTGCCGGCGGAACGGGCGTGGCTCGACCGGCTCTACGATGAGCTGGGCTATGTCGACGCCTTCCGGCTGGTAAACAGTGAGCCCGACCAGTACACCTGGTGGTCCCACCGGGGGCAGGCCTGGGCCAGGAACGTCGGGTGGCGCCTGGATTACCAGGTGATTACGCCGAAACTCGCGGACAGAGTGCGCGCCGCATCGATTTACAAGGATGAGCGGTTCTCCGACCACGCGCCGCAGATCATGGAGTACGAACTGGAGATCGTCGGCTAGTCGATTGCGGGGCAGATTGAAACCCTGTACATTAGCCCGCGTTTCAAACCGCTCCCACCGGGAGCCCCGAACCACAGGAAAGTACAGATGAGTCTGTTTATTGCCAGCGCCCAGGCCCAACCCGCGGGGCAGCCGCCGCCGGGCGGCGAGTTGTTCCAGATCCTTTTTCTGGTGGGGCTGTTCGTCCTCTTCTACTTCATCGCCATTCGCCCCCAGCGCAAGCGCCAGAAGGAGCATGCACAGATGGTCGCCGCCCTCAACAAGGGGGACGAGGTGGTGACCACCTCCGGTATCCTGGGGCGAATCACCGCCCTCGATGAGAACTATATGGTGCTCAACGTGGCCGACAAGGTGGATATGAAGTTCCAGCGCGTTCACGTCCACGCGGTCCTGCCCAAGGGCACCCTGAAGTCTATCGGCTAGTGTCCCGTCCGGCACACTGAGCGGGCAAAGTGAGCGGACAGGACGATAAAAGAGACCGGCCCGCGGCGGCATTGCGCTACCCACGACGGGTCGAGCTGGCCCGTCTCCCCACCCCGCTGCAGTATCTCGAGCGCGCTTCCGCCAGATGGGGCCGGGGCCACCGGCTGTGGGTGAAGCGCGACGATCTCACCGGCTGCACACTGAGCGGCAACAAGGTGCGCAAGCTTGAGTTCATAGCGGCACACGCCTTGGACAGCGGTTGCGACACCCTGATCACCTGCGGCGGCTTACAGAGCAACCACTGCCGTGCCACCGCTTTCGTCGGGGCCCAACTCGGCCTCAAGGTGCACCTGTTGCTGCGCGGCGATGAGCCGGTCGAGCACGATGGCAATCTCCTGCTCGACCGGCTGGCCGGGGCCGAGGTGAGCTGCTATCCCCCCCGGCGCTATTTCCGGGAGATCGATGAGCTGTTCCGGCAATGGCAGGCGCACTATGCCGGCCAGGGCAGGAAGGCCCTGGCGATACCTACCGGGGGCAGCGACGGCGTCGGGGTCTGGGGATACATCGCAGCCTGCGAGGAACTGGCCGCGGATTTCAAGCAGGCGGGCATCGAGCGCGCGCATGTCGTCACCGCGACGGGCTCCGGCGGCACCCAGGCCGGGCTGACCCTCGGCAGCGCGCTGCATCGGCTTCCCGCCACGGTGTGGGGCGTCAACGTCTGCGACGATGAGCAGTACTTCCTGGACAAGGTCCGGGCGGACGCCGCCGACTGGCGGGGGCGCTACCCGGATTCGCCCGCAGTGGCGGTGGAGCCGCGGGTGCTGGACGGTTACGTGGGCGAAGGTTACGGGATCGCCAGTGACGAGGTCTTCCGCCTGATCGCCGAACTCAGTCGCCTGGAGGGGCTGGTGCTCGATCCTGTCTATACAGGCAAGGCCTTCCAGGGGCTGCTGGCGGAACTCGAGGCCGGCCGGTTCGAGGGGTGCCGGGATATCGTATTCGTCCACACGGGCGGCATTTTCGGCCTGTTTCCGCAACGCGGCGGGTTTCACCGGTAACACCCCGAAAGATAAAAAAACGGGACATCCCATGACTGAAGTGATCACCACCATCAACGGCTGGGCCTGGGGCCCGCTCATGCTGGCGCTGCTGCTCGGGACCGGGCTCTACCTGAGCCTCGGCCTGCGCTTCATGACCGTGCGCAAAATTCCGGTAGCCCTGCGCCTGCTGCTGCAGGGACGGCAGGGCAAGGGGGAGGGCGACATCTCCCCGTTCAGCGCCCTGATGACCTCGCTTTCCGCCACTATCGGCACCGGCAATATCGCGGGGGTGGCGACTGCGGTTGCCCTGGGCGGGCCGGGCGCGCTGTTCTGGATGTGGATAACGGCGCTGGTGGGGATGGCCACCAAGTACGCCGAGGCAGTCTGTGCCGTACGTTTCCGCGAGCAGGACGAGCGCGGCAACTACAGTGGCGGACCGATGTACTACATCAGGAACGGCCTGCACCGGCGCTGGCACTGGCTGGGCTACGCGTTCGCTCTGTTCGGCAGCCTGGCCGGGTTCGGCCTGGCCAACACCGTGCAGTCCAATTCAGTCTCCCAGGTGTTGCACGATGCCTTCTCGGTGCCGCCGCTCGCCACCGGACTCGCCCTGATGGTGCTGGTCGGCCTTGTGGTGCTGGGAGGCATCAGGCGGATCGCCAGCGTGGCCAGCTGGCTGGTGCCGATGATGGCGCTCAGCTACCTCCTGATGAGCCTGGTCGTGATCCTGACCCATGCCGCAGCGATACCGGGGGCGATCGTCACGATCGTCGACAGCGCCCTGACCGGTTCTGCCGCCGCCGGCGGGTTCGCCGGAGCCACCGTGTGGGCGGCCATGCGCTTCGGGGTCGCCAGGGGCATTTTCTCCAACGAGGCGGGACTCGGCAGCGCCCCGATCGCCCACGCCGCGGCCCGCACCAACCAGCCGGTGCAGCAGGGCATGATCGCCATGCTCGGGACGTTCATCGATACGCTCGTCATCTGCACCATGACCGGCCTGGTCATCGTCATCATGGACGTCCTCCCCAGCGGCGTCAGTGGCGCCAGCCTGACCTCGATGGCGTTCAGCAACGCATTCCCGGGCGGTGAGTACATCGTCACCCTGGGGCTGTGCCTGTTCGCCTTCACCACCATGATCGGCTGGTCCTTCTACGGCGAGCGCTGCATTGTGTTCCTGCTCGGTGCGCGGGCAATCCTCCCGTTCCGGGTGGCCTGGGTGCTCGCCGTGCCGGTGGGTACCGTCGTGCATCTCGACACGATCTGGCTGGTCGCGGACACGCTGAATGCCTTCATGGCCATACCGAACCTGGTCGCGCTGTTGCTGCTCGGCCCACTGGTCTTCCGGATCACCCGGGAGTACTTCGAGCGGCGCTGATCGCCGGGGTACTCCCGGCCCCTTCATGTTCCCGGTGTGATGCGGGAGGGCCATTTGTTTATACTCCGGGCATCACCCGCAAGGAGTTCAGGGAGATTGGATGTGAGTGAATTACTGACCACGGTCGAAGCGGCGGTCGAGCGGGCCATCGAGACGGTTGGCAGGGACCTGGTCGTTGCCGCCCCCCTGGGGCTGGGCAAGCCGGTCCAATTGGTCAACGCCTTCTACCGGCGGGCGGCGGAGGACCCTGATATCTCGCTGCACATCCTGACAGCCCTCTCTCTGGAGCTTCCCGCACCGGGCAGCCACATCGAGGCCAGCCTCGCCGGCCCCATCGTGGAGCGCCTGTTCGGCGACTACGAGGAACTCGACTACATGAAGGCACTGCGCAGCGACAGCCTGCCGCCCAACATCAAGGTCAGCGAGCTCTACTTCAAGGCCGGCTCGATGAAGAACGTCCCCCAGGCCCAGCAGAACTACATCTCCAGCAATTACACCCACATCATCCGCGACATGTTCTCCAGCGGCATCAACGTGCTGGTGCAGATGGTGGCGGTTCGCGATACCCCCTCGGGGCCCGCCGTCAGTCTCTCCTGCAATCCCGACATCTCCCTGGAGATGGTCGAGTGCATGCGGGAGAGGGGAGAGGGCAGGCCTTTCGTCAGTATCGCCCAGGCACACGATGACCTGCCTTTCATGGATCACGATGCGGCGGTGGATGACGATTTTTTTGACATTCTGGTCCGCAACCCGCAATACAACCGCACCCTCTTCGCCGTGCCCAACGCCGCGGTCCCCCTCAGTGACTACGCCACCGCACTCCATGCCAGCACACTTATTCCCGATGGGGGCACCCTGCAGATCGGTATCGGTGCCCTGGGGGATGCGGTGGCCCACTCCTGTATCCTGCGCCAGGAGCACAACGCGGCCTACCGCGAGATGGCCGCGGCCCTGACCCACCAGAGAACCCCCCTGGCGACGGAAGGCGGCCGCTTCCAGCAGGGCCTGTACGTCTCCACCGAGATGTTCGTCAACGGCATGATGCACCTGATCGAGCATGGCATCGTGAAGCGCAAGGTGTACGACAACCTCGTCTTGCAGCGCGGCCTGAACGCGGGGGAGATCGACCACCGGGTGGACGCGCGACTCTACGACTACGGGCGACGCACCGGGCTGATGCCCAGGCACCTCGAGGTGCATTCCCTCGCAGAGCTGCAGTACTGGGGGATTCTCGGCGAGGACGTTGCCATCGCCGACGATGGGCTGGTCGTCGGCGGCGCCGCGCTGCCCAATGACCTCGACAACCCGGACACCCGTGCGGCGCTGCTGCAGCGGGTGTCTGGCCGGGAACTGCGCCACGGCCGGATCCTGCACGGCGGATTTTTCCTCGGCCCGCGGGATTTCTACGACAAGCTCAGGTCCCTCGACGCCGAGGGCCGGGAGCGGATCTGCATGACCGGCGTGCGGCGCACCAACCAGCTGCTGCTTGATTATCATCTCTATTGTGCGCAGCGGCAGAAAGCGCGATTTATCAATACCGGCATGATCGTCTCCCTCAACGGTGGCGTCGCCTCGGACGCGCTGGAGGATGGGACCGTGGTCAGCGGCGTCGGCGGCCAGTACAACTTCGTGGCGATGGCCCAGGATCTCCCCGGCGCCCACTCCATCCTCTGCATCCGCAGTACCCGGGGCCACGGCAGGCAGCTGCAATCCAATATCGTGCCCTTTTACGGCTATACCACCATTCCCAAGCACCTGCGCGACGTGATCGTCACTGAGTACGGCGTGGCAGACCTGCGCGGGCAGAGTGACGCGGAGATCATCAAGCGGCTGATCAATATCGCCGACTCGCGGTTCCAGGAGCGGCTGCTGGAATTTGCCAAGAATCACGCCAAGCTGCCGCGGGATTACCGCATTCCCTTCGAGGCGCGCAACAACACCCCGGAAAAACTGAAAAAGATACTGGGGCCGCATCAGCGCAGCGGCCTGCTGCCCGACTACCCGTTCGGAACCGAGCTGACGGAGCAGGAGATCACCCTGGCCGCAAGCCTGCGCCGGATCAAGGCCCTCAGCCAGGAGCCGGGCCAGTTTGTTGCCGCCGCCTTCAGGGCCCTGCTGCACCACGGCGATGAAGCGGCAGCCAGGCCATTCCTGGAGCGGATCAAGCTGGAGCACCCGGAGACCACCCGGGACTTTCTCGTCCAGCAGCTGCTGCTGCTGGACCTGGAGGAACGCGGCATGTTGAAAGTGAGCTGAGGGCACCCGCCTGCGCCGGCGCCAAATGCGCTGGAACCGGCGGTGTCATGCGGGTATTCTCCCGCTATGCCGCATCAACTGGAAGACAAGCTGGTCATCGCCATTTCCTCCCGCGCCCTGTTCAATCTGGACGCCAGCCACGAGGTGTTCAGGAGCGAGGGGCTGCAGGCCTACTCTGAATACCAGATCGCCCGCGAGGATGAACCGCTGGAGCCCGGCGAGGCCTTTCCCCTCGTGCACAAACTGCTGAGGCTCAACGACCGTCTCGGCGGGGACGGGCACGTGGAAGTCGTGCTGCTCTCCCGCAACAGTGCCGATACCGGCCTGCGGGTATTTAACTCCATCCAGCACTACGAGCTCGCCATCAGCCGCGCCGCCTTCTGCGGCGGGGAGAGCCCCTGGCGCTACATCAACGCCTTCGGTTGCCATCTCTTTCTCTCCAACGAGGCGGAGGACGTCCGCTATGCCCTGGACTGTGGCGTCGCCGCCGCGACCCTGGTCTCCAGCAAGGGCGGCACCAGCAGCAGCGACCAGCTGCGGTTCGCCTTCGACGGTGACGCCGTGCTGTTCTCGGACGAGGCGGAACGGGTCTACAAGAGCGAGGGTCTGGAGGCTTTCACCGCCAGCGAAAAGGCCGCGGCGCGGCAACCCCTCGGCGGCGGGCCGTTCAAGCCGTTTCTTTCCGCCCTGCATCGCCTGCAGCAGGCTTTCCCCGCAACCGAAGCGCCGATCCGGACGGCCCTGGTGACCGCCCGGTCGGCGCCGGCCCACGAGCGGGTCATCCGCACCCTCCGCGCCTGGAACATCCGCATCGACGAGTCGATCTTCCTCGGCGGCCTCGATAAAACCGAATTTCTCAGGGCCTACCAGGCCGATGTCTTTTTCGATGACCAGCAGACCCACTGCGCCTCCGCCAGCCCCCATATCGCCACTGGCCACGTGCCCCACGGGGTGGCCAACAGCTGAGTATGAACTGGTCCTCAGTTATTACTTTTTTATTTGGCAATCCCCCTACCTAAAAGCTATTCTTCATAAGCATCGGTCGTCACGTTCGGCGAAAAAAGGGGGGCGCGATGAAACTCCAGCAGTTGCGGTACATCTGGGAAGTGGCCCACCACGACCTCAATGTTTCGGCAACCGCCCAGAGTCTCTACACCTCCCAGCCCGGGATCAGCAAGCAGATCAGGCTGCTCGAGGACGAGCTGGGGGTCGAGGTCTTCGCCCGCAGCGGCAAGCACCTGACCCACGTCACCCCGGCCGGGGAGGCCATACTCGAGGCGGCGGGGGAGGTGCTGCGCAAGGTCGAGAGCATCAAGCAGGTTGCCCAGGAGTACTCCAATGAGAGGAAGGGCAGCCTCTCCATCGCCACTACCCATACCCAGGCGCGCTATGCGCTGCCGGCCACCATCAAGGCTTTCATCCAGCGCTATCCGGATGTCGCCCTGCATATGCACCAGGGAACCCCCATGCAGATCTCCGAGATGGCGGCGGACGGCACGGTGGATTTCGCCATCGCAACCGAGGCGCTGGAGCTGTTTTCCGACCTGATCATGATGCCCTGCTACCGCTGGAACCGCTGCATCCTGGTGCCCGCAGACCATCCCCTGACCCAGCTCTCCCGGTTGGGCCTGGAGGATGTGGCGGCTCACCCCATCGTCACCTATGTGTTCGGGTTTACCGGCCGGTCCAAGCTCGACGAGGCCTTTGCCGAGAAGGGACTGGTGCCGAAAGTGGTGTTCACCGCCGCCGACGCCGACGTCATCAAGACCTACGTCCGGCTCGGCCTCGGAATCGGTATCATTGCCGGGATGGCCTACGACGAGCGGACCGATCACGACCTGGTCGCGCTGGATGCCAGCCACCTGTTCGAAAGCAGCGTCACCAAGATCGGCTGTCGCCGCGGCACGTTCCTGCGTGGCTACATGTATGAGTTCATCGAACACTTCGCCCCGCACCTCAACCGCGACCTGGTGAAGGAGGCATTTCAGCGCCACACCCGGGCGGAACTGGACGAACTCTTTTCCCACCTCGAACTGCCCGTATATTAGCGTCCCGCTTGCACCGGTGACCGCAACTCGCTAGATTGTCCCGCTTCGCCGTCGCCTGGGGGAGGAGAACATCCCGTGGAACTTGCATGCCTGGACCTCGAGGGGGTTCTGGTGCCCGAAATCTGGATTGCGTTCGCCGAGCGCACGGGCATCGACGAACTTCGCGCCACCACCCGGGATATTCCCGATTACGACGTGCTGATGAAACAGCGCCTGCGCCTGCTGGAGCAGCACGATCTGAAAATAGATGACATCCAGGCGGTTATCGCCTCCCTGGAGCCGCTGCCGGGCGCGCTGGCGTTCGTCGACTGGCTGCGTGAGCGTTTCCAGGTGATCATCCTCTCCGACACGTTCTACGAATTCTCGCAGCCGCTGATGCGCCAGCTGCGCTGGCCCACGCTGTTCTGTCACAAGCTCGTGGTGGACGAGGCGGGGAGGGTGGTCGACTACAAACTGCGGCAGAGAGACCCCAAGCGCGCCTCCGTGCAGGCACTGCACAGCCTGAACTACCGCGTCATCGCCGCCGGCGACTCCTACAACGACACCACCATGCTCGCTGAAGCGGACGTCGGCATTCTCATCCACGCACCGCAGAACGTGATCGACGAGTTTCCGCAGTTCCGGTCGGTGGACAACCTGGAGCAGCTCAAAACGGCATTTCTGGAGGCGAGCGAGCGGCCCCTGGCGCCCTAGGGTCGGCGCCGGTGCTACAGCTGTTCCAGGCTCTCCAGCAGCCTCCCCACCTTGTCGAAGGTCTCCTGGTACTCCTGCTCCCACCGGGAATCCGCCACGATGCCGCCACCCGCCCAGCAGCGGATTTCGCCGTCCCGGCAAAGGAGGGTGCGGATGGCGATGTTGCTGTCCATACGGCCGTCGGCGCTGATGTAGAGGATGGAGCCGCAGTACACTTCCCGGGGAGCGGGCTCGAGCTCCGCAATGATCTCCATGGCCCGCCGTTTGGGGGCGCCGGTGATCGATCCCCCCGGGAAGCTGTCGCGGAGCAGGTCGGTGGACTGCCGGTCGCTGCGCAGTTCGCCGATCACGGTACTTACCAGGTGATGCACCGTCGGAAAACTCTGCAGTTCGAACAGCCTGTCGACATGAATACTGCCCGGGAC
Organism: Halioglobus sp.; assembly: GCA_037382865.1. Taxonomy (GTDB): domain Bacteria; phylum Pseudomonadota; class Gammaproteobacteria; order Pseudomonadales; family Halieaceae; genus JARRPM01. Next base: position 12,519 of record JARRPM010000024.1, on the reverse strand, counting down.
GCAGCTGCGCCCGAGGTCGTTGCGCAGCAGGTCGACGATCATCAGGTTTTCCGCCCGATCCTTCTCTGACGCGCGCAATGCCTCCGCCGCCCGCCGGTCGCTCCGGGCTTCCGCGTGGCGCGGTCGCGTGCCTTTTATCGGTGACGTCTCCACGTGGTGCCCGTGAAGGGCGAGGAAGCGCTCCGGGGAGAGGCTCAGGATCGCGCCGCCGTCGGGGAGTTCGAGATAGGCCCCGAAGGGCGCGGCGGCGACCCGGCGCAGGACGCGGTAGGCGGACCAGGGGTCGCCTGAATAGCGGGCGCGTAAGCGCTGGGCGAGATTGACCTGGTAGCAGTCGCCGTCGCGGATATAGGCCTGGATGCGGTCGAAGGCGACCCGGTATTGCTCCTCGCTGACGTCGGAAACGAAAGGCGTCTCCAGCACGAAACCGGCGCCGCTGTGCGCCGGGGGCCGGCGCAGCCGGGCCAGCAGGTCCCGGCGCCGCGAAGGGGACACCCACGGCAGCGCCACCAGCACCGCACGGCGCAGCAGATGGTCCTGCAGCAGGCACCAGTCGTAGGCCTGGAGGGTCGAGCGAGCCACCCCCGGAACCGCCGCCGCGCCCGGGTGGGTGACCCCGTGCAGGCCATTGCCCAGGTCGTAGGGAAGGTAGCCGAGCAGACCGCCGCAGAACGGGATATCCGCCGCGGCGGGCTGGATACCCAGGTAGCGCTCCCGCAGGTAACGCCCCAGGTCGTCGAAGTATTCCCGGCACGGTTCCTCCCCGGCCTTCGCCGGGAGCGGGGGCAGCCCGTCGCTGCAGGGAGCGGCGGTGATGATGTCATAGCGCCCGCTCACACTGCGCGGCGCGCTGCTGTCGAGCAGGGCCGCGCCCGGCAGGTCCCTGACCCTGTCCAGCAGTTCACCGCTGTCCGGGCTGTAGGGCAGTTCATCCAGATGGACGGTCCTACGCATCGTGAAAGGCCTTCCGGCGCACACAGCCGGAGGCTTGAAAGCCTGAGTTGATGCGGGTTCCAGGCACTATCGCGCCCTCCGGCAGCCGGCGGGCCCGAATTGACTTTGGGGGGTAATACACTTATCTTGATCGCCGATTTTTCAGGGCAGCTTTCATCCTAAGCCCGCCCTCCAGAACATGCAAATCCATCATGGCGGCAGGCTGTGCAGAGCAGTCCGGATGCCGTGCATTCTCGGAAAAACGGACCCGGTGAATACCGGCATAACACGACAGCGGGAAACAGGACGAGTCTTATGAGCGCAGAGAGTCCGGCGGAAATCAGAGCAACCCTCACTAACCCCTTCGCGGGAACCGACGAGAAAGAGTTCGATGTGCCCGGGCAGATCAAGTCCACTCCTGGCCCCTACGAGGAGGCGCTGAAAGCCGGCTGGGAGCTGCAGCAGCGGCCCTACCGCGCGGCCGGCGTCAAGAATATCCAGCGGCAGCACCAGAAAAACCGGATGACCATCTGGGAGCGCATCCGTTTTCTCAGTGACGGGGAACCCACGGTGCTCTACCAGAACTGGGGCCCCAATCTGGACGGGGCCTCCCTGGTCACCGCCATCATCAAGGTCAACGGCAGGGACGTCGCGCTTTACGGGCACGATTTCACGGTCCGCGCCGGCTCGATGGACGCGACCAACGGCGCGAAACTGGCACGCCTGTTCGAGCTTGCGGCGAAGCAGCGCATACCCGTGGTGGGCATCAATGACAGCGCCGGCGCGTACATTCCGGCCGGCGTCGGCGGGCTCGACGGCTACGCCGAGGCATTTGCCGCGCTGCGCAAGATCAGCGGCGTCGTGCCCAGCGTGATGTGCATGTTCGGTTTCAACGCCGGTGGCGGTTCCTACCTGCCCCGGCAGGGCAGCTTCCTCATCCAGCCCAACGAGACCTTTTTCGGCCTCACCGGGCCGGGGGTGGTGAAATCCGTCCTCGGTGAAGATGTCACGCCGGACGAACTCGGTGGACCCGGGGTGCACAGCCAGTCCGGGGTGACCGACTTCGTGGTCAAGGACGAGGTGGCCGCCCTGCGCAAGGTTCGCGCGCTGCTCGACTACCTGCCGGGCTACAACGGCGAACTTGCACCCTTCCGCGCCAGTTCCGATCCGATCAGCCGCAAGACCTGGGATATAGATATCCTGCTCAAGAAGGCCTTCAACTCGTCTACCGGCTTCAATACCCCTATCGACGTCAGCATCCTGATCCAGCAACTGTGCGACCACGGCGACTTCCTGGAAATCCAGCCGGACCGCGCCCGCAACACCGTCACTGCGCTGGGGCGGATGGGGGGCAACGTGATCGGTTTTGTCGCCAACAACTCTGCCGTGGCATCCGGCCAGGTGGACATCGATGCCGCCTACAAGAACGCCCGCTTCATCCGCTTCTGCAACCTGTACAACATACCGGTTATCTTCCTGGAGGACACGACCGGCTTCCTGCCCGGCCGCGAGCAGGAGAGCGGCGGCATCGTGCAGGCCGGGCGCGCCATGCTCGATGCGATCGTCGACCTGCGCACCCCCCGTTTCCTGGTGCTCGTACGCAATGCCTTCGGCGGCGCCTACGCGGCCTGGAACAGTTATCCGGTCGGTGCGGACTTTGTCGTCGCACTGCCCACGACCCGGGTCGCCGTGATGGGGCCGGCCGGCGTGGAGTACGTCTACAAGGATGAGCTGCGCAAGATCCGCGGCGCCGTGGCAGGAAAGGTCAAGGCGGAAACCGAGGCGCAGCGTGCTGCGGGGCTGTCCCCGGAAGAGGCCGCCGGAGCGGCGAAACAGCTGGTCAACAACTGGGTTCGCTCCGAGGAAGCGCTGCTGGCTCAGCGCTATGAGCGCGAGTTGATGAACCCCAACGAGGCGCTCAGCCTCGGTTCCATCTCCCAGATTGTGATGCCCTCGGAACTTCGCCAGGTGCTGGCCGAGAATATGGCGTTCTACCTGCGCCGTTACCAGCCCGCCCCACTGCAATCCGTGCAGCGCGAATTCCACTGATCCGGTCCCGGCAACCCAACGCACTCGAGGAAGACAGGCGTGTCCAACGAATTTTATCTCAAGAATCCGCTCATCCACCGCGACCGCAGGCTGGGGCGCCGGCACAGCCACTGGGTGGCGCAGTTTGACTGCAGCAGTGTCCGGCCGCTGATCATCTGCCGCGGCCCCATCCGGAAGGAGGCCATGGACGTGTTCGCCGAGATGGGGATCGAGCATTTCGGCATACTGCTGTCCGAGAAGGACTCCATCGTCTACCGCAACGCGCTGGCGCCGGAATTGCGTTCCCTGACTGATCCGGACCGCGTTCACCGGGTTCCGGATTACACCGGCGCCAACAAGGAGGAGCGGAACCAGCGGATCGCGCAGATCATCAACATCGCCCAGGACAACGACTACAACGCGATCTTCGCCGGCTACGGTTTCATGGCGGAAGACGAGACCATGGTCGCGGCAATGGAGGCGGCCGGCCTCAACTTCATCGGACCCTGCTCGCGCACCGTACACGACGCCGGCCTGAAAGACGAGGCCAAGCGCACTGCCCTGAAGTCCGGGGTATCGGTGACCCCCGGGATCGACAACGGCACTGCCCTGGCCCTCCTGAAAAAACACCCGGATGTCGCGGCGCTCAAGGCCCTGGCGGCCGAGCACGACCTGGCCGTGGACGCGGCGCGCCTGGATGACCCCGACATCAGCCTCGAGGACAAGGCCGATATCGTGCTCGCCGCCTCCTACGAGCAACACATCGACCTCTATACGGTCGATGAGCTGTGCGAAGCGCTCACCGAGGCGGTGCAGAAAATGGCCGCCGACTACCCGGAGAACCGGGTGCGCCTCAAGGCGATCAGCGGGGGCGGCGGCAAGGGTCAGCGCATCCTGGGCATCGGCCAGGCGGCCAGGACCGCGGAGATGGTCCGCGAAATTCTCAACGAGGTGAAAACGACCGGGGTCGGTGACAACAAAAACGTGCTGGTGGAGCTCAATATCGAAACCACTCGCCACCAGGAGATACAGGTCATCGGCAACGGTGACTGGTGCATCACGCTCGGTGGCCGCGACTGCTCCCTGCAGATGCACGAGCAGAAGCTGCTGGAGGTATCGGTTACCGTCGAGTCCCTCCAGCGCGCCATCGAGCAGGCCGAAGCCAGTGGCAACCAGGAGGAGCTGCGCGTGCTGAAGCAGGACCTGGTCACGCTGCAGACCATGGAGCAGGAGGCTGCGCGTTTCGGCGAGGCGGTGGGGCTCGATTCCGTGTCCACCTTCGAGTGTATCGTCGATCGCGACAAGCACTTCTTCATGGAGATGAACACACGGATCCAGGTGGAGCACCGGGTCACCGAGCTCTGCTACGCGCTGAAGTTCAGCAACCCGGACAACCCCGAGGAGTATTTCGTCGTCGAATCGCTGGTGGAGGCGATGGTGCTGCTGGCCGCTCACGGTGAGAAACTGCCGAAACCGGAGCGGCTGGTGCGACGCAACGACAGTGTCGAGGCGCGTCTCAACGCCACCAACCGGGCGCTGCAGCCCCATGCGGGAGGCGTGATCGAGTACTGGAGCGATGCCACCGAGGGCGAAATTCGTGACGACCAGGGCATCAGCCTGCACAATCCGGACACCGACACCTTCATGAAGTACACCCTGGCGGGTGCCTACGACTCGAATATCGCACTGCTGCTGACGGTTGGCGATACCCGCCTCGATACTTACTGCCGCATGGCCGAGATCATCCGCCAGACCCGCATGCGCGGCCAGGACCTGGCAACCAACCTGGAATTCCACTACGGGCTGGTCAACTGGTTTATCGGCCAGAACATCAACGCCAGGCCCACGACCCGGTTCATCGTCCCCTATCTGACCGCGGTGGGGGAGCTAAAGCAGCACGCCAATAACCTCGACCTGGCGCACGCCTACCGGGAGATCAGCAGGACAGCGGTGGCAGGGGAAGAGGGCGACGCCGCCGCCGCGCTGGCGGAGACATTGCAGCTCAAGGAGACGCTGCTGCTGCGCCCCCTGCAGATGCTGCTGGACGAGCCGCACGTGCTCAGTGGCTGGCTCAGCGTACACCGTGACTGCTACACCGTCATCGACGGACGGATCAGCTGGAACGAAAACCCGATCGAACTGCTGGCGGAGACCTACCACTTCCTCAACATGGATTTCCAGGAGGAGGAGGGCATCGCCGCTGCCAACCAGATCTGGGACCACGACCACGAAATCCTGCAGCGTGCGGTCGACTTCTACCGGGAGCTCGACCAGCGTCTGGAGGCCGGGGACTGGGTCGAGCTCTGCTCCATGCTCTCCGATGCGCAGCCGCCGGCGGGGTTCGACGCAGAACTCTGGCGCGCCGTGCGCAGCGCCCATGCGGGTTACCAGGCGGGGACCGACATTCTCGGAATCCTGCCCAGCATCGCCGAGAGCACCGGCTTCTTCGAACTGTCGGTGAACGCGGACCTCACCATCCACATTCCCGAGCGGCTCACCGACCCGGAGCTGCAACACGACATGGCCCGCGTGCTGGTGCCGCCACCCGTCGCCAGTTCCGACGAGATCCTGGCGGAGAGCGGCGGCATGTTCTATGCGCGGGAGACCCCCGAGCACGATGTCTACGTCCGCGAAGGCGACCACTTCGAGGCCGGGGATCCGCTTTTCATCATCGAGGTGATGAAAATGTTCAACAAGGTCTATGCGCCGTTTTCCGGTACCATAGAGAAGGTGCTGGTGGACACCGACGGCACCATTCTTCATAAGGGCCAGCCGATCTTCAAGATCACGCCCGATGAGAATATCGTGCAGGAATCACCGGAGGAGATCAGGGCGCGTCGCCTGGAGTTCACCACCCGATTCCTCGAGCAGCTATAGGGAGAGCAACACATGATTACAGCGCTGGATCACATTGCGGTCGCGGTGCCGGACCTGGAAAAGGCTATCCGGCGCTTCATGGAGGATTTCGGCCTGCCCATGGAGGGTACCGAGGAGGTGCCGGAGGCGAAAACCTCCACGGCATTCTTTCCCCTGCCACCCACCAGTATCGAACTCGTTCACCCGCTCAACGGGGAGGGACCCATCGCCAAGTATCTGGAAAAGAAGGGCGGCGGCCTGCATCACCTCTGTTTCCGCTCGGACAACATCGAAGAGGACATTGCGCGGTTGAAGGAAAAGGGCTATCAGTTCCTGTCGGAGGCGCCGACCCGCGGCGCACATGATTCAAAGGTCATCTTCATCCACCCGAAGAGCTGTGACGGCGTGCTGATCGAGATCAACCAGCCCGCCGGGGATCACTGAGGTTTTGCGAGGAGGCTGCCCATGAGCGACAAGATATACGATCCGGACGCGGCAACCCCCGAGACATGGCGGGAGCTCGCCGCGAAACAGATGAAGGGCAGGGACCCGGAAACGCTCGTGTGGCAGACCCCGGAGGACATCCCGGTCAAACCGCTGTACACCGCGGCGGATACCGCTGAGCTGCCCTACGTCGACACCATGCCCGGCCTGTCGCCGTACATTCGCGGTCCACAGGCGACCATGTATGCCGGACGCCCCTGGACCATCCGCCAGTACGCGGGATTCTCCACCGCAGAGGAGTCCAACGCCTTCTACCGCAGGGCGCTGGCGGCGGGCGGGCAGGGTATCTCCGTCGCCTTCGACCTGGCCACCCACCGGGGTTATGACTCGGACCACCCGCGGGTCACGGGCGACGTGGGCAAGGCGGGGGTCGCCATCGACTCCGTGGAGGACATGAAGATCCTGTTCGACGGCATTCCCCTCGACCAGGTCTCGGTATCGATGACCATGAACGGCGCGGTGCTGCCGGTGCTGGCGGGCTACATCGTGGCGGCGGAGGAGCAGGGCGTCGCCCAGGAGCAGCTCAGCGGCACCATCCAGAACGACATTCTGAAAGAGTTCATGGTGCGCAATACCTATATCTATCCGCCCGCGCCCAGCATGAAGATCATCGGCGACATCATCGCCTACTGTTCGCGCCACATGCCGCGCTTCAACACCATCTCCATCTCGGGCTACCATATTCAGGAGGCGGGGGCCAATGCGGCCCTGGAGCTCGCCTACACCCTCGCGGACGGGAAGGAGTATATCCGCACCGCCCTCGACGCCGGCCTCCATATCGACGAGTTTGCTCCGCGCCTCTCTTTCTTCTGGGGCATCGGCATGAACTTCTACATGGAGATTGCCAAGCTGCGCGCGGCGCGGTTGCTGTGGGCGCGGATCGTGGGCGAGTTCGATCCTCAGAACCCCAAAAGCTCGATGCTGCGCACCCACAGCCAGACTTCGGGCTGGTCACTGACGGAGCAGGATCCCTACAACAACGTGGTGCGCACCACCATCGAGGCGATGGCGGCGGTCTTCGGCGGCACCCAGTCCCTGCATACCAACGCCCTGGACGAGGCGATCGCGCTGCCCACGGAGTTCTCCGCCCGCATCGCCCGCAACACCCAGCTCATCATCCAGGAGGAGACCGGCATCACGAAAGTGGTCGACCCGTGGGGCGGCTCCTACCTCATGGAGAGTCTCACCCAGGATATCGCCGACAAGGCCTGGGAGCTGATCGAGGAAGTGGAGGAGGCCGGCGGAATGGCAAAGGCCATCGAGACCGGTATGCCGAAACTGCGCATCGAAGAGGCGGCGGCCCGCAAGCAGGCCCGCATCGATCGCGGGGAAGACGTCATCGTCGGCGTCAACAAGTACAAGGTGGATACGCAGGATGAGGTCGACATCCTGCAGATCGACAACGAAGCGGTGCGGCAGTCCCAGCTCGCCCGCCTCGCGAAGGTCCGCGACAGTCGTGACGAGGCGGCGGTGGAAGCCATCCTCGAGGAGATCTACCAGTGTGCGGCAAGCGGCAAGGGCAACCTGCTGGAGCTCTCGATCGAGGCGACCCGGCGCCGCGCCACGGTGGGGGAGATCTCTTTCGCCATGGAACGGGAGTTCGGCCGTTTCAATGCCCAGGCGCAGACGGTGTCGGGGGTTTACGGCTCGGCCTTCCAGGAGGACGAGAACTGGCAGGGGATCAGCATGGATATCGACGCCTTCGTGGAGAAATTCGGCCGCCGGCCCCGGATGCTGGTCTGCAAGATGGGTCAGGACGGTCACGACCGTGGCGCCAAGGTGGTGGCCACGGCATTTGCCGATGTCGGTTTCGATATCGATCTCTCGCCCATGTTCTCCACGCCGGAGGAGGTGGCCCGGCAGGCCATCGAGAATGACGTGCACGTGGTCGGTGCATCCTCCCTGGCGGCGGGACACAGGACGTTGATCCCGCAGCTGATCCGGGACCTGGAGAAGCAGGGCGCGGAGGATATCGTGGTGATTGCGGGCGGGGTGATTCCGCGGCAGGACTACGACTTTCTCTATGAGGCGGGCGTCAAGTGCATCTTCGGGCCGGGTACGCCGATCCCGCAGGCGGCGCGGGAAGTCCTGGACGCGGTAAACCAAGCGCAGGGCTAACCATTGTCTCTAGACCCAGCGAGTCGCGGCTGTGTTTCCGGTTCTTTCATGACACGCCGTGAACCCATGCCCGATAAAGCGGGGCAGGCTCTCCCTGGGGGCTCGTATCGGCCATGCCCGTTACCGCGGGGCAGGCTCTCCATGGCCTCAACGGTCATGAAAGAACCGGAAACTCAGCCACGCCTCTCCAATGTACTGCCTGACAGATTTAGATGAGTGCGTTTGAACTGCACGCCCTCCTCGACGGCAACCGCCGGGCGCTCGCCAAGGCGATCACACTGGTGGAGAGCACCCTCGACACCCACCGGGAGCAGGCACAGGAAATACTGGAGCAGGTGCTGCCCCACAGCGGCAACAGCATCCGCATCGGCATCAGCGGCGTGCCAGGGGTCGGCAAGTCGACCTTTATCGAGGCGTTCGGCCTGCATTTGATCGGGCAGGGCAAGCGGGTGGCGGTGCTGGCGGTGGATCCCAGCTCGCCCATCGCCGGTGGCTCCATTCTCGGCGACAAGACGCGGATGGAGGAGCTGTCGCGGCGGGAGGAAGCCTTCATCCGCCCCTCACCGGCGGCCGGCGCGCTGGGCGGTGTGGCGCAGAAAACCCGGGAGACGATGCTGCTGTGTGAGGCGGCGGGCTACGATGTGATACTGGTGGAAACCGTGGGCGTCGGGCAGTCGGAGTACCAGGTCGCGGGCATGGTGGATTTCTTCATGGTGCTGATGCTGCCCGGCGGCGGGGACGAATTGCAGGGCATCAAGAAGGGGATCCTGGAGCTGGCCGATGCGCTGGTGATCAACAAGGCCGACGGGGAAAGCGCGCACCTCGCGCAGATGGCACGCCAGCACTACACCAGTGCCATGAGCCTGCTGCGCCACACCTCCTTCTGGACGCCCAGGGTGATGACCTGCTCGGCGCTGGAGGGGGTCAATATTGATGCGGTCTGGGGTATGGTGCTGGACTACTATCTCCAGGCGGTCGAAGAGGAAGCGTTCCAGCAGAAGCGGTCCCGACAGAACCGGGACTGGATGCACCAGCTGGTGCAGCAGATGCTGATGATGCGCCTCAAGCAGAACCCTGCGGTCAAGGCCATGCTGCCGGAGCTGGAGCGGGCCGTGGCGGAGCAGGAGATGACGGCCTACGCGGCGGCCCGCCAGATCATGGAGCAGCTCTGATGCGCTTCTACCCGCTGGAGAAGCTCATCAATCTCCACGACGCCTACACGCGGCAGTTCAAGATCGACCGGTTCCGGCTGCTCCTGATCCAGCGCCAGGGCGAGCTCTACCTGATCGAGGCGAACTGCCCCCATCGCAACCATCCCCTGGACGTCGCCACCATCGACAATGGCATCATCCAGTGCGCGCTCCACCATTACCAGTTCGCCATCGACGACGGGCGTCTCCTCTATGCGAGCGAGGAGCGCTGCCGGGGCCTGTACACTTTTCCGCTGGTATACGAGGGCAACGAAGTGGGGGTGATGCTGGAGGAACTCCACGAAGGGTCCTGACGATCCGTTTTATACAGCTGCGGGCGGACCCTCCGAGACCCTCCGGCGCTCGATCAGGAGGCAGCAGCACGGTGATCACTCAGGACGCTTTTTGGATAAGCTCGGGGAAGCGTTTGGCGCCGAATGACAGGGCAATTGCCTTCGAGGTGAGATAAATTGAAGAAAAAGCAGCGATTGTGGCAATATCGCTGCCACCAGGGCCGCAACGTTCCACTATGATGTTTCTGGATTTCCTTAATCTGCATGAAATGAAGCGTTCCGCTACTGACGCCCTAGTACCGATGCCTGTTCAGTGAAGCCATGAGATACGCACTAGCTCTGCTAATCCTGACGTGCTTTTCATCGGTCCCCGCGGCCCTCGGGCAGGAACTGACCCCGCGCGCCTACTGGCCGGCCCCCGAGGGAACGAAGGTCGCCGTGATCGGTTACGCTCACTCGAGTGGTGATACCCTTTTCGATCGATCCATTCCGCTCTATGGCGTCGAATCGGATCTGGATAGTACGGTGCTGGCCTACGTCCAGAGCTTCAGTCTCGCGGGGCGCTCCGCTAACATCCTGCTCGAGCTGCCATACTCTGATGGGGAGACGGACGGATTCATCGAAACGATCCCCGCCAGCGGCAAATATTCGGGTTTCGCCGATATCGGCGTCACACTCTCCTTCAACCTGGCGGGTGCTCCCAGTATGACCCCGCAGGAGTTCCAGGCGCTGCGGGCAGACCCGCACCCCATACTTGGCGCCAGCATCAAGGTGGTGGCGCCGACTGGCGACTACGATTCGGACCGTCTCCTCAACGTCGGTGCAAATCGCTGGGCAGTCAAACCCGAGCTGGGCTACATGCTCCCGCTTGCACCGAAGTGGTTGCTCGAATTGGAAGCCGGTGTGTGGCTGTTCGGTGACGACGATGACTTCGTTGCCGGCAAGAAAGAGCAGGATCCCATCTATGCCTTCGAGGTGCATCTCGTCAGACGCTTCAAACCCGGTTTCTGGGCCTCCCTCGATGCCAATTACTATACCGGTGGCCGCCAGACCATCGGCGGCGACCGCCTGCGCGATGTGCAGAGGAACGGAAGGATCGGCGCCCCGATTTCGACCAGTTCTTCCTCTCGTATCAGGTCCTTCTCAATTAGCGGCTGACCGGCTTCACCCCGACAGCCCCTCAGGCTTCCTCCGCGGCTTGCTGCTCCTCGCGTGCCTCCTGCAGGGCGATGATGCGAACGCTGGGGTTGCCGCCGCGCGCCTCGTGTACGATCTTCGTCAGCGTGTCCTTGAGACCTGCCGGCAGGCTGTCTGGCGCCGCCAGCATGATGGTCACCGCGGAGGCCGGCTCCACTGAGACGCGAGCAATGGTGATAAGAGTCACGTCGGATACCGTCTCCAGATAGTCGGTCACGGCTTCCTGGACGTGGGCGGCTACCGGATAGGTGAGGGGCCGGGTCTGACCCTGGCGTTTTTGTTTGACCACATTACTCATCAGCGGCAAGAGCAGAATCACCGTCAGCATGATCAACGCGACGAACACCCTGCGCGCCCACGGAGTGACGTGGGTGCCCGTGGCCTCACCCCGGATCCCGAGCAGCATAAAGGCGCCCGCCGCCGAAAGAATGATGGCGACGAGATTGGTCAGCAGGAGTATTGCGGAATTTGCCGCGACGGGGAGCTGGTCATTGGTCAATCCGATCCCGACGACACACAGTGGTGGCACGAGTGCCGCGGCAATGGCCACACCTGCCAGGGTATTCGCTACCCCCGGCCTGCCAAGTGCGTAGGCGGCGACGAAACCCGAGAGTATCGCGACTCCCAGATCGAGAATGTCGGGATTTCCCCGGGCCTCGACCTCCAGCGACGGTTCGAAGCCCGGGTTGAGAAAGCCCATCGCCACGGACACCGCGAGGCCAATCAACAGTCCGAATAGACCGACCGCCATCGATTTCCTGTAAAGCAGCAGGTTGCCCTGGGCCAGCCCGAGACCGGCGCCGATCAACGGGGCCATCAAAGGCGCTACCAGCATGGCCCCGATCACCACGGCGGTTGAATCCTCGAGCAGTCCCAGGGAGGCGAGCCCGGACGAGAGAATCATCATCACCTGGAAATCGATACCGCCTGAAGCATCGGCTTCCACGCGTTCGACCAGTGCCTTTCTATTCTCACGGTCGAGGGTGGGGAGGCGGTGACTGAGACGCTCGACCCAGGTCCGCTTTTGAATGTCGGGCTCCATAATGCTGCCTTGTCTGACTTCGTGGTGATCCTTACCAGAACTCAAGCATAACATCCCGCCTCTCACTAAAAGAACCGCTCGCGTCCTTCAGGCCGAAGGGACTCAATTGGCGCCAGTTCGAAGGAATGAAGAATGCCCGCAGTGCCCGTAACACTGGATATCCCCGGTAAGACGCCCTTCTGCCGTCGCGGGCATTATACCGCCGTGCAGTGGGCCGGCCTCGCTCGAACTACGTTTTTGGCATTACGCCGCTGTCCGGTCTGCAGTCCAGCTAAGGAGTTCCCGCTTTGTGATTTTACTTCGCGTCTAGTACTCTGTTTGCTTCGAGCAGGGGGGCTCGTAATCAGCGATGCCACCA
>JARRPM010000023.1:0-48433 GCA_037382865.1 Halioglobus sp. | reverse complement strand
GTAAGGCAAACGAAGGCATGTCCTATCAGGTTCTGGCCCGCAAGTGGCGTCCCAAGGGTTTCCGGGAGATGGTCGGCCAGGAGCATGTCCTGCGCGCCCTGGTCAATGCCCTCGACAACGACCGCCTGCACCACGCCTACCTGTTTACCGGCACCCGCGGGGTCGGGAAGACCACTATCGCCAGAATCCTCGCCAAGTGCCTCAACTGCGAGCGGGGAGTGACGTCAGAACCCTGTGGGACCTGCTCCTCCTGCGTCGAGATTGCCGAGGGGCGCTGCGTGGACCTGCTGGAGGTCGATGCCGCCTCCCGCACCAAGGTGGAAGACACCCGCGAGCTGCTCGAAAATGTGCAGTACGCGCCCACGCGGGCGCGGTTCAAGGTCTATCTCATCGACGAGGTGCACATGCTCTCCGGACACAGCTTCAACGCGCTGCTGAAGACACTGGAAGAGCCGCCACCCCACGTCAAGTTCCTGCTGGCGACCACCGACCCGCAGAAGCTGCCGGCCACGATCCTGTCGCGCTGTCTGCAGTTCAACCTGAAGAACATGCCGCCCGAGCAGATCGTCGGTCACCTCGGCTCTATCCTGCAAGCGGAGGAGATCCCCTGCGAGGAGGCCGCGCTGTGGCTGTTGGGTCGCGCTGCGTCCGGCAGTATGCGGGACGCCCTCAGCCTTACCGACCAGGCCATTGCCTTCGGCTCCGGCAGGATTACCGAGGATGACGTGCGCAACATGCTCGGCACGGTGGACCTCAGTTTCATCTACCGCCTGTTGACGGCGGTAGCCGCGGGGGAGCCGCAGACCCTGCTGGAGATCACCGGGCACATGGCCCGGCACGCACCGGATTTCGAGGGCAGCCTCGATGAGCTGCTGTCGCTCCTGCACCGTGTCGCCATTGCCCAGGCGGTGCCGGACGCCGTCGACAACAGCTTCGGAGACGCCGCACAGGTCAGGGAGCTCGCCGGCGGGATCACCGCCGAGGACGCCCAGCTGTATTACCAGATCGCGCTCAACGGCAAGCGTGACATCACACTCGCCCCGGACCCGCGGGGCGGGTTCGAGATGGTGCTCCTGCGCATGGTGGCTTTCCGACCAGAGCCGGCTGTCGAGGAGGCCCGTGCCGCCGCCGGGCCCGGCCCCTCGCAGGAGGCAGCCCATGCCCCCCCGCCTGATGCCGTGGTGGAGGTCGGCCAGCCGGTAAAAAAGTCCCCTGAGTCCGCCGGGCCGCGCAGCCCGCCGTCGCCGGTCCCGGACCCGGGCGCCGGCCGCGGCCGGCGCGCGGCGGTTTCCCCGCCCGCCAGGAGCGACGACGCCCCCGGCGAGGCCGCGCCGGGCGATACCGCGCCAGGCGATACCGCGCCCGAAGGCTGGCCGGCGCTGCTCGAGCAGCTGGGACTGGTGGGTATCGTTTATAATGTCGCCTCGCACTGCGAATTGCGCGAGGCCAGTGGCCACGATTTTCGCTTCGTACTGGACCCGGATAACGCGTCCCTGTTCAACGACAGTCACGCGGACAAAATCCGCCTGGCACTGGAGAACTACTTCGACAGCCGGGTCTCCGTCGCCATCACACAGGGCGAACTGCAGGGCGAAACGCCGGCCATGCTGCGCGCGAGGCTGGCCCGGGCGCGGCAACAGGAGGCAGTTGCCGAAATCGAAAGCGATCAGCGCCTGCAGGCACTGATCGCGCGCTTCGACGGCGAACTCGATCATTCGTCCATTGCCCCGCTGGATTCTTGAGGAGCTACCATGAAGGGAAATTTGCAGGACCTGATGCAGCAGGCCCAGAAAATGCAGGCCGATATGCAGAAAGTTCAGGAAGAACTGGCCAACGCGGAGGTGCGCGGTGAAGCCGGTGCAGGCCTGGTAACCGTCATCATGACCGGCCGCCACGACGTCAAGCGGGTCGCCATCGACGACTCGGTTTTCAGCGAAGACAAAGAGGTGCTCGAGGACCTGCTGGCTGCTGCGGTCAATGATGCAGTGCGCAAGGTTGAGGCGCACAACCGCGAGGCCATGGCGGGCCTCGCCGGCGGTCTCAATCTTCCCGGTGGCTTCAAGCTGCCCTTCTGACCCGGCTCCCGCGAACCCGATGCAATTCAGCCCGTCCCTGCAGGCCTTGATCGAGGCCCTGCGCTGCCTCCCGGGGGTAGGCCCCAAATCTGCACAGCGCATGACGCTGCACCTGCTGGAGCGTGACCGGGAGGGCGCTACAGCGTTGGCCGACGCGCTTCAGCAGGCGGTCGCCAGGATCGACCACTGCAGCCGTTGTCGCAATTTCACCGAACTGGATGTCTGCGAAATCTGTGCCGACCCCCGGCGCGACGCGACCACGATCTGTGTCGTGGAAACCCCGGCGGATGTGCTGGCGGTGGAGCAGAGCGGCAGCTTCCGGGGTGTCTATTTCGTGCTGATGGGCCACCTCTCACCGATCGACGGGATCGGCCCCGAGGAAATCGGTCTGGACCGCTTCCACCGGCGCGTGGTGGAGGAGGGGATCAGGGAGGTGATTCTGGCGACAAACCCCACGGTGGAGGGCGAGGCAACCGCGTACTACCTGATCGACATGCTGCAACCCGAGGGAGTGCGGGTATCCCGCATTGCCCACGGCGTCCCTCTCGGAGGCGAACTGGAATACGTGGATGGCTCCACGCTGGCGCACGCGTTTCTCGGTCGGCGGACGGTGGAGTAGGTGGCGGACTGGCAGCTTATCGAGTCGGATGACGCCCTGCAGGCGCTGCTGGAGAGGGCCTCCGGCAGCCCGGTCCTCGCGGTGGACACCGAGTTCATGCGCCGCAATACCTTCTACCCGCAGGTCGCCCTGCTGCAGCTCTGTTTCGAGGGGGGCGACGCCGGCGGCACGGCCTGGCTGGTCGACCCGCTGGCCCTGCAGGACCCCTCGCCCCTGGCGGCGCTGCTTACGGACCCCGAGGTGGAAAAGGTGCTGCACTCGGCCAGCGAGGATCTCGAGGTGTTCCAGCGCTGGCTGGGCGTGCTGCCACAGCCGCTGTTCGATACCCAGCGAGCCGCTGCCTTCCTCGATCGTGGTTTCGGGGTGGGATACCGGGCGCTGGTGCAAGCCATCTGTTCTATCGACCTGCCCAAGGGGGAGACCCGGTCTGACTGGCTGCAGCGCCCCCTGAGCCATTCCCAGTGCGATTACGCCGCCCAGGACGTGCTGTGGCTGTTGCCGGTCTACCGCGAGCTGAATGCCCGGTGTGTGGAGCAGGGCAAGCGCGACTGGGTGCTTGCCGACGGCCGCGATGCCATCGCCTCCCTGGCCACGGCCACGGAGGATTATCACCTGCGGATCAAGAACGCCTGGAAGCTGAGCCCGCGTCAGCTGGGCACTCTCGTCGCCGTCGCGGCATGGCGGGAGGAGACGGCCCGACGGCGGGACAAGCCACGCAGCTGGATCATCGATGACCAGGCCTGCCTGCAGCTTGCCCTGCGCGACCCGCAATCCTGGACGGAATTGCAGCGTCTCGACCTGCCCCGGCCGGCCCTGCGTCACCACGGCGAGGAGTTGCTCGCGCTCCTGGCCGCACAGCGTGAACGGCCGGACGATGCCATGCCCCGGCCCCTGCCGGCGCCGCTCGACGCCGCAGGCAGGCAGGCGCTGAAGCAGCTCAAGGCCGCTGCGCGGGAGATCGCCGAGCGGCTCGGGATTGCCCCGGAGGTGCTGCTGCAAAGCAGGGATTACGAGATCCTGCTGCGCGAGGCCCGGGGCGAGCCGGTGACCGAGCCCCGTCACTGGTCGGGCTGGCGGGCGGAAATGGTAATCGACCCGCTGCGCCGCCAGCTGCAGGGAGGCACCCGTTGAAGCGTCTCTGCCAGATTTACCGAAGCCCCCGCCGGCAGGAGATGTACCTCTATGTCGACAAGGCCCGGGGGCTGGACGACGTCCCGGAGATGCTGCTGCAAAAGTTCGGCGAGCCTCAACCGGTCATGACGCTGCTGCTCGGCCCTGAGC
The DNA here is from genome assembly GCA_037382865.1 of Halioglobus sp. Classification (GTDB taxonomy): domain Bacteria; phylum Pseudomonadota; class Gammaproteobacteria; order Pseudomonadales; family Halieaceae; genus JARRPM01. Next base: position 44,458 of record JARRPM010000023.1, on the reverse strand, counting down.
GGAGGCTCGCGCGAGCCGATACCGCACAGGTTCTGGCGCAGATCGAAATGCAGGGTTTCTACCTCCAGATGCCGCCCACACCGGAAGAGCTGCTGCGCGGAGACGGCAATCGTGGATGAGTGGTGGCACTCCAGAAGCCTGCAGGAGCTCGACCCGCAACAGTGGGAGGCACTCTGTGATGGGTGCGGCAGGTGCTGCCTGCACAAGCTGGAGGACGAGGAGACGGGCAAACTGTTCTTCACCGCCGTGCGCTGCCGCTACCTCGATGGCGAGCTCTGCCGCTGCAGGGACTACGCCAACCGCTCGCATCTCGTACCGAATTGCGTGCGGCTGGACTGCGACTCGGTGGCAGATCTCGACTGGCTGCCAGCCACCTGTGCCTATCGCCTGCGGGCCCGGGGAGAGCACCTGCCGGACTGGCATCCCCTCGTGAGCGGCGACCCCGGATCGGTCCACGCAGCGGGGATCTCCGTTCGCGGGCGCGCCATTTCGGAGCTGGACGTGCATCCCGAGGGTTTCGTCGAGTACATCGTGACCTGGGTGAACTGAAACAGACTGAAAACAGGGAGAGACCCGTGCTGAGCGAGAGTTCCTATCTCACCGCGCTTTACACATACATCGGCGCCGCCTGCGCCATCCTGCTCTGTCTCGGGTGGTGGCTCAGCCGGTCCTGGCGGGCGGGCTGGGTGACCCTGATCGTGCTGCTGGCGGCGGCGCTTCTGCTCACGCCGGCTTATCCCAGGGAGGATGCCGGTACCCTCGCGCCCGCCCTCATCGTGGCCGCCTTCGCACTGCTGACCGAGGGACCGGAGGCGGCGGAGCACGCCCTCAAACCCCTGGCGCTCATGTCGGGACTGGCGCTTGTCCTGACGCTGTTGCTCAGTCTGACCGTTTTCCGCCGGCGGCGGGCGGCTCCCGCAGACAAGCCCGCGCAGGTGGAGCAAGCCTGAGTGTCCGCCGCGCCGCTGGCAGGGTCGCGCGGCATGGCCGGGTATGCGACGGTGCTGGCGGCCCTGCTGCTCATCCTGTCCTGGATGCCGGCGGGCGCCCTGGCGGATGTTGCGCCCGGTACCGGGTTGAAGCCGGACGTGCGGCTGCTCATCGATATCTCCGCCAGCATGAAGCAGTCCGATCCGGAAAACCGGCGTGCGCAGGCCCTGGACCTCATCGTCCGCCTGCTGCCGGACGGGGCCCGCGCCGGTATCTGGAGTTTCGCGGGGGAGGTTGAGGAACTGGCGCCGCTGGGGCCGATCGACCGACAGTGGCGGCAGTCCGCCGGCGAGGCCATTGCGACGATCGTCAATTCGGGAGAGCGCACCGACATTCCCGCCGCGCTGGCGGCGGCGATTCCCGATCTCGACCGCCTGGATCCCGCCTATCGCACCAGCGTCGTGTTGCTGACCGATGGCAAGGTGGACGTTTCCGACTCCCCCGTGGTCAACGCCAGCGCGGCGCGCCGGATACTGGACCGGGTGGCACCCGGACTCGGCGCCGCCGGTATCCCGGTGCACACCGTCGCGCTCGCCGACGAGGCGGACTGGCAGTTCCTGCGCGCCCTGGCCCGGACGACAGGGGGCATCGCGGAGAAAGCCGACCACGCAGGCGAGCTCACCGCGATCATCCTGCAGACCCTGGAGATGGTCGCCCCGATGCCCCGGGTCCCCCTGGCCGGCAATCGCTTCCAGATCGACGGAAGCGTGAAGGCGTTTACCGCGCTGGTATTCGCCGGTGACGGAGAGAAGCCGGTTGCCCTGGTCGATCCCGCCGGAAACAGAATCGGGCCCGGCATAGCCGGGGACGGTGTGGAATGGTTCCGCAACGCGGCGTTCACGGTGGTGACCGTCACTGGCCCGGCGGCGGGCAGCTGGGGGTTCGAGGCACCAGCCGGCTCCGATGCCCGGGTGACAGTTATCTCGGATCCGGAGCTGGAGATTGACCCGTTACCGACCAGGCTGGCCGCGGGCCGCCAGGCGGAAGTGGCCCTGCGCCTCCGGAAGGGCGATGAGACGATCAAAGACCCCGAGGTGCTCGCGCTCTTTCCGATCGCCCTCGAGGTGGCGGGACCCAGCGGCGAGCGCGTGGTCATCGACGTTTCGGCCTCCTACCCGCTCCCTGCCGACGGCGAGTACCGGATCCGGCTGCCGGGCTTCGACGAACCCGGGCGCTATCGCGTTCTGGCGCGGGTCGACGCCCCGACGATGCAGCGTGAACTGCCCATGTATGTGGAGGTCGATCCGACCCCGGAGACATCCGCCATCGTCACGCGGGGCGCGGACGTGGAGCAACAGGACCTGCGACTGCCGCTGCTCACCGCCGGGGTGGTGCTGGCAATCGTCCTGCTCCTGGTGTGGTGGATCCTGCGTCGCCGCAGGCGCAGGCGTCTCGAACTGTGGCAGCGGCGCGGCCGCCCGGGGGAGGCGAGGGCAGGGGACGGAGAAACGTTGGCGGGCGCCAGGCCCGGGGGCGAGCCCGCGAAGCCGCGGGACTAGGCCTCTGTCGGATTCAGGTCGCGTAGTGACTGCCTGACAACAGCGGGGCGGCTGCCCGGCGCCGGGGCGGCATCATCCCGCGGTGCCTGCAGACCCCCCGGGGCGCCTTGCGCAGCACAACGCCAGACGGTAATCTGTCGAGTTTTCGCATATTCAATGAGTGATGGCAGAACCATGAAATTCCAGGGAACAGAACGATATGTCGCCACCGAGGACCTGAGGATGGCGGTAAACGCCGCCGTGGCGCTGGAGCGGCCGCTGTTGATCAAGGGCGAGCCGGGCACCGGCAAGACCATGCTCGCGGAAGAGGTCGCGCTCGGTCTCGGCAAACGCCTGATCCAGTGGCATATCAAGTCGACGACCAAGGCGCAGCAGGGGCTGTACGAGTATGACGCTGTCTCCCGGCTGCGGGACTCCCAGCTCGGCGAAGAGAAGGTCCACGATATCGCCAACTACCTCAAGAAGGGCAAACTGTGGGAGGCCTTCGAGTCGGACGAGCAGGTCGTGCTCCTGATCGACGAGGTGGACAAGGCCGACATCGAGTTTCCCAATGACCTGCTGGTGGAACTGGACCGGATGGAGTTTTTCGTTTACGAGACCGGCCAGACCATCAAGGCCAGGCACCGGCCCATCATTATCATCACCAGCAACAACGAAAAGGAGCTGCCCGACGCCTTCCTGCGTCGCTGTTTCTTCCACTTCATCAATTTCCCGGACCGCGACACCATGCGCGAGATTGTCGCGGTGCATTACCCCGACATCGCCAATGAGCTGGTGGCGGAGGCGATGGAGGTCTTTTTCGACGTCAGGGCGATCCCCGGGTTGAAGAAGAAGCCCTCCACCTCGGAGCTGATCGACTGGCTGAAACTGCTGATGGCGGACGAGATTCCCGATGAGATTCTCAAGGAGCGCGATCCCACCAAGGCTATCCCGCCCCTCTACGGAGCCCTGCTGAAGAACGAGCAGGACGTGCACCTGCTGGAACGCCTGGCCTTCATGCATCGCAGGGAAAGCAGGTAGGCCGCGATGCTGGTCAATTTCTTTCAGGGTCTGCGGGACGCGGGGGTCCCGGTCACCACCCGTGAGCTGCTGGATCTGATGGAGGGTCTGAAGCAGCATATCGTCTTCGCGAACATGGACGAGTTCTACTATTTCAGCCGCACCTGCCTGGTGAAGGACGAGAAATATTTCGATCGATTCGACCGGGCGTTCGGCCTCCATTTCAAGGAACTCGAGGCCCTGGATGACATCATCGAAGCGCTGATTCCCGACGACTGGCTTCGCTCGGAGTTCATGAAGAACCTCACCGAGGAGGAGAAGGCGAAGATCGAGTCGCTCGGCGGGCTGGAGAAACTGATCGAGGAGTTCAAGAAGCGCCTGGAGGAGCAGCAGAAGCGCCACCAGGGCGGTAACAAGTGGATAGGCACCGGCGGCACGTCACCCTTCGGCCAGGAAGGCTACCACCCGGAGGGTATCCGGGTGGGCCCGAACGGACGAAACAAGAAAGCGGTGAAGGTGTGGGACCGACGGGATTTCAAGAATCTCGACGACAGCGTCGAACTGGGCACCCGCAACATCAAGATCGCACTGCGGCGCCTGCGCAAGTTCGCCCGCACCGGCGCGGCCGAGGAACTGGACCTGGATGACACCATCCACTCCACCGCCCGCAACGCGGGGCTCCTGGACATCAAGATGGTCCCGGAGCGCCACAATGCGGTGAAGGTGCTGATCTTCTTCGACGTTGGCGGGTCCATGGATCCGCATGTCCGGGTGTGTGAGGAGCTTTTCTCGGCGGCCCGTACCGAGTTCAAGCATATGGAGTACTTCTACTTCCATAACTTCCTGTACGAGAGCGTCTGGCGCAACAATATCCGACGACACAACGAGCGTACGCCGCTCCTGGATGTCCTGCACAAGTACAGTCACGACTACAAGGTGATCTTCGTGGGCGATGCCTCCATGTCACCCTACGAAATCGTGCAGCCCGGCGGGTCGGTGGAGCACTGGAACGACGAGTCAGGCGAAATGTGGATGCGCCGCCTGCTCGGGGTATACGACAAGGTCATCTGGATAAACCCCGTCCCGGAGGAGGAGTGGCAGTACACCCAGTCGGTGGCCATCACCCATCAGTTACTGGAGGGCCACATGTACCCCCTGACCCTGAAGGGGCTGGAAGAGGGCATGTCCTACCTTTCCAAGTGAGGGGATCCCAGCAGTTCCGCATAGGCGATCAGGCTCGCGGTAACGGCCACGTTCAGGGACTCCACCCCGTTGTTCATGGGAATCGACAGGGTCCGGTCGGCCAGCCCTGCCACCGCAGCTGAGACGCCTTCCGTTTCATTGCCGAGCACATAGATGCAGCGGGCCTGCGGCCGGTACTGGAACAGGGATCGGGGTGCGTCGGCGGCCAGGGTACAGACTTCAAATCCCCGCTCCCGGCAGGCCCTTAATGCCGCAGGCAGGGCGGGACAGGTCAGCAGCGGTGCGCGATACAGGGTGCCTGCGCTCGCCTTGATTACCAGCGGTCCCAGCGCCGCGCTGCCTTTGCGCGACCAGATGATCCCGTCTACCTGCCCCGCAGTTGCCGCGCGGACGATCATGCCCAGGTTCTGGGGGTTGGTGATCCCGTCCAGTGCCAGCAGCCGCTGCGGGCGCTCCGGCTGCAGCTGCGCGAGGTACTCTTCGAGGCTGCGAAAGCGGGGACAGAGTACGTCCACCGCCACGCCCTGGTCCTGCTTCCCGTTTTTCGAGATGTGCGCCAGTTCCTCTCGGCTGTGTCGCTGGACGGGGATGTCCCGGTCTTGCGCCGCGGCCAGGATATCGGCAATGATGCCGGACGGGCGGTTGCTCCCGGCGAGGTGCACCGCGTGGCAGGTCAGGCGTCGATCGAGCAGTGCCTCCAGCGCGGGCTTGCGGCCGTACACCGTCACCACCCGGTCAAAAAAAGCCTTCTTTTCCGCGTAATCTGTGGCGGTCGCTGGTGGTCGGGTATTGTCTCTTTCACTCACCCTTGCGGTGGCCTCTCCTGGCCATTTCGGTGACACGCTCGGCGGAAGTCCGCATGCGCGCAGCGATCTCCTCGATCTGGGCACCGCTGACCGGGTGGTCGAAGGAGCCTGCCACGAAGCACATGACCGGCACATCCCGGGAGGCGAACACCGGTACCGAGATCGTACTCACGTCGTAGCGGGCCTTTGGGTCGATACGGTCCAGGTGATAGTGTTCGTCACACAGGTCCCGCTGGTACTGGTTGGCGGCGTCCTCCAGTTCTGTCAGGCTCCAGGCGTTATGGATCCGGCCGAGCTCCCGGGTGAGTGACTCTTCGGCCCGGGTCTTCAGGGTGACCTCGTAGCCACGTGCCCGTATGGCGATGACCGAGACCCGGAGTTTCTGGTCCAGTTTCTCGTTGTAGCCGCCGCGGGACTCGTGGGCCCGGCTCAGCCAGGCCTCGAGGTTCCGGGCCGGGGAGAAGGCGGTGAAGCAGGCGGCGACGGGGGCGGTATTGGGCAGGCGCAGTCCCAGCTGGAAGGAGTCGATCAGTGGCACGGCGCGCCCGTACAGGGCGAGCAGCACCATGTGCAGGTTGGAGCGCCCGGTCACGGCAAAACCGATGTCGAGATCGCTCTGCAGCCCCTCCAGTTCCGGGCGCGCGTATTCCAGGACCGGGAACTGGGCGAAGGCGGCGTTGCCGGCGGCTATAATGGAGGGCCCGAGGCGGTATGCCTTGGTGCGCGGGTGCTGGACCAGGAAGCCGTAGCTGGCCATCGTGGTCAGGATGGCGTGACAGGTCGCCTTGTTCAGACTGAGCCGACGGGTCATTTCGGTGAGCCCGAACGCCTGGTGCGGATTGGCCATCAGCAGGTCCAGGATAGCCAGTGCGCGAGCGGTGGGTTGTGAGAACAGCGCCATTGGGATACTCCCGTGAACTGAGCGGACCTGGTCGAAACGACCCCACTACGGTTTAGATTATTGTACTTCGGCGGGCAATGGTACCGCCTGGCAGCGAGGTAGTTCAAGTGACGAGCGGATACGAGAGCGGCGCGCCCCGGAAGCTGGCCGCGCGGCTGCGGGCGGGGAGGGTGCCCAGGTGACGGGAGCCCCCTCCGGCAGGAACAAACTCTACGGCACCTCAGCCTGTCACCTCTGCGAGATCGCGGAGGCGATGCTGGAGGGACGGGGCGTGGCGTTCGACAAGGTCGATATCAGCACGTCCGACGACCTTTTCGAGCGCTATGGCGTGCGTATACCGGTGCTGCAGCGCCCCGACGGCCGCGAACTCGGCTGGCCCTTTTCCGAGACCGAGCTTGCGGAATTTCTCGCCCTGTGAAGCGTAGGGGTTATTTTTCCTTGCCCACCCGCACTGCCAGCACGTCGCAGGAGGCACCGTGCAGCACGCCGTTTGCGGTGGAGCCCATCAGCAGCGCCAGGCCGTAGCGTCCGTGACTGCCCACCACGACCAGGTCGGCGCCGATCTCCTGGGCCTTGGCATGGATTTCCACTTCGGGTCGGCCCAGCACGATATGCTGGTGGTGTTCATCGATGCCCTGCTCTGCGGCAAAGCGGGTCAGTTGCTGGGTGGCCTGCTGGTGGATCTCGTCCTGGATTCCCGAGAAATCCATTGGGATATCACCGCCATAGGCAAAGCTCAGCGGCTCAATCACGTGAATCAGGTGCAGCTCGGCGCCGCCATTACCGGCGATCGCCTTGGCGCGCCGGGCGACCAGGTCGGACTCCTCGCTCAGATCGACCGCGACGAGGATCCTGGTGTAATAGGCCATCTGTGAGCTCCTGAAATGATCGCAAGTAAGCGGTCTTTATAGCATAGAATGTGGGCGGGGCCACCCCGTTCTGCCACCGACCAGAGGCGATTCTGCCGCCAGGGATGCGATTGTGAAGTATTTGCTGATTCTATTTATTATCGCGGTGGCGCTGGCGCCTCTGTCGCACTTCGTGCCCAGCAAACGGCAGCGCCGGCAGGCGCGGATGCGCGAAACTGCGGCAGTCAATGGCCTGTTCGTGGAGTTTCGGTCGCTGCCCGGTTCCGCCAGCGGGCGACAGCCACCCGGCGCCGACTCCGGCCGGGTGATCTATTATGGTAAGCGACTGCCGGCATCTGTCAGGCAACGTCCACGGCGCGCTGCCTGGATACGCGACGGCAACGGCTGGCGGCCCCTGGAGTCCAGCGGCCAGCCCCCGGTCATACTGCAGGACCTGCCGGCTTCAGTGTCCGCCGCGAGCGCCGATGAGGGCAGTTGCGGGGTCTACTGGCAGGAGGACGGCGGCGAGGAAGAGGTGAAAGCGATAGTGGGTGCGCTGGAGGCATGGCTGGCGATTCTGGACACCTCTGCAGAGCAGGCGATTCGCAAAACTCCTTGACCCTGGCCGGCGGGCAACATATATATGCGAGTTTTTTCTCCCCGAGCACCCGGGCAGCGGGTCAGGGGGTACGGACAAACCACAGGAAGATATGGGTAAATCACTAGTCATCGTGGAATCGCCGGCCAAGGCCAAAACGATCAACAAGTACCTCGGTCCGGAATTTGTCGTCAAATCCAGTGTCGGTCACATACGCGACCTGCCCACGGCGGGAAGCGGGACGGCCCAGGTCGACCCCAAGGAGCGGGCTGCACAGGCCGCCAGGACCCGCAAAATGGCCCCTGAGGAGAAGGCTGAATACAAAAAGCACAAGGCGCGGGAGCAACTGGTCAGGCGGATGGGTATCGACCCTGAACACGGCTGGCAGGCCAATTACCAGATCCTTCCGGGCAAGGAAAAGGTGGTCAGTGAACTGAAAAAACTGGCGGCAAACTGTGACGCCATCTATCTCGCCACCGACCTCGATCGGGAGGGAGAGGCAATCGCCTGGCACCTGCGGGAAGCCATCGGCGGGGACGAATCACGCTATCAGCGGGTCGTTTTCAACGAGATCACCAAAAAGGCGATCACCGAGGCCTTTCAACAACCGGACCAGATCGACGGGGATCGGGTAAATGCCCAGCAGGCGCGCCGTTTCCTCGATCGGGTGGTCGGATACATGGTGTCGCCGCTGCTCTGGTCCAAAGTTGCGCGCGGCCTCTCGGCGGGGCGGGTGCAGTCCGTTGCCGTGCGCCTTATCGTGGAGCGCGAGCGCGAGATCCACGCTTTCATTCCCGAGGAGTACTGGGAGGTCCACGCGGACCTGGCCACCGCCCAGGACGATGAGGTTCGCTTCCAGGTACGGAAGCACCGCGGCGAGAACTTTCGCCCCGGCGACGAGAAAACCACCCGCGCCGCTACCGCAGAGCTTGAGAAGCTTCCCTACACAGTCAGCCAGAGGGAAGACAAGCCCACCAGTTCGAAGCCGCCGGCGCCCTTCATCACGTCCACCCTGCAGCAGGCAGCCAGCACCCGGCTGGGCTTCAGCGTGAAGAAGACCATGATGCTGGCCCAGCGTCTCTACGAGGCGGGTTACATCACCTACATGCGGACGGACTCCACCAACCTCAGCGCAGAGGCGGTAGAGGCATGTCGCGCGTATATCGGCGACAACTTCCCGCCCCGCTACCTGCCGGAGAAACCGAATATCTACTCTTCCAAGGAAGGTGCGCAGGAAGCCCACGAGGCGATCAGGCCCTCCGACGTGAACGTGCCCCAGAGTGCCTTGCAGGGGATGGAGCGGGACGCCGAGCGCCTGTACGAGTTGATCTGGCGGCAGTTCGTGGCGGGACAGATGCCCCCTGCCGAGTACACCTCGACGGTGGTCACGGTCAGTGCCGGCGATTATGAACTCAGTGCCCGTGGCCGCATTATCCGGTTCGACGGCTATACCCGGGTGCAACCGGCCGCCGGCCGCAAGGGCGAGGATGCGGTGCTGCCCGATATGAAAAAGGGCGACGACCTGAAACTGCTCAAGCTGGAGCCCGCCCAGCATTTCACCAAGCCGGCGCCGCGATATGGCGAAGCGAGCCTGGTGCGCGAGCTGGAGAAACGCGGGATCGGGCGACCGTCGACCTATGCCTCGATCATCTCCACGATCCAGGACCGCGGCTACGTCCGGCTGGAGAACAAGCGCTTCTATGCTGAAAAGATGGGTGAGATCGTCACCCAGCGCCTGCAGAAAAGTTTCACCGACCTGCTCGATTACGGTTTTACCGCCGGGATGGAGGAGCACCTGGACGAGGTCGCCCAGGGCAAGCTGGACTGGCGCGAGCTGCTCGACAAGTTCTATGCGGAGTTCCGGGCGTTGCTGGAGCGTGCGGAAGAGCCGGAGCCCGTCGGCATGCAGCCCAACGAGCCGACCATGACCGACATCGCCTGCGACAAGTGCGGGCGGCCCATGCAGATTCGCACCGCCAGCACCGGCGTTTTCCTGGGCTGCTCGGGCTATGCCCTCCCGCCCAAGGAGCGCTGCAAGAATACCATCAACCTGACTCCCGGCGACGAGGCGATCCGCGAGGATGCCGATGACGAGGCGGAGTCGCGCCTGCTGCGCACCAAGCATCGCTGCCCCCTGTGCAACACCGCCATGGACAGCTACCTGATCGACGAGGGGCGCAAGCTGCACGTCTGTGGCAACAATCCCGATTGCCCCGGCTTCGAGGTGGAGCAGGGCAGCGATGCCGGAACTGGCCTGCCAGAAAGTCGAGGATCATTACGTGCTGCGCGACGGCGCTGCCGGCCTGTTCCTGGCAGCCAGTCAGTTCCCCCGCAACCGGGAGACCCGGGCACCGTTTATCGACGAGCTGCTGCCGCACAAGGACGAGATCGATCCCAAGTACGCGTTCCTGTTCACCGCCCCCGCCACGGATGACGAGGGCAATCGCGCGCAGGTGCGATTCAGCCGGAAGACCAAGGAGCAGTACGTGATGACCGAGAAAGACGGCAAGGCCACCGGATGGAAGGCGTTTTACCGCAACGGTAAATGGCAGGCGGAAGCAACGGGGGGAGGACGCAAGCGGGCATGAGCAGCGCGAGATCCCACGCCAACCACCGGCTCTACCTGGCGCGGATTCTGCTCGACTGCTGGCGCGACGCGCTCGACGGGGAGAGGGTCCCGGCGGTCACCCTCAGCCAGGCGTTCGGGGAGGCGGTGCGGGAGCACCTGGTGGCTGCCTACGGCTGGTTTCTGCTGGAGATTACCCGGCCGGAGCCGGTGCCGCCTCATCCGCCGCGGGGATGCTCGGAGCTGCCGGCGGTGGCGGCGGGAAAAGCGGTCCCAGGCGAGATCCGTGAACTGGCCCAGTTGGAGGAGAGCGGCTGGCTGGCTGCCCTGCTCTCCGGTGAAGAACCTGCGCCCGAGACCCGGCGCAGCGAGGTCAATCTGGCAGTCCCGGCCGACCATGTGCCGGGACCCGGGCAGCTGCAGCAGTGGGCGGACTACCTGGAGGGGCTGTTCGACCGGATGGGTGAATTCCTGGACGAGTACTAGTGGGGAGTCCTGTTCGCGACCTCGGGCAGGCTGCGTTGGCCGCGGGGGCCGGTCACTGTTAGAATAAGGGTCAGCGGCAGCAAAAAGAGGTTTATTGAGTGTCTGCATCCTTATTGGAGATCGTGGATCTCGGCGACGGAGAGGTGGTCCTGCAGCGCGCAGACGACGACTCCGAACCCCTGGTTACCATTCGTTTTTCTGAAGAATCGCGTCTCTACCTCATGGAAAACGGACTGGAGGTCGCCAAGGCCATGATCCAGGCCGGCATCCAGGCAGCGGCCGCCCTTGCAGAGCAGGGCGAGGTGGAAATAGAGGCGACGTCTGAGGCATCCCGCGTGATTCACTGACGCCGCAGCTAGCTGCTGTCACCGTCCCGCTGCCATTCGCCCTGTTGCGGGCGCAATACCGCTGAGCCCCGGCCCCCTGCGATTCCCGACGCTCACACTCCCCGGCGCAGAATGCCGACACTGATCCCCTCGATAACCACCGCCTGCTCTCTCAGGTCGATCCTGATCGGCTCGTAGTCGGGGTTCTCGGGCAGCAGTTCCAGCAGGTGCCTGTCGCGCGTACGGTGCAGGCGCTTGACCGTGACCTCATCCTCGATCCGGGCCACCACGATAGCGCCGTTCTCTGCCACCGGGGTGCTGTGCACTGCCAGGAGGTCACCGTCCAGGATTCCCGCAGCGACCATGCTGTCACCGTGCACCACCAGGAAGTAGTCGGCGCCGGGCTTGAAGAAGTTCGGCGGAAGGTCGCAGTAGTCCTCGATATTCTCCTCCGCCAGGATGGGATTGCCCGCCGCCACGCGTCCGACGATGGGTATGCCGGCGCTCTCCGGCAGGCGGATGCCGCGGGAAGCGCCGGCTATGATTTCGATAGCGCCTTTGCGCGCCAGCGCCTTGAGGTGTTCTTCCGCCGCGTTTGCCGACTTGAAACCGAGGGCCTGGGCGATGTCCGCCCGGGTAGGGGGGTATCCGGTGCTGTCGATATGCTCACGCACGATGTCCAGCACCTGTTGTTGTCGCTGGGTAAGCTTTTCCATGACCGCACCCTCTGGATATATATACAGGTGCTGGGAGTATATACAGTATTTCTTGTGAAAGACAATCCCGCGACAAAGCGGCGAAGTCCCGCAGCCAGGGGCTGGCGTCAGGGAGCGGGTGACAGGGTACGGGGATTTGAATGACGTGCCAGGAACGGTGGCCTCAGAAGTCGTCCACCCCGTACATGGTATCCGGTTCGATGAAATTCAGCGGGTTGTTCCAGTCCTCCGGGTGGAGAGGCAGATCCGGATCGAGCAGATCCTCGTCATCCAGTTCGAACGCCGCACGCCAGTCTTCCGGGGCCTCCGCACGCTCCAGGAGCAATTCTCGCCAGGCGTCCAGATCGTATTCCGTGACCTCTCCGCCGAGGTACTGAGCTTCTATGGTGTGGGCGGCGGGGTCCCACGCGACGACTTCAAACAGCTCACTGGTTTGCAGATCCTTATACCATCCGCCGACAACGGGACTCAGCATTTTCATTGTTCTGTACCCTGTTCGTGTCTGGCACTCCAAAATATCACGCTGGGGGGTAGTGTCCATTATGTGAAATCGATCTTAAAAATGACCGCTAAATTACCCGGCTACGGTAACAAAAACTTTGGAAGGAAGATCAATCGGTTGCGTACTATTCACAGAGTTGACTTCAGGATCCGACGGGACTTATATATCGCTTGAGAACTAAACGGATGCTTGCCACATGAAAAAATTGTCTAAAAAGTCGGAGGGGAACGGATCGCCACGCCCCCACCAGGAGACGGAGGTCTCTCCTCTGGCGCTGTCTGGCGCCTGCTGCAGGCCGGCTTCGCAGGTGGCCTCCTGAAGGCCCTGGCGATTATCGGCGGAACGGGCCTAGATCAGCTCGAGGGCTTGCAGATAGTCCGGTCCCATCCGGTGGAAACGCCCTTCGGCGCGCCCTCCAGGGCGATCCAGGAGGGCAGGCTCGGGGCCGTGCCCCTGTTTTTCCTCCACCGGCACGGCAGCCCCGCCGCTATCCCGCCGCACCTCATAAACTACCGGGCCAACCTGTGGGCCCTGCAGTCGCTCGGGGTCGAGGAGATCGTGGCGATCAATGCCGTGGGCGGCATCTCGCCACCCATGCGCCCCGGGCGGTTGTTGATCCCCGACCAGCTGATCGACTACACCTGGGGGCGGGAGCACAGCTTTGACGACGGCCGCAGCGGCCGCCTGCTGCACATCGATTTTACCGAACCCTTCGACCGCGAGCTGCGCATGGCCCTGGTCGATGCAGCTGTGGCCGCAGACATCCCCCACGAGCCGGGCGGCGTGTATGGTGTGGCGCAGGGGCCGCGCCTTGAGACGGCGGCGGAGATCCGCCGCATGGCGCGTGACGGCTGTGACGTGGTCGGGATGACGGCCATGCCCGAGGCGGCGCTCGCACGGGAACTGGGGATGGCCTACGCATCTGTGTGCATGGTGGTCAACCCCGCAGCGGGCCTGGACAATCGCCCCATCACCCTGGACAACATGCGGGAGATCCTGCAGCGGGAGGCGGTCGTGGTGCGGGAACTGCTGCGCAGCTTCCTCACCGCTCGTTATTGAGGCTGAGCTGTGCCCGACAGGCCGCCACTGGCCGCCGGAAAATCTGGCGGTATCCCGCGGTCACCGGCCTCCCACTCGTACGGCGTCATCTTGACTACCACGCCCAGCAGCGGGTGGTCGAGGTAGTGTACCTCCTCGCTGCGCATGCGGCGCTTCTGTTTGAGAAGGACCGCGTGACGGAATGGGTAGGCGTCTTCCGGCTCTTGGAGGCTGTCACCGGCAATGACGGCTTCGTCTTCGGGGGTGACGAAATAGGGTTCCTCTGCGGTCTCCGCCTCAGGCACCAGGCCCTCGACGATGAGGGAGGGCGGAGCAAGCGGGGGGGCCGGCATGCGCCACTGGCCCGGCAGGTATTCGCCCGTGGTATTCAGCCACAGGTTGGTCTCCAGGTGCAGATAGCGCGACAGAGAGAGCCTGATACTCCCCTGCAGGCGCGGCCACTGCTCCTCGTCACCGGAGCGATCGAGAATAATCGATGGGCCGTCCTGCCCCTCCCGGAAAGGTTGCAGCCACGCCTGGTGGAACAGGATGCGATAAGGGCCGTGGCGCCGCATGTAGGCGGTCTTGGCGGCAAATTCGAGCTCTGACGCGGGCAACACGACGAATGGCTGAGGCGCTGCGCTCTCTCCGTCCTCGCCGGTTTCAGCACCGCTCGCCAGGCCCTCATCCGTCAGCCCCGCCCCCGCCGCTCCCGGGGAGGAACCGTTGCTGTAGGGTATGTCTTCCGACTCCCTCGGCGGTTCCTCCAGGTAGATGATCTGTCGGCCAAGTTCATCGATCTCACTGAACCCGTCGTATTCCCCCAGATTGGCCTCGACTCGCACCGGTTCGACCAGAAAACGCCCCTGCTCAGGGTACGCCAGCTCCGGGAACGGCGCCCATTGCTCCTCCCGGTACCGCGCCTGCGTTTCCTGGCTGAACACCATCAGCTCGACCTTGAACCAGCGGGGTTCCTCGGACCGTGAAGGAGCCACTACGAACAGCGCAAGCAGTGATGCGAAGGCGGCAGTGAATCGGGACGTGTCGTTCGTGATCAAGCGGCGTCTTCCGTGGTGTCGGTGGCGAATGCGTCCAGCAATGCGTCGATATACTGGCGGCGCTCTTCAGTGGCCGGCAGGGTGCGTTCGAAGCGCAGCCTCGTGGCCCCGGCCAGTTTATAGGATTTGGGCTCGGACTGGACCAGTTTCACCAGGGCCAGGGGATTGACCTGTGTGGATTCCTTGAACTCGATACTGCCACCGGCCGCCCCCGCATCGATGGACCGGATGCCCAGCGCCTGTGCCCGCAACCTCAGGCGGGACACCTGAAACAGGTTGGTGACGGGTTGCGGCAGCAGCCCGAAGCGATCGATCATCTCCACCTGGAGTTCGCGCAGCTGCTGCTCGTCCTCGGCTGCCGCAATACGTTTGTACAGCACGAGACGGCTGTTGATATCGGGCAGGTAGTCTTCCGGGATGAGTGCCGGCATATGGAGGTTGACCTCGGTGCCCTGTTCCAGGGGGGCATCGATGTTGGGGATCTCTCCCCGTTTCAGGGCGTCCACCGCCCGGTGCAGCATGTCCATGTACAGGGCGAAGCCGACACTGTGAATCTGGCCGCTCTGCTCGTCCCCGAGCAGTTCTCCGGCGCCCCGGATCTCGAGGTCGTGGGTGGCGAGCAGGTAGCCGGCACCCAGGTCGCCCGCGGCCTCGATCGCGTCCAGCCTTTTCCCCGCGTCCGGCGTGATCGCCGAGCGCGGCGGGCAGAGGAGATACGCGTAGGCCTGGTGATGTGAACGACCGACCCGACCGCGGAGCTGGTGCAGCTGGGCAAGGCCGAATTTGTCGGCGCGCTCTATGATGATGGTGTTGGCAGTCGGGATATCGATGCCGGTCTCGATGATAGTGGTGCAGAGCAGGATATGGTGGCGCTGGTGGTAGAAGGCCGACATGACCCTCTCCAGCTCGGTCTCCCGCATCTGCCCGTGGGCAACACCGATACTCAGATCGGGTAGGAGCTCGCGCAGCTTGCGCGCCGTCTCCTCGATGCTTTTTACCTCGTTATGCAGGTAATAGACCTGGCCGCCGCGCAGGGTCTCCCGCACCACCGCCTCCTTGACCAGCCCGATGTTGTGCTCCCGCACGAATGTCCTGATGGACAGGCGGCGGGCGGGCGGCGTGGCGATAATAGAAAGATCACGCATGCCGCCGAGGGCCATGTTCAGGGTCCTCGGAATCGGCGTGGCGGTAAGGGTGAGAATATCCACTTCCGACCGCAGCGCCTTGATCGCCTCCTTCTGCTTGACACCGAAACGATGCTCCTCGTCGATGATCAGCAGACCGAGATCGGCGAATTGGAGGTCGCTCTGGAGGAGCTTGTGCGTGCCCACCAGAATATCGATCTCCCCGGCGGCCAGTCGACGTCCCACCTCTCCAAGCTGTTTGGCAGAGCGAAACCGGGAGACCACCTCAATGGTTACCGGCCACTCCGCAAAGCGGTCGCTGAACGAGTTGAAGTGCTGCTGCGCCAGCAGCGTGGTGGGCACCAGCACGGCCACCTGTTTGCTGTTTCGCGTGGCGATGAACGCGGCACGCATCGCCACCTCGGTCTTGCCGAATCCGACGTCTCCGCAGACCAGGCGGTCCATCACCCGCGGGCTGCACATATCTTCTATGACCGCATTGATAGCGGTCTCCTGGTCCGGGGTCTCCTCGAAGGGAAAGTCTGCGGCAAACTGCTGGTACTCGAGGGGATGGCGGTCGAAGGCGAAACCCTCGCGCGCCTCACGCCGGGCATAGACTTCGAGCAGCTGGGCGGCGATATCGCTGGCCTTTTCGCTGGCCTTGCGGCGGGCTTTCTCCCACTGGTCGGAGCCGAGCTTGTGCAGGGGGGCCATCTCCGGGTCGGAACCGGCATAGCGGCTGATCAGGTGCAACGACGCAACGGGGACGTAGAGCCGGGCGCCCTGGGCGTATTCGAGGGTGAGGAATTCCGTTTCCTGGCCGTCCACCTCGAGGTTCTGCAGCCCGACGTAACGGCCCACACCGTGTTCGAGGTGCACCACCGGAACGCCTTCGCGCAGTTCATTGATGTCCCGGTAAACGGTTGCGGCGGCATCCTCGCTGCTGCGCCGGCGCCGCCGCTGGGCCACGCGATCGCCGAACAGCTGTGATTCGCAGACCAGGCTCGGGTGGTCGGGACCGGAATAGAGGCCCCGGTCCAGGGGCGCCGTGGTGATCGCAAAATCGAGCCCTGCGTCGATGAAAGCCTGCCAGTTGTCCACCGGGGGCGGCTCGAGGCCGTGTTCCCGCAGGGATTCCAGCAGGATCTCCCGGCGACCGGCTGACTCCGCGCAGAGCAGGACCGGTCCCCGGTGTTCCGCCAGGAAGCGGACCAGGTTTTCGGTGGGGGAGAGCCTGCCCCGGTCAGTGGCGAGGTTGGGCGGGGGCAGGATGCCGGTCTGCCGGTGAACCGGCGCCTCCGGATTGTGACGCAGCTCGAGCACCGCGAAATCCCCGAGCCGCTGGTAAAGTTCCTCCACCGGTATGAAACAGCGGCGAGGAGGGAGGAGAGGGCGCCTCGGGTCGATGCCGTACTCCTCGTAGCGTGAGGTCGCCTCTTCCCAGAAGTGGCGTGCAGCCAGGTGGTGGTCTCCGGTAGTGATCACCGACGCATTCGCCGGGAGGTAGTCGAAGAGGCTGGCACAGGCATCAAAGAACAAGGGGAGAAAATATTCACAGCCGCCGGGACTGCGGCCGGCGCTGACCTCGGTGTAGGTGGGGCAGGCGTCGTGATCGACGTCGAAGCTTTCGTACCAGTTGAGCTGGAAACGGGTGATTGCGGCGCTGTCCAGGGGATATTCCCGGGCCGGTAGCAGCTCGATCGCGTCGACCCGGTCGATCGTCCGCTGGCTCTCGGGGTCGAAGGTGCGCAGCGTGTCGATTTCATCGTCCAGCAGGTCGATCCGGTAAGGCAGTTCGCTGCCCATGGGAAAGATATCGAAGAGGGCGCCGCGCATGGCGTATTCACCGTGTTCGAAAACTGTCTCCACGTTGCGATAGCCGTTGCGTTCGAGATTGCGCCGGAATACCTCCAGATTGAGCTGTTCGCCCGCGCTCATGACCAGGCTCGATCCGGCGACGTAGTGGGTAGGTGCCAGCCGGTGCATCAGTGTGGAGACCGGGACGAGCAGAATGCCCGAGTTCATGCCAGGCAGCCGGAAGAGCGTGCTCAGCCGTTCCGAGACGATATCCTGGTGTGGCGAGAAGTTGTCGTAGGGCAGGGTCTCCCAGTCGGGGAACGCGAGAACCTCGAGCGGCTCGGCAAGAAAGAACGGCAGCTCCCGCTCGAGGGCCAGCGCTGAATGGGTTTCGGCGGTGATCACCACCAGCAGGCGCTCGGGCCCTGCCAGTTCCGCTATACAGCGCGCGTCGGCGCTGCCGAAGAAGGGTCCGAGCGCGGTACGGCTGGCGGTCTTAGCCGGCCACGGGGTGTTGTCGATCAGGTTCCTGAACATGGGCGTATGGGTTGGCCTGGAAGCGGGGGCGTGCGGTCACTGGCTGATAAGCGCGCCATTGTAGCGCCAATAGCCCCGCCAGCTCCAGCGGCGCCCCCGGGCGGTATCCGCAGTGGGCCGGGGGGGACCGCGGGCGGGGGTAAATGTGCCCGGCACGCGGCCGGGCAGCCTTGCGCGGCGTGGATCGGGCGTTGATAATAGGCGCCCCTCCCCGGCGCCAATAAAAGGTAAGGAACAGTGAACGAACGCAAGCGAGCACGACCGGACGACTACTTCAGGGACTGGAAAGAGCGCGAGGCCCTGGCCGAGGGCATGATCCCCATCGTCGGCCGCCTGTCCCGCGAGCGCAGCGTCAAGTGTTATATCTACGGCAAGCCGCTGGTCAACCGCTCGGTCACCGAGATCATGAAAGATCACCGCTACGTGCGCCAGGTCGAGGGCAATGAGCTGTCTGAGTTCGAGACATTCCCGGTGCTTACGGAGCTCGCCAAACTGGACCTTGGACCCGCCCACATCGATGTGGGGCGCCTCGCGGTGAGCTACTACGACAAGGGCGACGGCAAGGGAATGACCATCGAGGAGTTCGTGCGGCAGGAGGTGGCCGCTGATATCGGCTCCATCACCAAGCCACTCGAGCAGCCTCAGGACGTCGTGCTGTACGGGTTCGGCCGCATTGGTCGCCTGATGGCAAGACTCCTGATTGAAAAAACAGACGGCGGCGACTGCCTGCGCCTGCGTGCCGTGGTCGCACGCAAGGGCAAGGCGCCCAATGACCTGGTCAAGCGTGCCAGCCTGCTGCGCCGGGATTCTGTCCACGGGGCTTTTGACGGCACCATCCGCGTCGACGAGGAGCGCCAATCTTTCGTGGCCAACGGCAATGAAGTGCGGGTGATCTACGCGGACTCGCCGGATTCCATCGACTACACCGAATACGGCATCAATAACGCGATCGTGGTGGACAATACCGGGGTCTGGCGAGATGAAGAGGGGCTCTCCCTGCACCTGAAGAGCAAGGGTGTGAGCAAGGTGATACTCACGGCGCCGGGCAAGGGCAGCCTCAAGAATGTCGTGGCGGGCATCAACCACGATATTATCGAAAAATCCGATACCATCATCTCGGCCGCTTCCTGTACCACTAATGCGATCGCGCCCCCGCTCAAGGCCATGGACGACGAATACGGCATCGTCGCCGGCCACGTGGAGACGGTGCACGCCTACACCAACGACCAGAACCTGACCGACAACTACCATAAGGCGGGACGCCGCGGCCGCAGCGCCCCGCTCAATATGGTTTTGACGGAGACCGGGGCGGCGAAGGCGGTCGGCAAGGTGCTGCCCCAACTGGAGGGCAAACTGACGGGCAATGCCATCCGCGTGCCGACACCCAACGTTTCGATGGCGATTCTCAATCTCACCCTTGCGCGCGATACAACGGCTGGAGAGGTGAATGAGTTCATGCGCAACCAGGCCCTTCACTCGCCACTGCGCAAACAGATTGACTACTCAAATTCGCCCGAAGTGGTTTCCAGCGATTTTGTCGGCTCCCGCCACGCCTGTGTGTTCGACGCCCAGGCAACGATCGCCAACGGCAACCAGGCGGTGCTCTACCTTTGGTACGACAATGAATTCGGCTACAGTTGCCAGGTGCACCGGATTCTGGAGCAGATGGCTGGTATCCACTACGCTGTCTATCCCAGGGAGGACTGAGACCCGGCGCGGGCTCGTCAGCAAGCTGGTACGTCCCTGCCTGGAGGGCGGGTATTTTTGCCCGGGTTTTGACGGGAGGTGACGAAAATTGTTCGGAATCAAAGAACTGACCCGGTCAAGGTGGTCATTATCGGCGGGGTTCCGCTATAATTTCCGCGCGCGGATACACGGTCCCGGTGAGCAGCCCTCTTGCGGGGTTTGGGCGGCCGCGATCGGGCGGATGCCGGGGAGTAGCGGGCAACATCGGCTCCAGTCCATCCACATTTTGTTTAGACTCTTTAGGCAGATCGTATGATCAAAATCAAGCGGGGCATGGATATCCCCATCCTTGGAGCCCCTCGGCAAGTGATTGAAGATGCCCCGGCGGCGCGCGCGGTGGGCCTGGTCGGTTTCGATTATGTCGGTATGAAACCCACCATGGAGGTAAGTGAGGGCGATCGTGTAAAGCTGGGCCAGCTCCTGTTCACCGACAAAAAAACCGAGGGCGTGCGCTACACGGCCCCTGCCAGCGGTGTCGTTGCTGCGATCAATCGCGGGGCGCGGCGGGTATTGCAGTCAGTCGTCATCGAGGTCGACGGCGACGAGGCGGAGAGCTTCCCGGAGCGCACCGCCGACGCTGCCGCTGCGCTGGATGCGAGTGCTATCAGGGAGCAGCTGGTGCAGAGTGGCCAGTGGACGGCGCTTCGCACGCGCCCCTACAGCAAGGTGCCAGCGATCGACTCGGAGCCTGCGGCGATCTATGTCACTGCCATCGACACCCATCCGCTGGCAGCGGATCCTGCGGTGATCATTGCCGAACAGGGGGAGGCATTCGCCCTGGGGCAGGATATCCTCGCCCGACTGACGAGCGGCAAGGTCTATGTCTGCACTGCGCCCGGCGTGCAGCTTCCCGGCGGCAAGGCAGGCAACATCGAGGTGGCCGAGTTCCAGGGGCCTCATCCTGCAGGCCTGGCCGGCACCCATATCCACTTTCTGACCGGTGCCGGCGCGGAGAGAACTGTCTGGACGATCGGTTACCAGGACGTCATTGCGGTCGGGCGGTTGTTCCTGGACGGCCAGCTGTACACGCAACGTGTGGTCGCCCTCTCCGGGCCCCAGGTGGAGACCCCCCGCCTGCTGCGTACCCGCCTGGGCGCTGATCTCCAGGCCCTCTGCGCCGGCCAGCTGAAGGATGGCGAAAACCGCATCGTCTCCGGCTCCGTGCTGGGCGGACGGCGGGTCAGCGGTGCCACGGCCTACCTCGGGCGTTATCACAACCAGGTATCGGTCCTGCTCGAGGGTCGCAAGCGGGAATTCATGGGGTGGCTCAACCCGGGGGCCAGCAAGCACTCGAATCTGGGTATATACCTCAGCAGTTTCTTCGGCACCAAACCCCTGGCCATGACCACGACCACCAATGGCAGCGAGCGTGCGATGGTCCCGGTCGGCAGTTACGAGAACGTCGTGCCCATGGATATCCTCCCGACGCAGCTGCTGCGCGCGCTGATCGTCGGTGACACGGAAATGGCGCAGGCTCTCGGATGCCTGGAACTCGATGAGGAAGACCTGGCCCTGTGCACCTACGTGTGCCCTGGCAAGTATGAATACGGTCCCATCCTGCGGGACAACCTGACGCTTATCGAGAAGGAGGGCTGAGCCGTGGCGCTTAGAAAGATGCTTGATGATGTGGAGCACCACTTTCAGGAGGGAGGCCGGTTCCAGAAGTTCTACGCGCTCTACGAGGTGTTCGACACATTCCTGTATTCGCCGGCGGACGTCACCCGCTCCACCGCCCACGTCCGAGACGGGGTCGACCTGAAGCGCATCATGATCACCGTCTGGCTCGCGGCATTCCCGGCGATGTTCTACGGCATGTACAATCTCGGCTTCCAGGCCAATGACGTCATGCCCGCGGGGCAGGGCGTCGAGGGATGGCGCGGTTACCTGATCGAACTGCTGGGGGGCTACGATGCGTCCAGCATTTGGCATTGCTTCTGGTTTGGCGCAGTGCACTTCCTGCCGATCTATATCGTCACCTTCCTGGCGGGGATCTTCTGGGAGGTGCTGTTCGCGATCCGCCGCGGGCACGAGGTCAACGAGGGCTTCTTCGTCACCTCCATCCTGTTCGCCCTGACCTGTCCTCCGGACCTGCCGCTGTGGCAGGTGGCCATGGGCATCAGTTTCGGCGTGGTGATTGGCAAGGAGGTGTTCGGCGGTACCGGCAAGAACTTCCTCAACCCGGCGCTCACTGGACGCGCATTCCTCTACTTCGCCTACCCCGCACAGATTTCCGGTGATTCGGTGTGGGTTGCGGTGGACGGCTATACCGCGGCGACACCGCTGGCCGTGGTCGCTTCCGATGGCATGGCGGCGCTGCAGCAGCAGTGGAGCTGGATGGAGGCCTTCCTCGGCTCCATACCGGGGTCGATCGGTGAAACCTCCACGCTTGCCATTCTTATCGGCGGCGTGCTGCTTCTTCTGACCCGCGTCGCCTCGTGGCGGATCATCGCCGGCGTGATGGTGGGGATGGTGCTTCTCTCGACCCTGTTCAACCTGGTGGGTTCCGACAGCAATCCCGCCTTCAGCATGCCCTGGTACTGGCATTTCGTTACCGGCGGGTTTGCCTTCGGCATGATCTTCATGGCCACCGACCCGGTTTCTGCCGCGATGACGAACA
This sequence comes from Halioglobus sp., assembly GCA_037382865.1. Taxonomy (GTDB): domain Bacteria; phylum Pseudomonadota; class Gammaproteobacteria; order Pseudomonadales; family Halieaceae; genus JARRPM01. The sequence goes on along the minus strand of JARRPM010000023.1, from coordinate 22,101 downwards.
CCGGCAAGTGGGCTTTCGGTATCCTCATCGGGCTCATGACGGTGCTGATCCGGGTGGTAAATCCGGCGTTCCCCGAAGGGATCATGCTGGCTATTCTCTTTGCCAACCTGTTCGCGCCCTTGATGGATCATTTCGTCGTCCAGGCCAACATCAAACGGAGGCTTGCCCGTGTCCAGTAACGACAGCATCAAGAAAACCCTGGTCGTTGCGTTCTCCCTCTGCATCGTCTGCTCGGTCATTGTCTCCACCGCCGCGGTCGTCCTGAAGCCAGTTCAGGAGGTCAACAAGGCCCTGGATCGCAAGCGCAATATCCTGGCCGCCGCCGGCATGCTCGAGGAGGGCAAGAGCATCGAGGAGCAGTTTTCCCAGATCTCCACCCGAGTGGTGGATCTGCGTACCGGCAAGTTCACGGACGAGGTCGATCCGGCGAACTATGACCAGCTCGCCGCGGCGAACACGCCCTCGGAGTCCACCGACCTGCCGAAAGATGAGGACATCGCCGGGCTGGGTCGGCGAGAGAACTACTCGCAGGTATACCTGGTGCAGAGCCCCCAGGGAGAGATCGAGAAGGTCATCCTGCCGATACGCGGTGCCGGGCTCTGGTCGACCCTGTATGGTTTTATTGCCCTGGAGTCCGACGCCAATACGGTCGCGGGGCTGGGGTTTTACGAGCACGGCGAGACACCCGGGCTGGGCGGGGAAGTGGACAATCCGCGCTGGATTGCCCACTGGCCCGGTAAGCAGGTCTACCGCGACGGGGATGTCGCCCTCGGCCTGATCAAGGGAGCCGTCGACCCGTCCAGCCCGAAGGCCAAGTGGCAGGTTGACGGGCTTGCGGGGGCAACCTTGACTGCTCGGGGCGTGACCAACCTGGTGCACTTCTGGCTGGGTGAAAACGGCTTCGAGCCATTTCTCAATAACCTGAAATCCGGGGAGGCATGAGCATGGAAACCTTGAAAGAGACCTTGACAGAGCCGATTTTCAAGAACAACCCCATTGCCCTGCAGATCCTCGGCATCTGCTCCGCCCTGGCGGTGACGTCTTCACTCCAGGTCACCCTGGTGATGTGTGTGGCACTTATCTTCGTGACCGCATTTTCCAACCTGTTCGTGTCCATGATTCGCCACCACATACCGAGCAGCATTCGGATCATCGTGCAGATGGTGATCATTGCCTCCCTGGTGATCGTGGTGGATCAGTTCCTCAAGGCCTATGCCTATTCCATCAGCAAGCAGTTGTCTGTATTTGTCGGCCTGATCATTACCAACTGCATCGTGATGGGGCGCGCCGAAGCCTTCGCCATGAAGAACCCGCCCTTCCCGAGCTTCATCGATGGGGTAGGCAACGGGCTGGGCTACAGCGTGGTACTGATCGCGGTCGCCATCGTCCGTGAGCTGTTCGGGGCCGGCAAGCTGATGGGGATCGAAATCCTGCCCCTGGTGACAGAGGGCGGCTGGTACAACCCGAACGGTCTGCTGCTGCTGCCGCCGAGCGCTTTCTTCCTGATCGGCCTGTTCATCTGGACGCTGCGCAGTTTCGACAAGAAGCAGGTGGAGAAGCCCGATTACACCCTTGCCAAACACACACCGGCGAAGGAGGGCGTGTAGATGGAAGCGTTGCTGAGCCTGTTCATACGGGCGATATTCATCGAGAATATGGCCCTCGCCTTTTTCCTTGGCATGTGTACCTTCCTGGCCATTTCCAAGAAGATCCAGGCCGCCCTGGGGCTGGGTATCGCCGTCGTCGTGGTGCTGACCATCACCGTACCGGTCAACAACCTGATCTACAACTACCTGCTCGCCGATGGTGCCCTCGCGTGGGCGGGGCTTCCCGAGATGGACCTCAGTTTCCTGGGGCTGCTCTCCTACATCGGTGTCATTGCGGCCATCGTACAGATCCTGGAGATGTTCCTGGACAAGTTCGTACCGGCGCTCTATAACGCGCTGGGCGTCTTCCTGCCGCTGATCACCGTGAACTGCGCCATCCTCGGCGCATCGCTGTTCATGGTCGAGCGCGATTACACCTTTGCCGAGAGCGTGGTCTTCGGGGCCGGATCGGGCGTTGGCTGGGCACTCGCCATCGTGGCCCTGGCTGGCATCCGGGAAAAGCTGAAGTACTCTGATGTGCCTGAGGGGCTGCAGGGGCTGGGCATCACGTTCATCGCCGTTGGGCTGATGTCGCTCGGCTTCATGTCCTTCGGCGGCATCGACCTCTAGACGGGACGGATTTGCTATGGATATGACAATCGTTTACGGCGTTACCATGTTCACCGCGATCGTGCTGGTGTTGGTAGCCATCATCCTGGTCGCCCGCTCCCGCCTCGTAAGCTCCGGTGATGTGCACATCGAGGTCAATGGTGAGAAGACAATCACCGTACCCGCCGGCGGCAAACTGCTGCAGACACTGTCCGAGGCGGGACTGTTCCTGCCCTCGGCCTGCGGCGGCGGCGGCACCTGCGCCCAGTGCAAGTGCATTATCAGCGAGGGGGGCGGCTCCATGCTGCCGACCGAGGAGACGCATTTCACCAAGCGCGAGGCGGCGGAGGGCTGGCGCCTCAGCTGCCAGGTGGCGGTCAAGCAGGACCTCAAGATCGAGGTCCCGGAGGAGGTTTTCGGGGTCAAGCAGTGGGAGTGCGAGGTTGTCTCCAACGACAATGTTGCCACCTTCATCAAGGAGCTGGTGCTGAAGCTGCCGGAGGGAGAGAATGTCGATTTTCGCGCCGGCGGTTACGTGCAGCTCGAGTGTCCGCCCCATCACGTCAAGTTCTCCGACTTCGATATTCCCGACGAATACCGCGGCGACTGGGAGCATTTCGGCTTCTTCAAGCTCGAGTCGGAAGTGAAAGAGACCGTGATCCGCGCCTACTCGATGGCCAACTATCCGGAAGAGCGGGGTGTGGTCAAGTTCAATATCAGGATCGCCACGCCGCCTCCGGGAGCCCAGGGCATTCCCCCCGGACAGATGTCCTCCTGGGTGTTCGGCCTGAAGCCCGGTGACAAGGTCACGGTTTATGGACCCTTCGGCGAATTCTTTGCCAAGGATACCGACGCCGAGATGGTATTCATCGGGGGCGGGGCCGGTATGGCGCCGATGCGCTCACACATTTTCGACCAGCTCAAGCGCCTCAAGACCAAGCGCAAGATAACGTTCTGGTACGGTGCACGCTCCCTGCGAGAGATGTTCTACCAGGACGAGTACGACAAGCTCGCAGAGGAGAACGATAACTTCGAATGGCACGTGGCGCTGTCTGATCCGCAGCCCGAGGACAACTGGGAGGGCCTCACCGGTTTCATCCACAATGTCCTCTATGAAGAATACCTCAAGAACCACCCGGCGCCCGAGGACTGCGAGTACTACATGTGTGGGCCTCCGATGATGAACGCCGCGGTCATCCAGATGCTGACCGACCTGGGTGTAGAGCCAGAGAATATCATGCTCGATGACTTTGGCGGTTGATGCGAGAAGCCACTCGAAAGAGTGGCTTCTTCGCATAGCGGTTATTCTGCTGGTCGGCGCCCTGGGTGGCTGCTCCCCCGGCGACGACGTCGTTCAGCTGACGGGGGGCAGCATGGGTACCACCTGGCACGTCACCTTTGTCCCGGGGGAGGCCACCCCGGGATCGGAAGCGTTGCAGAAGGGCATCGAGGCGCTGCTCGAGCAGGTCAACCTCAGCATGTCGACCTACCGGAAAGATTCGGAGATCAGCCGCTTCAACGACACGGCGCCGGGGACTTGGGTCGACGTCTCGGCCGAATTTATCGAGGTTTTATCTGCCGCACTGGCGGTTGGCAGCGCCAGTGATGGCGCCTACGACGTAACCGTCGGGCCGCTTGTCGATCTCTGGGGTTTCGGTCCGGGAAAGGCGGTGCAGGAGCCTCCCCCTGAGGAGGCGATCCGCCGGCTGCGTCAGCAGCTGGGACAGGACCGGTTGCGGGTGGACGTCGACCGCCGTCGCGTCATGAAGCTCGGTGAACTGGAACTGGATTTTTCCTCCATCGCCAAGGGGTATGCGGTGGATCGTATCGCCGACTGGATGGTCCAACAGGGTATGGACCGTTTTCTGGTGGAAATTGGCGGTGAGATGCGATTGGCCGGCATGAGCGGCCGCGGGGATCCGTGGCGGATTGCCATCGAGCAGCCCGAAAGCGCCGGCCGCTCGGTCGCGCGGGCGATCAGCCTGACCGACGCTGCCGTCGCCACGTCGGGTGACTACCGCAATTTTTTCGTGAAAGACGGCAGGCGGTACTCCCATACCATCGACCCGCGCACAGGGTATCCGGTGGCGCACGAAATGGTCTCTGTCACGGTGGTCCACCCGAGCGCCACGCTGGCGGATGCCTGGGCCACGGCACTGACGGTGCTCGGGCCGGAAGCGGGTATGGCGGTGGCGCGCGACCGTGGATTGGCGGTATATTGCATCATGCGAGAGGGTGGGGATTTCAAAAGCCGTCACACGCCCGCCTTCGAACCGTACCTGGCCCCTGCGTCAGGTGCCTAGAGGAACCACACTGGATTCCGGAGAGAGATTATGGCCACATTGTTCATCAGCATGTTGATCGTCGGCCTGGTGATGGCCGGGATGGCTGTGGGCGTCATGGCCGGACGGCAGCCTATCAAGGGCTCCTGCGGGGGCATGGGAGCCCTGGGCATCGATACCGCCTGTGAGATCTGCGGCGGCGATCCCAAGCGCTGCGACGAAGAAACCCGCGACGGTGAGGCCGCAAAGACCCGGCCCGAGCTCTATTATTCCGCAGACAAATAGAGCGCCTGGGGTTTGGGCCGCGGCAGCGCGATCGCCGGTTATGCGCCGTTTATAGGCCTGCGCTACAGTTTCAGTCGCAAGCGCAACCGCTTTACCTCCGTCATCGCGATCGTCTCCATGCTTGGCATGGTTATTGGCGTGGCCAGCCTCATTGCGGTACTGGCGGTGATGAACGGTTTTGCCGGTGAACTGCGCGGGCGCATACTGTCGCTGGTGCCTCACGGCTATGTGGAGCACGGTGACGGCTCGCCCCTCAGCGACTGGCGCGAGCGGCTCTCCGAGGTCAGCTCCCGACCCGGCGTGGTGGCCGTATCACCCTATATCAGCGACAAGGTGATCTTTCGCGGCGGTCGCACCCTGCGCGGTGGCGTGCTGACCGGAATAGACCCGGAGCTGGAGCGAGCCGTGTCGCGTATCCCCGAGTCCCTGGTGGCGGGAAGCCTTGAAAGCCTCGGCGAGGACAGCTTCAACGTCATCCTGGGCAGCGCCCTGGCGCGCATTCTCGGCGTCGGGCCCGGCGACCAGGTGGAGGTGACGGTGCCCCGGCTCACCGTGACCCCCCTGGGCGTTTTCCCCCGGAGCAAGCGATTGACCGTCACTGCCCTGTTCGAGGTCGGCGCCCAGCCGGATGCCTACCAGGCCTATGTTTCCCTCGCGACGGCTCAGCGGCTCATGGGAGAGAAGGGCAGCGTGGATGGTTTACAGGTGCGCACCCGGGAACTGTTTGCGGCACCGGATATCATGGCGTCCCTGCGGAGCGCACTGCCGGGCGATTTCAGGATACGCGACTGGAGCCAGACCCAGGGCTCCCTGTTCCGCGCCGTGCGGCTGGAGAAGCTGATGGTCAGCCTGCTGCTGCTCAGCGTCGTGGCCGTCGCCGCATTCAATATCGTCTCCACGCTGGTCATGTCCGTCGCCGAGAAACGCGGTGACATCGCCGTCCTGCGCACGATGGGGGCCAGGGCAGGGGGGATCATGGCCATCTTCGTCGCCCACGGACTGGGCCTGGCGGCGGTGGGAATCTCCCTCGGCGCCCTCATCGGCATTCTGATCGCAAGGCATATCGCCGCCATTACCGTCTTTTTCGAGAATATTTTGGGGGTAAAGCTGTTCGATCCATCGGTCTATTTCATCAGCGAGCTTCCCGCTGACCTCCAGTGGCCGGACGTGGCTGTGGTCGTGATAGCCTCCGTGATGCTGAGCCTCATCGCCACCCTCTACCCGGCCTGGCGCGCGGCGCGCATTGCGCCCGCCGAGGTGCTCCGCTATGAGTGAGACCGTGCTTGCCTGTCAGGACCTGTGCCGCGTCTACGAGGACGGCGATCGCTCCGTGACGGTCCTTGAGAACATCGATCTCGAGCTGGCGGCCGGCGAGAAGATCGCCGTGGTCGGGGCCTCGGGGTCCGGCAAGTCGACGCTGCTCAACCTGCTCGGGGGGCTGGACAATCCCACCCGGGGCCGCGTGCTGATGTGCAACCAGGACCTGGCCACGTTGAGTGAGCGCGAACTGTGTGAGCTGCGCAACCAGAAGCTGGGGTTCGTCTACCAGTTCCATCATCTCCTGCCGGAGTTCGACGCCCGGGAGAACGTCGCCATGCCGTTACTGATCGGGGCCGTGCCACGGGCCGAGGCGTGGCAGAGGGCGGAACGGATGCTGGAGCGGGTGGGTCTGGCCCACCGCCTGGGGCACCGCCCCGCGCAGCTCTCCGGCGGCGAGCGCCAGCGGGTGGCGATCGCCAGGGCGCTGGTCGGCAGTCCAGCGTGTGTTCTCATGGACGAACCCACCGGGAACCTCGACCCGCATTCGGCGGCGCAGGTGTTGCAGCTCATCGATGAGCTGGGGCAGCACAGCGCCTCCTTCGTGGTGGTCACGCACGACCCGGGTATCGCCGCCCATATGCACAGGATCCTGGAGCTGCGCGAAGGTCGGCTGGAGCCGCCGGCGTGAGTGGCGCTGAACGGTTGCGTATTGCCCTGCGATACACGTTCTCCTTCGGCCGCGGCCACCTGTCCACTTTCCTGTCCTCCCTCTCCATGCTCGGCCTCGTGCTGGCGATCGGCCTGCTGATCGTGGTCCTGTCGGTGATGAACGGATTCGACAAGGAGATGCGCGAGCGCATCCTGGCCCTGGTGCCGCATATCACGGTGCACGCGCATCTCCCCATGCGGGACTGGCGTGCGCAGCAGGCCGTGGTGATGCGCCATCCCGATGTCGTCGAGGTGACGCCCTATACGGAGTTCGATGCCCTGTTCATGCGGGGCAGCGACATCGAGACGGCGAAAGGGATCGGGCTGGACCCGACCGATGAGGCGGCGACCGGGCGGCTTCTCTCCGCCCTGCCTGCCGAACAGCTCGAGCGATTCCGGCAGCGCCCCGATGGCCTGGTCCTGGGCAAGGGCCTCGCCGAACGCCTGGCGGTCGAGGTGGGCGATCAGCTGACCCTGATCGTGCCCGGCGGCGGCCTTGCGGGCACGTCCCGGCCAGCCAGTTTCGAGACGGTGGAGCTGACCGGTGTACTGGACACCGGGACGGAGCTGGACCAGGGCGCCGCGCTGGTGCCGCTGGCGCTCGCGTCCAGGCTGGCGGGTCTCGATGGCGCCGTAAGCGGCCTGCGGGTGGCCACCCGGGATATCTTCGCTGTTTCACGGATCGGGTGGGAGCTGATGAACGAGCTGCCGCCGGGCTATTACACCAGCAACTGGATGATGACCCACGGCAACCTGTACGCGGCGATCCAGCTGTCCCGCGACCTGGTCTCTATCCTGCTGTACTCCATCATCGCGGTGGCGGCCTTCAACGTGGTCTCGTCACTGGTGCTGGTGGTGTTCGACAAGCAGGGCGATATCGCTATCCTGCGCACCCTGGGCGCATCACCTGCCGACATCGCCCTGGTTTTCGTGCTGCAGGGCGCGATGATCGGCGTGGTCGGGGTCGCCCTGGGCAGTGCCCTCGGCGCCCTGGGCAGCCTCGCGGTGCCGGGTCTTGTGAGTGGCCTGGAGCGACTGCTGGATATGCATTTCCTGAATACGGACGTGTATCCGGTCTCCTTCCTGCCGGCGGACCTGCTGGCCCGCGACGTATTCGTGGTGGGGGGCGTCGCTTTCCTCATGTGCGTGGTCGCGGCCATCTACCCGGCCCTGCGCGCGGCGCGGCTGGCGCCAGCCGTGATCCTCAACCAGGACCGGAGTTGACGCCCGATTTCTGCCGCCGCTGCTTGCGCTCACGCAGGTGGCGCACGACCCGCCAGCGCCACAGCATATTGATCACGAAATAGCCAAGAGAGCCGAAAAAGAGGCTACAGAGGAGGCAGCCCAGCAGGAAAGGCTGCCAGATACTGGCCAGGCGATGGGTCAGCCAGTGGAAGCTGAGTTCAAAACCGAGGGGTTCGACAGGCACACCGATGAGAAGGGCCCCGAGCTTGTACGCAAGGAAAAAGATCGGTGGCATCGTCACGGGGTTGGTGATCCACACCAGGCAGACGGACAGGGGGAGATTGCAGTTCAGCAGTACGGCAAGCAGGGCGGCGATGACCATCTGGCCCGGCACCGGCATGAACGCGACGAACAGCCCGATGAAGAATGCCATGGAAGTGGAATAGCGGTTGATGTGCCAGAGATTGCCGGCGTAGATCCAGTCTCCCAGGATGTGCAGTGACTTGATCTCGCGCATCCTTGCCCGGCTGGGAACAATGGATTTGAGGGTTTTCTTCGGCATGCTCCGCTCGACCGGATGTGACGTTCGCATCCCCGGCGCTGTGTGATTGACTGGAACCGCTGATCCGGCGCGCTGGATTTGCGGGCCCCCGGCGCCGGTCGCGTCGCCATTATTATGCCCGCAAACTGACGGGTACTCTATATGCGGTCCTGGCTGTCGGGTATTGTGCTGGGCATCCTGCCGGTATCACTGCTGCCACGGCTGCCTGATCCCTGGATGGTTGCGGCGATGGCGGCCGGTGGCCTGGTGCTGCTGCGGCGAGGGGGCGTGCCACACCGCTTCTGCTCGGGGCTGGCGCTTGGGGCTGCACTGGCTATCGCCCACGGCCACGCGCTGCTCCGTGCGCGCCTCCCGGAGGCCTGCGTCGGGCAGTACGTCACCCTGCAGGGGACCGTGAGTTCACTACCCAGGCTGAGTACGATGCGCGACGGCCGGTTGCGCCAGCGCTTCGAGCTCGTGCCGGATCACAGCCTCCCCGCACGGTGTGCGGGCCCGCGCCGGATCCTCCTCTCGCTCTACGGCGGGGAGATCCTGCGGCCGGGAGATCGCTGGCGCTTCGAGGCCAGGCTCAGGCGCCCCTGGGGCCTGGCCAACCCCGGTTCCTTCAACATGCAGTCGTGGTTTGCCCAGAGCGGCATCGACGCCGTGGGCAGTATCAGGTCCGCCTCCGCCGTGCTGTTGGAGGAGCGGGCCTCCCCGTGGCGTATTCACCACCGCCTGCGGGGCATCGTCAGCCTCAGGCTCGCCGACCTGCCCGTCGGCAGTGAGGTGTCGGCCATGCTGAGGGCGGTTACGGTGGCCGACAAGAGTGGTATCGATGGCGAACTCTGGTCATTGCTCCAGCAGTTCGGCGTCAATCACCTGCTGGTGATCTCCGGGCTGCACATTGCGCTGGTGGCGGGATTGGGCTATCTGCTGGCCTGGCCAGTGGTGCGCCTGTCCGCGCTGACAGGCAGGCAGCTCCCCTGGGCGCCCGGTCTGCTGGCCCTGGGGCTGGCGACCGCCTACGCGGCCCTGGCGGGATTCTCTGTCGCCACCCAGCGGGCCCTCTCCATGCTGGCCTGTTTCATCGTTGCGGACCTGGCCGGGCGGCGCAGTGGGTCGGCTGACACGCTGCTGCTCGCTGCAGCGGTGGTTCTGGTCCTCAACCCGCTTGCAGGCCTGGGCAGCGGGTTCTGGCTCTCCTTCGGGGCAGTGGCGGCGCTGCTGTGGCTCTCCTGCTGGCAGCGCGGCACAGGCCGTTCCAGGCGCGTGCTGGTCACGCACGCCTTCATGGCACTGGTCATGCTGCCCATGGGAGGCTGGTGGTTCGGCGGGAGCAGCCTGGTGTCGGCTGTCGCCAACCTGGTGATGGTGCCTCTGGTGGGCTCCTTTGTCGTGCCCCTCGCGCTGCTGGGCGCACTGCTCTGCCTTCTCGGGCTGCCCGGGGATCTGCTTGCGTGGAAACTTGCCGCCTGGCCGCTGCAACAACTTCTACCGCCGGCGGTGCGGCTGGTTGAGCAGTCGCCGGCGTGGCTCTATTACCATCTCTCCCCGGGGTTGACGGCGGTGTTGCTGGCGATACCCGCCCTGGCACTGGGTGCTGTACCCGCCGGGGTGAAGCTCAGGCTGCTCGCCGCGGTGTTGCTGCTGCCATTGCTGCTACCTGCCGCAGACCGCGCGCCTGGGACCGTGGTGACGGTGCTTGACGTGGGGCAGGGAACCGCCGTGGTCGTGAGGGCGGGAGCTCGCACTCTGCTCTACGACACCGGCGGCGGCAACCCGGCGGGATCCAATATGGCCTCCTCAGTGGTGCTGCCCTATCTGCGCAGCCGCGGCATTACCGCACTTGAAACGCTGGTCGTGAGTCATGCCGATGAGGATCACAGTGCGGGGCTGGACGCAATCCGCAGGGCGATGCCGGTGCGACAGTTGCGGGTCGGTCCGGGCCTCCCGGCGCTGACCCCGGGGGGGCGGGTGTGCCGTGCGGGAGAGGCCTGGCGCTGGCCCGGGGGCCAGACTTTCCGCTTTCTTTCTCCCGCCGGAGAAGCCGGCCTTTCCAGCAACAACGGCTCCTGCGTGCTGCAGGTGATCATCGGCGACTACCACCTGCTGATTCCCGGCGACATCGAGCGGAGACGGGAGCTCACGCTGGTGCGCTACTGGGGACGGGAACTGCGCAGTGACTGGCTGCTGGCGGCCCACCACGGAAGCGCTACCTCATCTGCGCCCGCTCTGGTCAAGACGGTCAGGCCTGAGACGGTGGTCTTCAACAGCGGCTATGCCAACCGCTTCGGACATCCGCATGAATCGGTGGTGCGCCGTTTTCGCCGCCATGAGGCGCGGCTCCTCTCCACTGCGGAAGCGGGCGCCGTCGAGTTGCTCTTCCTGCCCGGACAGCCCCCCGTGGTTACCGCGCGGCGGGCGCTGCAACGCCGCTTCTGGATGTGATTTTTGTCCGGTTTCGTCCCGCTTGGAGAGGGGCGTATAATGCCCGCTTACTAATAACGATCGGGATGTGAATGTGCTTGAACTACTGACGGCCGGCGGGTGGCTGATGGTGCTTATTGTGCTCTCTTCCATCGTGGCGCTGGCGATCTGTATCGAACGACTCTACACGCTCAATGCCAAGAAAATAGCGCCGCCGCATCTCCTCGCCACGGTCTGGAAACAGTTGAAGGCCGGGGAGATGGATGCCGCCAGGTTGCGCACCCTCAAACAGTCTTCACCGCTGGGCCGCATTCTCGCCGCCGGCCTGGGCAATGCCTATCACGGTCGGGACGTTATGAAAGAGAGCATCCAGGAGGCCGCCGCGCACGTGATCCATGACCTGGAGCGCTATCTCAACACCCTCGGCACGATAGCCGCGATCGCGCCACTGCTCGGCCTGCTCGGAACGGTAGTGGGCATGATCAAGGTATTCGCAGAGATCATGGCCCAGGGCACCGGCAATGCCAGCGTGCTGGCAGGGGGCATTTCGGAGGCCCTGATCACCACCGCAGCGGGCCTCACCGTCGCCATCCCGGCGTTGGCCATGCACCGTTACTTCGTTGGCAAGATCGATGCAATCGTAGTGGAACTGGAACAGGAGACCATCAAACTGGTGGACGCTCTTCACAGTGAAGAAAACCGGGACGCCGCCCCTTGAAGTTCCGACGCCAACGCCTCGATGACGTCAACATCAACCTGACGCCGCTGATCGACGTGGTTTTCCTGTTGCTGATCTTCTTCATGGTCTCCACCACCTTTACCCGGGAGACGCAGCTGAGTATCGACCTGCCTGAGGCGCAGGGCCAGGCGAAAACCGCGAATGACCAGCAGATCGAGATTCTCATCGATGAATCGGGCCAATACCGGGTCAATGGCCAGGGCCTCGTGGACAACAGGCTGCGGACTCTGCAGGCGGCGATCTACAAGATTTCCGCCGGGGACACGACCCTCCCAATGATCATCTCCGCTGACGCCCAGGCTGCTCACCAGTACGTGGTGCGGGCCATGGATGCCGCGGGGCAGATGGGGTTCGTCCACCTCAGTATCACTACCCGGCAACCGGCCGCTCCCCCGGGAGGGGCCGGTGGGTAGAGAACAGCGCTACCTGCAGGGCGCTGCGACGCGCTCCGGCAGACTCAGCGACTGGGAGCTGTACCGGCGACTGCTGCAGTACGTCGTGCCCTACTGGTATTTCTTCCTGTTCAGCATCGGTGGATACATCCTCTACTCCATGGGCAACGTGCTGCTCGCCGACCTCATGCAGTTTCTCCTGGACGCGCTGAACAAGTCGGATGAGGTCGCCTCGGGGATCGTCTCCGGATTCGCCTACAGGCTCCATGACAGCAGCGAGATGGGCCGCCTGGAGTTTGCGCGAATCGCCGTACCCGTGGCTATGGTGGTGCTGGCATCCACCCGGGCCATGGGGTATTTCGTGGGCACCTACTTCATGACCCACGTCGCGCGGAACCTGATCCACGAACTGCGCTGCCAGCTGTTCGACAAGATGCTGGTCGCCCCCAGCGCCTACTACGATAGCACCAGCCAGGGTGTGCTGATCTCCAAAATCACGTTCAACGTGGAACAGGTCACCGGGGCTGCCACCCGGGCGCTCAAGACCATCGTGGGGGAGGGGCTCACGGTGCTGGCCCTGCTCAGTTACATGCTCTACCTTAACTGGCGGCTGAGCCTGGTGTTCTTTGCGGTGACGCCCCTGATCGCACTGGTGGTCACGGTGGTCGGCCGGCATTTTCGCCGCTACAGTCGCCGAATCCAGGCATCCATGGGAGATGTGACCCAGGTCTCCAACGAGACGATCGGTGCCTATCGCGAAGTGCGCGTATTCGGCGGGCAGGCCCAGCAGCAGGCGCGCTTCAAAAAGGCCAGCGAGTACAACAGGGCACAGAGCCTCAAACTGGCCTTTGCCGACGCCATGAGCACCCCGGTGATCCAGACGCTGCTGGCCCTCTCCCTGGGAGTGCTGGTCTGGTTCGCCCTCCAGCCCGATATTCTCGCCGGTTTCACGGCGGGATCACTGGTGGCTTTCCTCACGGCCGCGGGCCAGCTCGGCAAACCGATCCGCCAGCTCAGCGGCGTACAGGCCGTAATCCAGCGGGGCCTCGCCGCGGCGGAAGATATTTTCGACCAGCTGGACCGCGAGGAGGAGATCGACCGGGGACGCCACGTGGCAGAGCGGGTGCGGGGGGATATCGCTTTCCGGAATGTCTCCTTCACTTACCCCGGCACGGAAGATCCTGTGCTGCGGGATATCTCGCTGGATATCGCCCCGGGCCAGACGGTGGCCCTGGTGGGGCGCTCGGGCAGCGGCAAGAGCACCCTGGTGCAGTTGCTGGCCCGGTTTTACCAGGCCGAAGAGGGCAGCATCCTGCTGGATGAAGTCCCCATCGAGGATTACCTGCTGGCGAACCTGCGCAGCCAGATGGCAATCGTCTCCCAGAACGTCACCCTGTTTCATGACACGGTCTACAACAATATCGCCTATGGCACCCTGGCAGACGCCGGGCAGGCGGCCGTGCGCGCGGCCGCGGACTCCGCCTTCGCCACTGAGTTCATAGACAACCTGTCCAGCGGCTTTGACACGATGCTCGGCGATGATGGCGGGGGCCTCAGCGGTGGCCAGCGACAGCGTATTGCCATTGCCCGTGCGATCCTCAAGGACGCACCGGTGCTGATCCTGGACGAGGCGACCTCAGCGCTGGACAACGAGTCGGAACATCGCATCCAGCGCGCGCTGGAAAACATCATGGCGGATCGCACGACGATAGTGATCGCACACCGGCTCTCCACAGTCGAGCGGGCCGACACGATCATAGTGCTGGACGCCGGGCGCATCGTGGCCAGGGGAACCCACGAGGAACTGCTGGCACAGGACGGGATCTACGCGCAGCTGTACCATCAGGAATTTTCCGATTGATCGCCCTGTTCGGCTCTGTCGAGTGGCCCGGTGTTTCACTGTCTGAACAGGTGGACTGTTACTGGTCCTGCACACCGTCCCACAGGAATTTTTCGCACTGGTTGCCGATGCACCGGTAGAGCGCGCCCTGCGGGTAGGATACCCAGACGACCTCCGACGCGTCCTGCCGGGACACTGCGATATGCTCGACGACGGTATTCGGAGTACCGAAAAATTCTCTGCAGTGATCGTCCCCATAGCAGTTGAGAACGGCTCCGGAAGAGTGGCCGATGATCACGCCTCCTCCCTCTCTGGATGATGGCTCCATGGCCGTAATTTCTCCGCGATCCCTGGCAACGGCGGCCTTGAGCAGCGCCTCTCTGGTGGGAGCTCCAGTCGCCTCTTTTACAGGGTCTGAAGCGAGGGCAGTACTGCCGCCGCAGGCGAGGAGAGAAAGCGTGATTAACATTCCTAGCATGGTGATTTTCCGAGTGATGGCCCAGGCCATTATGCTATCACGCTGTATCCGGGGCAGCGCGAACGGGGCAGCGCGCACGGGGCGGGGCAAAAGGGATGCGGCTGGCTCACCCGGCCGTTCTCGCGATATCTATCCCGTGGCTGTAGTCGGCGTTGTCTTTCCCGTAGAGGGCCACCTTTTCTTTCTCCGCCGGTGTGATTGTCAAGGCTTTGTCGCCGTGAGAATGCGTTGCGAGGAAATCTGGAAAACGGCTTTGCAGGGGCGCGCTACCTGGATGCTGCCAGCGCTTCGCGTGCGCCCGGGGCCTGTTCTTGCGGTCTCAGGTGGTTGGTCTATTCTCTTTCCTAGAAAAAGAACGATCAGGGCAAAGCGTATCGGGGCACTTCCTTGCACTGGGAGATAAAGCCGATGGTTCGCGCGCAAAAGGTCGAGCACGGATTCGAGGAAAAGGTCAACGATTACCTGAGGGGTTTTAAATCGGAGCAATCTGAGGAGGACCGAGGCGGGAACGATGCGCTCGATGAATACCTCCTGGAGAGAGCGGCGCAACAGCTGCGCGCCGCGAGTGACCGGCTCAGGAAACTCGAGCGGGCACTGGAGAAGGGATAGCCCGTTTCCCCGGCTTGCCCGGACCTCTTTACAGAGCCCTGCCACAGCAAGGGCAGGAGCATAGACCGCCCGGCAACGGCCTGGAATGGGCGCTACACATCCCGCCTGAGCATGCCGTCCCGCTGGCGCAGGCCTGCGACCCCTGATACTATTTGCACTTTAAATTCAACGGGTTACGGATTTTCTGCGTGATTTCGGTCGATTGATGAGCGGCGATCTCCGGGGCTTGCCCGGTGCATGGTACCGGGGCGCCTGGTGGTTGTGGCTGCTGCGACCCATCGAGGTGGTATTCCGCTGCGGTGCAGCGCTGCGCCGGCAGCTCTATCGCAGCGGTCTCCTCGGTGTCTTCCAGCCGGACAGGCCAGTGGTGGTGGTTGGCAATATCACCGTCGGCGGCACGGGCAAAACCCCCATCGTGATAGCCCTGGTGGAGGGCCTGCAGGCGCGGGGATTGCGCCCGGGTGTGGTAAGTCGCGGTTACGGGGCCAGCGCGCCTGACTCGCCGCTGGTCGTGACCAGCAGCAGCGAGGCGAGCCAGTGCGGTGACGAGCCTCTGCTGATTGTTCGCCGTACGGGCTGTCCCTGTGTGATATCACCGTCCAGGCCCGAGGCGGTACGCACCCTGCTGGCGTCCTTCGATGTCGACCTCATCATCAGCGACGACGGACTCCAGCACTATGCGCTGGGCCGCGCGCTGGAGATCGCTGTGATCGATGCACGGGTCGGTCTCGGCAACGGTTTCTGCCTCCCCGCGGGACCCCTGCGCGAGCCGCCGTCTCGTCTTGCCGGGGTCGATTTCGTCCTCTACCGCGGCAGCACGGATCCCGTTAACGGAGTGACCTACGGGAACGAGGCGCTGATCAACATTCACGGTGGCGAGCGGCTGCCGCTGGCGCCCGGGGGAGTCGGCCATGAGATTCATGCGGTGGCGGGGATAGGCCAGCCACAGCAGTTCTTTGACACGCTGCGCGCGGCGGGGTTCGTGGTCGAGCCCCACAGCTTCCCCGATCACCATCGCTACAGTGCCGCCGATTTTGCCGGTCTCGCCGACAAGCCGGTTATCATGACAGAGAAGGACGCGGTAAAATGTGCCGGTATCGCCGGCGACAACACCTGGTACCTGCGCATCAGTGCGCGCCTCCCGCAGACGCTGGTCGAGCGCGTCGCGGCCCTCGCCGTTCCCTGATCTACACGGAGTAGCCATGTCCTTCAGCGTCGTCATTCCAGCCCGGTTCGGCAGCACCCGACTGCCCGGCAAGCCCCTGCTGCCGATCGCCGATAAACCGATGGTGCAGCATGTGTGGGAACAGGCCGGCCGCAGCGGGGCGGGGGAGGTGGTGATCGCCACCGATGACGAGCGCATCCGGGAGGCGGCCGCGGCGTTTGGCGCGACGGTCTGCATGACATCGACGACTCACCCCTCAGGGACGGACCGGCTGCAGCAGGTAGCCGCCGAATTCGGGTGGGACGGCGACCATGTCGTCGTCAATGTCCAGGGCGACGAGCCCCTGATCCCCCCGGCAGTGATCGACCAGGTGGCGGGCAACCTCGCCACCCATGAGCAGGCGGGCATCGCAACCCTGTGCGAAGAGATCACCGACCCGGAAGAGCTGATCAACCCCAATGCCGTGAAGGTCGTTACCAATGCCCGGGGAATGGCGCTCTATTTCAGCCGCGCCGCCATTCCCTGGCCGCGGGAGCATTTCCGCGAGGGGGCAGCGGGCATGCCGTCCGGGCAGTGGTGGCGGCATGTGGGCATCTACGCCTACCGGGCCCGCTTCCTGCACCAGTACATCAGCTGGTCGCCCGCTCCCCTGGAACAGCTCGAGCAGCTGGAGCAATTGCGCGCCCTCTATCACGGCGTGCTGATTCACGTGGAGAGGGCGGCTGAGCGGGTGCCCGGCGGCGTGGACACCCGGGCGGACCTGGATGCAGTGCGCGCCCGATTCGAACCTGGAGGCGAGGCATGAACGGTGTGGCCAGGACGCGGGTGCTGTTTGTATGCCTGGGCAACATCTGCCGGTCACCCACTGCCCACGCGGTGTTCGAGTCGCTCCTCGCGCGGCGCGGTCTGTCGTCGGTTGTCGAGGTGGACTCCTGCGGCACGGGGGACTGGCATGTCGGGCATCCTCCAGACAGGCGAGCGACGGTCGAGGCCGGCAAGCGCGGCTACGACCTGACGCCCCTCAGGGCAAGGCAGGTGCGATCGGACGATTTCCGGCGTTTCCATTACATTCTGGCCATGGACCGCATGAATCTCGCCGAGCTGCAGGACCTCTGTCCCGACGACTTCCGGGGACACCTCAGCCTGTTCCTGCCGTTCGCCGGGGAGGGGGATATCGATGAAGTGCCTGATCCCTATTACGGGGGCGATGAGGGCTTCACCCGTGTGCTGGACCTCATCGAGCGGGCCAGTGAGGGCCTGCTGAGGGAGATCAGCCGTGCACATGCTACGCGCTGAGAATCTCAGGCTCTATAACAGCCTCGCTCTCTCCGCACGCGCTGCCGCGCTGGTGGAGGCAGGCAGTGACGAGGAGGTGCGGCGGGCGTGCCGCTGGGCGAGGCAGCATGGGATGGCAGTGATTCCACTTGGAGAAGGTAGCAACGTGGTCTTCGCGAGGGACGTGCGGGCCATGGTGTTGCGCCAGCGCCCCCGGGGTATCCGGCTGCTGCAGGACGATGGTAACAGCGCGGTGCTGCGAGTGGGCGCCGGTGAGAACTGGCATAGCCTCGTGCTGTGGACCCTGCAGCATGGGTTGTTCGGCCTGGAGAATCTGGCGCTGATCCCGGGCACGGTCGGCGCGGCCCCGATCCAGAATATCGGTGCCTACGGGGTCGAGCTGGCCCCCTCGGTCGCAGCTGTCCATGCATTGCGTATCGACGATGGCAAGGCGATGACACTGTCCCCCCTCGAGTGCGCTTTCGGTTACCGCGACAGCATTTTCAAGCGGGAGTTGCGGGATGCGGTGGTGATCACCGCGGTCGACCTGTGCCTTGACCGCAGGCCGGCGCTGAACATCGACTATCCGGCGCTCGCCGCGGCCCTGGCGGGGCGGGAGTGCTCGGCGCTGACGCCACAAGCTGTGTTTCAAGCGGTGGTTGACATTCGCCGTGCAAGACTGCCGGATCCCGTAGAGGAGCCCAATGCTGGCAGTTTCTTCAAGAATCCGGTCATCGACTCTGAACAGGCCGCCGAACTGGCCCGCCGCTTCCCGGGTATACCGCTCTATTCCCAGGGTGAGGGCCGCCGGAAGACGTCGGCCGCCTGGCTGATCGACTACTGCGGCTGGAAGGGCCGACGACACGGCGGGGTCGGGGTCCATCCCGGTCACGCCCTGGTGCTGGTCAACTACGGCAGTGACAGCGGGTTGGAGCTGCTCTCGCTGGCGCGGGATATCGCTGCTTCTGTAGAGAAGACCTTCGCTGTTGCCCTCGAAATCGAACCGAGGGTTTACGGACAGGCGGCGTGAGCGAATTCGACCACAAGGCATTCCTGCAGACACTGACGACGCGCCCGGGTGTCTACCAGATGTACGATGCGCAGGGACAGCTGCTCTACGTCGGCAAGGCCCGCAATCTCAAAAATCGCGTCGGCAGTTACTTCCGGGCCAGCGGGCTGACCGAGAAAACCATGGCACTGGTCGCCAGGATCCATGATATCCAGGTGACGGTGACGGCGAACGAGGTGGACGCGCTGCTGCTGGAGCACAACCTGATCAAGAACCACCAACCGCCCTATAACATTCTCCTTCGGGACGACAAGTCCTACCCGTACATCTTCCTCTCCAGTGAGGACAAGTACCCGCGCCTCAGCCTCCACCGCGGAGCAAAACGGCGCAAGGGCGATTATTTCGGCCCCTATCCCAGCGCCGGTGCCGTGCGCGAATCGCTGCACTTCCTGCAGAAGGTCTTCAAGGTGCGCCAGTGCGAGGACAGTTACTTCCGCAATCGCTCCCGGCCGTGCCTGCAGTACCAGATCGATCGCTGTACTGCGCCCTGCGTCGGCCTCGTGAGTGAGGAGGAGTACCGGGCCCAGGTGGAGAATACAGCCCTGTTCCTCCGCGGGAAGTCCCAGGAGCTGATGGTCCGGCTGGCGGACGACATGGAGCGGGCCGCGGCCGAACTGCACTACGAGCGGGCCGGGGTCAAGGGCGATCTGGATATCCTGGCCGCCGCGGTCGCGGAGGGGAGGGCGGGTGTCCAGGTGCTGTTCGTGCGGGGAGCGAGGGTGCTTGGTAGCAGAACCTACTATCCGCCACTCAAGCTGGAGGAGGACGCCCGCCAGGTACTCGCCGCCTTCATCCCCCAGTACTATCTCGGCGGTACCCGGGCGATTCCGCCGGAAATCATCGTGAATGCCCCGCCGGGTGAGGCCGCAACGCTGGCGGAGGCGCTGTCGGTGCAGGCGCATCGCCGGGTCAGGTTGCGCAGCAGGGTAAGAGACGCCAGGGCCCGCTGGCTGCAACTCGCCCTGCAGACCGCTGAGACCAGCCTGCGTTCCCATCTCTCCGGGCGCCAGACAACCCAGGAGCGATTGGAGGCACTGCAGGATCTGCTGGGACTGGCAGAGCCGCCCGGGCGGATGGAATGCTTCGATATCAGCCATAGCGCCGGTGAGGCAACCGTCGCCTCCTGCGTGGTATTCGACCAGAACGGTCCCCGCAAGTCCGATTACCGCCGCTTCAATATCGAGGGGATCACCCCCGGCGACGATTACGCGGCGATGCAGCAGGCTTTGGAGCGGCGCTACCGGCGGCTGAAGGCCGGCGAGGCAGCGCTGCCGGACATCCTGTTTATCGACGGTGGCAAAGGGCAGGTGGCCCAGGCCATGGATGTGTTGCAGGAAATGCAGATAAACGGGGTTGAGGTCGTCGGCGTGGCCAAGGGCGTCACGCGCAAGGCCGGTTTCGAGACACTGCTGAGAGGCGCCACGGGATCTGAGTCCCGGTTGCGGGGCGACAACCCGGCGCTGCACCTGATCCAGCAGATCCGGGATGAGGCGCACCGTTTTGCCATCACCGGGCACCGCGCCCGGCGCGACAAGGCGAGGCAGCGCTCTTCGCTGGAGGAAATTCCCGGAGTGGGCGCGAAGCGGCGCCGTGAGCTGCTGCGCCATTTCGGCAGTGCCCATGGGGTCGAAAACGCCAGTGTGCAGGAACTGAAGAAAATCTCGGGAATTAGTGCCACAATGGCGCAACAGATATACGACCATCTCCACAACATTGCAGAATAAACCGGGGAGAGGTACACGGTTTGCCGATCAACATACCCAATACGCTGACTATTCTGCGAATCCTGCTGATCCCCGTATTGGTCATCGTTTTCTATACACCCTTCGAGAACCACCTCCTCGTGGCCGCGGGGATTTTCGCGGTCGCCGCGGTCACCGACTGGTTCGACGGTTACCTGGCGCGTCGTCTCGGCCAGATGACCGCTTTCGGGGCCTTCCTCGACCCCGTGGCAGACAAGCTGATGGTCTCCATTGCCCTCGTGTTGCTGGTAGAGCGGCACGACACGCTGCTGTTCACCCTGGCGGCCTGCGTTATTATCGGCCGCGAGATCGTGATCTCAGCGCTCCGGGAGTGGATGGCGGAACTGGGCAAGCGGACCTCCGTGGCGGTCTCCTACATCGGCAAGGTGAAAACCGCCCTCCAGATGGTCGCCATTACCGCTCTGCTGGCCATCAATCCCGCGACCGATGAGAGCTGGCTGCTGGCGCTCTGCTACCTGGTTCTCTACGCTGCGGCAGTGCTCACCCTCTGGTCGATGGTCGTCTACCTGCGGGCGGCCTGGGTCGTGATCAAGGATGTAGATAATGCCTTTTGATTCAGTCAGTTGCGCTTAATCCCCGACCTTTCTTGTTGACAAGAAGGACATAACCCATAAAATAGTCGCCTCGCCAACCGTGGGGTTAGGGCATACTGCATCCTTGCCATGGTTGGAAGGGGACATCTAGTCCGGGGGCGCGCAGCCTCGCCGGTTCCGGCGACCACGGCGGTGGAAAAACGCATTTAGAGCGGGAATAGCTCAGTTGGTAGAGCGCAACCTTGCCAAGGTTGAGGTCGCCGGTTCGAGACCGGTTTCCCGCTCCAATTTCCCCATTATGGCTCGGTGGCAGAGTGGTCATGCAGCGGACTGCAACTCCGTGTACGCCGGTTCGATTCCGACCCGAGCCTCCATACCGCTTCCAGCGGCATCACCTCCGGTTACGTCCAGTCACTCTGAGAAAGCCTGCCCCGGTTTCGTTCCAGGTGGGTGGCCCGATTGCCTGCGATACTACGCCACTCGTCGCCTGTTCTTTTCGATCTTTTTGCCTGAGAGCGTTGATCAGGCGTTCACATTGGTATATAACATAGCGACAATAATCAAATTCTAAAAACTACAAGATGTTGGGGGTGGCTGCGATGAATAGCACCATATTCATGGTTGTTACAATTTTCCTGATCTGGCGCTTGACGAGTAAACGTTACCACGCAACCGGGCTCGCCACCGCACTGAAACGGACCGCGCTCGACGATGTTGCTCCCGCCACAGTGTTCGAGAGCCTGTTCAGGCATCATGACGCCCTGCTTAGGCGGGGCTGTTCCAGCGCAGAAATTCATGCCCTCGTTATCCAGTCCTTTCGCCCGTCTGAACGCCATCATCTTCACTACATTCGTCGCTTTGGGAACGTGGCCCGTGTTCAGGGAGCGGATGTGGTCGATGCCGGAACGCTGGTCGATTACATCGATGCGATGCGGCAGTTCAAAGAGCGCTCGTATCCCCACATCTGTGGCCGGGAGCGGCGCCATCCCAGGCCGAGAATGTTGTCGATACCCCGGATCTGACAGCCTTTGTCTGTTACTCCTTGATGCTGGCATAGGCGGCAAGGGCCGCCTCTCTCGCCTCCTTGTGCTCGACGATGGGGTGGGGGTAGCTGTCCCCCAGTGAGACGCCGGCTGCGTCAAGCACTTCAGCAGGCGCTTCCCAGGGACGGCCGAGATAGCGGTCGGGTAACCTGGCCAGTTCCGGGACCCAGCGCCGTATGTAAATCCCGTCCTCGTCGAATTTCTCACCCTGGGTGACGGGGTTAAAGATCCGGAAGTAAGGGGAGGCATCCGCGCCGCTGCCGGCCACCCACTGCCACCCGGCGCTGTTGTTGGCCAGGTCGGCATCCA
>JARRPM010000022.1:0-34728 GCA_037382865.1 Halioglobus sp. | reverse complement strand
GTTGTATGCGTTTGGATAGGTCAGATTCAAGAATTGCTTCGGATTGATTTGGTTTACCAATGTTTGGATAGATTACTAGAACTAATGATAGAAGCGCGCTTAGCCTTTCTAGATTTGATTTATTTGATTTTAAGTGATCAGAGCTGAGCTTCCATATAAATGCGCGGCTTATAGCCGTCAACATGCCGTAGATCAAGTTAACCAGTTGCATCTGCAACGCTCAAATTTTCAGTGCTCGCGGTTAGGAGCCTCGTGGGGCTCTTCCATGGGCTATTAGCGTGTTCTTCCGTTCACGTCTAATTTGGATAAAAGCTTATTGAGTCAAAAGCTATTTTTAGTCTGGAACTGAGGTGGCTCCAGATCCATTCAAAAACATCTTTCAGGCAATAACAATATCTAACGCTAATATGATTAATCTGTGATTTGGATAGATTATTTAGTTAGTCTAGAACACGCTGTATTACAGCGGAAATGGCACACTGATTAAACCTATTATATTTTTCTGTCTGGAGCCATATAGATTTATCGCGCCAAATACTTTTCAGCGAATCGCGAGTCGACTTCATTGAGAAATTCTTGGAAGGCGTCGTGAAGAACTGGTGTCATATCAAATGCGAAAGATAAGTCATTTTCCCTGCTCTTGAGTTCAATATTCGCGCTGATCGACCTGACTCTCTCGGCTCCTATATTTGCACTCATAGATTTTATCGCGTGCGCAATTTTATATACTGCAATTGGGTTTCCACTATTAAGCTCTCGAGAGAGCTCGGTCAGTTTTGCTTTCATCTGCTGCTCGTAGCCTTCAATTAGGCTTGGAAGAATAGATTTGCCAGTTTGATTTTCTACCTGTCTGATGTTGTTGATTGCCATTTCACTGATTATGTCTACGCCTGGTTTTTTATCAACAGCCTCTTCTTTTAGTGCAGAATCTTTGGTTGTGACCATGCTGATCATTGCATGCTTGCTCAGCGTTACCTTTACGTGCTTAGAGAGGGTTTTACGTAAATCTGTCAAACTAAATGGCTTTGTTAAATAGCCATTCATTCCCACCTCATTGCATAGTTGTTTGTCGTCATTTCCTATCCCGGCAGTTAGGGCAACTATTGGGGTTTCTTGGACATTATTCTCAGCTTCGAAGGCCCTGATCTTTTTGGCTGAGCTGAAACCGTCCATCACCGGCATCTGGCAATCCATTAAGATCACATCGAAATTGTTTTCCATAAACTCATCTAAGGCCTGGCTTCCATTTGATGCAATAGTTACTGAACAACCCATAAGCTCTAACATTTCTTTCACAATTTTCTGGTTTGTTTCGACGTCTTCTGCAACTAGGACTCTTGTGGATGGTTTAGGGTTAACGATTTTGCTTTTGGTTGCTGCTTTTACATGTCCGTCATCGTCTGATACTTTTTCCATTGCAGTTCTTAAAGACGATAAAGTAATTGGCTTAGTGACAGCTTGCCAATTAGCTAGCGCTGGAATAGGAAGGTTTGTGGTCAATCGAGACACAACAATAACTGGAAGATCCGTTCCTTCTGCCATGACCTTAAGAAGATCAGGATTAGCTTCGATCATGTCGCAATCTATAAAAAAGACTTCGCCTTGACGCTTTTCGCTGAGAAGTTGACCTGAATCCTTTGTTTGCTTGGATTTGATTCCGAGTCTCCACAACTGAGATTGAATCATTTCATACGTATTGGAATTCAGACATAAAATGTTGGCGGTAAGGTTTGAGAAGTCATGAATATCTTGGAATGCGAGCTTTTCCGAGTACTCTAATGGGATGGTAACCGTAATGCTTGTGCCCTTGCCGACCTCCGAAGAAATATCAATTGAACCACCCATCAACTCTATGTACTGTCTAGAAATGGCTAGGCCAAGACCGGTGCCGCCATATTCCCTCGTAGTGCTCGCGTCTGCTTGAGTAAATGCCTCGAAGACTTTCTTTTGCGTCAAAGCATCCATTCCTATCCCTGTATCTCTGACTTCTATTTTAACTTCGACTTGGTCCGCCTTTTTTTCAATCGGGCTGGCTTGAACCCTAATGGTTATTTCGCCTTGATGAGTGAATTTGATTGCATTGCTAACAAGGTTCATTGCTACTTGGCGGATTTTTGTCGGATCGCCTACAAGCACGGATGGAACCAAGATGTCATAAATGTTTACTAAAGTTAAACTTCGTCGACTAGCTGGCTCACTCTGCAGATAGCATATCTCGTCCAATAGCTCTGTGAGACTAAATTCGATTTTTTCAAGCTCTACTTTTGAGGCTTCGATCTTGGAGAAGTCCAAAATATCGTTTATCAGGCCTAGCAAAGACTCACCACTTTTATGTGCTGCTTCAGCAAAACGCCTTTGTTGATCACCTAAATTAGTGTGGAGTAGAAGCTCTGTCATGCCTATCATCCCATGCAGTGGGGTTCTAATTTCGTGGCTCATTGTCGCCAAAAAGTCAGATTTTGCCCTATTAGCAGTCTCGGCAAGCATTCTAGCTTCTTGCAAGTCAGTGGTTCTTTCTTGAACTTTGTGTTCAAGCTCTCTTTGTCTCTACAAAGAAAGATCTGCAAGTTTCTTTTGTCTCAAGATGAACATAAATATGCTCACTGAAACCAAGAGCCCGTAACTCGCGTATGCATATGGACTACGCCAGGGTGGCGGATGGACTAAGATGGGTAATTCGACACCCTCCGATCGAAGCCTCAAAAGTAGAGCTTGAAAAAATCAATCGAAAGCATCCGGTCTTTATGATTTAGCTGTAACTCTTTAAGATCCGAATATGGCACCTTAAATTCCCTTCGTTCGTTCATTATCTTGATTGAAGAGATTGAGACTAATGGGGGGGAATTGTCCTCGTCGATACTATCGGGGTTTATAATATTGAAGCCTCGATTACCCCCAAAATATATGACACCGTCCTCGGATTTATATGCTGCTCCCATGTTGAACTCAGGGTCTTGTAACCCATCTCTGACACCGTAATGAATGGTTTCGAGTGTAATGGGGTTGAATTTTGTTATTCCGCGATTGTGAGAAAGCCACAAGTTTCCATAGGCATCGCTTTTTATTCCGTACACGTTAGAGCTGGGTAGCGAGATGTTTTCAGAGAAATGTTGAAACCTTGCTCTTAGGTCTTTTCTATCGGAAGGATCCCAGCGATTAAGGCTGCCCCCTTGTGTGCCCAGCCACAACGAGCCCTTGTCGTCTTCATAGAAAGCCCAAACCATATCGCTCGATAAGCTCTCTCTATTGCCCATATCGGCATAAAAACTATCGAACTTGAAGCTAATAGGATCGTACCTATTCAAACCTCGCTCCGTCCCGACCCAAACATAACCTAATGAGTCTTCGAATAGGGCTATTACCCGATCGTTGCTAAGGCTTCTATTGTCACCGGGTACATTCTTGAGATTGATAAAATTATCAGATTCTTCCTGATAGATACTTAGGCCACCGCCAAACGTGCCAACTAATAACTGCCCGTTCGATATCCGCAGAATAGATGTAATTCCGTCGGCACCAATTGACGAAGTATCAAGTGGATTGTGTCTGAAGGTCTTAGTAGTATTTGTCTTCAGATCAAGTCTGTTGAGACCCCCATTGAATGTTCCTACCCAAAGCAAGTATTCCTCTGCATAAAGGCTCATGACATCAGGGCTAGAAATGCCGGGGACTGTCGCCTCGTTGGTCCATTCAAAATTTAAGCTGTCTGGTCGTAATCGGTTCAATCCATCGTCCGTTCCAACCCACAAGCTTCCGTCACTCGTTTCGGAGAATGCATTTACTGAATTGCTGGAGAGGTGGGCTTTGTCAGTGTCAATTTTTGGAAAAAGGGTGGTAAGACCAGAGGCGAGGCCATAAAAAGTTCCTATCCAGTATTTGCCCTCCCTTGATTGAAAAATACTGAAAATTCGATCGGAGGGAAGATCGCTATTTTGTTTTGTATATCGAATGAACTGTTTCTCATCTTTCAAAAATACGTTCAGTCCTTCATACGTACCAATCCAAATTTGGCCATCGCTGTCTTCAAAAACATCCCACACCTCATCTGAGGATAGTGAGTTAAGATCAGTTTCTTCATGCTTGAGATGCAAAATTTTGTTAGTGCGGAGGCTAAATACGCTTATACCTGCGTCTTTAGATACCGCCCAAATGTCATCGTTTTTATCTACGACAAGCGATCTAATACTATTTGAAGAAATCGTATTCGAGTCTCCAGGTGAATGTCGGTGCAAAACCACTTTTTGCTGTTTTGGCTGAATCTCAATGAGACCTCCCCCTGTCGAGGCTGCCCATATACGCCCATCGGCGGATTGATCAAATTTGTTGATTAGTCCCAAGGAGCTCAAATTTGTTGAATCACTAGTGTAGTGATGAAATTGGCCCGTTCTAGTGTTAAACGAGCTAAAAGCGTTTTTGTATCCTAGCCATAGAATGTCGTCTCGATCGCAAAAGACTGTTGTAATGCCATTTGAATAGGGTGAGAGATCCTTGTTCTCACTGGAATAAATCGATGTAAAACCATTTTTTATAGGGTCATATTTATTCAATCCTCCTCCATTGGTGGATATCCACAAAACCCCAGATGAGTCTTCGGCTATTCTCGTAACTGAATTATGAGAAATTGAAAGGGGGTCTGTGAGAGAGTAACGGTAATTTTCTAAAGTGAGGCCGTTATATTTATTTAGGCCTTCTTGTGTAAGGAACCACAGGTTGCCGTGAGAATCTTGAAATGTTTGTATTACGGTCTGCTGAGTTAAGTTTCCGGAGAATGGAGCGAGGGAAAATTCGACATCGGCTGATTGGAAAAAGGCATCGCTAAGTGCAAGAGGGATGCGCAGCACTAGCAGCATTACGGCAAAAACACAGCGCCCCATAGAAGAAGATCATCATCAGTAGCTTTCTTGCAGGAGTGTAAAGTAAAGTTGTATCTCAGGCTATACCTGAGCAGAGTGCGGATAATATGGTACCTCTAAAGTATGCTCAGCTGTTGGAGAAGGCGGTCCACTTAGCTGAGCATCTTTGCACTATACGCCACGCATGGTGCGTTGTTCTGAATAAGGTGGGCTGGTTTAGCGCGCACCCCACCGGTACCCTGCTTGGTCAGCATAGTTGCGAGCGCCCCATCTGTAACCAGCCTGCTCCGGAAAACTCATAGTAGCCCACTCATAAGAGGCAGTTCCGGCATAGGTCGGGGCATCAGCATCCATCTGTCCCTCGGACTGCCCCCACTTGTAGCCGCCGCGGGCCTGGCTCTCTTCCGCCCATTGTACTTCGGCGCTGGAGGGCTGACGCTCTTTACCCCACTTATAGCCGGCGTTGGGGCTGCCTGTATAGGAGGTGGCGTCCGCCAGAGAATGACTGACCCGGTGGACCAGGCTGTGACTGCCGGTCGCGGCTGCCTGGCCAGTCTCTGCGTGGGAGATCGCGGGAGAGAGGAGAGCGAGAGTGAGGCTGCTTACCCCTGCATAGCTGAGAGCCTTTATAATCGTAGTCATGATGTTCCTGCCTTCGTTTCTAAACGTTGTGCCGCAGACTGTGACGCGGTTCTTTTAATGACAAATCGGTTTGGGACCGTATTCGCATCTTCTTGTCTGGACGCTTGACTTCGTTATACGAGGCACGTACGGAGAGTTGAAGAGGGCCATATACCCATTTTGGGGTAGAGGGGTTAGCGAACAGGGGGGCAGCTTCAGGTGTGGCTTTAGGTGGAAGGGCTTAACCTGATGAAAATAAAGAGAAAATGGCAATTATCGAGGGCTGGCTTGTGCGAATGCCCCCAACTGGTCAGCGCGGTTGGTTTTCAGGCGTGGCGGAGCCGCTGCCGTTCTTCAGCCCGGGCGATCTTGCGCCAGCTTTTCGATCCTGGCCTTCTCTTCAAGGTAAATTTGTGGCCAGTTGAACGGGTCGTTATCCGGGGGTTCCGCAGGCCCGTCCTGCCGCTCGATATGGGCCTTCACACCCCACTTGCGGGTTGTGCTCAGCCCTTTTTCGGCTGGCACCGGGGACACCATCGACCTTAGGCCCGGCAGACTGACACTGCCATCCTCCGCGACAATCGCGGGGCCCTGGAAGTGCTCCAGGCCTTCCATGTCGCGGTGAATATCCAATCCCTGATCGCCACAGTCTCGCTGGCCCAGGGTGACGGTCCTGCCGGCATTCACGTAGCCGTATCCCTGTTCGAAAGGGCTGTATGCGAGCAGGCCGTCCCGGTTGATGGCAGGCTCGGCACTGCTTATCAGTTTGCATTTGACCTCGTCCGGGGTCAGGTCTGGCTCGAGCTGCAGGAGCAGGGCGACCAATCCGGAAACGACCGCGCTGGCCTGAGAGGAGCCCGTCATAACAAACTCGCCGGTGTGTAACATGTATTCCGGATGCTCTTTGGTCAGGGTGGATCCCGGCCGGGTAATTCCCGTGATATGGCCGCCAGGGGCAACGATGTCCGGTTTTATGTGTGCGTCGGGCGTAGGCCCGCGAGACGAAAAATCGGGGATATAGTCATCGTCGCGGGTGTGGAGCGTCCAGGAGTCTGTCACGGCACCGACCGTGATGATGTACGGCAGGTTGCCCGGGGAGCCGATGGTCATGGGCTCAGGTCCCTCGTTGCCTGCGGCGGCCACCACCGTGATGCCGGCGGCCCAGGCACGCATGATGGCCTGATTTATCGGGTCGAGCCAGTAGTGCCAGCGCGGCCGCGCGGCGAAGGAGAGATTGAGCACCCGGATATTGTATTTTTCGCGGTTATCTACCACCCACTGGACACCGCGGACGATATCCAGGAAGTCTCCCTGGCCCTCGAAGTCGAACGCCTTTACGGCGACCAGCCTGACGTCGGGCGCAATACCCTTGAAAGTGCCCGTCGGCTCACCCTGACGGGTAACCGCACCGCTATGGGCGATAACGCTCGTCATGTGCGTGCCGTGCCCACTTTCGTCAAACACGCCGTGTTCAGCCGTATTTCCTATCGCGTCGTAGCGGGCGATAATGCGATTTTTTCCGGCGGTGTCCTGAGTCAGTGCCTGGTGCTCCCAGAGGCCTGAGTCCAGCACTGCCACCGTGATGCCCGCGCCTGTGATGCCGTTGGCGTGCAGGGCGTCAGCGCCGGCTGCCGTGGCGTAGTAGAAATCTTCATGGTTATTCTCGTAAGCCGGTAATAGCTCGGTACTGCAGTCACCCGCAAAGCTGGCCTTTATGCTGAAATCCTTCTGCTGCACGGCACCTGATTTACCAGGAATCTCCAGGAACTGGATACGCAGATCGGCCGTGCCGCGGACGCCAGGTCGATGCTTCCCGCTCAACTCGATCTCCAGGGCGCCCGCGCCCTTGGATGGGAGGTCGATTGAATCCAGGGCAAGACTGTCAACCGAAATGCTGGCGATCGGGCCCAGCCGCTGCGGCCATCTGACTGTCAGGTGTTCGAGGAGAGCGGGAACCTCCTTCTTGTTGTATAGCCTCCATCGGACACTCTGGTCAGCGATGTCCAGTTCCAGTGAGCCATCGACGTCACATTTGTTCTCGGGCTCTGCGGGCTCTTGGGGCGGAATCTCTTTCAGAGAGAGGTCGTCGATGTGGCGGCTGACAAGCGGAGAGAGAATGACCGCATCGAGCTGCGAGCGCGTCAATTGCGCCCCCACGGCATCAATGATCGGGAGATCGTGAGTAACTTCACCGCCATGCCGTTCCACGAGTTCACGGAGTTCGGTTGCCGAGCCCCCCTGCAGCATCACGGAAAGCTTCTGTTGTGCCGGCTCGTCCTGCGCGGCGGCGGGCGTGTGTCCCGTCACCAGAGGAAGCAGAACCAGGATGGCGATTAGAGGGCCGTTCCTCATTACCAGAGACAGCTGACGGCAGTCAGGTGCCGGTCGATTCGGTCAGCTGTGCGTAGAAGTTCTGGCGGAGCACGCTCGGGACATCCTCGGGATAGATCGGCTGCGAGAAATAGAAGCCCTGCAGGAGGTCGCACTGCCGGTCAACCAGATAGGCGAGCTGGTCTTCGTTCTCAATACCTTCCGCGATAACTCGTAAATTGAGGGTTTTTGACAGCGCGATAATGGCATCGACAATGGCCATGCCGTCGGGGTTGTCCAGGTCGGCAACGAAACTCTGATCGATCTTGAGAGTGTCGATGGGAAATCGCTTGAGATAACTGAGGGAAGAGTAGCCGGTACCGAAATCGTCAACCGCCAGCTCCAGCCCGAGTGATTTCAGCTCCCGCAGCTTCGCGATATTGGTTTCCGCATCGGTCATGATTGCGCTCTCGGTGAGCTCGAGCTCAAGTCGCCCTGGCTCAAGTCCCGAGTGCCCCAGAAAATTGGCTATCCACTGGGGCAGGTTGCTCTGGTTGAACTGGAGCGGGGATATGTTTACGCAGATCCGGAATTTATTGAGCCCCAGGGAATCCCAGTAGAGCGAGTGCCGCGCCACTTCACCCATGACCCATTCCCCTAGCTCGATGATCTGCCCGGTGCGCTCCGCCACGGGAATGAATTCGAGAGGTGAGACCATGCCCCGGATAGGGTGTTTCCAGCGCACCAGTGCCTCGAGGCTCACGACCTTGCCGGATGCGGTGTCTATCTGTGGCTGGTAACGCAACTCCAGCTCGTTGTTGCGCATCGCATCACGCAATTCCTCCTCCATCTTGAGCTGTTCGACAGCCCTGGAATTCATCTCCTCGTCGTAGAACCGGAAGCAGGCCCGGCCTTCGGCCTTGGCCACATACATGGCGGTATCCGCATTGCGCACCAGCGTATCGGGGTCCTCGCCGTCGTGGGGATAAATGGCTATGCCGATGCTGGGAGTGACGACCGGGTTATGGGACTGCAGCGCAATGGGCTCGGAGAGCGTCGCGAGAATCCGCTTGGCGACGACCTCGACGTGCGACGTGTCAGACACGTCGGAGAGCACTACGGTGAACTCATCCCCACCCAGGCGGGCGATCTCGGTGCTGACTTCCTCGTCTTCGAATCCGTCAGAATCCTTTTCAGGGAAGTAGTTGATCGCATCGTCTTCACGCAGTTCCAGCGTGAGGCGCTTTGCGATTTCAACCAGCAGCCGGTCTCCATGGCCATGGCCGATAGAATCATTGATGCGCTTGAAGTGATCGAGATCGATGAACATCAGCGCCGCATTGGAACGACGGCGCCGGCTGCGATTGAGAATGCGGTTCAGCTGCTCGTTGAAATTGCGCCGGTTGGGCAGATTGGTGAGTGGATCGTAGTAGGCCAGGTAGCGCAACCGGTCTTCCTGCCGCTTCAGGGCATTGAAAGCGTTGCTGGCGCGCAGCATGTACTGCACATCTCTGCCGAGCAGCGACCAGTTGACCGGTTTTGTCTTGTACTGGGTGGCGCCAGCCTCAAATCCCTGGTCGATGGACTGTCTGTCATCGGACCCCGTCACGATCATGATCGGCGTGGACTGGCCCTGGGGCATTTCTCTGATGCGTTTGCAGACCTCGAGCCCGGTCATTCCAGGCATTTCCACGTCCAGGAAGACCAGGTCCGGCCGCTCCCGCACGAAAACGTCAATAGTCTCGGGGCCGTCGGAAGCTTCCACCACGACCATGCCCTCTGCCTCCAGGCACTGGCGCGTCAGCAGCCGAACATTGAAGTCATCGTCGCTGACCAGGATTTTGGCCCTGGGCTGATACTGCTTGTCAGTGGACATCGGCTGTCATGGTAGAAGTTTTTATGGCGCCTCTTAGGCTATCACCACTGTGACCCTAAGCCTAGTGCGATCGGGGATTAATGCGCCGCGCAGTGCATTGGGGCGCTCCAGGCTCAGGAAAGCATTTTTTCGCGACGCTTGAAGCGCTGTTCCTGGACAAAGCGTGGCAGTTGCTGCAGTGGAATGGCGGGGCTGAAATAGAAACCCTGCACCTGCTGGCAGTTATGCTCTCTCAGGTATTCGACCTGCTCATGGGTTTCGGTGCCTTCAGCCACGACCAGCATGCCAAGACGGCGGCCCATCTCGATAATCATGTTGCAGACTGCTTCCTGATGGGGATTGTTCGGCAGGTCCCTGACGAAACAGGCATCTATCTTCAGGGCGGATATGGGCAATTCGGTGAGGTGGCTCAGCTGGGAGAAGCCCGTGCCGAAGTCATCCAGGGAGAAAGCGATACCGAGCTGGCGCAGCTCATCCATGCGCGCCTTGATGGCCCCCGGGCTCTTGAGGATGGTCGTTTCGGTCAGTTCGAATTCGAGGCGCGAAGGGTTTGCGCCGCTGCGACTGACAATGTCTTTCACGATGTCGACAAAGCGGTCGTCCTGGATCTGGGAGAAGGAGATATTGACCGCCACATCGACCGTCCGCAGCCCCTCTTCCTCCAACCATACCAGGGCGGAACAGGCGTGCTGGATCACCTGGTAGCCGATGGTTTTCATCAGCCCCATGTCTTCACAGGCGGAGAGGAATTCTCCGGGGCACAACAGCCCCCTGTCGGGGTGGTTCCATCGCAGCAGTGCCTCGAGGCCCACCAGTTCGCCGCTGACGAGGTCGACCCTCGGCTGGTAGTGCAATTCAAACTGGTTTTTGCGCACCGCTGTTCGCAGCTGCGCCGCGAGGGAGTTGTTACCCGAGACATCGAAAGCCAGCTTGTCCGAGAACCGGATGAACTTGCCGCCCTTCACGCTCTTTGCCTGCTGCATGGCACTGCGCGCGCAGTCCACGAGGTCTGAAAACTCTTTGCCGTCCTCCGGGTAGATGGCCGCCCCGATACTGGCCTGAACCGACACCTGCTGGTCGCTGAGGATCATCGGTGCGGAGATGGATTTCAGCATCTTTTCCGCAATCAGCTCGACATCGGCATGTGAGCTCACATCCTCCAGAACAACGGCGAACTCGTCACCGCCAAGGCGGGCGATGCTGTCCGTGCTACGCATTTTGTTGATCAGGCGGCGTGAGATCGTCTTGATCATCAGGTCTCCGTCCGCTTCGCCGTAGTGGTCGTTGATGTGGGCGAACTGATCTATGTTGATGTACAGGAGCGCGGTATTGAAACCGTAACGCTCGGAGCGATCCATGGCGCGCTCGAGGTGTGCCCTGAAGCCGACCCGATTAAGCGCGCCGGTGAGAGCGTCCCGGTGCGAGAGTTGCTGTATTTTTTCCCGGGCCTGTTTCAGCTGGATACTGTAATCGAGAATCCGGTGGACCAGCGCATCCTGCAGCTGGCCGCGCACCAGGTAGTCCTGGGCGCCGCAATCGCGTATCCGGTTTATGACCTTGTCGTCGCCCTCATCCAGCAGCAGGATGATCGGGATGGTGAGCTCATTCTTCTGTGCCAGGCGCAGCAGGTACTCGGTTTCTGGGCCATAAGCCATGATGACCGCGTCGATGCCGGGATCCATCAGCGCCTCCAGCGGCCGCTCGATGGACTCCGAGGAGGCCAGCTGGAATCTCCCGTTCTGGGCCCGCTGGAGGGAGGCGGACAGTATCAGGTGGTCTGCCTGGCTCTCGGAGATTATCAGTACAGTATGCTGGTCCACGCATGGTTCCCGGTTAACTGGCGCCGTTCCGTCCCGGTCACAGGGGGTGTGCCAAACCCGCGACCGCCTCGAGCACCGGCGCTTATTCTTTATATAACATGAAGTTATACGGAATAACTCAGAGAAATTCTACTGATAGTTTATAAAAAATTACCAATGTGGCGGTTGCGGCCGATCGGCTGCGACGATTCCGTGCTGTTGCGATGAAGCGGGTGGGGGACAGGCGACCGGTGCCGCGCCCGGGAGGGATATCCCGGCGCCTTGGCGGGTCCAAAGATATGCTAGACTCGAACGATTCTGGACGGACAATTGACGCACTATGAGCTTGGCCGCTGACAAACTGGAAAAGATCCGCGAGCAGGTACAGTACCACCTGGATCACGCTGAACAGAAGCACCTGAGTCCTCAGCAGGAGGAGGCGCTGAAGGAGCAGATCAAGGCGCGCCTGATGGAGGAGGACGCTGTGATCGTCGCCCATTATTATACGGCGCCCGCTATCCAGGCCCTGGCGGAAGAGACTGGCGGCTGTGTGTCAGACTCATTGGAGATGGCCCGCTTCGGCCACGATCACCCCGCTTCCACCCTGATCGTTGCCGGTGTCAAGTTCATGGGTGAGACGGCCAAGATACTGACCCCGGAAAAGCGCGTCATCATGCCCACCCTGGAGGCAACTTGCTCCCTGGATATCGGCTGCCCGATCGAGGAGTTTTCCGCGTTTTGCGACCAGCATCCGGACCGTAAAGTGGTGGTGTACGCCAATACCTCTGCAGCCGTGAAGGCGCGCTCGGACTGGGTCGTGACCTCCAGCATAGCGCTCAGGGTGGTAGAGCACCTGGCGGAGCAGGGAGAAAAGATCATCTGGGCCCCGGATCGGCACCTGGGGGACTATGTGCGTCGTGAAACCGACGCCGACATCCTCATGTGGGATGGCGCGTGCATCGTGCACGAGGAGTTCAAGGCCCGGGGCGTGGCAGACCTGAAGCGAGTCTACCCGGACGCCGCGGTGCTGGTTCATCCCGAGTCGCCGGCCGCCGTGCTGGAGCTCGCGGACAGCGTGGGCTCGACCACCCAGATCATCCGTGCCGCCCAGGAGATGGAAAACAGGCGGTTTATCGTCGCCACCGACCAGGGGATTTTCTACAAACTGCAGCAACAGGCGCCGGACAAGGAGTTCATTATCGCGCCCACCGCGGGAGAGGGCGCCACCTGTCGCAGCTGCGCTAATTGCCCCTGGATGGCGATGAATGAACTTGAGACCCTGGCCACTGCCTTCGATCGCCTGGATAACGAGGTCTTCGTGGATCCGGAGCTGGGGCGTCGCGCGATGGTGCCCCTGCGCCGCATGCTGGACTTCGCGGCCCAGCTGAATGTGGGGGTGAAGGGCAACGCGTGACCGCGCTGCAAGGGGTAGTAAAGCCTAAAGATCCATCTGCTCGCGCATGGCGCTGATGTCGGCAATGCGCTGATTGATCCTTGCCGTGGTCAGATAATCCTTGCCGGACAATCTCAGGGCGTATTTCAGCTGCGTTTCGGCCTGGTCCAGGATGCCGTTCAGGATGAAGTACTCGGCGCGTGACTGGTGCAACCCGACGATGTTTCCGGACAGACCCTGCACCTCGGCCAGCAGGTACCACAGTCCCGGATCGTTGGGCCGCTTCTTACTCTGGGCGACCAGGACCTCCTCGGCGATGTGCGGCTGCTGGTTCTTCATCAGCGCATTGGCATAGGCCATGGTGAGCGGATGGTTGCCCGGTGACAGCTTGAGCCGGGCGGCCAGCTTTCTGGCCGCCTGGCCCGGCCTGTTGCGCGCCATGTCGATCTCGGCGTCCGCGATGATGTATTCCAGCCTGTCCGGGCTGCCGGACCAGATACCGTCCAGTTGCAGGCTGGCCTCGTCCGGCCGGCCCGCGGCGGTCAGTGCCAGCACCAGCCCGTAGGTGGCGGCTTCCCGCGACCGCGGGCTGCCGTCCAACTCACCGCGAAAGCGCTGCACTGCCTCCTCGGGCGTATCCGCCAGCTGGATGACGGCCCTGGCCCGCATGAGCTGGTAGTTGAGGCTGGTAGGACGTATCTGCTTCGGGTACTGCCTGGCGCGGTTGCGGGTATCGGCGACGCGGCTCTCTGACAATGGGTGCGTGCGCAGGAATTCGGGGATGCGGTTGCCGGCGGAGTAACGGGAGGACTGCAGCATGCGCTCAAACATCGCCGGGGCAGCATGGGGGTCCATCCCCGCCGCAACCATGGTCTGCATGCCAACCCTGTCTGCCTCCTGCTCGTTGCCACGGCTGTAGCGAAGGGCGGAGTCCTGGGCCGCCGCCTGGGCAGCAGAGAGCGCGGCCATTCCCGCGTCGCCGCCTGCGGTGGCCATCAGCACGAAGCCGGCCAGCATGGCTGCCAGCGTGAGCGGCTGCTGGTTTTTCTGGAACTCGACGCTGCGTGAGAAGTGTCGCTGGCTCAGGTGTGCGATCTCATGGGCGAGCACCGTCGCCAGCTCGTCCTCTGTCTGGGCGTAGAGCAACAGGCCGTTGTGAATGCCGATGACGCCCCCCGGCACGGCGAAGGCATTGATCGTGGGATTGTCCACCACGACGAGTTCCACCCGGCGGTCTTCCAGCTGGCTGTGGGTGACCAGGTTGTAGATGAGATTCTCCAGGTAATCGAACATCAGGGGGTCGTTCACTGTCGGTACCTGGCTGCGAAATATGCGCAGCCACGTCCGCCCCAGCTGGTGCTCGTACTCCGCCGAAAACATACTGGTGCTCGACTCCCCGAGGTTGGGCAGCTTGAGGTCCTCGATGGCTGCCGCCTGGCCCGCGAAAAGGGTCAAGGAGACCATCAGGGCGAGGACGGCGCGCTTCAGCGGAACCGATGTCGGGGAGGTTTCAGACACTGAAAGGGATCACTACTCGGTGTGGTTTGGTGCCTTGCATTGTACTGCAAGCAGCTAGTTTGCAAACGTATCGATTTCGTCGATAGTTGGATTATAAGGGCCTCGGAAAGTTCATTACGCGCCGTCTGATGGCTTATACTGTGGCGCTTTCCACCAGGCCTGAGAAAAACCATGCCCCAGCCGGAGCCTGTCGAGCTCGATGCCACCGGATTGCAATGTCCCATGCCGCTGCTCAAGGCCAAGCGTGCGCTCAACGCCATGGCGCCGGGCGAGCGGCTGCGGGTGCTGGCGACAGACCAGGGGTCGGTGCGGGATTTTCGGGTATTTGCTGAACAGTCCGGTCACCGCCTGCTGGCCTCAGAGGAAACGCCGGGTGGTGTATTTGTGCACCTGCTGGAAAAAGTCTGACGGGACGGATAGCGTTTTATGCTTGAAATACTGAACAAGTGGTACCGGCGTTACCTGTTCGAGGAGGAATCGGTTCTCCTTCTTATCCTGTTGACGATCTCCGTCATCCTGTTGATGACCATCGGCGATATCCTGGCTCCCGTGCTGGCGTCAGTAGTCCTGGCTTACCTGATGCAGGGGCTGGCCATCCGCCTGCAGAGTTTCGGCCTGCCCCAGTGGCTCGGCGTGTCGATAGCGTACATTGTGTTCATCGGGGTCTTCTTCGGCTTTATTTTCGGGCTGCTGCCGCTGGTCTGGCGGCAGATGATCGGCCTGGCCGGCGAGATGCCTCGCATGCTCGATCAGTTGCGCCAGTTTCTGGGGGTTCTGCCGGAGCGCTACCCGGATATCGTCAGCGCTCGCCAGCTGAACCAGATCGTCGGAATTGCCCAGGAGGAGATGGCTAACCTGGGCCAGCTTGTGGTCAGCCGCTCGCTGGCTTCCATTCCCGATATTTTCACTGTGATGATCTACCTCATCCTGATCCCGATGCTGGTCTTTTTCTTTATGCGCGACCGGGAGAAGATTCTGGAGTGGTTCGGCGGTTTCCTGCCGCAGGAGCGGCCACTGCTGCGGCGGATCTGGGTGGAGATGGACATCCAGTTTTCGAACTATGCCCGGGGCAAGGTGCTTGAAATCATCGTGGTCGGCGCAGTCTCCTATTTCTGCTTCGCCTATATGGATTTGAACTACGCGGCCCTGCTGGGACTTCTGGTCGGTCTGTCCGTGATCATTCCTTATGTGGGCGCTGTGCTGGTGACCCTGCCGGTGGCGATGGTGGGCTTCTTCCAATGGGGATTCGCCAGTGAATTTTATTACCTGTGCGTGGTCTATCTGGTCATCCAGGCCGTAGACGGGAATGTGCTGGTGCCACTGCTGTTTTCCGAAGCGGTCAACCTGCACCCGGTAGCAATCATTATGGCCATCCTGTTTTTCGGCGGGATCTGGGGTCTGTGGGGGGTGTTTTTTGCGATCCCCCTGGCAACGCTGATCAAGGCGATCATCAATGCCTGGCCCACGCCGCGGCCGGAGCAGGTGATTACCACTGAGC
The DNA here is from genome assembly GCA_037382865.1 of Halioglobus sp. Lineage (GTDB taxonomy): Bacteria > Pseudomonadota > Gammaproteobacteria > Pseudomonadales > Halieaceae > JARRPM01. Next base: position 18,860 of record JARRPM010000022.1, on the reverse strand, counting down.
CCGAAGCGCAAATCTGATGGAGTAGTTGATGTCCGCGTTTGTCTCTCGGCAGGGGCTTCACGCCCTGTGCCTTACCGTTATCGCCCTCTTCCTGGCTGCCTGCACCGCACTGCCCGAGTCCGGGCCGCAGCCTATCCAGAGCCCCAACGACGACCACCAGTATCGCCTGCTGACCCTCGACAACGAGATGCAGGTCCTGCTTATTTCAGACCCGGATACCCCGAAGGCAGCCGCGGCCCTGGACGTCATGGTTGGCAGTGGCGACAACCCGCCGGGCCGCGCGGGACTGGCCCATTTCCTGGAGCACATGCTGTTCCTCGGCACCGACAAATACCCGGACGCGGCGGAATATGAACGCTTTATCACTGAGCACGGTGGCAGTCGCAACGCCTATACCAGCTTCGAGCACACCAACTACTTCTTCGACGTGAATGCACCCTTTCTGCCGGAGGCCCTCGACCGCTTCGCCCAGTTCTTCATCGCCCCCCGCTTCGACGCGGAGTATGTGGACCGCGAGAAAAACGCGGTGGAGGCGGAGTACCAGATGGGGCTGAAGAGCGACCCGCGCCGGGGGCTGGATGTCCTGCAGGAGGTGATGAACCCGGAGCACCCCTTCAGCCAGTTCTCGGTCGGCAACCTGGAGACCCTGGCTGACCGGCCCGGGTCTGCCGTGCGTGACGAGTTGCTGGCGTTTTATGAGCGGCATTATTCCGCCAACGTCATGCGCCTCGTCGTAATGGGATCGGAGTCTCTGGACCAGCTCGAGGCAATCGTGGTGCCTATGTTTTCGGCGGTGCCGAACAAGTCTTTCGAACCCAGGCCTGTAACCGAGCCTGTGTTCCCCGAGGGCAGTCTGCCGATGATGGTCCAGATGGAGCCTCAGGCGACGCTGCGGGAACTCCAGGTGCTGTTCCCCATTGCCGACTATCGCGATGCCTACGATGTGAAGCCAGTCTCCTACCTGGGAAATCTGGTGGGACACGAGGGAGAAGGCAGCCTGCTGTCCCGGTTGAAAGCCGAGGGGCTGGCCGAGAGCCTCGGGGCAGGCTCCGGACTGGGCTGGCGCGGCGGTGCTCTCTTCAGCGTCAATATAAGCCTGACCGAGAAAGGTGCGGCCAACCACGAGCGCGTGCTGGGATGGCTCTTTGCCTACCTGGACATGCTGCGCGAGAAGGGGCCGCGTGAGTGGCTCTACGACGAGCAGGCGCGCCTCGCCGAGCTGCATTTCCGATTCAGGGAGAAGTCAGAGCCCATCAACTACGTCAGCGCGCTGGCCAGCGGCATGCACGATTACGCGCCGCAGGATATCCTGCGGGGCCCTTACCTCATGGACAATTACCAGGAGCCCATGCTGGAGGACCTGCTGCAGCGGATCTCGCCGGAGCGCGCCCTGGTTATGCTGGTGAATGAAGGCGTGGAGACGGATCGCACCTCCCGGTACTACCATGTCCCCTATGCGCGTCACGAGCTCAGCACGGAGCAACTGGCCGCGCTGAAGGTGGCCGGTGCGGCCGATGCCCTGCACCTGCCCGCTCCCAACGAATTTATCGCCGAGGATGTCTCGCTGGTCGCCATTGCGAAGGACCGCCCGGGGCAGCCGACCGTGGCCCTGGAGGACGATCGCCAGAAAATCTGGTTTGCACAGGACGGGGAGTTCCGTGTTCCCAAGGGGGCGACCTATATCAATTTCCGTTCGCCGCTGGTCGGGCAGAGCGCCAGCCAGTCAGCCGCCGCCGCTCTCTACACGGCGGTGGTCAAGGATGGTGTCAACGAGTTGACCTACCCGGCGCTGCTGGCCGGGCTCAATTTCAATCTGTACAAGCATGCGCAGGGCATCAGCCTGCGTGTCAGCGGCTACAACGACAAACAGGCGGTCCTGCTCGAGGAACTGCTGGGCGCGGTGCGCGACCCGGCGGTCGACCCGCAGCGCTTCGACAACATCCGCAAGGACATGATTCGCGGCCTCGAGAATTCGGTTGCCAAGCGACCGAGCAACCAGGTCATGGATGATCTGCAGGAGGCGCTGCTTTTCGGAGACTGGGGCGAGCAAGCCCTGATCAGCGCGCTGCAGAACCTCGACCAGCAGGACCTGCGCGACTATGCCGAGGCGTTCTGGGACAGTGCCACGGCGGAGGTGATGATCTACGGCAATTACGACCCTGACACGGTAGATAAAGTGACCGTCCTGATCGACGAGGTGCTGCCCCCGGGAGCGCCGCCCGGGATGCCGGACCTCAGGGTGCTGAAACTGGCGGCGGGGGAGTCCCTGCAGTACGAGGTGGATGTGCCCCACGATGATTCGGTACTCGCCTGGTACCTGCAGGGAGCCGACAACGACTGGCACGACCGGGCGGCCACCTCCCTGACGGCACAGATCATGAAGTCGGGCTTTTTCCAGGAGTTGCGTACCGAGGCCCAGCTCGGCTACGTCGTGGCCAGCTTCGACTGGCCCCAGCTGGATGTGCCGGGGCTGGTCATGCTGATCCAGTCCCCGGTCGCGGATGCCCAGGTGCTGGCGACTGCGATGCAGGCTTATATGGAGGGGGTAGTGCCCGCTCTCGACGCCGGACAGTTTGCGCGCCATAAGCAGGCGCTGCTGAGCGAGATCCGGCGGCCCGACAAGAACCTCTGGGAGAGGGCCGAGTTCTACTGGCAGTCGATTGCCAAGAAACATTGGGATTTCGACGGGCGCGAGGCGCTCGCCGCGGCGGTGGAGGCTTTGACGCTGGAGAGCTGGACCGACTACTACAACCGGGTCTTCATGCAGCAACGCCACTCCTTGCAGGTGGTGGCGCCGGGTCGCTGGGGCAACCTGCCCGACGGGGAGTTCCGGCGTTACCAATCGGCGACGGCGCTGAGAGAGGGGCACGACGCCTACGTCATCCACTGACAAGCGGGCCGGATTCGCGCGCCCCCGAAATGCCCCTTGCCCCGGAAGCCTCGTCGACGTTCGACGCCATCAGATTCCGTATTGGAATCTGATGGGGGAGGCCCGCTACTCCAGCTGAAATGTCCGCAACAGCCGGCTGGAGGCCGGAAATCCGCATGCAATTCCCGCGTGAGTCTCTATACTGGAAAAGACAGCCTGCGCCGACAGGATTCCAAAATGGTATGTACATGGCGTGAGCCCGGGGCGCAGGCAACGGAACGGGAGCAGGAACAGTTATGGCGGAAGACACGGATCCCCAGGAAACCCGGGAATGGCTGGATGCGCTCGATGCGGTGGTCAAGTACAGCGGACCGAAACGGGCCTCCTATCTGCTGATCGAGCTTGCCAAGCACGCGGTGGAATCCCGCCTGCGGCTGCCGGCAGCGATCACCAGCCCCTTCCGCAATACCATCGCGCCTGCGGACCAGAAAATGATGCCGGGCGACCTCTTCATGGAGCGCCGGATCCGCTCGCTGGTTCGCTGGAACGCCCTCGCCATGGTCATGCGGGCAAATGACAATGACGAGGGGCTGGGCGGTCATATCTCCAGTTTTTCCTCCAGCGCGACCCTTTACGATGTCGGCTTCAACTATTTCTTCCGCGGCACCGAGTCCAGTCATCCGGGGGACCTGGTCTATTACCAGGGCCACAGCGCCCCGGGAATGTATGCCCGCTCCTACCTCGAAGGGCGCCTGGACGAGGACCAGCTGGACAATTTCCGCCGCGAGGTGGACGGCAACGGCCTCTCCTCCTACCCGCACCCGTGGCTTATGCCGCATTACTGGCAGTTTCCCACCGTTTCCATGGGCCTGGGGCCGATTCAGGCCATCTACCAGGCGCACGTGATGAAGTACCAGCAGAGCCGCGGGCTGGTGGACCACGGGGACCGCAACGTCTGGTGCTTTCTAGGCGACGGCGAGTGCGACGAGCCGGAATCCCTGGGCGCCATCTCCCTGGCGGGCCGGGAGCGCCTGGGCAACCTGCACTTCGTGGTCAACTGCAACCTGCAGCGGCTCGACGGGCCGGTGCGCGGCAACGGCAAAATCATTCAGGAGCTGGAAGGCGTCTTCCGCGGGGCCGGGTGGAATGTCATCAAGGTGATCTGGGGCCGCAAGTGGGATGCCCTGCTGGAGCGTGACCAGACCGGTCTGCTGCAGCAGCGCATGGACGAGGTATGCGACGGCGAGCTGCAGAACTACAAATACAACGGCGGCGCCTACACCAGGGAGCACTTTTTCGGCAAGTACCCCGAACTGCTCGAGCTGGTGGCCGACCTTTCCGACGAGGACATCATGTACCTCAACCGGGGCGGGCACGACCCCTACAAGGTCTACGCGGCCTATGCCGCGGCGGTGGAGGAGCGCGAGCGCCCGACGGTGATCCTGGCCATGACGGTCAAGGGCTACGGCACCGGCGAGGCGGGAGAGGCCAACAACGAGACGCACTCCCTGAAGAAGCTGGACATCGACAGTCTCAAGGCCTTCCGCGATCGGTTCGGTATCCCCATCAGCGACGAGGAGCTGCAGTACGTTCCCTATTACCGTCCCGCGCCGGACAGCCCTGAAATGCGCTACATGCGCCAGCGGCGCGAGGAGCTGGGCGGCCAGATTCCCGCGAGGCGGGCCGAGATGGAACTGCTGGACACGCCGCCGCTGTCAGACTTCGACAACCAGCTCAAGGGTAGCGGCAAGCGGGAGATATCGACCACCATGGCGTTTGTCCGGGTGCTCTCCGGCCTGGTCAAGGACAAGTCCATCGGGGAGCGCGTAGTGCCTATCGTCCCCGACGAGGCGCGCACCTTCGGCATGGAGGGAATGTTTCGGCAACTGGGCATCTACTCCTCCGCGGGGCAGCGCTACACACCCCAGGACGCGGGCCAGATCATGTTCTACAAGGAGGACGTAAAAGGCCAGATCCTCGAGGAGGGCATTACGGAGGCGGGGGCGTTTTCCGCATGGCTGGCGGCGGCGACCTCCTACAGCACGAGCGCCTACTCCATGGTGCCGTTCTACATCTTTTACTCGATGTTCGGTTTCCAGCGGATCGGCGACCTGGCCTGGGCGGCGGGGGATTGCCAGGCGAGGGGGTTCCTGATGGGCGCAACAGCCGGGCGAACCACGCTCAACGGGGAGGGTTTGCAGCACCAGGACGGGCACAGCCACCTGATGGCCAGCACCATACCCAATTGCATCAGTTACGATCCGGCCTATGCCTACGAACTGGCGGTCATCATCCAGGACGGCCTGCGCAGGATGTACACCGAGGGCGAGAACCGCTTCTATTACATTACCCTCATGAACGAAAACTACCTCCAGCCCGCGATGCCGGAGGGAGTGGAGGAGGGCATCATCCAGGGCATGTATCGCCGCTTCAGGGCCAGCGGCAGGAACGAGCGCCGGGTCCAGCTGCTGGGCTCGGGGACTATCCTGCGCGAGGTGGAGGCGGCGGCCAGGATTCTGGACGAAAAATACCAGGTGGATGCCGATATCTGGAGCATGACGAGCGTCAACCAGTTGCAGCGCGAGGGCAAGGCCGCCTTGCGCTGGAACATGCTGCATCCCGACGAGGAGCCGAAAATACCTTACGTCACCCGGCTGTTGAGCGAGGACGGCGGTCCGTTCATTGCCGCCACCGACTACCTCAAGGCCTATACGGACCAGATCCGGGAGTTCGTGCCTGGGAGATTCACCGTTCTCGGCACCGACGGCTACGGTCGCAGCGATACCCGGGACAAATTGCGCGCATTCTTCGAGGTGCGCAGGGAGTACGTGGTGCTCGCCGCCCTCAAGTCCCTCGCCGATGAGGGCAGGTTCGAGGCCGCGGCGGTGAAGGAGGCGATGCGCGACATGGGCATTCCGGCGGACAAGGTCGACCCATTGACGATCTGAGTGACAGGGAATCCAACGTGGCGAAGCAAAAAGTAACAGTACCCGATATCGGCGGTGCCGAGGGCGCGGAGGTCATCGAACTCCTCGTTGCCGTAGGCGACGAGGTCGAACTGGACCAGGGGCTGATCGTGCTCGAGTCCGACAAGGCCTCCATGGAGATTCCTGCCACAGCGGCCGGCAGGGTGGCGGAGATGCTCGTCAGCGAGGGCGATCAACTCTCGGAGGGCGCGCCGGTCGCCGTGATCGAGACGGGCGATGAGGCCGGGGAGACGACCGAAGACAGCGGTGACGCCGCCGACGCGACGTCCGCGGCAGAGGAGACGCCAGCTGCCGGCGCCGGGGAGCCGTCCCCGGCAGGCGGGTCTGAACATGGTGACAGCGCACCGTCATCGACCGGCGACGGGGAGGAGGCGGGGTCTGCCGCAGCCGCTGGCGAGTCGCGGGAGGTGGTGGTCAGGGTGCCCGATATCGGTACCGATGAGGCTGTAGACCTTATCGAGGTGCTGGTCAGGGTTGGCGATACGCTGTCCGAGGGCGATTCGATCGTCGTGCTGGAATCCGACAAAGCGTCCATGGAAGTGCCTTCGCCAACGGACGGGGAAGTGCAGAAGATCCTCGTCAGCGACGGGGTCTCCGTGAGGGAGGGCGACGAACTGCTGATACTGCGGGCCGGCGCTGGCGACGGGACGGCCTCCGCCCCTGAAGAAGCCGCCCCTGAGGAAGCCGCCGCTGCAACACAGCCCGGTGAGAGTGAAGCCCCTGAATCGACCGGGCAGCGTTCCGCTGGGCCCGCGCAGGGAAGATCCGGGGAGCCGTCCGGCGCGAAACCGGCGGAGAAGGCCTCCTCCCGGCAGGCTGCGGCAGCGTCAGCAGCCGCGCCCGGCGAGCCTGCGCGGGTCTACGCCGGTCCGGCGGTGCGCAAGCTGGCGCGGGAATTCGGTATCCAGCTCGACCAGGTCCGCGGCACGGGGCCGCGGGGCCGGATCCTCAAAGAGGACCTGCAGCAGTTCGTCAGCAGGAGCCTCAGCGGCGAGTCGCCGGTGGCGGCGGCGGGCGCCGGCATACCCCCCGTACCGGAGGTCGACTTTGCCGCCTTTGGCGAGGTGGAAGCCACGGAACGCAGCAAGCTGGACAAGCTCACTGCTGCCAATATGCAACGCAGCTGGTTGAACCTGCCCCATGTCACCCAGTTCGACGAGGCCGACGTCACCGAACTGGAGGATTTCAGGGCTGGTCTCAAGGGGGAAGCGGAGCAGCGCGGGACCCGCCTGACACCCCTGCCGTTCCTGTTGAAAGCCTGCGCGGTGGCCCTGCAGAGACACCCGAAATTCAACAGCTCCCTGGCGGAAGGCGGCAAGACCCTGGTGTTCAAGCGGTACGTGCATATCGGCATGGCGGTGGATACCCCCGCCGGCCTGGTTGTGCCCGTGATTCGCGATGTCGACAAAAAGAGCATCTGGGAGCTGGCGGAGGAGGTGCTTGCCATGGCGGACCGGGCCCGGGACCGCAAACTCAAACCCGGCGATATGCAGGGCGGTTGCTTCACCGTCTCCAGCCTCGGCGGCATCGGTGGGACCGGCTTCACGCCGATCATCAATGCGCCGGAGGTGGGCATACTGGGAGTTTCACGGCTCGGCACCAAGCCTGTTTGGGATGGCCAGGCTTTCATTCCGCGCAAGATGCTGCCCCTGGCGCTCTCCTATGACCATCGGGTCATCAACGGTAGCGATGGGGGGCGCTTCATGACAGAGCTCGTGACGCTGCTGGGGGATATCCGGCGGCTCGTCCTCTAGGGGGTGCGCGAGGGATTTGTTGGCACGGATTCTGCTGAACCGGCACTGTGGATCCAGACATTGACGGGGTTTTCAGCAGAAAATTGACGGCAAACCCGCACCCAGAGTGGCAGGAAGCGTTCATCGACCGGCACCGATTGATGCCGGACTATCTGGACAGTGCCCGGATCTGGCTCAATCCCCTGGCTGGAGCGCTCTTGTTGCACCAAAAAGGTGCAGGACGACCTGTCCTGGTGGGTATCAACGGCAGCCAGGGCTCCGGCAAGAGCACGGCCTGCGATTACCTGTGCGAGCAGCTGCAGGTCGAGGGCGGGGTCCGGGTGGCGGTCCTCTCCCTGGACGATTTCTACCTGACCCGCAGCCAGCGCGAGCGGCTGGCGCAGACGATACACCCCCTGTTCGCCACCCGGGGCGTGCCCGGGACCCACGACATGGCGCTGCTCGGCAGCACCCTGGACGGGCTGCTGTCTTCGGGAGGTGGCGCGGTGAGCATTCCCCGCTTCGACAAGGCCCTGGACGAGCGCCGTCCGCCGGAGGCGTGGGACCGGGTGGCGGCGGGGGTTGACCTGGTCCTGCTCGAGGGATGGTGCCTCGGAGCGAGGCCCCAGAGCGGGGAGGCGCTGGCGGCGCCGGTCAACGCCCTGGAACGGGACGAGGATCCCGCTGGCCGCTGGCGCTGTTACGTCAACGATGTCATCGCGCGGGATTTCCTGCCGCTCTACCGGCGCGTCGACCAGTGGGTAATGCTCAGGGCGCCCTCTTTCCAATGCGTTTACCGCTGGCGACTGGAGCAGGAACAGAAACTGGCGGCCCGGACCGGGGGGTGTGCCAGCCGGATCATGTCGAATGAGCAGCTCGCCCGCTTCGTCCAACATTACCAGCGCCTGACCGAGCACTGCCTCACCGAGCTGCCACCGCATGTGCATTACCTTTTTCACCTCGATGAGCAGCGGCGCATCAGCGCCTGCGAGCAGCGTGAGAAGCCCTCGCCATGAACCGGAATGCCGGCCCGATTTTCCTGGTATTTACCGACCTGGATGGCTCGCTCCTCGATCACGACTCCTACAGTTACCGCGATGCCCTGCCGGCATTGCAACGGCTGGCGGAACTGGAGATCCCGGTGATCATCGCCACCAGCAAGACCCGGGCGGAGGTGGAACCCTTGCGCGAGGAACTGGGCAATCGTGCGCCGTTTATCGTGGAGAATGGCGCGGCCGTTTACATACCGGAGGGGCTCTTCTCCGCGCAGCCCGCGCAGACTTCGGCCCGGGACGGCTACTGGGTGCGTGAGGTGGCGGCGCCACGGGAACGCTGGCTGGCCCTGCTCGAACAGCTGGCGGAGTCCTTTGCCGGGGAGTTCGACCATTTTGCGCGCGCAGGTATTCCGGGCATCGCGCGCCTGACCGGCTTGCCCGAGCCGGCAGCTGCGCTTGCCAACCAGCGCGAATACAGTGAGCCAGTGCTCTGGCTGGGCAGTCCGGAGCGTCGCGAGGTTTTTATCGCCCGGCTTCGCGCCGGCGGCGCTCATCCCCTGCAGGGTGGGCGATTTCTGGCGGTCGCCGGGGATTGCGACAAGGGCCGGGCACTGGCCTGGCTGCGGGAGGTGTACCGCGATAGCTGCCGGACGGCTGTCTGCCATGACCTGGCCATCGGCGACAGCGGCAACGACCGCGCAATGCTGGAGGCGGCGCAGACGGCACTGGTGGTGCGCTCTCCGGCTCACGGTTTCCCGTCGCTGGCGCGCAGCGAAGGCGTCATCTACAGCGCTGGCTTTGGGCCTGCAGGCTGGGCGGAGGGGGTGGCCCGCTGGCTGTCCGGCCTCCCCGCAACATCTCATCGGACCGGAGGCGGATAACCCGTGGGCGATTTTTATCAGAACGGCATCATCACTACGCTGCACAACCTCTCTCGCAGGCCGCTCGCGGATATCGAGGGGGAGCTGGCGGCCTTTTCCCGGGAGCGACCCATGGCGCTCATCCTGCCCTCCCTCTACTCGGAGCTCGAGGGTTCAGCGCTGCCGCATATCGTCCACGAGTTGCGGCAGGTGCCCTATCTGGCGGAGATCGTGATCGGCCTGGACCGGGCGGACGAGGCGCAGTATCGCCACGCGCTCTCCTTTTTCGGCCGGCTGTCCCAGCACCACAGGGTGCTTTGGCATGACGGCCCGCGGCTGCAGGCCCTCGACCAGCAGCTGGAGGCGCACGATCTGGCCCCCAGGGAGCTCGGCAAGGGCCGCAACGTCTGGTACTGCATGGGCTACTCCCTCGCCTCCAACCGGGCGGAGTCGGTGGCGCTCCACGACTGCGACATCGTCACCTACGATCGCTCCCTGCTGGCCCGCCTGATCTACCCCGTGGCCAATCCGCGCTTCAACTACGAGTTCTGCAAGGGCTACTATGCGCGCGTGGCGGACGGCCGGATCAACGGCCGGGTCAGCCGCCTGCTGGTGACGCCGCTGCTGCGCGCCCTGAAGAAGACCCTCGGCGAAATGGAATACCTGCAGTATATGGACAGCTTCCGCTATCCGCTGGCGGGCGAGTTCTCCTTCCGGCGGGATGTGCTCAAGGACATTCTCATTCCCAGCGACTGGGGCCTGGAGATCGGCGTGCTCTCGGAGATGTACCGCAACTACGCCAACAACCGGCTCTGCCAGGCGGATATCGCCGACATCTACGACCACAAGCACCAGGATCTATCGGCTCAGGATGACCAGGGGGGACTCTCCAGGATGTCCATCGATATTGCCAAGGCGTTGTTCCGCAAACTGGCGACCCGTGGCATCACCTTCAACAGCGAAACTTTCCGGTCACTGAAGGCGACCTACTATCGCATCGCCCTGGATTTCGTCGAGACCTACCACAACGATGCAGTGATGAACGGCCTCACCCTCGACATCCACAACGAGGAGAAGGCGGTGGAACTGTTCGCGGAGAACATCATGAAAGCCGGAGAGGCCTTTCTCGACCGGCCGATGGAGCGGCCTTTCATACCCAGCTGGAACCGGGTCATGAGTGCCATTCCGGACGTGCTGGAGCAGTTGCACGCAGCGGTGGAAGCGGATCACGCGGAGTATTCCGCGGCGCGGGGCTGACCGGTCATGGAAACGCAGGTCAAACAACAGGCGCCGCTGCGCGACCGGGTACAGCGTCACCTGGACGCCATCTACCACGCCAACCCGCTACAGGCGAATCTCGACGGCCTGGCGGATGAACTGCTGGCGCTCATGCGCCTCGACCCCGCAGCCGAGGCGCCGGCGTCCCACGTCAACCACTGGAGCCAGTCCGATGCGATCGTCATCACCTACGGCGACAGCCTGCTGCGGGAGGGTGAAAAGCCGCTGCGCACGCTCAAGTGCTTCCTCGACGAGTACGGCGAAGGGCTTGTCACTGGGGTGCACATACTGCCGTTTTATCCCTGGACCTCCGATGACGGTTTCGCCGTACTCGATTACTCCAGCGTCAACGAGGCACTGGGAGAGTGGTCGGATATCACCGCTATCGCCAACGACTACGACCTGATGGCAGACCTGGTAATCAACCACTGTTCCAGCCGCAGTCCCTGGTTCGAGAACTTCCTGCAGGGCCGCTCCCCGGGCGAGGGGTATTTTTTCACCGCCTCGCCACAGGACGACCTCGGCGAGGTGGTGCGGCCCCGCACCACCCCCCTGCTGCGCGAGGTGGAGACCGAGGCTGGGTTGAAGTACGTCTGGTGCACCTTCAGCCACGACCAGGTCGACCTGGATTTCCGCAACCCGGAGGTACTCAAACAGTTCGTCTCCATCGTGCGTCTCTACCTGGACCGTGGGATCCGCATCCTGCGGCTCGACGCGGTCGCTTTTCTCTGGAAAATCCCCGGGACCAGCTGCCTCAACCTGGATGAGACCCACGAAGTGGTGCGCCTGCTGCGCACCCTGGTGGAACATGCCCGCCCGGACGCCATGCTCATCACGGAGACCAACATACCCAACCGGGAGAATCTCTCCTACTTCGGCAACGCCAACGAGGCCCACTGCGTTTACAACTTCTCCCTGCCGCCTCTGCTTGTCTACACCCTGATCACCGGCGACTGCAGTTACCTGAAACACTGGGTGATGAGCATGCCGCCGGCGCAAAACGGCACGGCGTATTTCAACTTCCTCGCCTCCCATGACGGCATAGGTCTGCGTCCGGCGGAGGGACTGCTCTCCGACGAGGAGCTGGCGGCACTGATCACCACCATGCAGCGGTTCGGAGGGCACGTCTCCTACCGGGCGCTGGAGAACGGGGAGGGCAAGCCCTACGAGATCAACATCGCCCTGTTCGATGCCCTGCAGGGAACCACTGCAGGCCCCGATAGCTGGGGGTTGGAGCGCTTCGTCTGCGCCCATGCCATCATGCTGGGCCTGGAGGGGATCCCCGGCATCTATATTCACAGCCTGCTCGGCACCCGCAACGATTATGACCGGGTGGAACAGCTCGGGCACTACCGGGCCATCAACCGGCACCAGTGGGATTACGACGGGCTGGTCGCCCTGCTGGAGAGAGAGGACACCAGCCATCGGCAGGCGCTCGACCGGATCAGGGGCCTGCTGGCCATACGCCGCAGGCAGCCCGCTTTCCACCCCAATGCCACCCAGTTCACCCTGCACCTGGGCGCGAACCTCTTTGGATTCTGGCGCCAGAGCCTGGACCGGCGCCAGAGCGTGTTCTGTATCAGCAACATCAGCGATACTGCCGCACCGCTGGCCCTGTCGGACATCAACCTGATCGACAACGAGGCGTGGCAGGACCTGATCGGCGGCGCGCAGTTCGTCGACAACGGTCAGACGGTGGAACTGCAGCCCTACCAGACCGTCTGGATCACCAACGGGGCGGATCGCCACCGGTGAGCCAGCCACGGTAGTCCCGGACGCCCTGGCACAGCCCCTCCGGCGCCGGGACCCCTGCCATTGTTGGAGGCCAGAACGGCGGCGGCCCTTGCCGAAGGGCAGCCAGTGGCTGGTCTGCCCAGCCCGCTGCGCGCAGCCCGTGGATGAATTTGAGCGTACGGAAGGCGTCGAACCACTGGTGGAACTGGCGCAGGAACTGGTCCGCCGTCCTGCCCTGGCGCCGGCAGTGGGCGAGCGCCGCCGCGATTCCCAGCGTTTCCAGCACCCCGCAACAGGCCCGCTGCAGGGGCGCATCCAGTCCACGCGCAGCAAGCAGGGCCGGCAGCTCCGCTGCCGGCGCCTGCCACGTCTGTGGCAGTGCATCGAGCACGGCGCGCAGCGCCTCGAAACAGCGGGGATGGTAAAACAGGGACAGGGCCAGGGGGTCCCCGGCTGCGCTGATTTTTGCCACCGCCGGCCCTGTGCCAAAGGGCACGCGCTGCGAATCGCGGGACTGCAGGGCGATGCACGCGCCCCCGGGCACGGCGATACGCCCGACCTTGGTGAGCTTGTTCAGCAAATAGAAGTCCTCGCCACCGGCGCGCCTGGGAAATCCGCGCACCTGCGCATAGGCTTCCATGCGGACCGCCAGGCAGCTGCCCAGGCTGTGCCAGGCATAGGGGGACCCGGCATACTCGAGACCCAGCAGGTAGTGGTGCAGGCGCAGCTCATAGAGTGCCGTGGCCCGGTTGCACCCGGGGTCGGAGCCGGGGACGTGCCGGAAGGGAAAGCAGATGGCGATATCCGCTGTCTCCTGCAGCCGCAGGAAGTAGTCCCCGGGTAATTGCGCGTCAGCATCCGTGGAGCAGATCCAGCCGTCCCGAACGCCTTCCTGGCTCAGCCACTTCAGGGCGATGTCGAATCCTGTCTTGCGGGCGAGGCCGACGCCCTGGGTCTTCGGGCACGGTCCCTGCAGCCGTTCCATATCGTGGCAATAGAGATCCGTTCGCCGGTTGAGGGCCGTAATGCGTGGGCCATCCCCCGCTCCCCCACAGTTCCCCGACGGCGGCAGCTCTCGCACCGCTTCACGCAGGGCGCGGTTGGATTCTACGTCAGGGTCCGAATCCGGGCGGTTGAGAACCAGGATGACGAGCGTTCTGCCCGGGCCGGGGGGGAGGCGGCCCAGGCGCTCCAGCATCGCGGGCGCCTCGCGGTAGGCGGGGACGACCAGGGCTTGCTGCCATCTCTCTCCCGGCATGGGGGAGTCGGGCAGGCCCGTTTCGATATGCCGCTGGAGATAGCGATCGAGGGCGACGCTCCGGCGCAACGTCAGTGCAGCGCCGCCCGGATCGGCAGGTCCGCGACGATGGCGGCCTCAATATCCAGTAACTCGTGCCAGCGCCGCTCGATCACCGCCTCGTCGATATAGTGGCGGGCGAGCCCCAGAAACAGCTGGTAATGACGCGCCTCCGAGCGGGCGATCGAGCGGTAGAAGCTTTTCAGCGGCCCCGGTTCCAGCGCGTGTGCGACCAGTGCGAAGCGCTCCGCACCGCGCGCCTCGATGATGCTTGCGGTCAGCAGGCGGTCCAGCAGGTACGCCTCTTTGCCGCGGCGGATCACCTCCCGGAAAGCGACTACGTAGGGGTCCTTTTCATCGGCGGCGGTCAGCAGTCCCCGCCGGTGGATCCACTTGACCACCTCCCGGTAATGGCTCAGCTCTTCGACGGCGAGGTCCGCCATGGCGGCTACCAGTTCAACCCGGTCCGGGTAGTGGGACAGCATCGAGATGGCCATGCCCGACGCCTTTTTCTCGGCTGCCGCATGGTCCAGCAGGAAACTGTCGAAGTCCGCCATCACCGCTTCGATCCAGGCGGGCGGGGTGGGGTAGCGGAGGGGCGAGTCGGGCATGGGGCAGATGCGTGGTTTTTGCGGGGAGGGTATTGAACTGTAACCGTGCCTCGAATTCAAGAAAGCCCGCCCGTTATGGTAGAATGCGCGCTTTGCGCGGTGTTGCAGGCGCGGGCGATACCAAGCGCCGTGCGGCAAGCCTTGAACTGCTCCAGGACCCGGAATCGCCATGATCATCAAGCCACGTGTTCGCGGATTTCTCTGCACAACCACCCACCCGGTCGGCTGCGAGGCGAACGTCCGACACCAGATCGAGTACGTGAAGTCCCGCGGCCCGATCGAAAACGGCCCGAAGCGGGTGCTGGTCATCGGTGCCTCCACCGGTTACGGCCTGGCCTCGCGCATCACCGCCGCCTTCGGCGCGGGCGCCGCCACCCTGGGTATCTTCTTCGAGAAGGCGGGCACCGAAAAGAAGCCCGGCACCGCAGGCTGGTACAACTCGGCGGCTTTTCACCGTTTCGCCGCGGCGGAGGGGCTCTATGCAAAAAGTATCAATGGAGATGCTTTCAGCGATGAGATCAAGCAGAAGACGATCGACACCATCAGGGCCGATCTGGGTCAGGTGGACCTGGTGGTCTACAGCCTGGCGGCGCCCCGCCGCCAGCACCCGGTGACCGGGGTGATCCACAACTCTACCCTCAAACCCATCGGCAGTGACACCGTGCAGAAGGGCGTCAATACGGACAAGGAGGAGGTACAGGACTTTCACCTGGAGGCGGCGACCCAGGAGGAGATCGACAATACCGTGGCGGTGATGGGCGGCGAGGACTGGCAGATGTGGATCGAGGCGCTGGACGATGCCGGCGTGCTCGCCGACGGCGCCAAAACCACCGCCTATACCTATATCGGCGACAAGCTGACCTGGGATATCTACTGGCACGGTACGATCGGGGCAGCGAAGAAGGATCTCGACAAGCGGGTGATCGACATTCGCGAGCGCCTCGCCGCCAGGGGCGGCGATGCCCGGGTGTCGGTGCTGAAGGCGGTGGTCACCCAGGCCAGTGCCGCCATTCCCGCCATGCCGATCTACCTGGCCCTGCTGTTCAAGGTGATGAAGGAGCGCGGTGTGCATGAGGGTTGCATCGAGCAGGTCGATGGCCTGTTCCGCGACTCGCTCTACGGCGAGAACCCGCACCTGGACGAGGAGGGACGGCTGCGCGCAGACCGCAGGGAGCTGGACCCGTCGGTGCAGGAGGCCGTCGCGGCACTGTGGCAGCAGATCAATACCGATACCCTGCGGGAACTGTCGGATTTCGAGGGTTACCGGCGCGAATTCCTGCAGCTGTTCGGCTTCGAGGTGGAGGGCGTGGACTACGACGCCGACGTGAACCCGGACGTGGCCATCGCCAACCTGGTCTGATCATGCTGGAACCCGGAATACCCTTTCGCCTCAACCGCCGCGTGCGCCGCCTGGTGGCGCCCAACCCCGGGGTCATGACCGGCCCCGGCACCAATACCTATCTGCTGGGTGACGACGAGGTTGCAGTCCTCGATCCGGGCCCGGCCATACCGCAGCACATCGACGCCATCCTCAAGGCGGGTGACGGCCGCATCCGCTGGATCGTCTGTACTCACACCCATCCCGACCATTCACCCGCCTGGCAGGCGGTGGCGGAGGCCACAGGCGCCGAGGCGATCGGCGCCTCTCCCGCGGACGACATGTTCCAGGACGATACCTTCACGCCCGCCAGGGAGCTGCAGCACGACGATCTGCTCAGTGCCCCTGAATTCACCCTGCGCGCCGTGCATACGCCGGGGCATGTCAGCAACCACTTCTGCTTCTTCCTGGAGGAGGAGCGCATGCTGTTTGCGGGCGATCACATCATGAACGGCTCGACCGTGGTGATCGTGCCGCCCAGCGGCGACATGAAGGCCTACATCGAGTCCCTGCAGCTCCTGTTGCGCTATCCTCTCAAGTTCATCGCGCCCGGCCACGGCGAGGTGATGGAGGATTCCCACCAGGTCGTGGAGTGGCTGGTCAGGCACCGCCTGAAGCGCGAGCAGAAGGTGATCGCCGGCCTGCGCCAGCTGGGGCGCACCTCGGTGGATGCGCTGGTCGAGGTGGTCTATGACGACGTGGCTACCAGCCTTCACAAGATGGCCCGGCTCTCCCTCACAGCCCACCTGATCAAGCTGCACCAGGAGAACCGGGCGTTGCATCACCCTGTTGACGACACCTGGGAACTGTTTGCGATATAGTTTGCCGCTCCCGTTAAACCAGTAAGCTGAGGAAAAGCCCATGAACGGTCTGATGATGGACGTACGCCTGACAATCACGTCGATTATGAAACACGCTGAGCAGGTCAACGGTGATACCGAGATCGTCTCGGTAACCCGCGACAACCCGCGTCACCGCTATACCTATCGCGAGGCCTTTGCCCGCACCCGGCAGCTGGCCAACGGGATTGCCGGATGGGGGCTGGCCCGGGGCGACCGCATCGCGACCCTGGCGTGGAACGATTACCGCCACTTCGAGACCTACTACGCCTCCGCCTGCAGCGGCTACGTCTGTCACACGATAAACCCGAGGCTGTTCCCGGAACAGATCGCCTACATCATCAATCACGCAGAGGACCAGTACGTGTTCCTGGACCCCGACTTCCTGCCGCTGGTGGAGGCTCTGCACGGCGAGTGCCCGGGGGTGAAGGGCTGGGTGGTGCTGACCAGCGAGGCGCACATGCCGCAGACCAGTCTGCCCGATGTGCACTGTTACGAGACCCTGGTTGCCGCCGGCAGCGAGGCTTTTGACTGGCCCGAGCTGGACGAGGAGGAGGCCTGTGCCCTGTGCTATACCTCAGGCACCACCGGCAATCCCAAGGGGGTACTCTACTCCCACCGCTCCACGATGCTGCACGCCTATGCCACCATGATGCCCGACGCCATGGGGCTCAGCCGCAGGGACGCGGTGCTGCCCATTGTGCCCATGTTCCATGTCAATGCCTGGGGGATTCCCTACTCCTGCCCGATGTCGGGTGCGAAGATCGTGTTTCCCGGCAACAAGATGGGGGATGGAGAGACCCTGGCAGCGCTCATCAACGAAGAGGGCGTGACCATGTCGGCGGGGGTGCCCACTGTCTGGCTTGGCCTGCTGGCCTACCTGAAATCATCGGGGCAGCGGGTGGATTCCCTCAGCCGTATCATCGTCGGTGGCGCCGCCTGCCCGCTGTCGGTGATGGAGGATTTCGACAAGTACGGCGTCGAAACCCGGGTGGGCTGGGGCATGACCGAAATGAGCCCCCTCGGCACCGTCAATACCAGCCCCGCCTCCCGCGAGGATTACTCCGACGAGGAGTTCGCCAAAGTGCGGCTCAAGGCGGGAAGGCCCATCTTCGGCGTGGAGA
The DNA here is from genome assembly GCA_037382865.1 of Halioglobus sp. Lineage (GTDB taxonomy): Bacteria > Pseudomonadota > Gammaproteobacteria > Pseudomonadales > Halieaceae > JARRPM01. The sequence continues at coordinate 1,155 of JARRPM010000022.1, read as the reverse complement.
TGAAGATCGTCGACGACCAGGGCGTCGAGCAGCCCTGGGATGGCCAGGCTTTTGGTTCACTCAAGGTGCGCGGGCCCTGGATCTGCTCCAGTTATTTCAAGCTGGAGGGGTCGGATGCCCATGCCGAGCCGGGCTGGTTCGAGACCGGGGACGTGGCGACCATCGATCCAGACGCCTTCATGGCGATCACCGATCGCACCAAGGACGTGATCAAGTCCGGTGGCGAGTGGATCTCCTCGATCGACGTCGAAAACGTGGCGACTGACCACCCGAAGGTGGCGGAAGCGGCGGTGATCGGGCACTTCCATCCCAAATGGAGCGAGCGGCCCCTGCTGATCGTCGCCCGGGCCCCCGACGGGCAGGATCTGACCGAACAGGAGATGCTGGCCTGGTTCGAGGGCAAGATCGCCAAGTGGTGGACCCCGGATGCCGTGGTCTTCGTGGAGGAACTGCCCCACACGGCGACCGGCAAGGTCCAGAAGGTCAAGTTGAGGGAGCTGTTCAAGGAGTTTCAGTTCCCGGCTTGAGCCGCTGGTCAGGCGCCGCTTCCGCAGGTATTTTCATAAATATTTGCACTATTCGTAGAATTTAAGCCAGTAATCTACGAATAGCGTTGTCGGAGCCTGCGGTGCTGGCTACCATTGTTCCCGAGTCCCGGAATGATGGCCCAGCCAATGCCAGACCAGTCCCACCAGCCCCACACCCTGCCCGCGGTCGTCGCCGCGGCGGCCCGGCAGCATGCCGGTCGCGTGGCCATTGCCGATGGTGGGGTCGAGGTGACCTATGAGCAACTCGACGCGGCGCGCATCGCCTCCGCCAGGGCCTTTGTCGCTGCCGGTCTGCAGCCCGGGGAGCGGGTGGCGATCTGGGCCCCCAATATCAGTGAATGGATACTGGCCGCCCTCGGCGCGCAGACGGTGGGCGGCGTACTGGTGCCTCTCAATACCCGCCTCAAGGGCGCCGAGGCGTCCTATATCCTCAACGCCAGCGGCGCCAGGCTGCTGTTCACCGTGGGCGATTTTCTCGGTGTCAGCTATCCCGGACTGCTGCGCGGCCACGCTCTGCCCGATCTGGAAAGAATAGTCTTACTGCGCGGGGAAACCGCGGACGCGCTCTCCTGGGAGGCGTTTCTGGCCGCAGGCGCCGGGGTAACTG
>JARRPM010000021.1:0-51283 GCA_037382865.1 Halioglobus sp. | reverse complement strand
GGGGATACATTTTCACAAAGCGGATATCGGGCCGCGACTGAAAATGTATCCCCTGCCCGGGGCCGGTAGCTCGAGCTACTCCCGCTAATGCGCGATCAACCTTTTTCGTATTGGCATGAGCAGCACCAGCAGGCCGGTGACGATGCCCGGCAGCCCCTCGTAGACCGCCTCCTGCAGGCCCAGGTAGCGCCATAGCAGGGCGACGCCGAGACCCGCGACCAGAGCCACGAGGCTCTGCCTCTCCCCCGGGCTGCGACCCAGGCAAAGCATGATCAGCAGGGGCGCGAAGGCGCTGGCGAGTGCCGACCACGCCATGATCACCAGGCTGAAGACGCTCTGGCTGTTGAGCAGGGCGAGGCCCAGGGCGGCACCCGTGATGGCAATGGTGGTAAGTTTGAGCAGTACGGGCCGTTCGATCCTGTGGGGCAGAAGGTCGTGGGTGATGGCGGCGGAGCAGCTGAGAATCAGCGAGTCGGCGGTTGACATCGTGGCGGCGAAAATACCGGCGAGCACAAGACCGACCAGTGCCGGCGGCAGCAGGCCGAGGGCCATGTTGGGCAGTGCCAGCTCGGCATCAAAACTCCCTGCTTCCGGCAGGTAGATCCGCGACAGCATCCCGACTGCGGTGGCCATGGCGTAGAAACCGGTGAACCAGAGGTAGTACCAAACCCTCGCCCGGCGCATCCTGCCGGAATCCTCGAGAGCCATGAAGCGCACCATCACGTGGGGCTGGCCGATCACCGAGAGCCCCGCGAAGAGCCAGCTGACGGCGAAGAGCAGGGCGCCTGCCGCCCCGGGAATAACCAGGTCCCGGGGGAACCACTCCATGAAACCGGGCACGCCGTGCAGGGCGTCGATAGCGTTGCCCGGGCCCCCGAAGGACTGTACGGCCACCACCAGCAGCAGGCCCATTGCCGCGAACATAACCATGGACTGTGCGGCATCGGTCCAGATCGAGGCCCGTATACCGCCCGCGAAACAGTACAGTACCACCAGGGTCGCACCCATCACCGCGCCGGCCCAGCCGGGCCAGCCGAACAGGACGTGCAGCGCCTTGCTGCCCGCCACCAGCTGGGCGCTGGCGTAGGCCAGCAGGAACAGCAGCGATATCAGGCCCATCACACGCTGCAGTCGATTGTTGTCCGCACCATACCAGTGGCTCAGCACTCCGGCATAACTCACCTCATCGGTCCGTTCGGTGGCGATCCGCAGTCTGGCGTGGACGTAAAGCGAGCCGAGAAAATCACCGGCGATCCAGCCCAGCATCAGCCACAGGGAGGCCAGGCCGGTGGCGTAGGTGTACCCGATGACGCCGATGAACATGTAGCCGCTGTTGTTGGTGGCGACAGCGGAGAGCCCTACCAGCCAGGGTTTAACCGAGCCGTCTGCGAGATAATAGTCGTGGCGTGTGCCGCGGCTGAACCAGGCCGACGAAACCCCGATCAGGGTGAACCCCAGCAGGCAGACTATGAAGGATGCGGTCACGCGCGGGAACTACGAGGCCAGGCTGATTGCCCGGCCGTGCCCCATGCCCTCTACCAGGTTTTGGTGCAGGCACGCGACCGCCGTCATGTAGTCCTCCTCACCGATCACGAATTGCATATCGACCTGCCGTTTGGACTGGTGGACGGCGAGTATGCTGATCTCCTCCGCTGCGAGGGCGGAGACGGTCCTGGCCAGGATGCCGGGAATCTGCATGTCGCTGCCGATGGCCGATACGATGGCCACTTTCTGCTGGTCGATCTCCGCTTCCGGGTAGGTGCCTTCCAGGGCTTCGCGTATCCGCTTGATCGTCTTCAGATTGCAGGAGAGATAGTGGGTGATCGTATTGGCATTGATATCCTTGGCGATGATCTGTGCCCGGAAGCGGCGGATCGCCGCCATGATCTCGCGGTCGTGGAGGTCGATCTGCCCCGCCATGTCCTGGTCGAAGAGCTCCAGCGCGTAGATGCCGGTACTGCCCGCAATAATCTCCACGCAGGGCGTGTCGCTCACGTAGTCCGAGGTGATCAGTGTGCCCCCGTGTTCCGGTTCGAAGGTATTCTTGACCCGCAACGGGATGGCGTTCTGCCGGAGACCCTTCGCAGCCTTGGGGTGAATGGCCTCCATCCCCAGGTTGGCGAGCTGGTCCGCGACATCGTAGTTGGTGCGACCGATGGGCACCACCTTGTCTTCGCCCACGAGCCGAGGATCTGCGCTGCTGAGATGAAACTCCTTGTGGATCACCGCTTCGCGGGCACCGGACAGGACGGCAACCCGGCTGAAGGTCATTTCGCTGTAACCCCGGTCGAAGCTTGCCATCAGGCCCGTATCGCTGTGCGCGTAGCCGGTGATCACCGGCAGCTGGGTATCGAGATCGATATCGTCCAGCGCTGTCTCGATACGCGTGTCGAGTGGCATATGGCTGTCACCCCGCCAACCGGTCAGGTCGACGAAGCAGGCATTGACGCCGTCCCGCTGCAGTAGTTGCACCGTGTTCCACGCGCTGTGGGCCTCACCGATGCTGGCCAGCATCTCGCGCACAGTGGCCAGGTGCTCCGCCAGGGCGAAGTGCCCGTGCTGACAGAGCCCCTGCAGGTTCGAGAGGCAGGCCTCGGCGGAGACCAGGCGCTCGTCGATAAACCGGTTGGCCCGCTGCAGGCTCAGCGAGTCCTCAAACAGTTCGCCGTTGCGTGTGAACAGCTGTCGGCGCAGGTCTTCCAGCGCCTTGCGCCAGCTGTCGTCGCCGTTGCTGCTCGCAAACAGGGAGTAGATGCCCGGTTGCCCGGATTTCTTGTGCTCCAGCAGCCGGTTGGTGATGCCGCCATAGGCGGATACCACGATGATCCGCTGATAGATCGAGCCCTCTTTATCGGGCTGGAGGACGATATTGTCTCTGACGGCGGCATAGTTGTTCATGGAGGTGCCGCCAATCTTTTCTACGGTGTGTCGATTCAATGGTCTTCCTCTGTTCTGTGCTCCGCTGCGCCGGCTGTCACCGGGGGAACCGCGCGTATGTACCAGGGCCGGGGAGGGCGCTCGCAAAAGGGTGCGCCGACCGAATTGCTCACCGCGTTGTAAACGAAGAAAGCGTTGGCCCTGGGATGGGGGGTGATGTTACTGAAGGAGCCGTGCATGGTATTGCAGTCGAACACGATGGCACTGCCCGGCGAGGTCGAGGCGACCTGGATGTCCCGCTCCGCGACAAGCGTTTCCAGCAAGCGGTCACAGGGAACACCCACCTCCTGTTCCTTGAGCGATGTCCTGAAGTGTTCCTCGGGCGTCGTGCCCTCGCATACCACGTATTTGAGGTGCGAACCGGGAATCAGCATCAGCGGCCCGTTGCAGGCGCGGTTCTCGGTCAGTGTAATGGAGATGCTGACTGCTCGCATGCGCGGCATGCCGTCCTCCACGTGCCAGGTCTCGAAGTCAGAGTGCCAGTAGAAATCTCTGCCACGGAAACCCGGCTTGTAGTTTATTCGCGACTGGTGGATGTAGACCTCGTCATCCAGCAGGAAACGGGCCAGGTCGACGAGTCGCGGGTCCGCGGCGAGTCGTGCGAAGACCGGGCTCGACTGGTGAATCGCAAAAACCGAGCGCATGTCCCTGCCGCTCTTTTCGGTGATGACTGTCTCCCGGGGAATGTCCCCGGGGACCTGCTGCAGCCGGGTGAACTCGCGCTGGAATTCTGCCATCTCAGCGGCATCGAAAAGGCTCTCGAGAACGATAAAGCCATCCCTCTCGTAACGCTCCAGCAGGACCCGGGGAACAGGGGCGCTAGCGCGGTTCTGGGCGTAGATTACCGGATCGCGCCGCGGCAGGAATTGTGCGGGCAGGCTGGAGCGGGAGGGGTAGTGGTCCGGTCGCCCACCGGTGAACGGGTGGTCAAATGCTTGCATGCGGTGGCTACTCCCTGTTCAGGCGACTGACTCTGCAGACAGCTCGTAGGCACCCGCCGCGTTGTGCACCTCCCTGCCGTTCAGCGGGGGGTTGAAGACGCAGGCCATCTTCATCTCGGTACGGGCACGGAGTACGTGCTCATCGTGCCGGTCGAGAATGTAAATGGTGCCGGGCGCTATCGGGTACACCCGGTTGTCCGCCAGTGTCTCCACCTCCCCTTCCCCGGAAATGCAGAACACCGACTCCAGGTGGTTCTGGTAGTGCATGCGAAAGTCGGCTCCCGCATAAATTGTCGTAATGTGGAAGGAGAAGCCCATGTTGTCCTGCTTGAGCAGCAGTCGGGTACTCTCCCAGTTTCCGTCGGGAGATACGATCCGGCGGTCGCTTTTCGCCGCTTCTCTGAGATGTCTCACGATCATTTACAGTTTCCTTGCTTTGGGTTCATGAATGTTATGGCGGGCCCGGGGCCTCACTCATGAGGCCAGGCGCTGCTCCGATTCGAAATAATCGAACTCCTCCGGAATGGGGCTCTCAGCGCGGCAGGTGTCCGCCACCGCCTGTTCCAGGATATCCATGCCCTGTTTCAGGTTGCTGTCCCGAATAACGAGCGGGCAGAGGATCTTGACCACATGATCGTCGGCGCCACTGGTTTCGATAATCATTCCCCGCTTGAAGGCGTTGTGGGTGATTTTGCCCGCGATGTCTCCGTTGATGCAGTTGATCCCCTGAAACATGCCGCGTCCTCGCGTGGTGAACTGGCCCTCGCCGTAGCGCTCGACGATCGCCTGCAGCCGTTGGGAGATGTACTCGCCCTTGCGGGTGATTTCGGCGGAGAAACGGTCATCGGACCAGTAGTGGTCGATGGCCGCCGTGGCCGTGACAAAGGCGAAATTGTTGCCGCGAAACGTGCCGTTGTGCTCGCCGGGTTTCCACTGGTCCAGTTCCGGCCGGAACAGTACGACGGCGAACGGCAGGCCGTAGCCACCCAGTGACTTGGAGAGCGTCACCATGTCCGGCTTCAGGCCTGCCTGCTCGAAGCTGAAATAGGTGCCGGTCCGTCCGCAACCCGCCTGGATATCGTCGACGATCAGCAGTACTTCGTGTTTGCGACATACCGCCTGCAGGTTCTGCAGCCACTCGATCGAGGCGGCATTGATGCCGCCCTCGCCCTGTACGGTCTCAACGATCACCGCCGCCGGCAGGTCGACGCCGCTGCTGGAGTCTGACAGCACCTTGTCCAGGTAGGCGGTGGTGTCGATATTGTCGCCCAGGTAGCCATCGAAAGGCATACGCGAGGTGCCGTTCAGGCAGACCCCGGCCGCGCCGCGGTGGTGCGAGTTGCCGGTTGTGGCGAGGGCGCCAAGGCTGACCCCGTGAAATCCGTTGGTGAAGGCGATGATGTTCTCGCGGCCGGTGACGTTGCGCGCGAGCTTGAGCGCCGCCTCCACCGCGTTGGTGCCGGTCGGGCCGGTGAACTGCACCACATACTCGAGGTCGCGGGGCTTGAGGATCTTTTCACTGAACGTCCCGAGAAATCGTGCCTTGGCCGCGGTATGCAGGTCCAGACTGTGGGAGATGCCGTCGCTGTTGATGTACTCCAGCAGAGCCTCTTTGAACAGCGGATTGTTGTGCCCGTAGTTGAGGGTGCCGGCGCCCGCCAGAAAATCGAGATAGCGATTGCCCTCCTCATCAAAGACGAACTCTCCGCTGGCGCGGTTGAATATTCTGGGGAATGAACGGGCATAGCTTTGCACTTCAGATTCGATTTCTTCGAAAATCTTCATAGGTCTACCTTGTGGTAATGGATTGTGGTCTTGCGTCTTCCCTGAGCGCCGGTCAGGCGGCGACAGCTGCCAGGGGGCCGATGCGGGCGAGGATCTCGCTGTCGTGCGCGCCGTCGAAGTCCGCGTCCCGGTCAAACAGCGTGCTGCGCAGCAGCGGCGCACCATGCTTTCTGGCAAAGCCTTCGAACAACGCCCAGGAGGCCTCATTCGACGCGGTCACGGTGGTCTCCAGATGGGTGACGCCCCTACAGCGGGGCCGCCCCAGCAGACCATCCAGCATGCGCGTGGCAAGCCCCTGTCCGCGCGCTCTCGGGCCGACGGCTACCTGCCAGACAAAGAGGGTTTCGGGACGGCCGGGGACAAGATAGGCGGAGATGAAGCCCACCAGGTGGCCGGCCTGCTCGGCGGCGATACAGGTATCGGCGAAATGCGTGGCCTGGAGCAGGTTACAGTAGAGGGAGTTCTCATCGAGGGGCGGGCACTCCGCTACCAGGTTATGCAGGGCCGCACCATCCCCGCGCTCCGGGGTGCGCAATGTGATGTTGGGTGAAACAATAGAATTCATTACTAAATATTAGAGTACTAATTAAAATGAGCTGCGAACTATACAGAATAACTATTTATAAATCCATAGGTTATAGAAATATCTAAAAATTGATGTGAAATTTATATACTATGTATACGAAATAAAATCCCTGATCAGTCGTTTCATTTTGGGTCGCGCAAGATTCGCGATGCTGCTCGGACTGGGCCCCTGGCGGGCGTATAATCGCTAGCTTCCGCCAACAGCATCAGGGTGCGATGTGGATCGACTTGAAGAAGTATTGATTGCGCTGCGCAGGGTGATCAGGGCGACTGATCTCCATTCCAGGTACCTTGCCAGGACGACGGGACTCACCGCGCCCCAGATACTGCTGCTGCAGGCCATCCATAAGTCCGGTCGCGTCACCATCGGGCAGCTGGCGGGGGAGGTGAGCCTCAGTCAGGCGACGGTCACCAGCATCCTGGATCGTCTGGAGAAACGCGAGCTGGTGTACCGGGAGCGCTCAACCGAGGACAAGCGCAAGGTTCATGCCTGTCTCACAGAGGAGGGGCGGCGTGTCCTGAAAGAGGCGCCGATGCCGCTGCAGGACCAGTTTGCCCGTCAGTTCAACGCGTTGGAGGAGTGGGAGCAGAGCGCGATCCTCGCTTCCCTGCAGCGTGTGGCCCACATGATGGATGCCCAGGATATCGACGCCTCACCCGTACTCGACCTGGGCAAGCTCGATCGGCTCGCCGGCGGCGCCGAGCAGGCGAGCGCCGATTCACCGCAAAAGAGCGGCGCCGGCTAGTGCTGATGATGGTGCGAGTGGTCGGGCGCCGGCGGCTCGGCGCTCTGCTCGGTGGCATGGCCGCCATGGGCAGCATGGCCGCTGTGGGCCGCGACGAGGTAGATCGTCCAAAGGCCCGAGACGATCAACAGCAGGGCGATCACCACCTTCAGGCCGCGCCGGCGCAGGAATGTCTGCAGCCGGTCGGCACCCAGGCTGGTGGCGAGCATGGCGGGCAGGGTGCCGAGCCCGAAGCAGAACATCAGCGCCGCGGAATCCAGAGGGTTCTGCGCAGTCGCCGCCCAGGCCAGGCTGCTGTAGATCAGGCCACAGGGCATGAGCCCCCAGCACAGACCCAGGGCAAAGCCCTGATACCAGCGACGCACCGGCAGCCAGCGGGACGAGAGGCGCTGGACGGGCTGCCACAGGCGCGCCCCGGCGCGCTCCAGCGCCTGCAGGCCCCGCCACCAGTCGGCGATGTAGAGCCCCATGGCGATGAGCAGCGCTCCGGCGATATAGCGCAGGGCGATGGTCCAGGCCGCGATGTCGATGCTGCCGGCGGCGAGGCCGAGCATGCCGCCAAGCAGTGTGTAGCTGCCGATGCGCCCGCTGTGATAGGCGAGGGTCACCGGCAGGGAGCGATGGCCACCCAGGTTGAGAGCTGCCGCGATACCGCCACACATACCGAGGCAGTGGCCCGCGCCGGCCAGGCCGATGGCAAAGGCACTGAAATAGCCGGGGTCGTTCATCGCTTTGCTGAAGCGCCGTCCCGTGCCGCTGAATCCTTCTTTTCCCCGGTATTCGGGGCGGGATCATCGTCTGCCAGCACGCGCCAGGCCTCCTTGTCCAGGTCGTCATACTGGCCGTTGTCGATCGCCCACAGCAGCAGCCATATCGCCACGCCGCAGAATACCAGGGCGATGGGAATCAGGAAGTACAGGCTCTCCACGGTGGCTCCCTCCTCAATCGCGGGGGCGTCTATTTAACCGCAGGGAGTTGGCGACTACCAGCAGCGAGCTGAGCGACATGCCGATTGCCGCGGCCCAGGGTGGAATGTGGCCGGTGGCCGCCAGGGGAATGGCGCACACGTTGTAGCCGAGCGCCCAGCCGAAATTCTGGAGTATCACACGCCGACACTCCCTGGCCTTGCGCAAGGTCCCCGTCACCGCCTGCAGATCACCGTCCACCAGCACGAAGTCGGCCTGGGTCCGGGCCAGGTCGGTGGCCCCTGCCACGGCGAAAGAGGCGTCGGCCATGGCCAGCACCGGCGCGTCGTTGAGCCCGTCGCCGACCATGGCCACCACGGCGCCGTTCTCCTGCAGCCGCTGAACGCGCGCCATCTTCTGTTGCGGCTGCATGGCGGTGTTGACGGTCGGGATCCCCAGCTCAGCGGCAAGACGCGGGCCCTGGGACGAGCTGTCACCGGTCAGCAACTCGACGGCCAGGCCCGACTGCAGCGCACCCCTGACCACCCTTGCGGCCTCACTGCGGACAGGGTCGTCCAGGCCGATCCAGGCCAGGGGAGCGCTCTCTCTGCACAGGGCAATCCAGTACAGGTGCCGGTCCGGTGGCGGGGGCAGTGTGGGAGCCATCGCGCGACAGAACTGCTCGCTCCCCAGCCGGTAGCTCATCCCATCGCGCGTTCCCTCGAGCCCGGCGCCGACCCGGTACTCCACCGCGTCGAATCCCGGCGCGCCGTCGATGCCGGCAAAGGCCCGGGCCACCGGGTGGGTGGCGTGCCGCTGCAGGGCGGCAGCGACGGCCAGCACTTCAGCCCGTCGCATCTTGTCGAGTGGTTCTACCGCGGCGACCTCCAGGGCGCCCGCCGTCAGGGTGCCGGTCTTGTCGAAAATGAGGTGGGTAGTGCGGGCGAGTGCCTCCAGCGCATTCTCCCCGCGCACGATCACCCCCGCCGCGCGCAGCGCGCTGGCCGCGCTGGTCAATGCCGCGGGGGTGGCCAGCGCCAGGGCGCAGGGGCAGCTGATGACCAGCACCGAGAGCGTGATCCAGAGGGCCTGGTCCGGCGCCAGCTGACTCCATACCAGCGCCGTCGCCGTGGTAACCAGGAGTATGCCGGCGATGAACCAGGAGGCGATCCGGTCCGCCAGCCTGGCCAGCCGCGGCTTTTCGGTCTGTGCGGTCTCCACTGAACGCTGCAGCGCGGCCAGCCGGCTCTGCAGATAACTGCCCAGCACCCTGGCCTGCAGCGCGCTCTCCACGTTGACGGTGCCGCCGTAGATGGTGTCACCCGCGGCGACAGGGCGCGGCAGAGGTTCGCCGTTGAAGGTGTCCTCCTGCACCGCGCTGCCGCCCTCCGTGACCTGCGCGTCGACCGGAACGATCTCTCCGGCCCGCACCAGGACCGTGTCTCCGGCCTGCAACTGGACCCGGGGTACCGTCACCCACTGGCTCCCCCGGCGGGCCGTTATCGCGTTGGGCAGCGCACTCTCGGCATCGAACCAGGTGAGGGAGTGCCGCTGGCGGACCCGCCGCTCCAGGAATCGGCCGAGCAGGAGGAAAAACGTGAACATCACCACCGAATCGAAATAGACCTGGCCGCTACCGGAGACCGTGGCCCAGGCGCTGGCCAGCCAGGCGAGCCCTATAGCCAGGGCGACGGGGAGATCCATCACCAGAGTGCCCGCCTTGAGGTGGCGCCAGGCCGCCGAGAAAAACGGTCGGGCGGAGAACAGGACCACGAAGCTGCTGACCAGCAGGCTCACCCAGCGCAGCAGACCCTGGTAGGACACCTCGATCCCCTGGATGTCGCCCGCGTGCAGGGCGATGGCGAACATGCCGACCTGCATCATGCCGAATCCGGCGACCGCGAGTCGCCGCAGCTCGACCCGGTATTCCTCCGCCATCTGCTGACGCTGGGTGCTGGTCTGGAATGGCCGCGGCCGATAGCCGAGTGCATCCACCCGGGCAAAAATTTCACTGAGGCGTAGCTGTTCCGGGTCGAAGCGGATGTCCAGGCGGCTTTGCTGCAGGTTGACCAGCGCGGTACGCACACCTCGCGCGCGGGTGAGGGATTGTTCTATCAGCCAGGTACAGGCGGCGCAGGTGATACCGCCAATGAGCAGGCGGGCGGTCAGTGAGCCGTCGCTGTTGCGTTCACAGAAAGTGGCGGCCAGTTCCGGATCGTCGTAGACCCGGTAGGTCTCCTGCACCGGGCTAGCGTCCTCGTCGGGGCGCAGGTTGTAGGCCGTCCGCTGCTGGTAAAAGTTCTCGAGGCCATTGGCGGCGATGAGCCCTGCCACGGCACGGCAGCCCGGGCAACACATGGGCCGCAACTCACCGCCGATTTCGATACCCAGATCAACCCCGGGTGGAACGGGTTCACCGCAATGGAAACAGGTATCGTCTGCGGAGATGGCTGCGTCAGTCGAGGCCGCCATCGTCCATGTCGGCCTGTTCTACCGACCCGTCCAGCCGCCAGCCATCAGGGCCCAGCTGCTGCAGGATCCAGTGCCACCGGGGGCTGACGGGGTGGGGCAGGCTGCCCCGGTACCTGCCTGGTTCTATCCGGACCAGGGGTACGGCGAAGTCCTGGTCTGCCTCCAGCGGGTGGGAGAGCAGAAGCTGCAGTTGCGGATCCGTCACCTCCCCGGTGGTCACGGCAGTGACGAGCCCGTCGGAGAAGCGCAGGGTCGTCGTGATCCCGCGAGCCTCCGCCCGCTGTTTCCGCTCCAGTTGCCGGTTGATCGCCAGACCGTTCTTGTAGTACTCGTCCACCACCAGGTCATCCGCGTGGCGGTTGGCCAGATAGACCGTGTAGAGGCTGGCGACCACCACGGAGGCCGGCAGCAGGATCAGCACCCAGGGCCAGAACTGGCGGTACCAGGGCTCAGTATCCCCGTCCGGGAAGGGGCTGTTCATCACAGGGGCTTCATGAAACGTGATTCGGAGGTGGCCTGGATTGAGGGCATGCCCCGGGCCGTCACCGTGAATTCGAGCGGTGTGTTGGGTTTATCCAGGTCTTCCCCCTCTGCCCGCACGCGCAATGTCAGGGTTCGCACTTCGCCACCGTCGAGGGTATGGCTGGTCTCGCCGATCATGGTTGCGCCGGGAATACCGGTGACAGTGATATCGAATTCGTGTGCCTTTTGATCCATATTGGCCAGGCGCAGCGTGTAGATGTTGTCGATGGCGCCGGTATCGGTAGTCAGGTACAACTGGTTGCGATCCCTGATCACCGTCAGCTCCAGGGGTATGCGATTGACTATGTTGTAGCTGAATACGCCGACCATCAGCGCGAGCACCACTACGTAACCGATGATCCTGGGCCGCAGCCAGTGGGTGGTGCCGCCCTCCAGCTCGTGTTCACTCGTGTAACGGATCAGGCCGCGGGGGTATTCCATCTTGTCCATTACCGAGTTGCAGGCATCGACGCACAGGGCGCAGCCGATACATTCGTACTGCAGGCCGTTGCGGATATCGATGCCGGTGGGGCACACCTGCACACACAGCTCGCAGTCGATGCAGTCGCCCAGTCCCAGGGCGCGGTGATCAACGCTGCGCTTGCGTGAACCCCGGGGCTCTCCCCGGTGCGGGTCGTAGGAGACGATCAGCGTGTCCCGGTCGAACATCACCGACTGGAAGCGGGCGTAGGGGCACATGTACTTGCACACCTGCTCGCGCATCCAGCCGGCATTCATGTAGGTGGCCAGGGTAAACAAACGGTCCACAGTACCTGCCAGTGGCCGGCGCTCCGCGTGAACAGCTCCGGCAGCAACTGCCTGATCGGGTAAAAGTAGCCGACGAAGGTGGCGCCGGTGGCGAAAGCCACGAACAGCCATGAGCCGTGCTTGGTGATCTTTTTGACAATTTTTTCTGTGGACCAGGGCGCCTTGTCCAGCTTGATACGCTGGTTGCGGCTTCCCTCGGTGTGCTGTTCCAGCCACATGAATATGCTGGTCCAGACGGTCTGGGGGCAGGTGTACCCGCACCAGATGCGCCCGGCAAAGGTGGTGACCGCGAACAGGGAGTAGGCGGCAATAATCAGCAGGAAGGCCAGCATGGGAAAATCCTGCGGCCAGAAGGTGAGTCCGAAGATATGGAATTTGCGTGCGGGCAGGTCGAACAGGACCGCCTGCCTGCCGTCCCATGTGAGCCAGGGCAGCAGGAAATAGCCGACCAGCAGGGGCCAGCCCGTGAACAGGCGCAGGCGTTGGTAAAGGCCCTCGATCTTGCGCGTGTATATTTTCTCGCGGCGCTGGTAGAGGTCGACTTCGGCGACCTCGGCGGGGGCGACCTCCTGCAGGTCGATGAGATCTTCGTCTGACATAATCCTGGTCCGTGGCCTGAATGACGCGGGCCTCTCGTTGGAGGAAACTCCGTCCGTGAAGTTCCGGGTGGATCAGAGCGGGCGCGTTCGCGGTGTGATCACTGCTTGCCGAGCCCGTAGACGTAGGCGGTGAGGATGTGGATCTTGTCCTCGCTGAGAGTCCCCTCGAAGGCCGGCATGACCCCGTTGCGACCGGCGCGCAGGGTATGGGCGATCTGCTCTTCACTTCCGCCGTACAGCCAGATGCCATTCGTCAGGTTGGGAGCACCGAGGGCCTGGTTGCCCTTGCCGTCCGGGCCGTGGCAGGCGACACAGTAGGTTTTGAAGTGGGTTGCCCCTGCGGCAGCCTGTGTCTCGTTCGCATCCCGGCCGTTGAGGTCAAGCAGATGCTGCGTCACCTCGGCGATACCTTTATCGCCGAGGATATCCCTCCACGCGGGCATTGCCGCCTTGCGTCCGTTCACCAGGGTCGCCTTGATGGCTTCCGGCGTGCCGCCGTACAGCCAGTCGTCGTCGGTCAGGTTGGGGAAACCGTAGCCGCCCTTGCCGTCAGCCCCATGGCACTGGGCGCAGTTGTTGCTGAACAGGCGCATCCCCATCTTGCGTACGGCCGGATCGGCGGCGATCTCCTCCACCGGCATGGCCAGGTAGCGGTCGCGCACGTCCCGGTAACGCTCCTCTGCCGCGGCCACTTCCCGTTCGTACTGGCCTGTGGAGGTCCAGCCGAGGAGGCCGGGGAAGTTGCCCATCCCCGGGTAGATAATCAGGTAGCCCACGCCCCAGACGACAGTCAGAACGAACATGTAGAACCACCAGGCCGGGAGCGGGTTGTCGAGTTCCTCGATGCCGTCGTGGGCGTGGCCCGTGGTTTCGTCGGTGGTCTGGCTCAGGTCCTTGCGGTTGGCGAGCAGCACCCAGACCACGGTGACAAAGGTGATGGCCGTTATGATGATTACCCAGTAGCTCCAGAAACTAGCCATTATTGCGCTCCTCTTCCATGGTCCTTTGATTCAGCTTGTCGTCGGCGAATGGCAACCGGGCGGCTTCGTCAAAGGCCTTGCGCCTTTTTTTACTGTAGGCCCAGATACACAGGCCGATGAAGGAGATCATCAGGAACAGCGTCGCCAGCCCTCTCAGGTCATTGATGTCCATGCTCGCTCAGCGCCTCGCCTGCAGGAGTGTGCCGAGTTGCTGGAGGTAGGCGACCAGGGCGTCGATCTCCTTCTTGCCCGCCAGGGCGGCTTCGGCACCGGCGATATCCTCATCGGTATACGGTACCCCCACCTTGCGCAGCCCGGCCATTTTTGCGCCGGTCTTGCCGCCGTCAACATCCCGGTCGAAGAGCCAGGGAAATGCCGGCATGTTTGACTCAGGCACCACGTCCCGAGGGTTGTACAGGTGGGCCCGATGCCAGTCGTCGCTGTAGCGCTGGCCGACCCTGGCAAGGTCAGGCCCGGTGCGCTTGGAACCCCAGAGGAAGGGGTGGTCGTAGACGAATTCGCCCGCCACCGAATAGTGGCCATAGCGCTCCGTCTCAGCGCGCAGGGGACGGATCATCTGCGAATGGCAGGTATTGCAGCCTTCGCGGATATAAATGTCGCGGCCCTCCAGCTCAAGTGCCGGCAGCGGCTTGAGCCCTGCAATCGGCTCATTGGTTTGCTTGGCGAAAAACAGGGGGACGAGCTCCACCAGGGTCCCGAAACTGATGGCCACGATGGTCAGCACGATCATCAGGCTGACATTGGTTTCTATTTTGTCATGCTTTCCCATTGCGTCCTCCTCAGGCTGCGCTGGCAGCGGCGGGCGCCGGCTGCAGGGCGACATTCTTGCGGCTGGTCATATAGACGTTGTAGGCCATGATCAGCATGCCACAGAAGAAGATGAAGCCTCCCGCAAGTCGCACCAGGTAGCCGGGATGGCTGGCGGCCACGGACTCCACGAAGCTGTAGGTGAGCGTGCCGTCCTGGTTGTAGGCGCGCCACATCAGGCCCTGCATGATGCCGTTCACCCACATTGAGGCGATATAGAGAACCGTGCCGATGGTGGACATCCAGAAGTGGACGTTGATCAGGTCGACACTGTACATCCGCTCCTTGCCGAACAGCACCGGGATCAGGTGATAGAGGGAGCCGATGGAGATCATCGCCACCCAGCCGAGCGCGCCGGAGTGCACGTGGCCGATCGTCCAGTCGGTATAGTGGGAGAGGGCGTTGACCGTCTTGATCGACATCATCGGTCCCTCGAAGGTCGACATGCCGTAGAACGACAGGCTGACCACCAGGAAGCGCAGGATTGGATCCGTACGCAGTTTGTGCCACGCGCCGGAGAGAGTCATGATGCCGTTGATCATGCCGCCCCAGGAGGGGGCCAGCAGGATCAGTGACATCACCATGCCCAGGCTCTGGGCCCAGTCGGGCAGGGCGGTGTAGTGCAGGTGGTGCGGGCCGGCCCAGATATAGACCGAGACCAGGGCCCAGAAGTGGACGATGCTGAGGCGGTAGGAGTAGACCGGGCGCTCTGCCTGCTTGGGTACGAAGTAGTACATCATCCCCAGGAAGCCCGCGGTGAGGAAGAAGCCCACCGCATTGTGGCCGTACCACCACTGCACCATGGCATCGACGGTGCCGGCGTACACCGAGTAGGACTTGAAGGCGCTGACGGGGACCGCCATGCTGTTGATGATGTGCAGCACCGCAACCGTGATAATAAAGGCGCCGAAGAACCAGTTGGCCACGTAGATGTGCGAGGTCTTGCGCTTCACAATCGTGCCGAAGAATACGATCGCGTACAGCACCCAGACCACGGCGATCAGCAGGTCGATGGGCCACTCGAGCTCGGCGTACTCCTTGGAGGTCGTCAGGCCCAGCGGCAGTGTGATGGCCGCCGCCACGATCACCACCTGCCAGCCCCAGAACGTGATGGCCGCCAGCCTGTCGGAGATCAGCCGCGTCTGGCAGGTGCGCTGCACGATGTAATAAGAGGTGGCGAACAGGGCCGACCCGCCGAAGGCGAAGATCACCGCGTTGGTGTGCAGGGGCCTCAGGCGGCCGAAATGGAGCCAGGGCAGGTCGAAATTCAGGGCCGGCCAGGCCAGCTGGGCGGCGATCAGCACGCCGACCAGCATGCCGACAATGCCCCAGACCACCGTCATAATGGCAAACTGGCGAACCACCTTGTAATTGTAGGTGGGATGTTCCAGTGCAGAGTTGAGCTCGCTCATGGTTCAGTTCCAGTCAAAGATTGCAGTTCGTGTTCCGCCGATCCGCCCGCAAGGGGTCAATCGGTAAATGCCGGGGCCGCGCCGAAGTCCCAGAGGATCACGGAACCGACCATCAGGCAGATGAGGATAACCAGTGCCACCCCCAGCACCGCGCTGGAGAAGAGGAAACCGCGCTCCTCGGGAATCTTCATGATAATCGGAATGCCCAGGTAAAGCAGGTAGACGGACCAGCTGACCGCCGCCACGCCGATCAGGAGATCGAGCCAGAGCAGGGGATGGAAGCCGACCACACCGGACAGAAACATCGGAGTGGATGCCATGCCGGCGATCACGATGCCCTTGGTAATGCTGGAATCGGCGCCGTAGGTGTCGGACATCCAGTGGATGAAATAGCCGATGACCACGACACAGGCGACCATTGCGAAGTAAAAGAGAATGCTGAGCTGGCGTGCGCTGTCGATGGTCAGCTTGATGGTATCGTCCTGGTCTCCTACGCTCCAGCCGACCCGGCTGGTGCCATAGTACCAGGCGACCGCAGGCAGTATCGCCATGATGCAGGGGTAGAGAACGAGGGTCCTGAAGGAATTCTCCGGTAATCCGGCGATGGTGCGCCACTGATTGGCCGGGCGGGTCATCAAGCCAAAGGTATGCTGGATCATTGAGTGTAGTTCTCCCCTAAGCTACTGTATTTGTTGTGCATGGGCATTCTAGAAGGATCAGGGGCCTACGCCTTGATGTGAATCAAGTTAAGCAATCGGCACCGGGGAATCAGCGCCCCAGATTGGCCATCCTGCGCAGCGCCTCGGGATCCAGAATTTCTATTTCCTTGTTGTCGACCCGCATGATGTCGAGCTTCTGCATACGGCTGAACACGCGGCTGACGGTCTCGACGGTAAGGCCGAGGTAATTCCCTATGTCCACCCGGGACATGGGCAGGCGGAACTGGGTGGCACTGAGTTTGCGCCTGGCGTAGCGGGTCGAAATGCTGAGCATCAGGGCGGCGACCCGCTCATCCGCGGAATTCTTGCTCAGCAGGGTAATCAGCAACTGGTCCTCGGTGATCTCCCGGCTCATCAGCTGGAAGAAGTGGCGCTGGAGGCTGGGCATGTGCGAGCTGAGCTTCTCCAGTGAGGTGAAGGGGATTTCGCAGGTCGCTGCGGTCTCCAGGGCCTTGGCGGAGGAGGCGTGGGTGTTGTTGCTGATCCCGTCCATGCCGAGAATCTCGCCGGGGAAGTAGAATCCCGTCACCTGCTCCCGGCCGTCATCGGTGGTTTTGTAGGCCTTCAGCGTCCCCGAGCGCACGGCATAGACCGACTGGAAATCGTCGCCTTCGCGGTAGAGGTGCTGGTTTTTCTGCAGGGGCTTGCTGCGCTGGATGATGTTGTCGAGCAGCTGGATATCTTCGCTCTCCAGGGCCAGTGGCAGGCAGATACTGTTTAGCCGGCAGCTGCTGCAGTTCACCTGGTAGTCGTGACTGCACTGTTTCAGAGCCGCATTTTCACCGGACTCTGCGAGATGAATTGTCATGACGGCTCCCATCGAAACCCGTGGGGCCAAGTATAGTGCAAATCGTGCCACCCCTCTAACCGTATTTTGAACGGCGGCCACACCTCGGGCCTGCTGAGCGGCCTCATGGCAGGACCGACTGAAACAGCGCCGGCAGAATCCGGCAGGCGTCAGACCGTGGCGGAGAACCTCGGTGGCGGCTCATCGCCCCCGTGGGCGCCCAGGTAGGCGTCGAAGGGCATGCAGATGTTGCGCAGGAAAGGTCTTCCCCGCCCGGTGACCTTGATCTCCTCTGCGCTGATCGTGAGCAGCCCGTCCTGTTGCATGGGCTGGAGAGCCTCGAGGTCGCGGCTGAAATGGCGCTGGAAATCGATCCCGAACTGGCGGTTGCAATCGACAATGTCCAGCTTCAGGTCGGATATGAGGCTCATGATGACGTGGCGTCGCAGCTTGTCCTCGCTGCTGACCTTGCAGCCGCGGGTGGCCGGCAGTTCATCCCGCTCCAGCAGGGCGTAGTAACGGTCGAGTTCCCGCTCGTTCTGCAGATAAAAATCCCCGATCTGGCTGATGGCGGACACCCCGAGGCCGAGCAGGTCGTCGGCCATGTGCAGGGAGTAGCCCTGGAAATTGCGCTGCAGACGTCCTTCGGCCTGGGCTATGGCGAGTTCGTCCCCGGGCAGCACATAGTGATCCATCCCGATATACCAGTAACCTGCATCCTGCAGGATATGGCTGATCATCTGTTGCAGGAGCAGTTTTTCCTCGGGCTCAGGCAGGGCCAGCCGGTCGATGGCGCGCTGGCTGCTGAAACGCTCCGGCAGATGGGCGTAGTTGTAGCAGGCGATACGGTCCGGCCGCAGCGCGATCACCTTACGCAGGTTGTCCTCCATGGTGAAACGGTCCTGGTGGGGCAGGCCGTAGATGAGGTCGAAGCTGAGCGAACGGAACCCGTGGCTACGGATGGACTCCACCAGAGGGGCCACCTGCCCGTAGGGCTGGATCCGGTTCACCGCCTGCTGCACCTGTGGGTCGAAGTCCTGGATTCCCAGGCTGATACGGTTGAAACCAACCCCCTTGAGCAGCGCGATGGTGTGGGGTTCGATGGTGCGTGGATCGATCTCGATCGAGTACTCCCGATAACCCTTGTCCAGCAGCCGGAAATGGCTGGCCAGCAGGTGCATCAGTTCGGTGATCTCCGCGTCGTCGAGGTAGGTGGGTGTGCCGCCCCCCCAGTGCATCTGAGTGACCGGCCGGCGCTCGCCGACGAGCTTTGACTGGAGAACGATCTCCCGCTGCAGGTGGTCGAGATACTCCCGCGCCACTCCTTTGCGGCGGGTAACGATCTTGTTGCAGGCGCAGTAGTAGCAGATATCGTTGCAGAAGGGGAGGTGGACGTAGAGTGAGAGCGGCGCGCGCTTGTGATCGCCGTCCCGGTTCTGCCAGGCACGATATTGCCCCATGGGAAAATCCTGGCGGAACTGGGGTGCCGTCGGATAAGAGGTGTAGCGAGGTCCCTGACAGGCGTATTTTCGGGCGAGGGCGATGTCGTCCTCGTAAGCCTTCGGCAGATCGACAATCTGCAACGGACCTGGATGAATGCTGCTCATAATGACCACTGGGTTCTTTTCCGGGCAAAGATACCAACTTGTCCCGTGCCCTGCGTTGATCCAGGTCAAAGGGACAGGACACCGGGAGACGCGTCAGCCCAGTGAGGCCACGCTCTTCAGTACCAGGCGCACGAGTTCGGCCTGGCGGGAGACGCCGGTCTTGGCGAAGATGGCCTTCAGCTGGGCCCGGGCGGTGTGCAGCGAGATATTCTGCGCCCCGGACGCCTCGGCGAGGGACAGGCCCCTGGCCAGCAGTATCGCCAGGTTGGCCTCGGCCGGCGTCAGCCCGAACAGTTCGCCGAGAGTCTGCCGGGAGGCCGATTCCTGCAGGTCGGGATCGCTGATGAAGACGGCGACGCAGGGGCTCGCTTGCCCCTCGCCCCGCCCCGAGGCCGGCACCGGCCGCACCACCAGCCCCAGGTCGGAGCGGCCCGGCGAGCGGCGTATGCGCAGGGCTCGCACCACCCCCGGCTCACCGCGCTGCTGGGCCTGGATGATCGAGGTCACTGCCTGCTGCAGCGCCTGGTTGGTCTCCCGCGCCGCAATCTGCAGCCGGCGGCCCCTCAGGCTCAGCCCGTCTGCCTCTTCGAGCAGGGCCGAGGCCATCGCGTTGCTGTTGAGCAGGCGCGCCTGCTCGTCGAGGATGATGGTGGCCACGGACAGTCCGTCCACTGCTCCGGCATAGACGTCCCGCTCGCTGGTGGTGCGCTGCAGCCGGGCGTAAATCTGGAGGGCGCGGCGCAGGTGCGGCGCCAGCCGTCCAAGCAGCTGGCGATCCCGTGTGGCGAATGCCGGCTCGCTGCGCCCGCGGGAAAACCGCAGTCTGCCCACCATGCCCCCGGGCTCAATGGTATCCACCCCCAGAATCCGGAATACGCCGATGGGCTCGAGGTAGTGGAGGTAGTAATCAGAGGCCATCAGCTCCTTGTCGGGGAGGATGTCCGCCAGTGCGATCACCTTGTCGGGAGGCAGGTTGACGAAAGGATCGAGGGAGAAAAACTGCTCGCGGTAGGCCGTCACCTCCCAGTCGTTGGGGTCCGCCAGAGGCCTGCCGGTCCCTTCTCCGGCGGATCGCACGCTGTTGAGTATGACCCCGCGATCGCTCTCCGAGGGGGGGCGCAGCACCAGCGAGGCGACCTGCGAGTCGAGCGCCTCGCGCAGCGCGGGGAGTGCGTCCTGCCAGGGCTGCTGCTCCAGCGCCCCCTGGTACAGGAGGTCCACCAGCCGGTCATACGCTTCCCCGCTCAGCCGGGCTGCCACAGCGGTGCAGGTCCGTTTATTTTTCGATGCTGGAGAGGTCCTCGGTCACCTCCGCCAGCGTTCTCGGCCGGCCGATACCCCAGCCCTGTAGGTAGTCCACGCCGATTTCCCTCAGCTTGCCGACGATCTCGTCGTTCTCCACCGATTCAGCGATGGTCTCCTGGCCGAGGAAGTGGGCGAGGTCATTGATCGAGCGCGCCATGGCATAATCGTTGCGGTTCTTGTGAATGCCCGTGACGAAACTGCCGTCGATCTTGACGTAGTCCACCGGGAGTTCCCGCAGGTAGTTGTGGCTGGCCAGGCCGGTGCCGAAATCGTCGATGGAGAACTTGCAGCCGATGTTGCGGAAGGCGCGGACGAAATCCGCCGCCTTGACCAGGTTGGAGATTGTGCCCGTCTCGGTAATTTCGAAGCAGATGCGGCTGGTGCCGACGCCGAATTCCGAGATCTGCTCCAGCAGGTACTCGAGGAAACCATCATCGGTAACGCTGCTGCCACTGAGATTGATGGCCAGGTTGGGAACCACTTTCTGGGCATCCATCAAACGGCTGATCCAGCTGAACGCCTCCTTCACGACCCATCGGTCTACCAGCTGCATGAAGCCGTAGCGTTCGGCGGACTGGATGAACTCCTGTGGTGACCCGAGGGAGCCGTCCTTGTTGGACAGGCCCAGCAGCAGTTCGAAGTGGCGGCTGCCGGGGGAGCGACCGTCCACCGCAGTCTGCATGATGGGCTGGGCCCTCAACACGAAGCGGTCGGTGGCCAGGGCCTGTTCGAGGTCCTCGCGCACCCGCGTCTTCTCCCGCAGGTAACGGCCGCTGCCGGCCTTGTCCTGCTCGTAGCGGACCACGCCGTTGCGCCCCTGTTCCTTGGCGCGATGCATCGCGGAGCGTGCGTGATCGAGCACCTGGTCGACGCCGGGGCTGTACTCCAGAATCGGCGCCACGCCGATGGAGACGGTGAACGTCACCTTCTCTCCCTCGATCTCGACACTGCTTCCCTCGATGTCGGCGCGGATTTTTTCCGCCATCTGCAGCGCCTGGTCCAGGGAGCGGTCCAGCAGCAGAATGGCGAACTCGTCGGCATCGATGCGGGCCGAAGAGGATTTTCTGCCGTGCAGCTGGGCCAGCAGTTTGGCGAATTCGAGCAGGACCTGGTCGCCGTTGACCCGGTCGTAGACCTCGTTGACAAGGTTGAACCGGTCGATGTTGAGGTAGAGTACCGCGTGCTGCGAGCCCTTGAGCTGGGCATGGCGCAGGGCCCGCCGCAGGTGGTCATTGAAGGTCTCGCGGTTGATCAGGTGGGTCAGCGAGTCGTGGTTGCGGGCAAAGCTGAGCGTTTTCTGCACATCCTCCAGCGTCTGGTACATGCTCCGGTCGACCAGCGAGAGCCTGTCCGCGGGCGCCGGTGGCTGCACCCCGCGGCTCAGCTGTCGCGCCAGCTGGATGGCACTGAGGTCGGCGATTTTCTGACCGCGCTCGTTGACGAAGATGTAGCGATCCCGCTGTTCGCTGATCCAGGCGAGCTTCATGCGGCGCTTCTGGCCGTCCTTGCCGCGATAGGTAAGCCAGCTGTCCTTTTCAAGCTGCTCCACCCGCTTGACCCAGCGGCGCAGACGCGGCAGGTCCTCGACCTTGGCCCGCACCCGGACGGGATCCTCGGGTGCCCCCGCCAGGCCCTCACTGACGTCGGTCGCCTCCACCGGCCGGTTGCCGGCAAGGGTCTCCCGCAACACGTCCAGCACCGCCTGGTGGGCGACATTGGTGGGCAGCGCAGTGGCGATCTGGTCGCCGATCATGTCGATCATGGTCTCCGCCTCGAGGCTGCGTTCCATCTGCAGGTCCCCGTCGACATCGCCCTGGCGCTGTTCGCTGAGCCAGAGGCAGAGCAGGTCGAGCGTCTTGATGTGATCGGCCCAGGCCCGACTGTCGGGGCCCTCCTTGACATGGGTCAGCACGAGCAGGTCGCGCCAGCCACTCTCCACCAGGTCTACCAGCACCCTGGGCGCCGCCGGTGGCTTGATGCGTTCGGCGATGACGGCCTGGACGGCCTGGCGGGCCCTGCGCAGCTTTTCCTGGCCCTCCTGGATGCGCACCACCCGCTCGATGTTGCGCGCGAGGGCCCGCTCCTGCTGCGCCGCAAGCCGCTCGATCTTCTCGAGCGCGCTGTCGAAGACCGCGGAGTCAGTCTCGTAATCCGCGACGATCTGGTCGACCACGGCATTGATGCGATCTTCCAGCGCCCTGTTGGGAAAATTGGCCGAGGTGGCGAGGCGCGCCAGTTTGTCGACCACGCTGCGGGCCGCATGGCCGCGGTCCAGGAAAAACCGCGGGTCCAGCAGGGCGAGTTTCGCCATCGGAATCTGCAGATTGCCCAGCGCGGGTTTCAATTCCGAGGTGACGTCCAGCTGGGAGCGTATCGTGCCGAACAGGTTGTCGACGAGGTCCAGCTGGTTGAGACTCTCGGCGGTCAGCCCGGACGTGTCGCGCAGGTCGCCGATCTGCTCCCGGTTGCTGGCGAGGTATTCCCGCAGGGAGGCGGTCTCCTGAACCGCGCTCCGGGCCATCGCGTCCCGCTGCAGTGAGCCGAGAGCGCGCGCGATAGCGCGGGCGTCGGCCAGCCGCTCCTGGTCCAGGTCGGCGCTGGGCACGGTCGCCCCCTCCCAGGTGCCGCTGAGAGGGACGCCGCTGGCGTTGGCCCCGGCATCCGCCAGGCCCTCGACCTCGCGCTTGAAGTTGAGGGCATCCACGACCGAGCGGTAGAGCCTGGCGGGCGCGGCCGCCCCCGTCCCGACCTGCTGGGACAGGGCCCGGGAGTAGCGCTCGAGTTCCCCGAGTGCCGCCGCGGCGGGCGGCGTTTCCGGGCGCTCCTGTTCTCGCCGGCGTTGCGGTCCCGTTTTGCGCACGGCGCCGGGACGGTTCAGGAGGGAGCCCTTGCTCTTGATCTCTTGTTCGATGTCCGGGCACACGCCGCGCTCGGCGAGGCCGCGATTCAGCACAGCGTAGTAGTCGGCGAGCTCCGTGACGACGCCGCCGGCGAATCGGTCGTAGATATGCGGCAACACCCGATGGGAGAGATTCTGCGCCGCAAGCGCCCGCTGGAACGCCCGGCACAACTGGCGCACGTGGACCGGCAGCCGCACCTCCAGCGGGTCCGTGTCGATCAGGGTGGCGAGCCGGATCACCAGCGCCTCCAGCGCGACCTTGTGCAGGTCTTCGCCCAGGGTGATCATGCGGTCGATGGCGAGCATTCCCTCGAACTCCTGGATATCGATCAGGTCCAGGTCCTCGCCGTCGTCACCGCTGTCGCGCTTCAGGTGATCATCGCTCTGATGGGGGGTCAGGTCGTGATAGTAAGCCGCCAGTTGTCCCAGTACCGCCTCGATGAGTTCCGCGCCGCCCTGGCGGATGGCAACGCAGGCGTCGTAATAAGGGTTATTCCCGGAATCCTCCTGCTTGATGCGTCCGGACAGATCCAGCAGATGGCGGCTCAGGTCAGCGAAGAATGGTTCGAGCAGGGTGCGCAGCCGCGCCATGCTCTGCTCCTGCAGCCAGGCCAGGTGCTGGGTGTATTCCGCGCTGGCACCCATGAGGGGGTCGTCGCGGGCGGTGGCGGGTGTTCCGGCGATCGCCTCCCGGCAACGTCGGGCGGCGCTGCTGTCGTCGTCCTCAAACTCGAGTATCAGTGTCTGCCCGGAGATGCTGCTGATGGTGACCCCCACCGGGCTCGTGCCACGCAGCCCCAGGGTCGCAGCCATGCCCGACCGCAGACTGACCTTGCCACCGGCGGCGGGCCCGGCGAGCAGGCGGGTGGCGTCGAGCCTGAGTCGTCCGTCGTGCAAGGCAGAGATTTCACCGGCAAGCCGGACCGCCCCCTCCAGTTCGAGGGTGGCCGGCTGTGCGACGGGCTGTGCTAGGGCGTCAGACATTCGGCCTCTGCAGGGAATGAAACGGTGCCATTTTCGGGAGAGCGAGCGGTAGCCGTATTACCGGACATATTATAGGACGAGTATACCGCGAACTGAGGGCCGCACAAACCGGCTCAGCCGGCGTTGGCGGCGTCCAGGAAGGCGGGTTTCTCGCCGCCGCCATGGACCGCGAAACTGGTGCCGCTGACGTAGGAGGCCAGGGGG
The DNA here is from genome assembly GCA_037382865.1 of Halioglobus sp. GTDB lineage: Bacteria > Pseudomonadota > Gammaproteobacteria > Pseudomonadales > Halieaceae > JARRPM01. The sequence continues at coordinate 27,298 of JARRPM010000021.1, read as the reverse complement.
GAGGCGAGGAACAGGCAGGCGTCCCCGACGTCCCCGGGCAAGGCCATCCGTCCCAGGGGAATGGTGCTGGCAACGGCGGCCACGCCCGCCTCGTCGCCGTAGTGAAGATGGGCCTGTTCGGTCCGGGTCAGGCCGACCGTCACGGCGTTGACCCTGACCCGTGGCGCCCATTCCACCGCCAGCGAGGTCCCGAGGTTGACCAGCCCGGCCTTGGCGGCCCCGTAGGCTGCCGTTCCAGGGGAGGGACGCAGGGTGCTGACGCTGGCGATGTTGATGATGCAGCCGCCGTCCTCCTGCTCCTGCATCACGCGGTTGGCGACCTGGCTGAAGTTCAATGGTGCGAGCAGGTTCAGATGGATTATCGCCTCGGAAAATCGCGGCGATGCGCTCGCCGCGTCCACCCGGGGCGCGCCCCCGGCATTGTTGACCAGCACGTCGAGACGCCCGAAGCGCTGCATGGCGAATTCCACACAGGCCTCGATCTGCGCATAGTCGCGCACATCGCAGGGGGTATAGACCGCTTCCCGACCGGCGCTCCGGGGCAGGGTGTCGGGCCGGGACCGGCCGCAGATCAGCACCTGCGCGCCGGCGGCGAGGAAGCGTTCGCTGATGCCGCGCCCGACCCCCTTGCCACCACCGGTCACCAGTACCGCACGGCCTTTGAAATCAAGCGGATTGTCCATGAAAATCATACTCCTGAGGCCCCGTTCGGCCCGGCGCTTGTGGTGCGCTGGCGATTTACCATACCATGCTTGCTCGGGGCCCATCCTAACCGAATTCCACAGGGGTGGAAATTCTCTGGCAGCACCCCGCCACGGGTTCGCGGATACCGTGCGGCACTGGTCGCGAGGGGCGAGCCTTATCGTTCGTTACACCATCGGGAAACGGAATTATGACGACAGAAAACTTGCCGGTACTGGCCATCCTCGGCGGTACCGGAGACCTGGGAACGGGCCTGGCCCGGCGCTGGGCCCAGGCCGGGTACCGGGTAATCATCGGCTCGCGCACCCTGGAGAAGGCCGAGGCCGCGGTGGCCGACCTGCGCGAGGTGATGGCCGAACGCGGGGTGGGCGAGGTCACCGTGGAGGCGATGGAGAATCCCGCGGCCGCGGCGGCGGCCGAGATCGTCACTCTCACCGTGCCGTTCAGCCACCAGGGTGCGACGCTGGAGCAGGTGAAACCGCATCTCAGGGGAAAAATCCTGATCGATGTCACCGTGCCGCTGGTGCCGCCGAAGGTCGCCCGGGTGCAGTTGCCGAAGGAGGGCAGCGCCGGGCAGATCGCCCAGGAACTGCTGGGCGAGGAGGTCGCGGTGGTCTCCGCCTTCCAGAACGTGGCGGCGGCCCACCTGCAGGAGGGCAGGGGCGTGGACTGCGACGTACTGGTCTGTGGCAATAAAAAGGAGGCCCGTGGGGAGGTGATCAAGCTGGTCGAGGCGGCGGGCATGCGCGGGTTTCACGCGGGCATGATCTACAACGCAGCCGCCGCGGAGGCGCTGACCTCTGTGCTGATCACGATCAACAAGCAGTACGGCTGTCATGCGGGCATCAGGATAACCGGGCTGGACGATGCTGGATGACAGCACGGCTGGAACTGATCGCCCTGGAGGGCTTCCCCCTGGTGGAGCCCGGGGACGATCTCCTGCAACTGCTGGCTGCGGCGCTGGCGGACAACGGGCTGGCTTTGCAGCCCGGGGATGTGCTGGTCATCGCCCAGAAAGTTGTCTCCAAGGCCGAGGGGCGCTACGCCCGCCTGGCGGAGGTCACGCCGGGCGCCCGGGCATGCGAACTGGCCGCGCAGACCGACAAGGACCCGCGCCTCATCGAGCTGATCCTTCGGGAGAGCCGGGAAGTGATCCGGGCCCGGCCCGGTGTGATCATCGTCGAGCACCGCAACGGCTACATTCACGCGAACGCCGGCATCGACCGGTCCAATATCAGCCATGGACCGGATGATCCGAGGGTGCTGCTGCTGCCCGAGGACCCGGATCGCTCAGCCGCGTCGCTGCGCCGCGGCCTCGGTGAACTTACCGGCGTTGCGCCCCCGGTGATCATCAATGACAGCGCCGGTCGCGCCTGGCGCAACGGCACCGTGGGAATCGCCATCGGCTGCTCCGGGCTCGCCCCCCTGCACAACCAAATCGGCGACACTGACCTGTTCGGCAACGTGCTCGAGGTTACCGAGCCGGCAGTGGCGGATGAACTGGCGGCGGCGGCTTCCCTGCTGATGGGACAGGCCGCCGAGGCCCGGCCGGTGGTGCTGGTCCGTGGCGCGGCGCTCCGGGCCGGGGAGGAGGGCGCCGGCGCACTCCTCCGGGACCGCGCGATGGACCTGTTCCGCTGATGGCAGGCCCCGGTAAAACCGTTCTCGCCCTCTCCGGCGGCGTTGGCGGGGCCAAGCTCTGTCTCGGCCTGGCCGACGTCATGGCGCCCGGGGAGCTGCACGTGCTGGTCAATACAGCCGATGACTTCGAGCACCTCGGGCTGCGGATCAGCCCCGACATCGATACGCTGCTCTACACCCTGGCGGGGCGCGCGAATTTGGAACAGGGCTGGGGTCTGGAGGGCGAGACCTGGCAGACCATGGACGCCCTGGAGCAGCTCGGCGGTGATACCTGGTTCCGCCTGGGTGACCGGGATATGGCCACCCATCTCTGGCGCACCTGCCAACTCGCCGCCGGCAGAAGCCTCAGCGAGGTCACCGCTGATCTCGCTGACAGGATGGGAGTCGCCGCCCGCATACACCCGATGAGCGATGACAGCGTGCGCACAGTGGTGCACTGCAGCGAGGGGGAGCTGCCTTTCCAGCACTACTTCGTCCGCCGCCGCTGCGCGCCGGCGGTGACCGCTTTCAGTTTCGAGGGGATATCGGCCGCCCGGCCCAACCGCAACGCGATGCGGCTGCTGCAGGGCGGCCAGGTCGCCGCGGTGGTGATCTGTCCCTCCAACCCCTACGTGAGTATCGATCCGGTGCTGCAGGTGCCGGGACTCTGGCTGGCCCTGCGCGATCATCCGGCGCCCGTAATCCTGGTCTCCCCGATCGTGGCGGGCTCGGCGCTGAAGGGTCCTGCGGCCAAGATGATGGCCGAGCTCGGCGTGCCGGCCACGGCCCTGGGCGTTGCCCAGCACTATCGCGCCCGCTACCCCGGCCTGGTCGACTACTTCGTCGTGGACCAAAGTGACGCTACACTGGCGGCTGAGATCGCAGAACTGGGTTTAGAGGTGGCTGTCGCGCCGACGGTGATGACAAGCAGGGAGGATAAACAGCGCCTGGCCAGGTTTACCCTGGAACTGGGGGTGCAGGCGTGAGCGCGGCGCAGGCGCTGGTACCCCTGAAAGACCTCGTGCAGGCTAAAACGCGCCTGGCCGGCCTGTTGCGGCCCTCGGAGCGCAGGGCCCTGGCTCAGGCGATGGTGCAGGATGTGCTATCGGTACTGTCCGCTCATCCTGAGGTCGGCCCGGTAACCCTGCTCTCTGACGATCCGGGCGCGGACCTGCTGGCGGCGAAATACGGCTGTAATTGTCTGGCGGAGCGCGAGCTTGGGGCCTCGGGGCTCAACGCCCTGCTCGAGGAGGCCGTGACCCGCCTTGCGCCCGGGCCCGGGCAACCCGTGCTGGTGCTGCACGGCGACCTTCCGCTGCTGGGGCGCGATGACATCACCGCAGTCCTGGCGCTGCAGCGGCACCGCGGCGGTCTCGTGATAGGCTGTGACCGGGAAGGAACGGGCACCAACCTGCTCGCCTTTGAAGCGGGCTGCGCGGTGCCGTTCCGCTTCGGTCCCGACAGCTGCGCGCGCCACTTGGCGGCCGCCGTGACGGCGGGAGTGACGGCCCGCGTTCTGCAGCGTCCGGGCATTGCCCTGGATATCGATGGCCCGTCGGACATGGCGGTTCTGCTGGAAGCCCTGGACGGGGGTGAGACCGGGGAGACAGCGGCATTACTGTGGGGTACCGGCCTGGGCGCGCGCCTCGCCCTCGCCCTGGAGACCCTCGCACCCGGCGCTCATGGGAGGACCCGTCAATGCTGAACTGGTCCGCCCTGCAACGGCAGCTGCAGCAGGGCAGGCTGCCCCGGGACGAGGAGGCCCTGGGTCTGGCGGAGTTCGCCGATACCGCGGCCCTGGCCGGCCTGGCTGCCACCCTGCGCGACCGCGGCCACGGCAATGTCGTGACCTATTCGCGCAAGGTCTTTATTCCCCTCACCCAGCTGTGCCGGGATGTCTGCCACTACTGCACCTTTGCCCGCACACCGAAGCGGGTGGAGCGCCCCTTCATGGCGGTGGAAGCGGTACTGGCGCTGTGCCGTGAGGGCGCCGCGATGGGCTGCCAGGAGGCACTCTTCACCCTCGGCGAGCGGCCCGAACTGCGCTATGCCAGTGCCCGCCGGGCGCTACAGGAGATGGGTTTCGCCACCACTCTGGAGTACCTGCGCGCGGTCGCCTCGCGGGTCCTGGAGGAGACCGGTCTCCTGCCCCATATCAATGCCGGCTGCATGAGCCGCGAGGAGATCGCCGGGCTGCGCCAGGTCAGCGCCTCCATGGGAATCATGCTCGAGTCCGCATCGGACCGCCTCTGTGAGAAGGGGATGCCCCACTACGGCTCGCCGGACAAGGTCCCGGCTGTGCGTCTGCAGACCCTGGCGAGGGCGGGCGAGGCCGCCGTCCCGTTCACCTCGGGTATCCTGATCGGTATCGGTGAGACCCGGCGGGAGCGCATCGAGGCCCTGCTGGCCCTGCGGGCGGTACACGCCCGTCACGGCCACCTGCAGGAGGTTATCGTGCAGAATTTCCGGGCCAAACCGGGCACCCTGATGGCGGCCGCGCCGGAGCCCGACCTGGACGACCTGGTCTGGACTATCGCCGTTGCGCGGCTGCTGTTCGGTCCGGACATGAATATCCAGGCGCCGCCCAATCTCAGCCCGGGGGTGCTGCCCCAGCTGGTGGCGGCGGGAATAAACGACTGGGGCGGGGTCTCGCCACTGACCCCCGACCATGTCAATCCCGAGGCGCCCTGGCCGCACCTGGAGCAGCTTGCCCGGCAGACCGCCGCGGCGGGAAAATATCTCGAGCAGCGCCTCACTCTCTACCCCGCCTACGCCCGCGGCCCGCGGCGCTGGCTCGACCCGGGAGTGCGCGCAGCTGTCCTGCGCCAGGCAGATGCCGGCGGTTTCGCCCGGCGCGACGACTGGGTGCCCGGCGGGGCAGCGGCGCTGCCAGCGCTCGACGACCGGCTGCTGGACAGCAGCCCCGGGGATGGCGCTGTCTCCGCGGAGGTGCGCGAGATCGTCGCCCGCTGCAGCGCCCGGGGTGCGCTCAGCGAGGCGGATGTCACCCGGCTGTTCGAGGCGCGGGGCGACGACTTCGCCCACGTGGTCCGGGAGGCGGACAGACTGCGCCGGGAAGTGAACGGCGACATCGTCAGCTACGTGGTCAACCGCAACATCAACTACACCAACGTCTGTTACTTCAAGTGCCAGTTCTGCGCCTTCTCCAAGGGGAAGCTGAGTGAAAACCTGCGGGGCAGGCCCTACGACATCACCGGCGAAGAGATCGCCCGGCGCTGCAGGGAGGCGTGGCAGCGCGGTGCGACCGAGGTCTGCATGCAGGGCGGGATCCACCCCGACTATACGGGTGAGACCTACCTGGATATTCTGCGCGCCGTGCGCAGCAGCAGCCCGAAGCTGCACATCCACGCCTTTTCGCCCCTGGAAGTGTGGCAGGGGGCGGCAACCCTGGGTCTCGAACTGACGGACTATCTCAAGCAGCTGCGCGCAGCAGGGCTCAATACGCTGCCGGGCACCGCGGCCGAGATCCTGCACGATGAGGTGCGGGAGGACCTCTGCCCGGACAAACTGGACAGTGACCAGTGGCTGCAGGTGATGGAAGCGGCGCACCGGACAGGCCTGCGCAGTACCGCGACTATCATGTACGGCCATATCGATCGGCCCCGGCACTGGGCCACTCACCTGCTGCGCATTCGGGAGCTGCAGGGGCGCACCGGGGGCTTTACCGAGTTCGTGCCGCTGCCCTTTGTCCACATGGAGGCGCCCATGTACCTCAAGGGTGAATCGCGGCGAGGCCCCACGTTCCGCGAGGCAATCCTGATGCACGCGGTGGCACGGCTGGTTTTCCACGGCCTGATCGACAACATCCAGGCGTCCTGGGTGAAGATGGGGCCCGCTGGTGTCGCCGCCTGCCTCCGCGCCGGCGCCAATGACCTGGGGGGTACACTGATGAATGAGAGTATCACCCGGGCAGCCGGCTCCGGCCATGGCCAGGAGTGGGCGCCGGCGCTCATGGAGGCACAGATCCGCGCCATGGGGCGCGAGCCGCGCATGCGCACCACGCTGTACGGCCCGGTCACGGCGGAGCGCCGTGAGGCGGCCTTCGGCGCGGCTCCGCTGGCTATCGCGGAAAATGCCGGGGCCGGCAAAGTCCAGCGCCGCAAGCGCCCGGTGCCCACCCTCCTCGAGGCGGTACACGCGGACCGGGACGACCCGCTCTACGAGCAGGTGATCCTGATGGCCGCCTGTAACTGAGATGGCGCCAGCGGTTGTCCGACCGGACGATTCCCGCCCCATCCGCCTGGAGGCGGGCTGGCTGGCGCAGCTGGCGCCCGAGTTCGACCAGCACTACATGAGTCAGCTGCGGAATTTCCTGCAGGAGGAGAAGCGCAGGGGCAGGCGTATCTTTCCGCCCGGCGACGAGATCTTCAGCGCATTTGCCCACACCCCCCTGGACCGGGTCAAGGTGGTCATCCTCGGGCAGGATCCCTACCACGGGGAGGGACAGGCCCACGGGCTCTGTTTCTCAGTGCGGCGCGGTACGGCGATCCCGCCCTCGCTGCAGAACATCTACCGCGAGATCCACGACGAGCTCGGATTGCCCATCCCCGATCATGGCGATCTCACCGCCTGGGCCGACCAAGGCGTGTTGCTGCTCAACAGTGTCCTGACCGTGGAGTGTGCCCGCGCGGCATCGCACCGGGGCAAAGGCTGGGAGCGCTTCACCGACCGGGTGATCGAGGTGATCAACCGGGAACGGGAGGGGGTGGTGTTCATGCTCTGGGGCAGCTATGCCCAGCGCAAGGGGGCGATCATCGACCGGGAGCGTCATCTCGTCCTGCAGGCCCCGCACCCCTCTCCCCTGAGTGCGCACCGGGGCTTCTTCGGTTGCGGCCACTTCCGCGCCGCCAACGAGTACCTGGAGGCGCGGGGCGAGGAGCCGATCGACTGGCGACTGCCGCCCTGTTCCTGAGGCCGGTCACGCCGGCAGTGAGTAGGGGAGCTCGCCCGATTCCAGCGCGGGACCGTCGGGCGAGCCGAGCCGCAGTCCTGCCGCCACCCCGGGCGCGGTGGCGTTTACCAGCATCACGATTTCACCTCCCGCCGCCGCCGCGCTGTTGACCACGGTGCCCACGGACCGTTCCTCCCCCGCGTTGAAGAGGGGCATACCCGCTCGGGGCATACCCGCTTGGGGCGCACCCGCTTGGGGCATACCCGCTTGGGGCGTACCCGCTCGGGGCGCGGCAGCGCCGATCCCCGTGGCCATGCGGGCCAGGTACATGCGGCGTTTTGCCTGACCCCGGTAGTGCAGCCGGGCGATGACCTCCTGGCCGGTGTAGCAGCCTTTTTTGAAACTGATGTGGCCGGTGAGATCGTAATTCAGCATCTGGGGTACGAAAGCCTCCACCGTCGCAGCCTCGATCCGCGCGATACCGCTGCCGACCTGGAGCGCCTGCCAGGTCGACGGGTCGCCGCCCTCGAACGCGCCCCCGAGTTTTTCGCGCCAGGCGGGGTTACGCGCGTCATCGAGATAACACTCGAACTGTCGTCCCTCTGCATCGAGCTGCACCAGCACAAAGCCATCACCGGTGCAGGCGCCATAACGTTCGCGGGGCGCATCGCCGAAAATCGACTGCAATCGCTCCGCCACCCCCTCTCCCCAGCAGGCTGCAATCTGCCAGTCCGCCTCTCCCGCATCGAGTTCCGCACGGGAAAACAGGATGTACTTGCCGAACACGGCTGCGGCGCCGCTGCGGATCTCCCGACGCATGCGCAGCGCGCAGTGCCCGGGGGCGGGCTGGCAGAGCAGGAAGTCACACACCACCCTGCCCTGTGGGGTGCAGTAGGCGCCGGGGAGGACATGGCTGTCGTCCAGCCGCCGGGTGTCGCAGGTGGTCTGACCCTGCAGGAAGGTGAGCGAGTCGGGGCCGGTGATGTGCAGCAGTGCCTCATCGGTGAGCAGTCTCTGCTGACCCCCCTGGACGCCTGGAGTGGCATGATAACTGACGAGGAAATCAACCGTATGCGCTGGGCCAGCCGGCGCGGTATGCTGGAACTGGATCTGGTACTTGAGCCTTTCGTGACCGCTCGCTACGGGGAGCTCGATGAGCGCGACCGGGAGCGCTTCCGGCGCCTGGTGAAATGCGAAGACCAGGAATTGTTCGCCTGGTTCCTGCGCAGGGAGCAGCCCGCAGACGAGGAACTCGCCGCCATTGTCCGCACCATACTCGAGTTCTCCCGCACTCCGCCTGACCGTCGGGCACTCTGATATTCGCCGGGCCCTGCTGGCGGGCCTCTCGCTCTGCTGCCTTCTCGCTATCTGTCTCATCTGGGGCAGGGGCTATCCCGCGCTGGCGGCGGCGCTGGCGCCCCCGGCGCTGCTCTGTCTCTGGTCCCTGCGCCGGGAGCCGCTGCGCGGCGCGACGCTGCAGTGGCAGCGGGGGTGCTGGACCCTGGGGGCCGGGCACACCCGCCGGCCCGTGCGCATTCTCCCCGCCAGTGCGTCACTCAGGTGGGTAATCCTGGTCACCTGGGAGGAACTGCCTGCAGGACGCCGCGGACGTCTGTGGCTGTTTGCGGACAGCGCCCCCGCCGATACCCTGCGTCGCCTCCGTGTGCGCCTTACGCTTGAGAGTCGCCGGACATCTGCCAGGGGATGAGGGTGGAGGGCGCGTTGTCGGGCACCAGCACCGTGTCGCGGGCCTCGGGCAGCAGGTCGGGATAATCGAGTGTGTAGTGCAGGCCCCGGCTCTCCCGGCGGGAGATGGCGCAGTGAATCATCAGTTCGGCCACCATCGCCAGGTTGCGCAGTTCCAGCAGGTCGTTGCCGACTTTGTAGTTGCCGTAGTACTCAGCGATCTCCGTCTGCAGCAACTGTACCCGGTGCAGGGCCCGCTGGAGCCGTTTGTTGGTGCGCACGATCCCCACGTAGTCCCACATGAAGCGTCGCAGCTCGTCCCAGTTGTGGGAGATCACCACGTCCTCGTCGGAGTCGGTCACCTGGCTCTCGTCCCAAAGCGCCGCGGGCTCCGGCCGGGGTGTGCGGGGGAGGGTGGCGGCGATATCCCCGGCGGCGGACTCGGCGTAGACAATGCACTCCAGCAGCGAATTGCTGGCCATCCGGTTGGCCCCATGGAGGCCGGTGCAGGACGCCTCGCCGATGACATAGAGCCCCGACAGGTCCGTGCGGCCACGGGTATCCACCAGGACGCCACCACAGGTATAGTGGGCCGCCGGCACCACCGGAATCGGTTCGGCACTGATGTCGATCCCGTACTCCAGGCAGCGGGCCATCACGGTGGGGAAATGACTCTGCAGGAACTCCCGTGACTGGTGCGAAATGTCGAGGTAGACGCAATCGGCGCCGAGACGCTTCATCTCGTGGTCGATGGCGCGCGCCACGATGTCGCGGGGAGCGAGCTCCCCGCGGGGGTCGAAGTGCTCCATGAAACGCGACCCATCGGGCAGCAGCAGTCGGCCGCCCTCGCCGCGAATCGCCTCGGTGATGAGGAAAGACTTGGCCTGGGGATGGTAGAGACAGGTGGGGTGAAACTGGTTGAATTCCAGGTTGGCCACCCGGCAGCCCGCGCGCCAGGCCATGGCTATGCCATCGCCGCTGGCGCCGTCGGGATTGCTGGTATAGAGGTAGACCTTGCTTGCGCCCCCGGTGGCGAGGACGACCGCGCTGGCCTGGAAGAGGTCCACCTGGTCGGCATCCCGGTTGAGGATATAGGCGCCCTGGCAGCGCCCGTCCCGGACGACGAGATCCACCGCGACACGCTGGGTATACACGTCGATGTTCTCAGCCTCCAGCGCGCGCTGCGTGAGCACCTCGGAGATGGCCTGTCCCGTGCGATCGGCGGCGTGAATGATCCGGCGGTGGCTGTGTCCCCCCTCCATGGTGAGGTGAAACTCACGGCTGGCGCTGTCCGTCTCGGACTCCCGCAGGTCGAAATCGACCCCCTGTTCAATCAGCCACTCGACGCAGCGGCGGCTGTTGCGCACCGTGAACTCCACTGCGTCCCGGTGACAGAGGCCGGCACCAGCCGCGAGGGTGTCCTCCACGTGCGAGTCGACCGTATCTCGGGTGTGAAGAACGGCGGCCATACCGCCCTGGGCCCAGTAGGTGGAGCCCTGGTTGAGCTCCGCCTTGGAGAGCAGCGCCACCCTGCAGTGGCCGGGGAGGTGCAGGGCGAGACTGAGACCCGCGGCGCCACTGCCGATGATCAGCACATCGTGTTGGTAGAGGGTGGCCATAGGGCTCGGTGCTTGCCGCGTTTCAGGGTGACTTATATGATGGAGCCCGAAGACTGCGCATCGTCCCGCATCAAGAGCGATGAGTATAGACGACCTCGTCGAAAATAAGGAAATTCACCCTTGGGGAACTTTATCGCCGCACACCTCTCTTACTACCGGCTGCCGTGTGGCTGCGCGGCGTTTATCGTCAGGGCGCCGGTGTCCTGTGCCAGGGAGGAGTGCGGGAAGTGACCGCCGCAGAGACGGACCAGCAGCTCGTTGCCAGAGTGCAGAAGGGGGACCCACGGGCCTTCGATCTGCTCGTATTGAAGTACCAGCACAAGATATTTGGCTTGATCAGTCGGTATATACAGGATGCGGATGAGGTGCAGGACGTGGCGCAAGAGGCTTTCATCAAGGCCTATCGTGCACTGCCCCGGTTTCGTGGCGACAGTGCTTTCTATACCTGGCTCTACCGCATTGCGATCAATACCGCCAAGAACCACCTCGTCTCCCGCTCGAGGCGCCCGCCGGGAACCGACGTCGAGGCCGAGGATGCAGAGTACTACGAGGCAGGTGGCGCGCTCCGTGATATCGAGAACCCGGAGAATGCCCTGTTTGGGGCAGAGCTGAAGGCGGTGGTCGAACGCGCCATCAGCGATCTGCCCGATGACCTCAGGACCGCGGTAACTTTACGTGAATTCGATGGTCTCAGTTATGAAGATATCGCCGAGATCATGGATTGTCCCGTCGGCACGGTGCGCTCGCGTATCTTCCGGGCGCGAGAGGCCATCGATATCAAGGTCAGGGAGCAATTGGAGGGCGCGAGTTGAGGCGCCCGACGGAATCAGGAATCAATTGGGACCGGGTGTGACACCCGGGGTGAAAGAGGAAATCCGCGCCCAGGCGCGAAGGACGTGAACGATGAGTGAGAGAATGCGAGAGTCCCTCTCAGCCCTGCTTGACGACGAGGCCGACGAAATCGAGTTACAGCGCGTGCTGGCGCGGATCGGGGACGATCCGGAGCTGCGCCGGACCTGGTTTCGCTATGCGGCCGCCCGATCCGTGGTCGCCGGCCACCGGCTGGATCATCTCAACCTTGATATCTCCGGCAGGGTGCGTGACGCCATCGCCAGCGAAGAGGCTGTTGCGGCGCCCGCCGGTGGCCGCCTGGGACAACGCCTGCTGCGCCCCCTTGCCAGCTTCGCCATCGCCGCCTCCGTTGCCGCTGTCGTCGTGGTCGGCGGACAGCAACTGGCCGGAGTCGAAGGCGTGTCCGCAGAGGGCGGGCAGGCGGTGGCCGGCAGCGTCTCACCGGTCGGTCTCGTCAACAGCCTCGGGGCGACCTCGGTGCAGGCCAGTTACGGCACCCAGCCGCTGCCGGTATTGCAGCCGGCCACCCGCACTGCCTACCAGGAACTGGCGCGGCAGCGCATGCGCAAATACGGGCAGGAGCACGCCGAACAGGCCGCGCTCAACTCCCCGCACGGACTCATCCCCTTTGCCCGCGTGCCCGAGATTCGGGAATAGAGCGGTGGTTTTCCGGATCTCGAGGAAGTCCAGTCGATACGGCATGGGCATGGCGGCGATGCGGGCCCTGCTGCTTTCATGTCTGGTCGCAGCCGGGATGAAAGCGGTGGCTGCCGGCTGTCCGGGCGCGGACAGCGAGGCGCTGGCGTGGCTCGACAAGATGTCCCGGAGTCTCAACCAGGTCAGCTACCACGGTGTGGTCACCCTGCAGCGCGGCGGTGACATGCAGGTGATGCAGATCTCTCACGCGGTTCACGGCGACTCCACCCGGGAGCGCCTTACCCAGCTGACCGGTCAGGGCGCCCAGGTCGTGCGTACGGAACACCCGCTGTCCTGCATCCATCCCGGCCACAGGCTACTGCAGGTGAACGCCGATCTGCAGGCGGGCCGCTGCGGCATTGCCGAGTACTATCGGTTCAGTGTCGGCGATGGCGAACGGGTCGCCGGGCGCAAGGCAGTGCGCGTCCGGGTCGACCCGCGGGACATGTACCGCTATGGCTACGTGATGGAGCTCGACCGTGAAACAGGCCTGTTGCTCAAGACGGAAACCATCGGGCGCGGCAACCGCAGCCTCGAAAAATTCCAGTTCGCCAACCTCGCATTCGGTGAGCAGTTTCCCGAAACCAGCGAGGTGAACCTCGTGCATGAGGCGCAACACCCCCTGCCTGCAGGGCCGTCCCCGGATGCACTGGCGGCCGGCGCCTGGGGGGTGCACTGGGTGCCGCTGGGCTTTACCGTGACCGATGCCCCCCGGGGCAGCCTGCCGCGCAGGACCTACACCGACGGGCTCGCAGTGTTTTCCGTGTTTCTGGAGCAGCTGGATCGAGAGATCCGTTCCGGCGAGGGCGTGGTCCGCAGCGGCAGCACCGTCTCCTACGCCCGCGGCATGCAGCTGGACGGCCGTCCCGTGCTGGTCACGGTGATCGGGGAAGTGCCGATCAATACCGCGCGGATGGTCGCCGATTCCGTGCGCTGGACCCGTTGAGATGCTGACCGAGACCGGCAGGATCGTGGCGATTCAGGCGGACGGCGTGTGGGTCGAGACCATCCGCAGCAGCACCTGTGGCGCCTGCTCCCTGCAGAAGGGCTGCGGGCATGGGCTGCTCAGCCGGATCGGCGAAGGCCGGCGCGGCTACATCAAGGTACTGCCCGGCGCATTGTCGCTCAGCGACTGCGCCGTTAACGACCGCGTTCGCATCAGCATCCCCGAGGAGGTGATCCTGCGTGGTTCGGCGGTCGTCTATATGGTGCCTTTGGCATGCATGTTACTCGGCGCGGGCCTGTCGGCCGGTCTCTGGCCGGGCGGCACCGACCTCGCGGCCATGGTCGGTGCGCTTCTGGGCCTCGGTACCGGCCTGGTGCTGGTCCGCTGGCACGCCTGGCGCCACCGTTACGACAGCAGCCTGCAGCCGACGCTTCTGGACGTCGAGCCGAGCCCTGACGGCGTTACGGTGACCTGAGCGGTACCCGTTCCGGTCAAAATTCATTCTATTCACACGGGACTGATTCTATGAGTGTTGTACTGCAACTGACCCGCTCCTTCGTACTGGCCTGCGCCTTGCTGGCATCGGGGCTCGCGGCAGCCGCCGAGCTCCCGGACTTTCGGCACATCGTCAGGGAGAATTCCGCCGCGGTGGTCAAAATCATCGTGGAACACAGCGGGGCCCGGTCACCCTACGGCCATCCCGGCCCGGATGAAATACCGGAGTACCTGCGCCGCTTCTTCGAGTTCCGGGGCGGCCCTCCGGAACCTCAGGAGCGCGTGGCCATGGGCTCGGGCTTCATCATATCGGATGACGGCTACGTGGTGACCAACAACCACGTGGTCGAGGGCGCCGACAACGTGCTGGTGCGGATGAGCGATCGGCGGGAATTCGACGCCGAGGTGATCGGGACAGATCCCCGCTCCGACCTGGCCTTGCTGCATATCGAGGCGAAGGGGCTGCCGGTCGCCCGGCTGGCAGATGACGACGAACTGGAAGTCGGGGAATGGGTGCTGGCCATCGGCTCCCCCTTCGGCCTGGACTACTCCGTGACCGCGGGTATCGTCAGTGCCAAGGGGCGCAGTCTGCCCACGGAAAACAACGAAAACTACGTGCCGTTCATCCAGACTGACGTGGCGATCAATCCCGGGAACTCCGGCGGCCCGCTGTTCAACCTGGCGGGTGAGGTGGTTGGCGTGAATTCGCAGATCTTCACCCGGAGCGGAGGCTCCATCGGTCTGTCGTTCTCCATACCAGTCAGCGTCGTGCACAATGTCGTCGACCAGTTGAAGGAGAGAGGCCGGGTGACCCGGGGCTGGCTGGGAGTCACCATTCAGGATGTAGACAAGAATCTGGCGGATTCCTTCGGGCTCGATCGTCCCCGGGGTGCGCTGGTGGTGCAGGTGGCCGAGGACAGCCCGGCGGACAAGGCGGGGCTCGAGTCGGGTGACGTGATCGTCAGCTTCGACGGCAGGGACATACCAAGCTCTTCCGACCTGCCCCACGTGGTCGGGCTGATCGCGCCGGGCACCAACGTTCCGGTCGAAATCATCCGTGACCAGAAGGCGAAGAAGCTGAAGGTCAAGGTGGGCAGCCTCGACGCCGATGACAGTTACACCCTGGCCAGCGACAAGGCGGCCAGGGGGCACGGCGACAGGCTGGGTCTGGTCGTGGAGGAGGCCAGCGATGAAGCCCTGGAGCGCTGGGGCATCAGCGGCGGTGTCGTCGTGCGTGAGGTCACGCCCGGCTCCGCTGCGGCAGATGCCGGCGTCATGCCCGGCGACGTGATCACCCTGCTGGGTTCAACCCCGATCAAGACGGTGTCCGCTTTCGAGAAAGCGGTCGCCGGCCTGAAGAGCGGTGCATCGGTGCCCCTGCGACTGATCAGGCGCGGCTCACCGCTGTTCATCGGGCTCAAGCTGGAGGAGTAAGGCGACGGGCACAGGTCGCCCGGTCGGAGCGCGGCCCGGAGGCCGCCCTCCGACGCCACCGCGGGCGGATAACGGGTAACACCGGGAAACGCCCTGCGCCCGCCGGCCGCTCCGGCGACCGGGCTCACTCCCGGGATACGTGGCGGAGGAATCCCCGTTGGGGTACAATCGCGCGTTTTTTGGCGGCAGCGGCCGGTTACCGGGAGAGGGCCGGTTTGCGCGCCGGGCGTACCCGAGACGAGATGACCACCGAGCCCAACTGAGTGAGCGACCTCCAACACATCCGCAATTTCTCGATCATCGCCCATATCGACCACGGTAAATCCACGCTGGCGGACCGTTTCATCCAGCACTGTGGCGGCCTGAGCGACCGGGAGATGAACGAGCAGGTTCTCGACTCCATGGATATCGAGAGGGAGCGGGGCATCACCATCAAGGCCCAGAGCGTCACCCTCGATTACCCGGCGCGGGATGGCGAGGTCTACCAGCTCAATTTCATCGACACCCCCGGCCACGTGGACTTTTCCTACGAGGTATCGCGCTCCCTCTCCGCCTGCGAGGGCGCGCTGCTGGTGGTGGATGCCGGGCAGGGGGTTGAGGCGCAGTCGGTCGCCAACTGTTATACGGCGATCGAGCAGGGGCTGGAAGTCTTGCCGATTCTCAACAAGATGGACCTGCCCCAGGCCGATCCCGACCGGGTCAAGCATGAGATCGAGGAGATCATCGGCATCGATGCCAGCGAGGCCTGCCTGGTCAGCGCCAAGTCAGGCATGGGGATAGAGGACGCGCTGGAATATCTGGTGCAGAAAATTCCGCCGCCCGAGGGTGATCGCGAGGCACCCCTGCAGGCGCTGATCATAGATTCCTGGTTTGACAACTACCTCGGTGTCGTCTCCCTGGTGCGGGTCAAGCAGGGGGTGCTGCGCAAGCGCGAGAAGGTGCTGGTCAAGTCCACGGGTAAGGCGCACCAGGTGGACAAAGTCGGCATCTTCACCCCGAAACAGCTGGAGCGCGATGCCCTGCAGGCCGGGGAGGTCGGGTTCGTGGTGGCCGGCATCAAGGATATCCACGGGGCGCCGGTTGGGGACACCCTGGTCCCCGCCAGCCAGTCCGGGGTGGCGGCACTACCGGGTTTCAAGCAGGTCAAGCCTCAGGTTTACGCGGGCATCTTTACCATCTCCTCCGATGATTACGAGGACTTTCGCGACGCTCTCGGCAAACTGACGCTGAACGACGCCTCCCTCTTCTACGAGCCGGAGACATCGGACGCGCTCGGTTTCGGCTTCCGCTGCGGCTTTCTCGGCATGCTGCACATGGAGATCATTCAGGAGCGGCTGGAGCGGGAGTACAACCTCGACCTGATCACCACCGCGCCGACGGTGATCTACGAGGTGCTGAAGAAAAACGGCGAAGTGATACGGGTCGACAACCCCTCGGCGCTGCCCGACGTGGGGGAAATCGAGGAGATGAGGGAGCCCATCGCCCGCTGCCATATCCTGGTCCCGCAGGACTACCTCGGTAACGTCATCACCCTCTGTGTCGAAAAACGCGGGGTGCAGAAGGACATGCAGTTCCTGGGCAGCCAGGTGTCACTGACCTACGATATTCCGATGGGCGAGGTGGTGCTCGATTTTTTCGACCGCCTGAAATCCGTGAGCCGGGGGTACGGGTCACTGGACTACAGCTTCGAGCGGTTCGAAGCTGCGAGCCTGGCGCGCCTGGACGTCCTGATCAACGGGGAGCGGGTCGATGCGCTGGCCATCATCGTCCACCGTGAGCAGATTGAGCGTCGCGGCCGTGTCCTCGTCGAGAAGATGAAGGAGCTCATTCCCCGGCAGATGTTCGATGTGGCGATCCAGGCGGCGGTCGGTGGCAAGATCGTCGCGCGGCAGACGGTGAAAGCGCTGCGCAAGAACGTCACGGCCAAGTGCTATGGCGGCGACGTGACCCGCAAACGCAAACTGCTGGAAAAGCAGAAAGCAGGCAAAAAAAGAATGAAACAGGTCGGGCGCGTGGAAATACCCCAATCCGCTTTCCTGGCAGTGCTCAGGGTGGACAGCTGACAGGAGAGCAGCGTGACAATCGATTTTCCCCTTATCCTCGTAATACTGGTGTTTGGCAGCGGCCTGATCTGGCTGCTGGACGCCCTGTTTTTCGCGCCCGGTCGGCGCAGGACCATGGCCGAGCTGCAGGGACGGTATCCCCAGTGGAACCAGGAGGGCAATCCGCAGGCGGAACAGTACCGCGCCCGGGTGGCCGAGGACGCGGCGGAGCCGACGCTGGTGGAGTATGCCCGCTCATTCTTCCCCGTGCTGCTGGTGGTGTTCGTACTGCGGTCTTTCCTGGTGGAGCCGTTCCAGATTCCGTCGTCCTCCATGGTGCCGACCCTGCAGGTCGGAGACTATATCCTGGTCAACAAATACACCTACGGCATCCGGCTGCCGGTGTTGCGCACCAAGGTAGTGTCGCTCAACGAACCGCAGCGGGGCGACGTAATGGTTTTTTTCCCACCTCACATGAACGATACCTACTTCATCAAGCGGGTGGTGGGGCTGCCGGGTGATACGGTGAGTTACCGCAACAAGCGTATTTATGTCAACGGCGAGCCGGTGGAACAGCAGTCACTCGCGGTGATGCCCGACGGCCGTTCGAGCTACCAGGTGGGACTGGAAGTGCTCGGCGACGCGAACCATCTCATGCAGGTGGATGCGAGGCGCCCGTCGCGCGATTTCTCGGTGGTGGTCAAGCCTGGCCACTACTTCATGATGGGCGATAACCGCGACAACAGCAGTGACAGCAGGGTCTGGGGTCAGGTGCCGGAAAAGGATATAGTAGGCAAGGCCTTCGCGGTCTGGATGCACTGGGACAGTTTTTTCAGCCTGCCCAGTTTCAGCCGCGTCGGCTGGATAGAGTGATCACATAAGGACAATTCGGGGGAATTTGTTATGAAGACACGCCAGCGTCAGGCCGGCCTATCGATACCTGCGATACTCATCATCGCCATCATGGTCGGTTTTTTCGTGATGTGCGGGATTCGCATGGCGCCGAAGTATTTCGAATACCTGAGCGTCAGGGAGATCATCGGGAAGGTGGCCGAACAGCACGACCCGAAGACGGAAACCATCTCCGATATCCGTCGCAGCATCGCGAACCTGTTCAATACCAACCAGATATATGATCTGCAGCCCAAGGATGTCGAGGTCTACCGCAAGGACGGCAAGACCTACATCGACGCCACCTACCAGGTCGAGGTGCCAGTAGCCGGTCCGATCTATGCCCTGATGAAATGGGATGACCTGGTGTTCATCGCGGGTCAGTCGAATCTCAAATAGACGCCCGATGCCCGATATGGCGCGCCTGCAGCAGGCGCTGGGTCACCAGTTCCGTGACCCGCAGTTACTCACGCTGGCGCTGACCCACCGCAGCGCCGGTGGCCGCAATAACGAGCGCCTCGAGTTTCTCGGAGATTCCATCGTCAACCACATCGTTGCCGAGGCGCTTTTTGTCCGGTTCCCGACCGCCCGTGAGGGCGACCTGAGCCGCATGCGATCCGCCCTGGTGCGGGGCGACACCCTGGCGAGGCTGGCCCGCGAGCTCGGCCTGGGAGAGTACCTTCTGCTGGGCCCGGGCGAGCGCAAAAGCGGCGGCCAGAGGCGGGCCTCGATCCTGGCCGATGCCCTGGAGGCAGTAGCCGGCGCCATTCTCCTGGACAGCGACGTGCAACAGTGCCGCAGCTGCGTGCTGGGCTGGTTCGGCCAGCGCCTGGAGCAGCTCACCCTCGCCTCCGCGGGAAAGGACCCCAAGACCCAGCTGCAGGAATACCTGCAGGGCCGGGGCAGTCCGCTGCCGTCCTATGAACTGCTGCAGGTGCTGGGGGAGGATCACGACCAGCAGTTCCAGGTGGCCTGCCACTTGCAGAACCCGGCGCTGGTCGCCCGCGGCAGCGGCGGCAGCCGGCGCAAGGCGGAGCAGGCCGCGGCCCGTTCGGCACTGGAGAGGCTGACCGCCCGTGGCGACTGAGCAGCGCCGCTGCGGCTACGTGGCTATCGTCGGGCGGCCCAACGTGGGGAAATCGACCCTGCTCAACTATCTGCTGGGCCAGAAAATCAGTATCACCTCGCGCAAGCCCCAGACTACCCGTCATCGGGTGCTCGGTATCAAGACCGAGGGGAACCACCAGATCATCTTTGTCGACACGCCGGGCCTGCACAAGGCCGAGGAGAGAGCGATCAACCGGTACATGAACCGCGCCGCCAGCAGCACCCTCCGGGATGTCGACGTGGTTCTTTTCGTGGTCGACCGCACCGCCTGGACCGAGGAGGACGACATGGTGCTGGAACGTGTCGTCCAAAGCGGGCTGCCCACGCTGCTGGTGGTCAACAAGGTCGACCTGCTCGAGGACAAGTCGCTACTGCTGCCCCAGCTTCAGGCTCTCTCGGCTAAAGCCCCCTTCAAGGCCATCGTGCCGGTATCCGCACTGCGCCGGCAGAACCTGGTGGAGCTCGAGCAGGAGATCCTGCGGCTGCTGCCGGAGTCGGACCACTTTTTCCCGGAGGAGCAGATCACTGACCGCAGCCAGCGCTTTCTCGCGGCGGAGATCGTGCGGGAAAAGATCACGCGTCAGCTCGGCGACGAATTGCCCTATGCCGTCACTGTGGAGATCGAGACCTTTGCCAGGGAGGGAGACGTCCTGCACATCTCGGCGGTGATTTTCGTCGAGCGCAAAGGGCAGAAAAAGATCCTGATCGGGGAGGGCGGTTCGCGATTGCGGTCGATCGGCACCGACGCGCGCCAGGACATGGAGCTCCTGTTCGACAGCAGGGTGATGTTGCGTCTCTGGGTCAAGGTCAAGTCGGGCTGGTCCGACGACGAACGCGCCCTGCGCAGTCTCGGCTACGACGATCTTTGAGAGCGCTTCCGGATGCGCGTCAACCTGCAGCCCGCCTACGTGCTCCACGGCAGACCCTACCGGGATACCAGCCTGCTGCTGGAAGTATTCACGGCTGAGCACGGCCGGATCAGCCTGGTGGGCCGCGGCGCCCGGCGCAGGTCCCGGGGCGGCAGCAGCGGGGCGCTGCTCCAGCCGTTTATACCCCTCCTGCTCTCTTTTTCAGGCCATGGCGAGTTGAAGACCCTCACCGCGACCGAGGCGGCCGCGCCCGCGGTGCTGCTGGGTGGAGAGCGCCTGTTCAGCGCGCTGTACCTGAACGAACTGCTGCTGCGCCTGCTGCATCGCAACGACCCGCATCCTGAACTGTTCGCCGCCTACGGCGAGGCGCTGCAGGCGCTGGCCAGTGCGGGGCAATTGGAGGGCGTACTGCGGCGTTTCGAGTTCAGACTGCTGGACGAGCTCGGCTACCGCGTCGACCTGGCGGTTGACGGTCACAGCGGCGAGGCCGTGCGCGAGGAGTGCTGGTACACCTATCAGGCGGACCAGGGGCTGGTTCGCCGCTCCGGGGCGGGGAACCCTTCCCAGCCGGCGTTCTCCGGTGCCGACCTGTTGCGGATCGCGGCCGGCCAGTACGATGGCGAGGCGCGACCGGCGGCGCGCCGGCTGATGCGGCAGGTGCTGGCCGGTCACCTGGGCAGCACGCCCCTCAAAAGCCGCGAGCTGTTCCGTCGCCGTGGCGCTGTTCATCCGCCGGGGTCCTCGGCGGTGACGGGGGATGAGCGGTGATCGGCGTCGGCACCGACATACTCAGGATCGCCCGGGTCGATGATGTGGTGGCCCGTCTCGGCGACCGTTTCGTCGAGCGTATCCTCACCCCGGCGGAACAGGAGGAGTTTCGCGCCAGCGGACAGCCCAATCGCCTGCTGGCCAAGCGCTTTGCCGCCAAGGAGGCGATCGCCAAGGCGCTGGGCACCGGGATCGGTCGCGGCGTCAGCTGGCAGGACATTCAGATCGAGCACAATGGCGATGGCGCCCCTCTGGTGCGTCTCAGCGGCGGCGCGCTGGCCACCGCGCAGCGGCGCGGCGCAGGGCGCGTGGAACTCAGCCTGGCGGACGAGAGCGAGTATGTGGTCGCCTTCGCCGTGCTGGCCGAGTGAATGCACCCTCGAGGGGGATACAGTACACTAGCGATACCAGCCTGCGGTAACCAAGTAGATGCCCGAATACCCAACTATCGAAGCCTGTGTCGGCAATACGCCGCTGGTCAGACTGCAGCGTCTGCCCGGCGCGACCAGCAATACCATCCTGGCGAAACTGGAGGGGAACAACCCTGCCGGGTCGGTCAAGGACCGGCCGGCCATGAGCATGATCGCCCGGGCGGAAGAGCGCGGCGAGATCCGCCCCGGCGACACCCTTATCGAGGCGACCAGCGGCAACACGGGGATCGCCCTCGCCATGGCCGCCGCGATCCGCGGATACCGGATGGTCCTGATCATGCCCTCCCACATGAGCGACGAGCGCAAACTGGCCATGTCCGCGTTCGGCGCAGAGCTGGTGGAGGTCTCTCAGGAGGAGGGCATGGAAGGGGCCAGGGATGTCGCCCTGCAGATGCAGGCCCGGGGGGAGGGGCGGGTGCTGGACCAGTTCGGCAATCCGGACAATCCCCGCGCACATCTCGAGGGTACCGGGCCGGAGATCTGGCGGCAGACCCACGGCACGATCACCCATTTTATCAGCTCCATGGGCACCACCGGCACGATCATGGGCTGCTCCACTTACCTCAAGCGGCAGAACCCGGCCGTCGAGATCATCGGCCTGCAGCCCCTGGAGGGCTCCAGTATCCCGGGTATCCGGCGCTGGCCCGAGGCCTATCTGCCGCGCATTTACGATGCCGCCCGCGTCGACCGGGTGCTCGATATCTCCCAACAGGAGTCGGAGGAGATGATGCGTCGCCTGGCGGCCGAGGAGGGTATTTTCGCCGGAATCTCCTCCGGTGGCGCCGTTGCGGCGGCTCTTCACATCTCAGGGGAGGTGGAGAATGCGGTTATCGTGGCGATTATCTGCGACCGGGGAGACCGGTACCTTTCCACCGGCGTCTTCGGGCGGCGTTGAACGGTAACCCGGTGTGGTCCAGGTAAGACGACAATCCTATCTCACGGCGGAGGGTCAGGTCGACCTCCAGCGCTGGCTGGCCGATCTGCCCCTGCCTATCCAGGCGCAGGAGGCGGAGCGTCTCCTCGCCGCCTGCCAGCTGGTGCAGGCCGTAGCGGGTGCGCCGGGGGTGGATGCCGGCGACTGGGCCCGGGAGAGCGACTGCCTGACGGCAGGCCTGGACATGGCGCAGATCCTGGCAGAACTGCACGTCAGCCACGACTGCCTGGTGGCCGCCGTGCTGTACCGCGCGGTGCGTGAACAGCGGCTTGCCCTCGAGGTGGTCGCCGGGCAGTTCGGCAGAGAAGTCGCCGCCGTGATCCAGGGTGTGCTGCGGATGGCGGCGATCGGCGAACTCCGGCGCCATCGGGAAGGGCCGGTGCTGGGACAGGCCCACGCCCAGAAGGACAACATCCGCAAGATGCTGATCGCCCTGGTCGACGATGTTCGCGTCGCCCTGATCAAGCTGGCGGAGCGCACCTGCGCCATCCGTGCGGTAAAGAACGACGAGCAGCGACGCCAGGCGGTTGCCCAGGAGGTTTTCGATGTCTACGCGCCACTGGCGCACCGGCTCGGAATCGGTCACCTGAAGTGGGAGCTGGAAGATCTCTCGTTCCGCTACCTCTATGGGGATGCCTACCGCAAGATAGCCCGGCTGCTGGACGGCAAACGCCTGGAGCGGGACCAGTTCATTACCCAGGTCAAGCAGGAACTGACCCAGGTACTGGGCAGTGCCGGGCTCGAGTTCGAGATCGCCGGCCGCGCCAAGCACATCTACAGTATCTGGCGCAAGATGCAGGTCAAGGGGATCGGCTTTTCCCAGGTCTACGACATCAGGGCAGTTCGTATCCTGGTGCCTGAGATCAAGGACTGCTATGCCACGCTCGGCCTGGTCCACGGCCTCTGGCGGAATATTCCCAACGAGTTCGATGACTACATCGCAAACCCCAAGGAGAATGGCTACCGCTCGCTGCACACGGCGGTGATCGGTCCCGAGGGCAAAATCCTGGAAGTACAGATCCGCACCCGGCAGATGCACGAGGAGGCGGAACTCGGGGTGTGCGCACACTGGCGCTACAAGGGATCCGATTCCAGCGGGGGGATGGCGAGCTCCTATGAAGAGAAGATCGCCTGGCTGCGCCAGGTGCTGGACTGGCACGACGAGACCGGCGACGACCGAAGCGTCGCCGAGCAGTTCAGCCTGGATGTGGCCCAGGACCGGGTCTACGTATTCACCCCCCACGGGGACGTGGTCAATCTCGCCCACGGGGCGACTCCGCTGGATTTCGCCTACCACGTCCACACGGAGGTCGGTCACCGCTGTCGCGGGGCCAAGGTCAACGGTTCTATCGTTCCGCTCACCTATACCCTGCAGACCGGCGAGCGGGTCGAGGTGCTGACCAGCAGGGACGGCGCGCCGAAGCGGGACTGGCTGCAGCCCGGCCTCGGTTACCTGCGCACCTCCCGGGCGCGGGCCAAGGTGATGCACTGGTTCAAGACCCAGGCGCGCGAGGACAATATCACGGCGGGTCGCAACCTGCTGGAGCGGGAATTCAAACGCCTTGCCCTGACCAGCATCGACTATCGGCGCATCGCACGCAAGGTCCAGCAGACGACGGTGGAGGACATGTACGCCGCCGTGGGTTCCGGCGATCTCTCCGCCGCCCAGGTTCTCAACGCCGCCCAGGGACTGGTGGAGAACCGGTCCGGGCCGCAGCTCAAACTTGCCCGTCCCGGCGGCGGCAGCTATCGGGGCCAGGTACAGGTCCGCGGTGTGGGAAATCTGTTGACCCACATGGCGGGGTGCTGCAAGCCCCTGCCTGGAGACGCGATTACCGGCTTCATCACCCAGGGCCGCGGGGTCAGTATCCACCGGGAGGACTGTCCCCGCCTGGTCAGGCTGCAGGACACCTCGCCCCAGCGCGTCATCGAGGTGGAGTGGGGCAGCTCGCCGCCGGAGAACTACGAGGTGGACGTGGCGATCGAGGCCTACGACCGCCAGGGCCTGCTGCGGGACATCACCGGGCTGCTGGCCAACGCCCGGATCAACGTGCTGTCGGTCAACACCCAGACCAATAAAAAGAGCAACACCGCAACCATGCGCCTGCGCATGGAGGTCCCCAACCTCGGCGCGCTCTCCAAGCTCCTCGAGCGGATGAACCGCCTCAAGAACGTCATCTCCGCGTTCCGGGTCACCGAGTAGGCGACGCCCCATGGCCCGGCAACCCTACACTATCGACGACCTGCTGCGTGTCATGGAGCGCCTGCGCGATCCCGAGACCGGCTGTCCCTGGGACCTGCGCCAGGATTTCCGCAGCATCGTGCCCTCCACCCTCGAAGAGTGTTATGAGCTCGCCGAGGCGATAGAGCACGGCGATTTCCCCCACGTGGCGGAGGAGCTCGGCGACGTGCTGTTCCAGGTGATCTTCTACGCCCAGCTCGGCCGGGAACAGGGCCTGTTCACCTTCGGCGCCATTGTCGATACCCTGGTCGAGAAGCTGCTGCGCCGCCATCCTCACGTCTTTGCCGGTGGGGAGATAGAAGCCATCGCCGATGGTCGTGCCAGTGTGGAGGATGTCAAGGAGAGCTGGGAAAGCATCAAGGAGGCGGAGCGCCATGCCAGGTCCCGCCCCGGTATTCTCGCCGACGTCCCGCTGGCCCTGCCGGCCCTGCCGCGGGCCCAGAAGCTGCAGCGGCGCGCCGCGCGGGTCAAGTTCGACTGGCCGGAGGCCGGCGCGGTCCTCGCCAAGCTGCGCGAGGAGATCGACGAACTGGAACAGGCGCTGGCCGGGGAGGGGGCCGAGGCGGTTCGCGAGGAGATGGGGGATCTGCTCTTCAGTTGCGTCAACCTGGCGCGTCATCTCCGGCTGGACGCCGAGGCGAGCCTGCGCCAGGCATCGGCCAGGTTCGAGCGACGTTTTCGCCTCATGGAGACGCTGGCCGGCGAGGCCGGAAGCACGCTGGAGGGCATGGATGCGGAGGCGCTGGACGAGCTCTGGGAGCGGGCCAAGGGGGCGCTGCGCCGGTAGCGCCGGGGCTTGTAACCTTCCGGGGTGCTGTGTATGGTATCGTCCCTCTGATCGAACTCACTGACCCTGCGCCGGCGTTGCGGGGCGTATCTCATTCTACAATCGAGGAACTTCCCGAATGCGATTGATTCTGTTGGGCGCTCCCGGCGCTGGTAAGGGTACGCAGGCCCAGTTTATCACCGAGAAATACAACATTCCCCAGATCTCCACCGGCGATATGCTGCGCGCCGCGGTCAAGGCCCGGTCGAAACTGGGCATGCAGGCGAAGGAGGTGATGGAATCCGGCGGCCTGGTCTCCGATGACATCATCATCGGCCTGGTCAAGGAGCGCATAAAGGAGCCGGACTGTGCCAACGGTTTCCTGTTCGACGGTTTTCCGCGGACGATCCCCCAGGCGGAGGCAATGGTCGAGGCCGGCGTCCATATCGATCATGTGGTGGAGATCGCCGTCGACGACGAAGAGATCGTCTCGCGGCTCAGCGGCCGTCGTGTCCACCCGGGTTCGGGCCGGGTTTACCACGTCCGGCACAACCCTCCCCGGCGCGAAGGCGTCGACGACGAGACCGGCGAAGCGCTGGTGCAACGCGACGATGACAGCGAGGATACGGTGCGCAGGCGCCTCGAGATCTACCACTCGCAAACCAGCCCGCTCATCGATTTTTATCGCAGCATGAGCGGCGACAACGCGCCGGCCTACCACCGCATCGAGGGTGTCGGGGGCATGGAGGAGATTCGCGACAAGGTGTTCGCGGCGCTGGAGCAGTAGCTTCAGACCCCGGGGGCAGGGCGGTTGATGTTGCGAAATGCCCTCGGCTGATCCGAGAAATCCACCGGCGCACAGCGGTAATTGCGGAACCAGTGCCGGACCGCACGGTGGCCCTGGTCCAGCCAGTCCGCGAGGTCGGCCAGGCAGCCACTGCGCAGCGCCGCACAGAGGTAGTGGGCCCTGTCTCCGTCATGGGCCCATGCAATGTCGACGCCCATGGCCTCGAGGGGCTCGAGCAGGCGCGGCACCAGGTCCCGTGGCAGCTGGGGCGTGTCGCAGGGGGCGACGACGATGAACGGGGTTTGCACCGCTCCGCCGGCGGCCTCCAGGCCCGCCAGCGGCCCCTGGAATCCTGTGCGGCTGTCAGCTATCGTGCCGTCCGCCAGGGCGGCGTAGGCCGCGGCGTTGCGATTGCAGCTGATCAACAGCCTGCCCACCTCCGGACGCAGGCGCCGCACCACGTGGGCTACCAGCGGTTCCCCCCGCCAGGGCGCGAGCCCCTTGTCGGTGCCGCCGGCCCTGCGGCCGGCTCCGCCGGCGAGGATCAGGCCGGTAATTTCACCTCTTGCTGTCACGGTATCGGGTGCCCGGGCCTGTCTCGCTGTGGGATAATCGCAGTCTACCATTCCTGCCAGACGAGCAGTGCGTGAACAGTCCTGACACCCAGAAAAGCAACAGTCTCCACAACTGCGGCGTGCTCGCCATCGAAACCGCCACCGAGGCCTGTTCGGTGGCACTGTACCGCGAAGGTGCCTATGAAGAGCGGCACGAGGAAGCGCCGCGGCAACACAATGAGCGGGTGTTCAGCATGCTCCGCGAGCTGCTGCCCGATGGCGACCTGCGGGCGCAGGGCATCGACGCCATAGCCTGGGGCAGTGGTCCCGGTTCCTTTACCGGGCTGCGGATTGCCGCCAGCGCGGTGCAGGGTCTCGCCTTTGCCAATCACCTGCCCGCGGTCGGCGTCTCGACCCTGGCGTGCCAGGCGCAGACCGCGCTTCGCCTCGGTGCGGTGAGCCCGACCGATACGGTGCTGAGTCTGCTCGATGCGCGCATCAACGAAATCTACTGGGCGAGCTTCGTCTTCGTCGACGGCTTGGCAACGCTGCGCAGCGGCCCGGGGGTCTGCTCCGCCGGGTCGTTCCTGCTCCCGGCCGGTGCGGGTGACGGGCCGCTGCTCGCCGTCGGCAGCGGCTGTCGATTTGTCAGCGAGATGCCCGCCGCGACGCAGGCCGGCGTGCAGGCCGCGGCACCACAGCTGCTGCCCGCCGCGCGGGATCTCATCCCGCTGGCGCTCGACCTCCTGCAGCAGGGCGTCACCCAGCGCCCCGAGCAGGTCCAGCCGGTCTACGTGCGCGATGAAATCAACTGGAAAAAATTGCCGGAGCAGGGCAGGCGGACATGATCGACTGGTACCCGGCGGCACTGCTGGCGATCATCCAGGGCCTGACCGAATTTCTCCCCATTTCCAGTTCGGCGCACCTGGTCATCCCGACCCTGGT
>JARRPM010000020.1:0-33091 GCA_037382865.1 Halioglobus sp. | reverse complement strand
GGGGCTCGTAATCAGCGAAGCCACCAGTACCCGGGATAGACCTTATGAAGAGATCAGTATCTTTGACTGATCTGCGCCTATTCAAAGGCACTCCCCTTGGTGCGCAGGTACCTGTCAGCCTCGCAGCCGATTCAGAGGCGGAGTGGGCTTCCTGATAACGCTGAGCTGTATGGTCCTTTTCAGGGCACGCATCCCTGTATGAGGTGGCAACGCATCGCTACGGGCAAGGGCAAGCCGGCAGCGCTGAGCCCGCCAGATGGCGCAACGCCCCGTTTCTGCGCCTGAATGCTTATCATATTGCCAATAATTGACCAGGTGTGTATCTGCGGGAGAAAACGGGATGACGAAATCGGTGCTGATCACGGGGGCCACGCGTGGCCTTGGCCGGGGACTGGCGTGTGAATTTGCCGGCAGGGGTTATCGGGTGGCGCTGACCGGGCGCTCGATGGCCGATCTCGAGTCGCTGGAGCAGGAGCTTCCGGCGCGGGCGGAAAAGGTGGTGCTGCGGACGCTCGATGTCACTGACTTCGATAGCGTGCCGCCGGTGCTCCAGGACTGTGCGGAGGCGCTGGGGGGGATCGACATCGTCGTGGCCAATGCCGGTGTCGCTATTGCAGGCAGAGCCGGGGAGGGTAACTTCAACCAGATGCACCGGACCATCGAGGTCAACCTGACTGGCGCCATCGCGACGTCAGAGGCAGCGCTCGAACTGTTCCGGCAGCAGGGTGGGGGACAGTTGGTGGGAATCACCTCCGTTGCAGCGTTGCGTGGTTTTCCCCGGCAGAGCGCCTACAGTGCGACCAAGGCAGGTTTCAGCCGATATCTCGAGGCGGTACGCTGTGAGACGCTCCACGAACCGGTTCAGGTGACGGAGCTCGCTCCGGGCTATATCGACACTGACATCAATCGGGGAATGAAAAGCCGGCCATTTCTGGTCAGTGCGGAGAAAGGGACCCGGATCATGGTCGACCTGATCGAACGGCAGGTGAACTTCCGCTACGTACCCCCCTGGCCCTGGACCCTGGTCGCACAGGCGCTGAAGGTGCTGCCCCTGTCACTGCTGCGCAGGATGTGACGCCCTCCGGGAGGTGGTATCGGTCTTCACCATGAAGTTTATCGTTTTCACGCTGGTCTGGTCCTGTGCCGTTTTCGGCGCTGAGTCAAAGTGCCGCGAAGGCACAGCCCCATCTATCGAGCACGATGCCGCTTCGCTGGTGGTAGCGACCCTCAATGTCGCCCATGGTCGCGGTCGTGCCCTTAACCAGATGCTGATAGGAAAAGAGCAGATAGGACGCAACCTCGACGCTGCCGGACGCCTGCTGGCGAGGCAGGGCGCCAACGTGGTGGCACTGCAGGAGTTGGATGTCGATTCACTCTGGGCAGGGAGCTTTGACCATGCAGCCCGGCTGCTGGAGGCGGCTGAACTGAACTGTGCCGTGCTCGGCCTGCATGCTGAAACCTGGCTATACCGCTTTGGCACCGCGCTACTGTCTGAGGTCCAGCTGATTGAGCCCAGGGTGACCAGTTTCGAACCGACCCCGCCCACGACCACCAAGGGCTTCGTGTCCGCGATCTTGCAGTGGCGCCAGGGTGAGGAGTTAAGACCGGTGCGCGTGGTTTCTGCCCACCTGGATTTTTCCCGCAAAGGCGCGCGCAGGCAGCAGCTCGCTGATATCATTGAGGCAATAATGCGATCGCCGACCCCGATTATCCTGATGGGCGATTTCAATGAGGAGTGGCGTCCGGATGATTCCGTCGTGCGCCGCCTGGTAGAGGAGGCCGGTATGACCGCCTACCAGCCGCAGTCTGATCGCCTGGCCAGTTACAAAACCAGTCGCCTGGACTGGATCTTTATCTCCGAAGAGCTGGAGTTCGTCACTTACCGAACGGTGCCGGATCAGGTGTCCGACCACCGCCTGGTCGTGGCAGAGTTGCGCTGGAGTCGTGGCTCGTGATCCCGCCGGTCTACTGCGTGCGCTGGCTTGTACTGTTGCTGCTGCCGATTATTGCGGCCTGTGCCACGACCACCATTCCCCCCGACAAGTGCCCCGCGGATCGACAGGCATTGGAAAATTGTCCGCCACTGGGAGCTGTGGAGGACCCCGAACTCGACCAGTGGTACCAGATTCGAACGTATTCATGGGCGAAGGATTCGGGTTACGATCCTATCGACCTCGGCGTCGAGGCGCAGATTCCGCTGCAGGGGGCGCGGGCCAAGCTGCTGGGCAGCAGCGAACAGGCGGCGATCCAGTCCCTTACCGCAAAAATTCACATGATCGAGAACGCAGAGCACAGCGTGGATGCGGTCTACTATATCTTCAAGGATGATCTGGTGGGCAAGGCCATGCTGGGGGCCCTGTGCGATGCTGTGAAACGCGGTGTCGATATTCGCCTGATGGTTGATTCAATCGGCTCCATCGGGCTCGATAAGACCTGGCTGCGGACCCTGGACAGCTGCCAGGTGGGTGCGGGCTTCATCCACAACGCCGCGGGGCAGGTCACGACTCGCCGCGCCCGGGTGCAGGTTCTGATTTTCAATGCGGTGAGCAAATCGCCCTTTACCGCCAACCGTCGCTCCCATGACAAATTGATGGTGGTGGACGGATTCGTGCCGGACAAAACCATTGTGATTACGGGCGGCCGTAATATTTCCCTGGCCTATTACGGTATTCTTGAGGACGGGTCTGCCAATCCCGATACCTATAAAGATGCGGAGATACTCTTGCGCCCGGGGCTGGATCGGGCGGATGAGCACACCGTGGGTGAAGTGGCGGAAGTCTATTTCACCCTGTTATCACTGTACGAGAAGAACAAGCGCCTGAGCTCGAAACAGTTTGCGACCGGTACCGACCTGTACAGTGAGCGTCGGGCGGAACTGGCCCGCGCCCTGGCGCAGTTGAAATCACTGCCCACACTGCAACCGCATTTCGCGGCGATGGACGAATTCCTCACCCGCGACTGGCATCAGGCTGACGTGCGCCTGGCGCACGAATTCAGTAATCTCACCGATCGAGCGGTGGTAACCGATGCCGTCGCCAATCTCGCCAACAACCCCAATTCCATCATGAACCTGCTGGAGCAGGCCCGGGGCCATGATCGATCCCATGCGCGGATAGTCTCCCCGTACCTCTTCCTCGCCCGTTATTACGATGATAACGGTAATCTTTTGCTGGACGAGGCCCAGCGGGTGCTCGATTGGCTGGAAGAGGATCCGGATTATCGCTACGAGATGATTACCAATTCGGTGCTTACATCGGACAACTTTCCCGCGCAGTCTATCGTGGATATGGATATGGCACCCCGCATGCTGCTGGATGCAGAGCACAAGCAGGCCTGGCAGGCGGACCTTGCGCAAAGCGAACTCAACCCGGAGCTGGTGGAGAGCGAGACCTGGCAGAAACTGGTCAACCACCCTCAACTGAGCATCTACGAGACCGGTCGCCTGGACGATGCCTACTTTGGCGGCGACAGGCACTACGGCAAGCTGCACGCGAAATACCTGCTGGGTGATGAGGCCGGATTTATCGGCACCGCCAACTTCGACTACCGCTCCCGCTTGTTCAACAACGAGATGGGCTTCTTTTTTGCCAGCAGCGGTTTGCGGGAGGAGTTGATCGCGGACTTCGAACTGCTCAAAAGCGAGTCCTACCTCTGGGGCTCACCGGAATGGCTGGAGATGCGGCGTCGGATCATGGAGGGCGACGGTATCAAGGCGTCCGCGGTGCGCAACCAGCGCAAGATTTTCAGGACCTTGCGAAAGACAGGGCTGGAATACTTCTTTTAGTTAATCCGCGGCCGACAGCTGAAGCCGCGCCCGCAGGGCCGGCATATAGGTACAGTTTACTTAATCAGTCAGGCCGGAATCCCATCGGTTGTCCAGTACCGGGTTAGGTAAACTGTCCCTATATTCCCGGAGCCGCGGAGAACTCTCAGGGACCGGGCACGACATAGTTGTCGAATTTCTCCCGTACCTTGATCACCTGAAGGCTTTTTTTCCCATCGGTAATCCTGAGCAGGGCGTCGAGTTTTTTGTATCGCGCATAGATGACGCCATCGCGGCTCTCCCCCGCGATACGGGCCTTGGCTGCAAACTCCGCCTTGTCGCTGATAACCCGGGCCATCGGGATGACCACGGCGTTGTCGGCAACGTCCATACGCGCCTTGCCCGAGATATCCTCGAGCGTCAGCATCCCGGACAGCCACTTCGGTCGATAGCCCTGGTTGCCAAACATGGCCACGATGGGTCGCGAGTCACTGATGGTCAGTGCGGCATCGGCGCTGATTTGCGGCGGCCGGGTCCAGGTGGTCTCGGCGTGAGTGAGGCTGATCAGCGCTGACCAGTAATCCCCGTCGAAGGATTCGCGTTTGCCGGCAACGGCGACATTGTCGATGCGCACTTGTGAGCCGGTGATATCGAATTTCATGTCCCGGGGGGTTCCCCCGGCCAGAGTGATATCCGCCCGCAGGTCACCGGTGATGGATTGCTCGCCCACCTCTGCATTCACGGCCTGGGAAACCAGACTCAGCCAGCCACGGGCGTCTTCCGGCAGCAGCAGGATATCTGCCTCGAGATCGGCGGTCCCGGCAGTGAATGCCATGGGCGAATCGGGCGGCAGGTAACTGTTGAAGACCACCATATCCTCCACCTCCCCCGATTCAATCCTGAAGCGCAGGGCGAAATTCCTCTCCTGCCGACCGGGAAACATATCTTCCAGCAGCGCCTCCAGGGTGAGGTCCACGTTGTGAATATAGGACTGCGCTTCACCCCGCCGCTTCATGTCTGCGTCGCGGAGCAGGATGTTCAGCAGCCAGCCTGGGCTCTCTGCCCCATCCTGCACATCCAGGGTGATCTCACCGTCGCCCCGGCTGAGGTAATCGAGCACGCCGACCTCCAGCGCGGGTGACACAACCTCCAGCCGGGTTCCCGTCCCTGGCCAGCC
This sequence comes from Halioglobus sp., assembly GCA_037382865.1. Classification (GTDB taxonomy): domain Bacteria; phylum Pseudomonadota; class Gammaproteobacteria; order Pseudomonadales; family Halieaceae; genus JARRPM01. Next base: position 28,151 of record JARRPM010000020.1, on the reverse strand, counting down.
GCTGGTGAGGTGAATTTCACCCTCGACGGTGCCTTTACCATCGATGCTGGTGTGATGCGTCTCCCTCAGCAGCACGCCGATCCAGGCCAGGCTGGAAACCTGTGCCTGGAAGCCGATCACCCCGTACGAATCGTTCAGCAGCTGCTTCGCCTCCGATTTGCCCATCAGTTTCAGGAGGTCGACGACGTCTGTCTCTGCGGCCTTGGCCTCGTCACTGAACAGGCCCAGGTAGCCGTGGGTGAACTCCAGCGAGGCTTCCCACGGCTTCGACTTCACTTCTGCGCCACTGGCCACGATCGCGTCCCCGAGGCGGATATAACTGCCGCCGATGGCAGTGCGCTCGGAGAGAATGGCGGGATTGTCCAGTTTCAGCGCCGCGTCGAGGTTGGTGGTGAAGCGATACTGCCTGACGCCGACCTGCGCGTCCCCGGATTCCAGGCCCAGGTCTACCGTGAGGGCGGTGGGTCTGAGCAGGAGCTCGCCGGACAGCACGCCCCGGCCACCGTACAGTGTAAAGGGCCATCTGGGAGGGATGTACCGCTGCAGCAGGGCCAGGTCTTGAACTTCCAGCCCCTCCACGTTAAAGCCGAGAGCGGCATGGTCGCTGACGGGGTCGGAGCCGGTGTTGAGCCGGCTGCTGCCACGCATGACCAGGTGCAGGTTGCGCCCGGTCAGCATCGGCCTGTCGTCGCTTTCATGACTGATCGCCAGGTCTTCGTAGTGGAAATCCAGCTGAATCCGCTCCGGGGTCGCCGCATCCGCCACCAGGCCGATCGCGCCCTCACCAGCAACAGTGAGCGCAGCGAACCGCACCGCCAGGTTCCGCGCCTGCACGGTGAGATCAGTACCCGGCAGGACCTGCCCGCGGTCGGAGACAAGGCGGCCTGACACCCGTCCGCTGCCGTCAACCTGCGCGCCCCCGGCCCCGGCGGTAAAAACATTGATGAAGGCCAGGCTGTTGGCGTCGAGGTCAATGTCGGTGTCCAGCCGCAGAAACTGGAGCAGGCTGATGTCCTTATGCGCCCGGGGTACGAAGGGCGCGAAGCCGAGTTCGCCCCGCACGGTCCCCCGGCCGAAGACCTCCCGCTTGCCGTTGAGATACAGCGGCGCCAGTTGCAGGTCCAGCTGGCGACCGTCGAGGGAGAAGGGGCCGCCGCGGGTTTGGTACGTGAGGTCGGCCAGCATGCGTCCATCGCCGCTGCCACGAAAGTTGAATATCCAGAAGCTGTGGGTGCCGCTTACCCTGGCGTTGTCGATGGCGATTCTCCAGGGCCTCTTCTTGCCGCTGGGGGCGGTAAGCGCCGGCGCGACCTCGCGGCCTTCTATTTCGGGAAAATAAGGGAGCAGGGCACTGTAATCCTTGTCTGGCTTGAGCCGTGGACGCTGGCGGTAATCTATGTCCCTGACATCGACGCCGCTCAGCCATACCCGCTTGAAAATCAGCGGCAATACGGAGATGGACCCGGAGGCTGCCGGGGTCGAGAGCTGCCACTGCTGGCTGCGGGACTGGCCGTTGGCGGCGATCCCGCGGGCGTGGACGCGGAAGGGGTACCAACTCCAGGCCCGGTCCCAGCTGACGTGGAACTTTTCGGGACGGATCCTGTTCACCACGTCCTGGGTCAGTTGGAGCTGTAACAGCCCGTTTACCAGCACCAGGTAAACGACCTCAACAATGAGCACGATTTTCAGGGCCCTACGCGGCCAGCCGCGCCAGGGGGAGCTTCCGGGTTGAGACATGGGTGAGTAGTACCGCCTTATTTGATCTTCGGCACCGATCATACCCTGCCCGACGCTGGGTTGCAGATGCCTGTCTGACGGAAATTCCGCCCCTGTTTTCGCACACATCAGCAGCGAGCTGATTATCGGCAAGTCACCGGCGGATAAGGGCGTGACGTTCTGCGCGTTTGACTGGTGAAACGAATGGACGTATGAATGTTTGGGCGCGCTAAAATACATGTTCATGTTAAGCTCAACCCGGCCGGGCGCAAAAGACCGGGGGCCGCAGGACAAAGCGGGCCGGTTGGCGCACGGCAGGGAGCGGCTGAACGGTGCAGGCGCTCACCCCACATAACTAACGGCGGATAGCAGGAGATGCTATGAAACAGCTGACAGGCCTCGATGCCACATTTCTTAACATGGAGACGCCCAATACCTTCGGGCATGTGACAGGCCTGATGCTGTTTGATCGGCCGAGCCCGGATTTCGATCCCTATGCCGCCGTTTACGAAAAGTATGCCTCGCTGGTCGGTGCTCTCGAGCCCATGCGACGACGCGTGGTAGAGGTGCCTTTTGGCCTGGACCACCCCTATTGGGTGTTCGATCCTCATTTCGACATCGATTATCACATTCGCGAAATCAGCATCGCCAAGCCGGGCCTGGTCGACCAGTTGGCTGACCAGATCTGCCGGATTGTTGGCCGCCCGATGGACCGGAGCCGTCCCTTGTGGGAGGTGTATGTGATCGATGGTCTGGCCAACGGCTGGTGGGGCCTCCTTACCAAATTCCACCATGCGACGATCGACGGGGCTGCGGGACAGCTGATGCTGTCAGCTATTCTCTCCACGAAACCGGATGACGGCCCGGTGCCTGCGAGCCCGGAGTGGGAACCCGAACCGGTGCCAGGGCAGGCTGAATTGCTCCGCCTGACCCTGGAGAAGCTGGCCAGGAACCCGCTCATGGCAGTAAAGGCTCAGACCAGGCTGTTGCGGACCACTGCAAAGGCGCTGGGTGTCGCCGATTTGTCCGGGGCGACATCCCTCGTTCGCGACTCTGTTTATCGGCTGTTCGGGCGGGCAACGAGTGACCGGCCCTGGGTAATGATGCCGCTGACGTCGGCTCCGCCAACCCCATGGAACAAATCTATTACCCCGCACCGGCGTTTCGCGATGCGCACCACCTCACTGGAAAACATCAAACGCCTGAAGAATGTCACTGGCGGGACAGTGAATGACATTGTGATGGCAATCTGTGCGGGCGGTCTGCGCCGGTACCTGCTCGCGCACAACGCACTCCCGGACAAGCCCCTGCGGGCCATGGTGCCCGTTTCGATCCGCACCGGTGACGAATCAGATCCCTGGACCAACCGGGTCTCCGGCCTTGTCGCGGAACTGCCGACGAACTGCGAGGACCCGCTTGAGCGGGTCGCACTGTGTCGCAAGGCGATGAGTGTCGCCAAGACCCAGTTCGAACTGATGCCGGCGGAATCCCTCATCGATATCGCCCAGTCCTCCCCCCCGGTGGTATCCGCCGCGGCGGCGCGCCTGGCCTCGCGTCTGAAGCTGGCGGATCGCTTCACCATGCCCGCCAACCTGGTGATTTCGAACGTCCCGGGCCCCCGGGAGCCGCTCTATTTCGCCGGCGCGCAGTTGCAGCACCAGTTTCCGGTGTCAATCGTGACCGATGGGCAGGGATTGAACATCACCGTCCAGAGTTATATGGACAGACTGGACTTCGGAATTATCGTCGATCGCGATCTTGTGCCTGACGTGTGGGATCTCGCCGACATGCATATCGAGGAGATCGCGACTCTACTGCAGGCCACCGGCACGGAATGGGCCGAGTCGCCGCGTGCCGCACCGCGGCGCGGGCCGATGCAAAAGGTCCTGGAGGCGAAGCGCGCCTCGGCTAAAGCTAAACGCAAAAAAGCGCCGGCGAAGAAAAAGTCAGCGCCGAAGAAGAAAGCGGTAACAAAGAAAAAGGCAGTGCCAAAGAAGAAAGCAGCAACGAGGAAAAAGGCAGCGCCTAAGAAGAAAGCAGCAACGAGGAAAAAGGCAACGCCAGCGAAGAAACGCTCGACAACCTAGTGGCGTAGATTCGTCACTCGACCCGCTGAACTGGCTGGTGGCGACGGCAAGCTGTCGGTAGTAAGGCGCGCAAAAGTGGATTTGGTGTGTAGCACGCGGGTGAGCGAGTCGATTGTCAAGGAACTCAATTCTGACGTCACTTTGACAGGCTGCTCTCGGTCTCCGGCGCGCTGAGCACGGCGGCGGAGACACTCACTTTCCCCGTTACCTGGGTGATCGCCCGCGATCGGCAGGTGACCAGGTCGTTTGGGGTGCAGGGGGCCGCGCAGCCGGTCTGCAACTGGATGACAGGGCATTGAGCGACCACCGGCTATGGGCATGACGGCATGCCGTGCGCCCTAATCTCATTGCAGGGTATCGATAAAGGCATTGGAGGCATCGATGGACTTGCGCATTTCCTGAATCAGCGCCTCGATATCCTGCTCGATGTCGCCAAGTTCGACTTTGAGTGAGGCGACCGCCCGGGCGTTGAGGTTATGTTTCAGGTAGAGCACGTTGTCATGCAACGCCGCCAGCACGGGATCCATCTTCGCCTCCGACCGGCGCATGGCGGTGATCATGCCATCGTAGCGGGCTTTGGTCTCCCGCAGCTTGGCCTGGCTGTCGGCTTTAAGCTTCGCGCTCGAGTACTGCCCGATCTCCGTTTCCCACTCCTCGAAAAGCGCCTCGGCGACATCCTCCACGCCGTCGATGCGCTCGCGCACCTCCGCGGCCGCCTCATCGGCATCCTCGTATTCATCGGCCACCTTGTTGTACATTTTCTCCAGGTCCCCACCGTCGAAATTGGTCAGGGCGCTCAACTGCTCCAGGGCGGACTGGAACTGCTCCTCGGCATCGAGCTGGGCGTCCCGGGAGTCCTCGACCCGGTCCACCAGGATATCGCGTTTGTGGTAACCGACCTTCTCCGCCGCCTCGTAATAGGCTGACTGACAGGCGGCCAGAACGGGGATCAACAGCAGCAGCGCGGCGGTACGCAACAGCAAAGGCTTCATGGGGATTTTCTCCTTTTACGGACAGTGGATTGACAGTGGGCCGGGGCCATCAGGCATCAAGCCGGCTCTCCCGCCAGTTTCTTGAGCAGCGCGATCTCCTCGGGCCACAGACTTTCATCGATCGTCTCCAGCACCAGGGGAATAGCGTCGAAGCGGGGATCGGCCATGATGTATTCGAACACGCTCATTCCAAGGTAGCCCTGGCCGAGACTGTGGTGGCGGTCCACCCGGCTGCCGAAATCGACCTTGGAGCCATTGAGGTGCATGCCGCAGAGGTAATCGAAGCCCACGACCCGGTCGAATTCGGCAAAGGTCTGCTCGCAGGCTTCAGTTGTCCGCAGATCGTAGCCCGCAGCAAAGCTGTGACAGGTATCGAGGCACACGCCGACCCGTTGCCTGTCCTCGACCTGTTCGATGATCTCTGCCAGGTGTTCGAAGCGATGGCCGAGGTTGCTGCCCTGGCCGGCGGTGTTTTCGATAACCGCCGTGACGCCCCGGGTGGCTTCCAGGGCGAGATTGATCGATTCGGCGATGCGCTGCAGGCAGTCGGACTCGCTGATCTTCTTCAGGTGGCTGCCCGGATGGAAGTTCAGGTAACAGAGGCCGAGCTGTTCACAGCGCTGCATTTCGTCCAGGAAGGCGGCGCGTGACTTCTCCAGCCCCTCGGTTTCCGGGTGGCCGAGGTTGATCAGGTAGCTGTCGTGGGGCAGGATCTGGCCGGGGGCGTAGTCATACGCCGCGCAGTTGGCCCTGAACGCCTCGATGCTCTCTTCGGTCAGCGGTTTAGCCTGCCACTGCCGCTGGTTTTTGGTGAACAGGGCAAAGGCGGTGGCGCCGATCTTGTGGGCGTTGACGGGTGCGTTATCGACACCACCGGCGGCACTGACATGGGCTCCGATATATTTCATGGCGGCCATTTTACAGGAGTCGGTCAGGGTACGCCGCTCTGACCCCGGCTGACTCGAGACGCTACTCGACCGGGTCAACGGATCGCTATCGGGTTGATCACCATCTGGACGGCGCCTTCGAAGCGGGGAATGCCGAGGACGAACAGGAATTCCGTCACACCATCTTCTATAAGCTCGGCGGTCTGGATGTTTTCCAGGACGTGAACGCCATGCTTCGCCAGCAGTATCCCGTGGGCGGGGAACAGCTGTTCCGGATCCGGGTTGGGCAGCACGTCGAGCGCCCAGTTGTCGGCGCCCACGGCCACCACGTCGAGCCCGGCGAGGTACTCGGCGCCGCCGATATCCAGTCCCGGCTCACCCCGGAGGAAACGCTCCGGGTCCGATCCCGCCAGCTGTTGCCAGCCCGTGTGCAGGAGCACCACGTCGCCCTTGCCGATGACCACCCCCTGCGCCTTCGCGGCGGCGGCGATGTCGGGTGCATCGATGGCGGTGCCGGCTGCGAGGTGGTCACTGGCCCCGAAATACCTGACCATGTCCAGCAATACCCCGCGGGTGACGATCGGCGGGATGTCCTGCGTGCCGTACTTTTTTGCGCCACCGGGGCTGAAGAGCTCGGCGGCGGTCACCCCGTTGTAGTAGCGATGGTCGATGCCGAAATGAGCGAAACCGTCTATCTGGGTGCCGATCCCCAGCCAGGTCGCCATGTAATCGTCGTGGGACGTGCCCCGGGACTTGCCCAGCGGCGGGTTGATTTCATCGGCGTGGGGATACAGGAACAGCTGAAAACTGCGGTGGCCGTAGGCGGGGGTTGAGCGACCGGTAATCCCGCCGAGGGCATAGGTCTTGCCGGTCGTGACCAGCCGGACTGCCTTCAGCACCCCCTCCGGGCTGAGGTTGTTGAGCGCCCCGATGGTGTCACCCTCACCATATTTAGAGGGATACCAGCTCGTATCGGGCTGGGTGGGCTCGCCGGCGGCAACCGGGCGTGCGAGCAGCAGGGCGGCCGCCAGCAGTGGCAACGTGAATATCGTATGTCGGGCACTCATCGTCGGGAACCTCCTCGGGATTGATCGGTGCAGCATAAACGGGTTAAGCCACACTTTTCCAGATCAATCGCCCGGCGTACTGACGCCGCCTGGTAGCCCGCCCCGCCGATTTTGCTATCATGCATCAACGCAGGAGGGACACACGCATGGCAGCCAGCAGCAACAGTCGACGGCCGATGGACTCTGGCCAGGCACGCATTCCGCTCGGTGAGGTTCACGTCATCCCGGAGCGCTGCAAGGAGTGCGGGTTCTGCGTGGGCTACTGCCCGGAACAGGTACTGGCCTTCTCCGAGGAGATCAATGCCAAGGGGTACCACTATCCCGTCATCGCCGCCGACAAGGAAGAGGCCTGTGTCCATTGCGGCTTCTGTAACCTGATCTGCCCCGAGCTGGCCATCTACACCGTCGAACGTGCCCGCCCGGCGCGCGACGCGTCCCATAACGAGGCTGACGCGTGACTGCTGCCCCGGAAGGCGGGCAACGGGTCCTCACCGGCACGCACTTCATGCTGGGGGACCACGCCTGCGCTGAGGGCGCACTGGCCGCGGGGCTGGACTTCTTCGGGGGTTATCCCATCACGCCCTCCACGGAGGTGGCGGAGCGGCTGGCCCGGCGCCTGCCGGCGGTGGGCGGGCAATACCTGCAGATGGAGGATGAGCTCGGCAGCATCATGTCCATCATCGGCGCCTCCGCCGCCGGGGCGCGCAGCCTGACCGCCACCTCGGGCCCCGGGTTCAGCCTGATGATGGAGAGCATCGGGTTGGCGGCGATGATGGAGATCCCCTGCGTGATCGTCGACGTGCAGCGGGCATCGCCATCCACCGGGCTGCCCACGATGGTCGGCCAGTCGGACATCCTGCAGGCGCGCTGGGGCTCCCACGGGGACTACGGCATCGCCGCCTTCAGCCCCGCTTCCCCCCAGGAGTGCTTCGATCTCGCCATACACGCCTTCAATGTCGCGGACCGCTATCGCATCCCGGTGTTCCTGATGCTGGACGAGGTGATCGCCCATATGACCGAGCGCGTGGTCATCCCGCCCGCGGAGGAGATCCCGATACACAGGCGCAAGGGACCTGCGCACGCCCCGGGGGAGGAACGCCACCTGCCCTATGCGTTAGGCGATGACCTGGTGCCGGCGATGGCCCATGCGGGGGAGGGTTACCGGGTGCACATGACCGGTCTGACCCACGACGAGCGCGGTTACCCGGCGCTGACCCCGGAGATTCACAACACGCTGGTGAACAGACTCGTCGACAAGGTGCGACTCAATGCGCAGGCCATCGAGATCTACGACGAGTATGAACTGGATGATGCGGAGACGGTGATCATCGCCTTCGGCTGCACCTCCCGCTCGGCGCGCCAGGCGGCGCGGCTCGCCCGCGCCCGGGGCAGCAAATGCGGCCTGCTCCGGCTGGTCAGCATCTGGCCGTTTCCGGAACAGCGGATAAGGGAGCTCCTGGCGCGGGGTAAGGTGCAGCGCTTCATCGTGCCTGAAGTCAACCTGGGGCAACTCAGGCGGGAGGTGGAGCGACTGACGCAGCTGCCCATTCACCGCATCAACCACGCCGGCGGCGCCATGCCGACGCCCAAGGATATTCTCGAGGTCATACCATGACAGCCTCCCCTGCAGTTATCGCCACGTCCCATCCGAACGATCCCCTGCTGCGGGCGGACCGGTTCCCCCACATCCTCTGCCCGGGTTGCGGCATAGGCACAGTGATCCACTGTTATGTAGACGCCATGGCGGAGTCCGGAGTGGCGCTGGAGAACCACGTCTGTGTGTCGGGCATCGGCTGCAGCGGGCGGGCGGCCGGCTACGTGAATGTCGACTCGTACCACACCACCCATGGCCGGGCCATACCCTTCGCCCTGGGTATCGCCGTCCACAAGCCGGAGCTGAGGGTGACCGTGATCAGTGGCGATGGCGACCTCTCGGCCATCGGTGGCAATCACCTGATTCACGCGGCGCGGCGCAATATGAACCTGACGGTCATCTGCATCAACAACTTCAATTACGGCATGACCGGTGGCCAGGCGGGACCGACCACGCCACGGGGCAGCATGGCATCCACCGCGCCCCACGGGGTGCATGACCGACCCTTCAACCTGCCTGACCTGGCGCGTGCAGCCGGCGCCTCTTTCGTCGCCCGCTGGACCATACTGCACGTGCGGCAGCTGCGGGAAGCGATCCTGCGCGGCATGCACAACCCCGGCTTCAGCTTTATCGAGGCGCTCTCGCCATGCCCCACCAATTTCGGTCGCGCCAATGATCTCGGTACCGGCATGGATGAAATGGAAGTCTACCGCCAGCGCTGTCGTATTGCAGATAGTCTCCCGCCGTTTGACGAGCTCGATATCGACCTGGTCGACGAGGCGCGTCCCATCGTGGTCGGGAATTTCGTCGATATCGCGCGTCGCCCCTATGAGTCCGTTTGAGGGTGGCGGGCGTGGCTGAAAATCGCGATCGCGGTGAGGTGCAGATCCGGATCGGCGGGTATGGCGGGCAGGGCATCGTGCTGGCGGGGACGCTGCTGGGCAAGGCGGCGAGCCTCTACGACGGCAAGGAGGCAGTCTTCACCCAGGCCTATGGGCCGGAGGCGCGCGGCGGGGCGTCCCGCGCCGATGTGATTATCTCCGATGTGCCGATCGACTATCCCTATGTCATCGCACCGGATGTGCTGGTGGTCCTGTTCCAGGCGGCCTACGCCTCCTTCGCCGGCGCGCTCAAACCGGGCGGTGTCCTGATCGTGGAGGAGGACCTGGTGCGGCTGGACGATTCCGCCCCGCCTGCGTGCCTGCTGCCGGCCACCCGGATCGCCGAAGAGCTGGGTAATCGCATCGTCACCAATGTCGTCGTGTTCGGTTTCCTGGTGGGCAGGACCGGCGTGGTGAGCAGGGCGGCAGCTGAACAGGCGATTGAGGCAACGGTAAAACCCGGCGCAGTGGATCTGAACCTGCGCGCCTTCGAGGCCGGTTTCGATCGCGCCGGCGCCTCCGACGGAGGGAGAGGATGACCGATACGGTACTGGTGGTCGGCGGTGGCCTGACGGGCCTGCAGGCGGCGGTGGAACTGGCTGAAGCGGGGGTGTGCGCCACGGTGGTCGAAAAGGGGCCGATCGTCGGCGGCAAGCGGGCGGCGATGCTGACGGGGGAGGGCGACCTCGACCCGCGACTCGCCGGGGTGGCGGACAACCCGGCCATCGCACTGCTGACCCTGAGCGAATTGAGGACGGTCGAGGGGGAGGAGGGGGATTTTGTCGCTGGCATTCACCGACTGCCCCGATATGTGACCGACGACTGCACCCGCTGCAACCACTGCTCCCCGGTCTGTCCCCAGGCCGTGCCCAGTGAATACGATGCGGGGCTCACTTCCCGCAAGGCGATTCACAGTCCGTTCCCGCAAACGATTCCCGATATCTACGCCATAGACATCAATACCTGCCTCAACATGCCGCCCAACTACCTGCCCTGCCAGCGTTGTGTCGACGTCTGTGACGACAAGGCAATCCATTTCGACATCACCCCGCCGGATCCGCTCGAAGTGCGGGCGGCTGCGATCATCCTGGCGACCGGCTACGTCGATGACGACGAGTCGGAGCGAGCCAGCCTGGCAGAATTCGGTTACGGTCAGCACCCGGATATCCTCAGCAGTGTCGAGCTGCAACGCCTGCTCGAGGTTCCCGGCCCCTCCGGCGGCTTTGCCGTCCGGCCCTCTGACGAGGGTTACCCCGAGAGCGCCTTGCTCGTGCTCACCCGCGTTTCAGCCGGGGCGGCCTGGGTCATGGCCAATCAGCTGCGGCGCCTGGCGGGTCAGGACCTGCGCCTTGATGTGGTGGTGCTCTCGGCTGACCGGGAGGATCCCGCGCTGGAGCCCCTCACCGTTGCCGCCGGCGAATGCCGGGTGCCGCTCCGGTTCGGCAGCTGGGTCGGCATCGATACGCCCCCGGGAGGCAAGCTGCTGCCACGCTTCGCCGGCTTTCCCGACGGCGAACGCGTGGAGCAGGCGGTCGACCTGGTGGTGCTCTCCAGCGAGGTGCACCCGCATCCCGAGGTACCGGCACTGGCGGAAAAACTGGGCCTGGAGATAGATGCGCAGGGTTACCTGCAGCCGTCGCGCGCCGGCATCTACCTCGCCGGTGGCGTGCTGGGGACGGTGGGGATCGAGGCCGGCGCGGAACAGGCCCGGGCCGTGGTGCAGACCGTGCTGGAGCGCCTGCGGGCAGAAGAGGATGAGGTCGGGCCAGTGCCCGCCGGCCCCGGCCGCGACCAGCTCGAACAGCTGCTCCTCGCGCTTATGCGGTTGGGAGAAAAAACCGGCTGAAGCTGCCCTGCGCCGGCAGCGCGGTCACTCTATCGCCTTGACCTATCCCGGTTCGTTGCCCAGGGCGGCGGCACGCGGGTAATCTATCGCCTGATTCCGCGTCTTTTCGCGCGCGGTAGAACCGGGCCCCACAGGGGGCCGTGACGACGGGAAGCAGGAAATGCCACAACCCGGTCCTGCCCGGATCGCCTTGAAGGTAGTCCCGGGTGCTTCCAGCAACGGCGTCGCCGGGTGGCTGGGGGAAAGCCTGAAAATCCGCGTGACGGCGCCGGCAGAGAGCGGCAAGGCCAATGCCGCTGTCATAAAATTGCTGGCAGCGTTACTGGGCGTGCCGCGGCAGTCCGTCTCGATCGCCGCGGGCGGCTCCAGCCCGCGCAAGATCGTCGAGATCAGCGTCTTGTCGGAGGCAGAGGTTCGCAAGAGGCTGCAGAAGGCGACGCAGCGTCGCAGCGCTACAGGCTCGCCATGAGAAATCCGGTCAGGGCCGCATTATTGGGCGCCAGGGTGGGAATGACATTGCGCCTGACCTCGGCGATGAGGTCACGGTAGCCGCGGTAGAATTCCCACGAGGGTGTCGGCGAGTAGTGCAGGTCGTCGACCTCGAGGTAGGCGATGATTCCCTTCGCGGTGGTCGGTTTCACGAACACCTCCCGGTTCGGCGCATAGTAGAAGGGCACGATCGATACCACAGCCCACCTGGCCAGTCTGTAGGGCTGGAGCATCCCGATGATCCGGTCGAAGCCCTGCTGCTTGCGACCGTGCAGGCGCTGCTCCAGAGCATCGGCGAGGTCGCGCTTCTCGTTGCCATTGAGTGAGCCGATAAAGTCCCGGAAGCGGGGCTTCTCGAAGCGCGAGACCATCGAGGAGCGGCTCACCACTTTGAGCAGGGTCTCGGTCACCCTTTCCGGCTGGTTGAAGTGAGCCCGGGACAGGTTTTCCCGGGTGAAGCCTACCAGTCTGTCCACGTTGTGTTTTTTCTTCACTGCGTCCATACCCGGATCGGAGAATCCGCCCGGATAGCGCTGCAAAAAGCTGGCCTCGGCCGCCCTGAGTTTCGCCTGGTTCAGTGTCATCGATATTCCCGCGGGGGACTGGCTGACATCAGCTGAGTGTAGAGGAATCCTGGCGCGATTCCACCGGTGGTCGCGGGCGATGTCGACCAGGGGGCAGGCGAACTTCCCTGAGAGGCAGGCGCCAGAGACCCCGCCCCCCTGGCCAACCCCGCCAGGGGAAACGCGCCTTCAGCGCTCCAGCGCGGGGCGGGCTCTCAGTGTTGCTGCTTTGCCAGTTCCCGCTTGAGCTTGTCCAGCTGCTCCTGGGCGGCCCGCAGGTCGGCCTCCGCCCTCTGCAGCATATAATCGGCGAATTCAGCCTCGGGAGCGTCCCCCGATTCCGCCGGGACCTTGTCGCGCAGGTAACTGTCCACTCTTTGTTGCAAGGTGCTCATAGTCCGATGGAGTGCAGGATCGGTACCTCATGCAAATATCTTTATAAAAAACAGAAAGATATAAATCTAACCTGACAGGATTTCTAGCTATAGCTAACCCTGTTTGTAAAGATTCTGGACAGCCAGACAGGAGCGCGAAGGCGGGCACGAACGCCCGGACGCTGTGGCACGTCGGCGCCAGGTTCGGCCACCCGGCCGCGGGTACGCAGCCAGGTGGCAGTCCGGCGGAGTGCCGGCGATCAGGCCGGGGCTCAGAATCCGTATAGGGCCCGGTACTCCGGATCCTTGTCGGCAATCAGGCGCGCCAGGTCGACCATCACCTTGCACTGTTTCCAGGAGGCGTCGTCCTGCATCTTGCCGTCTACCATCACCGCGCCGGACCCGTCTGGCAGTGCCTCCAGTACCCGCTTGGCCCAGATCACCTCCTCCGCCGGCGGGCTGAACACGGTCTTGGCGATCTCGATCTGGCTGGGGTGCAGCGACCAGGCGCCGACACAGCCCATCAGGAAGGCGTTGCGGAACTGGTCCTCGCACGCAATCGGATCGTCGATCGCGCCGAAGGGGCCGTAAAAGGGCAGGGCGCCGACGCTGACGCAGGCGTCTACCATGCGCCCGATCGTGTAGTGCCACAGGTCCTGCTGATGGGTGTCGCGCGCCGCGTCCGGGTGGGTGGGGTCCGGGTCGTTGCGCACCAGGTAGCCGGGGTGCCCGCCGCCGATGCGGGTGGTCTTCATGCGGCGGGATGCGGCCAGGTCCGCCGGGCCGAGGCTCATGCCCTGGATGCGCGGACTGGCGTTGGCGATCTGCTCCACATTGGCGACGCCCAGTGCGGTCTCCAGGATGCAGTGCAGCAGGATCGGTTTGTCGAGACCCGCCCTGGCCTCGAGTTGCGCCAGCAGCTGGTCTGCGTAATGGATGTCCCAGGGGCCCTGAATCTTGGGTAGCATGATCACATCCACTTTGGCCCCGACTTCGGTGACGATGCGAGTGACGTCGTCCAGGAACCAGGGGCTGTCCAGGCTGTTGACCCGGGTCCACAGCTGGGTGTCGCCGAAGTCGTTGTCGCGGGCGATCGCGATAAACCCCTCGCGGGCCGCCTCCTTGTTATCGATGGCGACGGCGTCCTCCATGTTGCCCAGCAGGATGTCGACCTTCTGCGCGATGCCGGGCGCCTTCTCCGCCATTTTCGGGTTGCTGGGGTCGAAGAAATGAATCATTCGCGAGGGCCGAACGGGAATGTCGCGCAGGGGCTCGGGCGCGCCGAGGGCCAGGGGGCGGAAAAAATCGCGGGGACTACGCATTGCTATCTCCTCTTTTCAGGTTCAGTCAGGTGTCATCTCTGTGGGGCGCGGGTGCTGTCGAGCTCCTGGAGCAGGCGCTGCCTGAGGGACTCCAGCTGCGCAAAGGGCGAGCTCTCCTCCCCGGCGATCCGCTCGAGGAGAACCTGCTCGCCCCCCAGGCGTCGGATGCCGAAGCTGCCGAACTCCTCGCGCAGCCGTTTCAGCAGCCACTGGCCCTGGTAGCGCTGGCGGCGCTTACCCAGCCCGCCCATCGCGCCCAGCAGGTCGCGGTGCCGCTCCAGAGCGCCGGCCAGTGCCTCGATACCGGTACCACGGGTGGCGCTGGCTGACAGCACGGGGACCTCCCAGCCGCCGTCATCGTGGCGCCGTTTGAGTACCCCCGCAAGATCAGAGAGGGTCCTCTGCGCGACGGCGCCCATATCCTCCTTGTTCACCACCAGGACGTGAGGCACCTCGAGGATGCCCGCCTTGAGGAACTGGATAGTGTCGCCGGAGCCGGGTTGCGCCACGAAACAGGTCGTATCGCACATTCGCGCGACGTCGATCTCGCGCTGGCCGACACCCACCGTCTCGACCAGGGTGATGTCGAAGGCCGCCAGCATCACCAGGCTCATGGGCCACACCTCGGCGCTTAGCCCGCCGAACTCGCCGCGGCAGGCGAGGGAGCGGACGAAGACCCCGTCGTCGTCCGCGGGGGTTTTCATGCGCAGGCGGTCGCCGAGCAGGGCGCCGCCGCTGATCGGGCTGGAGGGATCGACTGCCAGCACGCCCACCCGCAGGCCGGCGCGGCGCCAGTGGCCGATCAATGCGGCGGTCAGGGAGGATTTGCCCGCACCGGGGGGGCCGGTGATGCCGATCAGGTGCCCCCCGTCCTGCGCCGCCCGCGCCTGAATGCGCGAGAGAAACGCCGCCGCATGGCGCCGGGCGTCGCTGCGCCGGTCATCCAGCAGGTTGAGTGCGCGGGCCAGGGCCGACCGCTCTCCGGAGACGACCGCGAGGGCGAGCCCGTCCGGGTCGGGCAGTGAGCGGGCGGCATCCATCAACCGCGCTACGCTGCACTCTCCAGGCCATTGGTGCGGCGGATGATGTCGACCATCCGCCCCATGATGGCATTCATGTCGACATCCTTGGGCGTGAATACCGCCTGCACGCCCTGCGCTTCCAGCTGGCGTGCATCCTCCTCCGGTATGATCCCGCCGATGACGAGAGGAATGTCGCCGATGCCCAGTTCACGCATCTGTCCCAGAAGGTCCTCGACCAGTTCCATGTGGCTGCCGGAGAGCACCGAGAGGCCGATCAGGTGCGCCCCCTCTTCCTGGGCGGCGCGCGCGATCTGGGCGGGTGTCAGGCGGATCCCCTCGTAGACGATTTCGAACCCGGCGTCCCGTCCCTTGACGGCGATCTGCTCGGCGCCGTTGCTGTGCCCGTCGAGCCCCGGCTTGCCGATCAGCAGGCGCAGCGGGCGGCCGAGATCCTCGCCGGTCTGCTGCACGCGCTCCCGGACAGAGGCCATGGCCTCCGACGCGGCCTGATGGTCGCCGGCGATATCGATGCCGGTGGGGGCGCGGTACTCGCCGAACACGTCGCGCAGCACCTGGCTCCACTCGCCGGTGGTCACGCCCGCGCGGGCGCACTGGATGGAGGCGGGCATGATATTGGCGCCGCTGACCGCGGCGTCACGCAGCGCCGCCAGCCCGGCGTCGACCGCTGCCTGGTCGCGCGCGGCGCGGAAGGCCTGCAGGGCGGCGATCTGGTCGCGTTCCGCCTGCACGTCCACCTTCATGATGCCCGCGTCCACCCCGGCGGTGAGCGGGGACTCGGCGGTTTCCGTGAAACAGTTGACGCCGACGATCTTCAGTTCGCCACTCTCGATGGCGCGCAGGCGCCGGGTGTGGCTCTGCACCAGCTCGCGCTTGACGTATCCGGTCTCGATGGCGTGCACCATGCCGCCCTGGTCTGCCACCCGCTGCATCTCCTCCTCGGCACCGGCGATCAGCGCCTGCACCTTGGCCTCGACCACCGGCGAGCCGTCGAGCAGGTCGCCGTATTCCAGCAGGTCGGTCTCCATAGCCAGTACCTGCTGCATGCGCAGGGCCCACTGCTGGTCCCAGAGGCGTGGCAGGCCCAGCGCCTCGTTCCACGCGGGGAGCTGGATGGCCCTGGCCCGGGCATTTTTGGAGAGGGTGACCGCCAGCATCTCGAGCACGATGCGCTGCACGTTGTTCTCGGGCTGGGACTCGGTAAGGCCCAGGGAGTTGACCTGGACCCCGTAGCGGAAGCGCCGCTGTTTGGGATCCTCCACCCCGTAGCGCTCCTGCGCCACCCGGTCCCACATGCGGCCGAAGGCCCGCAGCTTGCAGGTCTCCTCGACGAAGCGGATGCCGGCGTTGACGAAAAAGGAGATGCGTCCCACCACCTCGTGGAACCGCTCCTCCTCGATCTGGCCGGATGCCCGCACGGCATCGAGAATCGCGATGGCAGTGGACAGGGCGTAGGCCAGCTCCTGGGTCGGCGTGGCGCCCGCCTCCTGCAGGTGGTAGCTGCAGATATTGGTCGGGTTCCACTTGGGGATGTTTTCCACGGTGTAGGCAATGAGGTCCGTGACCAGCCGCACCGAGGGCTCCGGCGGGAAGATATAGGTCCCGCGGGAGAGGTACTCCTTGAGAATGTCGTTCTGGGTGGTGCCCTGCAGCAGCGCAGGGTCGGCGCCCTGGCGCTCGGCGACCGCCACATACAACGCCAGCAGCCAGGGTGCGGTGGCGTTGATGGTCATGGAGGTGTTCATCTGGTCCAGGGGGATCTGCTCGAACAGGGCCTCCATGTCGCCGATGTGGTCGACCGGGACGCCGACCTTGCCCACCTCGCCGCGCGCCAGCGGATGGTCCGAGTCGTAACCCGTCTGCGTCGGCAGGTCGAAGGCCACCGACAGGCCGGTCTGGCCCTTGCTGAGATTGGTCCGGTAGAGTTCGTTGGACGCTTTGGCGGACGAGTGACCGGAGTAGGTCCTCATCAGCCACGGGCGGTCTCGCTGTACAGTCTCCTGGCTCACGGTTCAGTTCCTCAGCAGGGGCGGCGCTTGACCAGCAGGCGCCGCTCGATTTCGAAAATCTTGTCGGCAATCTTCTCCTTGCCGAGGGCGCGCTTGGCGTCTTCCTTGATGAAGAGGTCCGCGCCGTGGGTCTCCAGGGCGGCCGCCGCGGAGACGTTCTTCACGCCGACCAGTTGCGCCGTGAGGATGCCGAAGCCCTCCGCCCCTGGGGCCTCCTCCGCGGCCAGGACCCGGGAGAGGGCGCCGACGGTATCGCCGGCGAAGGCCGGCTGGGTGTGGTACCCCTCGGTGAAACCGAGTTCCCAGACCGCATGTTCGCTGATATCGCGGCTGGCCAGGCCGTCCAGCCAGGCGAAGACCAGGCCGCCGTAGACGATCGGCTCCCCGCTCATCTTGCCCGACAGGCCGCTGGAGAAGACCCGGTCGAAGTGCAGGGGATGGCTGTTGCCCACGAGGTAGGTGAGCGCCATGTGCTCCTCGGTGATGGTGCGGCCGTTGGCGTGAACGATGATGTCACCCGAGGTGTAATCCTCGAACCAGGTGTTGGGGCCGGCCAGTCCGGTGCCGAAATCACTGTTCTTCAGGGGCAGCTCCAGCACCGGTGACTCCTCGCCGGGAAAGTCCGCGGGTGCGACCGGCGCGGGCGTGGTCGGCAGGCGGTCCCCCCGCCAGGCCACCATGATCTTGCGCTCGTACTGCAGTACCACCTGTTCGCGCTGGTTGACGCCCACGGTGCGGATTCTCACGATGCCCGGCTTGTCGGCGCCCCGGTCCCTGCGCTCCAGCACGCGGGTAAAGGCGCGCAGGGTGTCACCCGGGTAGACCGGGCGCAGAAACTGCACCTGGTAGTAACCGAGGTTGGCAATGGCCTTCTCCGAATCGTTCTGCACCCCTAGGGAGAGGGTGACATTGAAGACCATCTGCGGGCTGGCGGGCAGGTCCGGAAAACCGTGGGCTTTCGCGTACTCCAGGTTGAGGTAGAGCGGGTTGGTCTGCATGAAGGTGCGGGCGAAATCCAGCATCCCAGACCTGTCGAAGGTGAAGCCCCGCGGGTGCTCGAACACCTGGCCGGGTTCGAGTTCATCCAGGTACCGCCCGTACTGCGGCTGGCGGGCGCGGTCCAGGTCCACCGGAATCTCGGCGGCGATCTCCGCCTGTGCAGAGAGGGGTATCGCTATACTCATGGTCGATCTCCTCAGGCAGCGTTTTCCACCAGTGAACGGGTGATGACCTTGAGGGCAAGTGTCTCTTCCGCGCCCTCGAAAATAGACAATACACGCGCGTCGACGAAGTAACGGCTCACCGGGGTTTCCTCCGCGTAACCCATGCCACCGTGAATCTGCAGCGCCTCACGGGTCAGCCACTCGGCGGTCTTGCAGGTGAAGATCTTGGCGCCACTCGCTTCCATGTCGCCGGCGCCCTCGTCCATCAGGCGGGCGACGCCGTAGGTGAACTGCCGGCTGGCTGCGAGGAAGGCGGCCATCCGCGCCAGCTTGGCCCGCGTCAGCTGGTAGTCACCGATCGGGTGGCTGAACACGACGCGTTCCCGGGAATAGGAGATCGAACGCTCGAAAGCGGCACGCATGACGCCCACCGCACGAGCGGCGGTCTGGATACGCCCGCCGGCAAAACCCGCCATGGCGTAGTAGAAGCCCTTGCCCTGGCCATCGGCGCCCCCGAGCATGTTCTGTGCCGGCACAAAGAAATCGTCGAAAAACAGTTCGTAGGAGTGCATGCCACGGTAGCCGATGGTCGCAATTGCGCGCCCGGTCAGTTTGCCCCCCGTCTCCGGGGTTACCTCGAATTCGTGGCCGTCGCTGCTCGGCTTTTCCACCAGGAACATGGAGAGTCCCTTGTAGCCTTGTGCGGGATCGGGGTCGGTGCGGGCCAGCACCAGGAGCACCCCGGCCTTGCCGCCGAATGTGCACCAGGTCTTGGCGCCGTTGAGCAACCATCCCCCCTCGACGGGCGTGGCCTTGAGCCGCACTCCCGCCACGTCGGAACCGTAGTTGGGTTCCGTGACCGCCACCGCGCAGAGTGGATCGCCCACCGCCAGCTGGGGCAGCCAGTGCTGTTTCTGCTCCTCGGAGCCGCCCTTGAGCAGCGCCCGGGCCAGGATCTCTGGCCGGGTGATCAGGCTGCCCGCCGCACCCAGTGAGCCGCGGGACAGCTCCTCGGTGACCACCAGCATGCCGATGTTGTCCTCCCTGTCGTTTTCCTGCAGGCCGCCATAGCTCTCGGGAATCGAGAGGCCGAAGACGCCCATCTCGCGCAGCGGATCGAGGATCTCGTCGGGAATGATCAGGTCCTTGCGGTGCACCTCTTCCGCCAGGGGCATTACCACGTCGTCGGCGAAGCGGCGGAAGGTATCGCGCATCAGCGTGTGCCGCTCATCCAGGAGGTCCGGCCCGAGATCGGCGCCGCGCTCCAGTACCTGCTCCCCGATGGCTTCGATATTCTTCGCGCTGAGCTGTTCCGCCAGGAAAGCGCTCATAGCCGGTGCACCGCAGACCGCGGCGAGCTGCTCCTCGGAGAGCCCGAAATCCAGCGGCCGGGTCCGCAGGCGGTTACAGCTGCTGGTGACAGCCTCTGCGCAGAAGAGGGCGGCGAGCCGGTCGCTGAAGGCGTCGCCCGCCTGCTGCGCATGATCGAGCATGAATTGTGCGGCACAACACTCTGCCCAGCAGAGGGACAGCTCATAGGAGACCAGCTGGTGCTCGTCCAGCCTGGCATTGGAGAGCCGGCCGTCCTCCCGCGTCCAGGTTTTCAGCTGGCTGAGCGCGCTGTCGATCAGGGTTCGGGTGCTTGTCAATGCGGCGGCTGCCTGGTCGAGCATCGGTCCGCCCGCCTGGGGAAGGTCAGTCATGATCATTCCTGTTGCGTGAAGTGGAGTGCGTTATCGGGTGCCTGATTCGCGACCCGCCGGCGCCGGGCCAGGAAGCCGGTCGCTGGCAACCGGCCGCCGGGAACGGGGGCATATTTTATAGGTCACAGGGGCCGCGTACAACCGCGCCGGCGGCCCCGGCCTTGCCTGCCATGCGTCCGCTTCTGTATCCTTGCAGCCCTTCCAGACCGCCGCTTTGGCAACCACGAGGACTTCCACCATGACGATAAGGCCCCGACGCTCACTGCTGTATATGCCCGGATCCAATGCCAGGGCGCTGGAGAAGGCGCGCTCGCTCCCCGCCGACGGGCTGATTCTCGATATGGAGGACGCGGTGGCACCCGACGCCAAGCAGGTCGCGCGGGAGCAGATCGCCGCGGCGCTGGGGGAGGGCGGCTACGGGCACCGGGAGCTGATGGTGCGGATCAATGCCCTCTCCACACCCTGGGGCGCTGACGATATCGCCGCAGTCTTCGGTACGGACAGCCCGCCCGATGCGGTGCTGATCCCGAAAATATCCTCGGTGCTCGACGTGGAGAAGGCGGTTGCGGCCCTCGACGCCGCGGGGTGTCCGGAAAGTGTCGACGTCTGGATCATGGCGGAGACACCCCTGTGCATTCTCAATATCGGTGAGATCGCCGCGCATCCCCGCCTCAGGGGCATCGTCATGGGCACCTCCGATCTCTCCAAGGACACCCGCGTCCGCCATACCCCTGACCGGCTGGGCTTCATCGCGGCGCTCAATCTCTGCGTCTACGCGGCGAGGGCCAACGGGCTGGACGTGATCGACGGAGTGCATCTGGACCTGGAGGACGACGCCGGCCTGCGCGGGGCCTGTGAACAGGGCAGGGACCTGGGCTTTGACGGCAAGAGCCTGATCCATCCGAAACAGATAGAGGCCGCCAACGCGGTGTTCGCACCCGATGAGGCGGCGGTTGAACAGGCCCGCCAGATTATTGCGGGGTGGCGGCAGGCAGAGGCAGAGGGCAAAGCTGTGGTCGTGGTCAACGGGCGCCTGGTCGAGAACCTTCACGTGGAGGAGGCCAGACGCCAACTGGAACTGGCGGAGGCGATCGCGGCCCTGGGCGACTGAGTCTCGCCCGGAGTTCGGGTCTACAGGGAGAGGGCCCGCAGCTCAGTGTCCTGCACGCTGTAACGCCACAGCTCCTCGAACAGTTCCAGGTGCTTCTGGGTAGAGGCGCGGGAGTCGGGCTCATAGAACCCCTCGTGGTTGGAATCACCGGGTTTGAACAGCACCCCGTCGCGGTCGCGGATAACGACGGTCTGGCCGCTCCAGTCGGGATGGTCTGTCAGTTTCTGGATGCGCAGGGAACTGGGGATGCGCCGGGCGAGCTGCAGCAGGCGGTGGCCACGGGTCACCAGCGGACGGGAATCGCTGATCAGTATGCGCACCTCGGTCTGGCGGCTGCTGCGCGCCAGGGCGCTGATCGCCTCGGCCAGCGCGCGGTTGTCGAAAGCCGCGTGGTCCAGCGTCGGGCTGAGGATTGCGAGGCTGCGAGCGGCTGAGCGGCACAGGGAGACGGCCAGCTCGTCGAAGGGATGGGGGTACTCGACCCCGGCCAGGAACTCGTCATTCGACATAGATACACCCGCTTTCCAAAAGATAGTCCAGCAGGCCGGCGCAGGCGCCGTCCGCCACGATCCCGATCAGTTCATCCCGCTCCAGTCGCCAGGTATCGCAGAGCGTCATCAGCGGCGGCAGCACGGCGGGCGGAAAAACGGCACTGTCGCCATTCGCAAATACGGCGATACCGTCGACCTCCTGCTGCCAGGCAAGCTTGGCGGCGGGGGAGAGTCCCACCCACGCCTCCCCGCTTGCCAGCAGCGCCCTGGCCTCCGCCAGGTCGTCGTTGTCCGGCTCGGGCTCGTAGCGCGGTTCCGTCACCAGTTCGCCGAACCAGTGGTTGCAGCACTCCTGGTCGACGGCCGCCTGCAGCTGGGCCAGGGCGCGGTCGAGGTCGCGCGGGCGGATCTCCCCTGGGCGGCTGGCCGGTGACTGGCCGGCATCGCTGTAGAACAGCTCCGGGTCTATCTGCTCCAACAGCCGGTCCACCCAACGGGATACCATGTCGTTGATGCGCGGCGCCCTGAACCCGATGGAGAAGGTGGTACAGTCGCCCCGGGCGATGCCCCAGTGAGCGACGCCGGGGGGCACATAGAGAATATCTCCCGTCCGGAGCAGATACTCCTCTTCCACCCGGAACTCGCTGAGTATGCGCAGCTCCCTGTGCGGCAGCAGGGGTGCGTCGCCGTCGCAGTACTGGCCCGTGCGCCACAGCCGCTCACCTTCGCCCTGCAGCAGGAACACGTCGTAGTTGTCGTAGTGGGGGCCTACGCTGCCGCCGTCCACCGCGTAACTGACCATCACGTCGTCGACCCGCCACTGGGGGATGAAATCCACCAGCCTGCGCAGTTGTGCCACCTCGGGAATATAGTGATCCACCGCCTGGACGAGCAGTGTCCAGGCAGCCTCCCGCCGCAGATCGGCGGCGGCAAAGGGCCCGTGATGCAGGCGCCACTCGTCGTCGACGCGCTCGATGATGCGCGATTCGACGTGTTCCTCGAGCGCCAGGCCAGCGAGCTCATGGCGGCTCAACGGCGGCCGGAAGTCGTGGACGGCCGACCGGATGAGCAGCGGCGTGCGCTGCCAGTGGCGGGCGAGAAAGGTTTCCCGGTCGAGCTCCAGTTCCCAGCGGGTCTCCACGGGGGCGCTACTCGATCGCCTCGGCCTGGGCCGCGGCATTGCCGATATAGCTTGCCGGGGTAAGTGCCAGCAGGGCCTCGCGGGCCCCCTCCGGGATATCGAGTTCGGCGACAAAAGCGCGGATCACGTCCCGGCTCATTGCCTGGCCCCGGGTCAGGGCCTTCAGCTTCTCGTAGGGCTGTTCGATGCCGTAGCGGCGCATCACGGTCTGGATAGGCTCTGCCAGTACCTCCCAGCTGTTTTCCAGGTCCTCAGCCAGCCGCGCCTCATTCAGCTGCAGCTTGCCGATGCCCTTGAGGCTGGATTCGTAGGCGATCAGGCTGTAACCCGCGCCCACCCCCATGTTGCGAAGCACGGTGGAGTCGGTAAGGTCGCGCTGCCAGCGGCTGACCGGCAGCTTGGCGGAGAGGTGCCCGAGCACGGCATTTGCCAGCCCGAGATTCCCCTCCGAGTTTTCGAAGTCGATGGGATTGACCTTGTGCGGCATCGTGGAGGAGCCGACCTCACCTTCCACGGTTCGCTGTTTGAAGTAGCCCAGCGATATGTAGCCCCACACATCCCGGTCGAAATCGATCAACACGGTGTTGAAGCGGGCGAGCGCATCGAACAGCTCCGCCATGTAGTCATGGGGCTCGATCTGGGTGGTGTACGAATTCCAGGACAGGCCGAGAGAGGTGACGAACCGCTCGGCGTTGGCCTGCCAGTCCACCTCCGGGTAGGCGCAGAGGTGGGCGTTATAGTTGCCCACCGCACCATTGATCTTGCCGAGGTACTCGACCCCCTCGAGCTGTGTCAGCTGGCGCCGGAGGCGTGCGACCACATTGGCGATCTCCTTGCCCATTGTGGTCGGGCTGGCCGTCTGCCCATGGGTGCGCGAGAGCATGGGTGCGGCGGCGGTCTGCCGCGCAAGCGCCGCCAGCGCGTCGACGATCCGCCGCATCGCCGGCAACAGCACGTCGCTCATGCCGTCGCGCAACATCAGTGCGTGGGAGAGGTTATTGATATCCTCCGAGGTGCAGGCAAAGTGGACGAACTCACCGATGGTATCCAGTTCCCGGTTGCCGGCGAAGCGCTCCTTGAGGAAATACTCGACCGCCTTCACGTCGTGGTTGGTGGTCGCCTCGATGGCCTTGATGCGGGCCGCATCCGCTTCAGAGAAATCATCCAGAATACCCTCCAGGAGCGCGTTCGCCTCCAGTGATAGTGCCGGCACCTCGATGATCGCGGGATGCGCCGCCAGCTGCTGCAGCCAGCGTACCTCGACCAGCACCCGGCGCCGAATCAGCCCGAACTCGCTGAAGACCTCGCGCAGCGGGGCGGTCTTGCTGCCGTAGCGGCCATCGATAGGGGAAACGGCACTCAATGCTGACAGGTCCATCCATGCCTCCGGGGTTTGAATGGGACGAGTTTACACCACGCCCAGCCCCCGTGACAGGTTCTGGGAGGCCTGCAACAGCCGCCGGCGCTGCACCAGCAGTTTCCAGCGGCGCCCGCCCAGCTGGCGCCACATGAAGGCAGAGCGCAGCCCCGCGAGCAGCAGGGCGCGGATGATGTCGGCGTTCTTCTGGTCCTGCAGGTGCTGGGCGCTGCCGGTGACCTTGATGCGGAATTTGAGCTTGCTCAGGGTGTCCTGGTAGATACCCGACACGCTGTGGCAGACGTCGTTGACGTGGTTGGCGAAATGTTCCGCCCGGAAGCTGGCGTGCTCGAGCCGGGCACGCACCACGGACATCATGTCCGGGTCCGCCGCGAACTTGCGCTCGAGGTAGAGCATGCTGAAGACGTAGCGCACCAGGTCCCTGTTCTCCTCGGCCTGGCGGCTGGCGAGCAGGCTGCTCAGGTTGTTGAGCCCCAGTTTGACACCCGCGAGCCCGCCGAAGATGGCCGCGGGGTTCTCCGCATCGAAGGCGAAGAGGCTGTGGATCGAGGCCTCGAGAAACTCCAGGGGATAGGTACCCGTCTTCGAGATCTGATCCACCAGGCGCGCGGCCTGGGCCACCCCGGCCAGGGCAATCGCCTGCTGCTCCACGGCAGAGAGGGACGCCCCGGTCACGCGCACGCCGCCGATTCGATGGCGGCAGGGGTCGCCTGCTCGATGACGCCGCCGC
This sequence comes from Halioglobus sp., assembly GCA_037382865.1. Taxonomy (GTDB): domain Bacteria; phylum Pseudomonadota; class Gammaproteobacteria; order Pseudomonadales; family Halieaceae; genus JARRPM01. The sequence goes on along the minus strand of JARRPM010000020.1, from coordinate 3,567 downwards.
CGAGGCAGCGCTCCCCCGCATAGAAGACCACCGACTGGCCCGGCGTTACCGCCCGCTGAGGCATCTCGAACACCACCCTGTAGCCGCTGCCCTGCCTGCTGATCACACAGGCCTGGTCGGCCTGCCGGTAACGGACTTTGGCAGTCAAGGCCAGCGGCAGCGGCGGCGCTGCGCCGGCGACCCAGAAGATCTCCGATACGGAGAGCGCCGAGCTGAAGAGGGCCGGGTGATCCCCGCCCTGGGCCACCAGCAGAACGTTGTGGTCGAGGTCCTTGCCCACCACGTACCAGGGTTCGTCGGGATGGTTGGCCAGGCCGCCGATCCCCAGACCCTGGCGCTGGCCTATGGTGTGATACATCAGCCCCTGGTGTCGGCCGAGGCACTCGCCATCCAGGCTGTGGATTTCACCGGGCTGGGCCGGCAGGTACTGTTGCAGGAAATCCCGGAAGCGGCGCTCGCCGATAAAGCAGATCCCGGTGGAATCCTTTTTCTTCGCGGTCGCCAGTGCGTGACGCTCGGCCAGTCTGCGCACCTCGGGCTTTTCCAGGTCGCCGATGGGGAACAGGGTTTTCTCCAGTTCGCCATGCCCCACCGCGTGGAGGAAGTAGCTCTGGTCCTTGTTGCCGTCCAGCCCTCTGAGCAGGGTGCCCCTGCCGTCCGCTTCGCCACGGCGCGCGTAATGCCCGGTGGCGATATAGTCGGCGCCCAGGTCCATCGCGTAGTCGAGAAACGCCCTGAACTTGATCTCCCGGTTGCAAAGGATGTCGGGATTGGGCGTGCGGCCCGCGCGGTACTCCGCCAGAAAGTGCTCGAACACGTTGTCCCAGTACTCCGCGGCAAAGTTGGCCCCGTGCAGGGTGATGCCCAGCCGGTCGGCCACCGCCTGCGCGTCGGCGTAGTCCTGCCGCGCCGTGCAGTATTCGGTGCCGTCGTCCTCTTCCCAGTTCTTCATGAACAGCCCCTCCACGCGATAGCCCTGCTCCCGCAGAAGCAGGGCAGAGACAGAGGAGTCGACGCCGCCGGACATGCCGACGATGACTTTGCTGGCGGAACGGGCGCTCATTCGCTGTAAATCAGCTCCAGGGGATAACAGATCCCCCGCCGGTGCTGCTCGATGGCGGCCAGCACCAGCGGGCTGCGCATTCTATCAGACTTGGCGCGGATTGCCTCGTAGCCGAGCCAGTGAACCGAGTGGATATCGGCGTCCAGCACCGCATCATCGATACGGCGCAGCGGCTCGCCGAGGAAGGTGGTCCGGAAATAGGTGACGCCGTTGGCCGGCGCCCTGTACAGGGCGACACCGAGCAGGCCACGCAGGGCGACCTCCCAGCCGGTCTCCTCGAGCGTCTCCCGCAGGGCCGCGGCGGAGAGCGACTCGCCGGGCTCCAGGTGGCCGGCGGGCTGGTTGAATACCAGTCGCCCGCTCGATTTGTCCCGCTCCTCGACCAGCAGGTAGCGGCCGTCCCGCTCGATGACGGTTGCCACGGTGACATGCGGCGCCCACGCTTCCATCTCAGTACTTCCTCCGTCGTGCCGGCAGCGGCCTGGTCCCGGGCAGGTGTACCGTCGTGGTCCGGTGCTCCCCCGGCCCCAGGTCCCCGAGAGACCACTGGCCCGCGCGAATCCGCACCAGCCGCAGCGTGGGGTGGCCTACCGCGGCGGTCATACGGCGCACCTGTCGGTTCCGACCCTCGCGAATGGAGAGTTCGAGCCAGCTGGTGGGCACCGACAGACGGTGCCTCACGGGCGGCTGGCGGGACCACAGGTCAGGCGGCTCGCTGATGCGACGCACCCTGGCCGGCAGGGTGGGGCCGTCCCGCAGCGTAAGCGGTCCGGCAAGCCGCTGCAGCGCCTCGTCAAGGGGTTCGCCCTCGACCTGCACCAGGTAGGTTTTCCACTGTTTGTGGCGGGGATTGGCGATCCGCTGCTGAAGATTCCCGCTGTCGGTCAGAAGCAGCAGCCCTTCGGAATCATAGTCGAGCCGGCCCGCCACGCGGCACCCCGGCGCCGAGAGGTAATCCGCCAGCGTACTTCTGCCCGCGGGGTCGGTGAACTGGCTGAGAACACCGTAGGGCTTGTTGAACAGGATGAGTCGGGGCATGGGACAATACACTTTAGTCGATGGCGGGGCCGCCGAGCGAGACCGGAGCGTCGTTCGTGCTACAATGGCGCGCGCTTTACCTCGGGGCGACCCTGCCTTGCGATCACCCCGTCACCACCAGAAACCTCGCAGCTACGGAGTACATTATGGGCTACAAACACATTCGGGTTCCCTCCGAAGGTGAGAAAATCACCGTAAATGACGACCAAAGCCTGAACGTCCCCGATAATCCTATCATCCCTTTCATCGAGGGTGACGGCATCGGCGTCGATATCAGCCCGGTCATGATCGACGTGGTCAACGCCGCAGTAGAGAAGGCCTATGCCGGCAAGCGGAAAATCTCCTGGATGGAGATCTACACCGGCGAAAAAGCCGCAGAACTGTACGACGGCGACTGGTTTCCCGAGGAGACCCTGGATGCGATCAAGGAGTACTCCGTAGCGATCAAGGGCCCGCTTACCACCCCGGTCGGAGGCGGCTTCCGCTCACTGAACGTTGCCCTGCGCCAGGAGCTGGATCTCTACACCTGCCTGCGTCCGGTGCGCTGGTTCGAGGGTGTGCCCTCCCCGGTGAAGGACCCCGGTGCCTGCAACATGGTGATATTCCGGGAGAACTCCGAGGACATCTATGCCGGCATCGAGTACCAGGCGGGAACGCCTGAGGCAAACAAGGTCGTCGATTTCATCATCAACGAAATGGGTGCGACCAAGATCCGTTTCCCCACCAACGTCGGCATCGGCATCAAGCCGGTATCCGAGGAGGGCACCAAGCGACTGGTGCGCAAGGCGATCCAGTACGCGATCGACCAGGATCTCCCCTCGGTGACGCTGGTGCACAAGGGCAACATCATGAAGTTCACGGAGGGAGCCTTCCGCGACTGGGGCTACGAACTGGCCCGCGAGGAGTTTGGTGGCGAACTGCTTGACGGCGGTCCCTGGGTTTCCATCAAAAACCCCAACAACGGCAAGGAGATCGTGGTCAAGGACGTGATCGCCGACGCCATGCTGCAGCAGATCCTGACCAGGCCCAAGGACTACAGCGTGGTGGCCACGCTGAACCTCAACGGCGATTACCTGTCCGACGCCCTGGCGGCGCAGGTCGGCGGTATCGGTATCGCACCGGGTGCCAACCTGAGCGATACGGTTGCTCTGTTCGAGGCGACCCACGGCACCGCCCCCAAATATGCCGGACAGGACAAGGTCAACCCGGGCTCACTGATTCTCTCCGCGGAGATGATGCTGCGGCACCTGGGCTGGAACGAGGCGGCGGACCTCATCATCGACGGCATGAACGGCGCCATCCAGAAACGCACGGTCACCTATGACTTCGAGCGCCTGATGGAGGGGGCCACCCTGCTGAGCTGTTCAGAATTCGGGCAGGCAATCGTCGACGCGATGTGACATCCCGCCCGGGCTGTCGATACATGGGCCGGTGGTGACTCCGGCCTTTTTTTGGTTCTCCGCACA
>JARRPM010000019.1:0-64694 GCA_037382865.1 Halioglobus sp. | reverse complement strand
GGTCTCCACCTGCACGAAGGTGGGATTGGTGATGATATCGTAAACCGCCGAGCGCTTCTGTGACTGGGCGACCAGCGCCTCGACATCCTCCCGCGAGGCATCGGCATCGATGTCAAAGATGACCCTTATGCACTGGTAACCGTTGCGCACGTCGCTGTCGATGCCCAGGATGCCCTGGATATCCATGTCTCCCTCCAGCGTGGCACGCACCGAATTGAGCTGGATGTTGCGATGCTGCGCCACCGAGGCAACCCCGGCGGTAAGGCAACTCGCCAGGCCGACCAGCACGTACTCGACGGGCGTGGCGCCGTTATCTTCGGCGGCGAAGATCTCCGGGTGATCGGCATCGAAGGCAAAGCGGCGCCGATGCGACTGCTCCTCACCCAAACCCGAGAAACGCTCGACTTCGGAGTGGCTGTGGGTGCCGTTCACCCAGTGGCAGGTGGCCCGCCACTCGAACTTCGCGGCTTCCGGCGCAGCCGCCAGGGCCTCCCGCGCGCCCAGCAGGGCTTCGACGTTGACACCATTGTTGACGATTTTCGTATAGCTGTTCATAGCTGCTCTCCTTGAAGGGGTTGCTGGCGGGAGAGAATCCCAGGCCAGTGGAGAGCAGTGTGATTGCCGCGCGTGGAAGCCGTCGTGGAAGAGGCCGTGGTTTTTGGGGCCGGCACTCAGCCGTCGGGCAGATTGCCCATTGTGTAATGGCGACAGGCCCAGACCCGCTCCAGCGGCATGCCGGCCTGGCGCTGGGCCAGGCGGACCGATTCCGCATCCGGCGCCTGATAGAGGCACAGCATGCGCCTGCCATTGAGGGAGACAAAGGTGCGCAGAAAAGTGACCCTATGCAATTCCATGCAAGACGCTCCCGCGTCCTCGATCGCCTGCAACGCCGCCACCGTGACCGGCTCGGCGAAACCGCGCTCCACCACGACATTCGCCAGGCCCTCCCGTCCGCTGTCGTGTACGGTGCCTGCCCAGGCCACGGCGGACTCTACGTCAGGTCTCCGGCCGACGTTGCGCACGGCTTCCGTGTCGGGAGCATCGAAGCGGCACAGCAGCCGCGAGCCGTCCTCGGCGAGCAGGCTCTCGTGCCAGGTCACCCTGTAGCGGGGGAGGCAGTCGACGCTGTCGTTGACGACCTGCATGAAACCGCTCGGGTCGAGCGCGTATTTGAATCGTCTTTCCAGGATTACGGGTTTCATATGGGCCTCACGAATTACTGGTCATAAACGCCTCGGCCCGCTCCCTGGCCCACCGCGCCACCTGCCCCGCCGCCAGTTCTTTCACGGCGGCAAGGTGGGCCTCCTGCTCCGGCGCGCCCTCCTGGCTGAAAATCAAGGCCAGGCTGATATGCGCCTGCAGCATTTCGGACGGGCGCTCCATCAGTTGCGCCAGCTGCAGCGCTTCACCGGCCCGGTCGGCCGCGCTGGCCAGACGGTCATAGCGGATGTCGAGCATGGCGCCGCGGTTGAGCAGGAAGGTCAGACGCTGTTTGGCATCGGCCTCTCGCAGGCTCGGCAGAATCTCCTCCAGGCCCGTATCCTCGCCGCTCAACCCGTAGTGACAGAGAGCCTGCATTGCTTCCGCAAAAGGGTGCTCGCTGCCCTCACGCAGGCGTGAGCCGATCTCCAGCAGTTTTCGGGATCGCCCCATCGCCGCGCTGAAATCGCCCCGCTCGACCTCGATAACGGCAAGGTACTCGTTCGCCAGGTATTCCCCGACCCGGTCACCCTGCGCCTTGCACAGGGTGCGGGCGTCCTCCAGATGTTCCACGGCCTCGTCCAGCCGGCTCTGGTAGTACTCGAGAATCCCGAGCGCGGTCGGCAGCGGCGGGCACTGGAAGTTCCTGCGCGCTGCAAGTGCCCTGGCCTCCATCGCCATCGCGTCGGCCTGCGGCAGGTCACGTTCCAGCAGGGCGAGGCACTTGGCCGCCTCGGCCATGCCCAGAATATGGGCCTCGTCGTCCGCTGTACGGGTGACGCGCTCCGCCTGCAGGGAATCACGCTGCGCGTCCGTTACACGGCCATGTACCCAGCGCAGGTAACTGGCCATCTGATAGCCCAGGCGGGCGTGCTCCGGCGCACCGTGATCCAGTGCCTGCTCGGCCAGGGCCGTATACTCCTCGACCGCTGTTTCCCACTCGTCCAGCGGGGCGGCCGCCAGGCGGATGTCGCACAGTTCCAGCGTCAGGCAAACGCGTTCGGCATCGCCCAGCTGGCGGGCGAAGTCGAGACCGAGCTCGTGCAGCGCCAGCGCGTCTTCGTTGGCGTAGAAGCGCAGGCAAAGACGCCCCGCCGATACCATGGCCCGCGCCGCCAGCGCGGGATCACCGCTCTTCCGCGCGTGGTGGGCCAGGTCGGCCGCCAGCGCCAGATCCAGCACAGCGTCCACCTCGAGTAGTTCCGCCACCCGGCGGTGCATCGCCTGTCTCCGGACCGCGGAGAGCTGCTCGTAGATACACCGGGCGATGAGGTCGTGGGAGAACCGGAAACCCCGCTCCCCCGGGTGCAGGATGCCCTGCCGTTCCGCCGCCTCGATCGCGGCATCCAGGCGGGCGCGATCGAGGGAGGTGACCTGTTCCAAAGACCTGATAGTGATGCCGGGCGCCAGCACCGCAGCCCACCTCAGAACGTCCACGGCGTCCTCATCGAGGCGTGAGATTCGTTCCTGCACCAGCTCAGAAAGGGAGGTCGCATTGCCACCCTCCTGCTCAGCGCGGGCCAGTTCCAGCGCCAGCAGCGGGTTGCCGCCGCTCTCACGGCTCAGCCGATCGGCGTCCACGCGTGGTGCGCGCAGAGTGATCAGCTCGCGCAGGGCCTCGCTGTCCATCGGCTCCAGGTGCACCTCCTGCAGCATGCCCTCCTGCCGCAGGCCGCGGATACATTGCTGGACCGGGATATTCTCCCCCAGCTCGGTGTCCCGCGCCGCGGCCACGACCAGGACGGGCCGGCGCCGGTTCATGCCGAGTACGTAGAGCATGGCACTGGCGCTGGATTCGTCACACCACTGGACGTCGTCCAGCAGCACCACCACAGGGCGTTCAGCGCTTACCGCAGCCACAATATCGCTCAGGCTCGCGAAAACCTGGTCGCGACTGACCCGCTCGCCACCGCTGAGCAGCGCGCTGGCGGGGTTGTCGGGAAGGGCCCGGCGCAGGGCGTCGTTCCAGGCGGCAAACGGGCGAATGCGCTCCGACTCGAAAGCGCTGGCCTTGAGCAGCCCCGCCCCGGCTTCCCGGGCCATGGCCGCGGTGGCCTGCAGCAAGCGACTCTTGCCCATGCCGGGCTCCCCACGAATCAGCAGTGCCCGGGCACCGGCACCGCCCACCAGCCCGTCCACAAGCTTGCGCAGGGTCGCAAGCTCCCGCTCCCGCCCCACCAAGGTCTTGTCGACAGCAGGCGCAATGGGGGACTCCCTCGCCAGGGGACCGGCGGGCCCCGCGCCGGGGGCGCCGCGCAGGGCGCGATAAAGCAGTGCGCTGTCACCCGCACCCGCCTCCCGCAATTTCTCGACGCCCATGCGGTACTGCTGCTCCGCCTCCTGCCTGCGGTTCACCTGCAGCAGCAGCTCGATCAGCGCCGCCCTGGCCGCCTCATCGTAGGGCAGCAGGCTGACGAGGCGACTCGCATGAGGCAGGGCTCGCGCCGCTTCGCTCTCCAAACGCGCAACCAGAGCGCGCAACAGCGCCGCCTGGGAGCGGGTCGCGCGCTCCCGCTCGCCGATGCACCAGGTGTAAAAATCGTGGAAATCCGGCAGCTCGAGGCCCTCCAGGAAGCAGCCCTGGTAGGCGCCGGCCGCCGCCTCCAGCTCAGCGGTGCTCATATCATCCAGGTGATCGCCGGCGATCGCGTGCAGCGCCAGCACGTCGATGTCCACATCGGTGGCGTCGAAAGCGACGCTGGAGCGGTCGGCGATAATACGCGGGCGCTGTGCGTCGTCTACCAGCTTGCGGATCTTGGAAAGGCTCCAGCGCAGGGAGCCCCTGGGGTCGTCGGGCACCTCCCACAACAGTTCGCAGAGGTGCTCGCGGCGCAGGGTGCGCGGATTGAGCGCGAGGTAGGCCAGAAGGCCGCGGGTCTTGCGGGAGGGGGGCAGGCCGAGAACGGCATCGCCCCGAATCACTTCGAGGTCGCCGAGCACACGAAGCCTGAGACCGCCCATCGCTCAACTGCCCATCGTCGGGAGACACCTGCAGTATAGAACGGCCGATAAGGGCCGTCTAATCCATCCCAGGGGCGAAAACCACGCTGGCTTACACGGTGGCTACCGCGCTGTGGGTCCACCTTTGGCCATGAAGACGCAGCAACCTGCGAGGAGAGATGATCATGGCACGCTTCGACAACATCCTGGACACAATCGGCAACACCCCCCTGGTGAAACTGCACCACCTGGCACCCGAGGGGATCAACCTCTACGTCAAGGTGGAATCCTTCAACCCGATGGGTTCGATCAAGGACCGCATGGCGCGGGCCGTGATCGAGGCGGCAGAGCGCAGTGGCGAACTGCAGCCCGGCCAGACCGTGGTGGAGGCCACCAGCGGCAATACCGGCATCGGCCTCGCCATGGTCTGTGCCCGCAAAGGCTATCCCCTGGTCGTCACGATGGCGGAAAACTTCAGCGTCGAGCGGCGCAAGCTGCTGCGTTTTCTCGGGGCGCGAGTCGTGCTCACCCCCGCCGCCGAGAAAGGAACAGGCATGCTCAACAAGGCGAGGGAGCTCGCCGAGACGCATGGCTGGTACCTCTGTCGCCAGTTCGAGAACGAGGCCAATGCCGAGGTCCACACGAGGACCACTGCCCGGGAGATTCTGGAGGATTTCGCCGGCGAGCCCCTGCATTACTGGGTGTCAGGCTTCGGCACGGGAGGCACCCTCAAAGGCGTGGCGCGTGGCCTGAAAGCGGCAGATCCCTCCATCCGGGTCGTCGCCGTGGAACCCGATAACTCCCCGGTCATGGCCAGCGGCGCGCCGCAGCCGCGCAACCCCGACGGTACGCCCTCCGCCAGCCACCCGCAGTTCCGCCCGCACCTGATGCAGGGCTGGAGCCCGGACTTCATCTCGCGCCTGACGGAGGACGCGGTCGCCGGCGGCCTGGTGGACGAGGTGGTCGGGGTCGCCGGGGACGAGGCACTGAGGCTGGCCCGCGAACTGGCGCGTCGCGAGGGCATCTTCGTCGGCACCTCCAGCGGCGCCACCCTGGCGGGGGCGCTGAAAATCGCAGAGCGTGCACCTGCCGGCAGCAATATCGTCTGCATGCTGCCGGACACCGGCGAACGCTATCTCTCCACACCGCTGTTCGACGAGATCTCGGACGCGATGGACGAGACGGAAACCACCATTTCCCTCTCCACACCCGGTTACCAGTTCGGCCAGGCCACACCGGTGGCTCCCGCCCCCGAGCCCGGGGAGTTCACCGTGGATTTCGGCGCCACCCGCTTCATGGAAGAGACGATCAGTCAGCAGCCGGTCGTGATGTTTGCCCTGGAGTGGTGTGAGTTCTGCTGGTCCGCACGCAAGCTCTTCCGGGCGCTGGGTGTCGAATACACCAGCGTGGATCTCGATTCGGTCGCCTTCCAGGCGGACGATCGCGGAGGCAGGATCCGCAAGGTGCTGGCGCGTCGCCTCGGCGTTTCCACCATCCCGCAGCTGTTCATAGGCGGGGAGCACATCGGCGGCTGCTCGGAGCTGTTCGAGGCCTACCGCAGCGGTGACCTGCAGCGGCGCTGCTCGAAACTGGGCATCGACTTCGACCGCGAGATCGAGATCGACAGCGCGAGTTTGCTCCCCCAGTGGCTGCACCCGCGCAAGAGCGCATGAGCTTGTTCGATCGGAACACAGGAGAACCACCGATGTGCTATATCGCAACCATTGCCCCGGAAGAGGCCACCGGCGCCGTGCAGGCGCTCTACCAGCAACAGCAGGGCGGCCTGGACTACCTGCCCAACTACGCCAGGGTCTTCTGCCATCGCCCGCAGGTGATGCAGGCATGGGCCGACCTGCAGCGGGCGATCAGGCAGGAGATGGATACCCGGACCTACAGCCTGATCACGCTCGCCGCAGCCCTGGCGATTCGCAGCTCCTACTGTGCCCTGGCGCACGGGCGCAAGCTGCTGGGACGCTACTTCAGCGAGGAACAGCTGCTCGCCATCGTCAGGGATGAGGACCCCTCTCCCCTGGCTGCCGGAGAGAGAGCAATGATGCACTTCGCGCGCAAGGTGGCGCTGGACTCCTCCTCGATTACGGCAAGAGACATCCACGCGCTGCGGGACGCAGGCTTTTCTGAGGCCCGGATATTCGACATCGCCGCGGCGGCCGCAGCCCGCTGTTTTTTTGCGAAGTTGCCTGATGCCCTGGGGGCGCGGCCGGATGCTGCCCTGGGCGACCTGCCGCCGCGGCTGCGCGACCTGCTGGCGGTCGGCCGGCCTGCGGCTAAGGCACCGTCGGTGTAAAAGACCCGGGATTGGCGTTATCATCTGTTCTTTCGCATTAACCCAACCCACTGAACATTCCCGCAAGGAACTCTATGAAGATTGGTATCCTGTCACGCAACCGCAGACTCTATTCCACCCGTCGATTGGTGGAGGCAGCGCGCGAAAAAGGCCATGAAGCGCAGGTGGTCGACGTACTGAAGTGCTACATGAACATCACCGCCAACGATCCCACGGTCACCTACCAGCCCACGGAACACGAGTTCCAGGAGCTGGCATTCGATGCGGTGATCCCGAGAATCGGCGCCAGTGTCACCGCTTACGGCTGCGCCGTTCTGCGCCAGTTCGAGGTGGGCGGGGTCTATTCGATCAACGAATCGATTGCCATCACCCGCTCACGGGACAAACTGCGGGCGCACCAGTTGCTGGCACGCAAGGGTATAGGCCAGCCGGTGACGAGCTATGCGCACTCCGCCAAGGCGACCGACCGGCTGGTCGAATCCGTCGGCGGCGCGCCGCTGATTCTCAAGCTGACCGCCAGCACCCACGGCAACGGCGTTCTGCTGGCGGAAACCAAGAAGGCCGCCGAGGCATTGATCAACGCCTTCCGCGGTATCGGCACTGACTTCCTGGTGCAGGAGTTCATCAAGGAGGCCGGCGGTTCCGATATCCGCTGCTTCGTCGTCGGCGACAGGGTGATCGCCGCCATGCAGCGCAAGGCCAGCAAGGGTGAGTACCGTTCCAACCTGCACCGCGGCGGCACCGCCGAGGTGATCAAGCTGCGCCCCGAGGAGCGCCGCCTCGCGGTCAAAGCCGCCACCGTGATGGGGCTCGATCTCGCCGGTGTCGATATCCTGCGCTCGGCTCACGGGCCACTGGTGATCGAGGTCAACTCCTCGCCCGGCCTGGAAGGGATCGAAACCGCCACCGGCATCGATGTGGCCGGCAAGATCATCGAGTACATCGAAAAAGACTCCAAGGCGGGCCCCAACAAACCCAAGGGGAAGGGCTAGTCCGTCTGCCGGCGCCCCCGCTCCCGGGCGCGCCGATCCGCCTTCCCGGTAGCGGCATAGAGGTCGGTGGTCAGGGCCGCAGGCGCGCGCCGCTCGTCGTCGGGAAGGCGCCGGTCCTCGTGATGGACATACTTGCAGGTACAGCTTTTCGAACCACAGTCAGCCAGCGGAATATGCGGCACCGTGCCGATCAGGAAGCGCTCGTCCTGCAGTGCCTTCACCGCCGCACAGGGGCCGGTTCCCGCCTTGATCGATACCGCGCGGAACGGGTTGCCAATGTTGTTCACGGGTTTTGCGACGGCGGGTTTCGCGGTCCCGCTATTCGGCACGGCCGCACTCGCCCGCGGCGTTTTCGCGGCGGATGCTGACGCCCTGGCACTGACCGGCGAAGGTGCCGACGATTGCCGCAGCCTTGCCAGGATGAGTACCGCCAGGACGATAATGAAGACAGTAATGATGGCGATTTGCACAGCCGCCCCCCTCTGTTTTTCTGCTGTGTTTCTGCCGAGTTTTCATCGGTCCGGCACCGAATACAAGGAACTAGTACACAAAGCCGCAGTTTTACCACTTTACAGAAATTCGAGGAAATGATTTTATCCTTCTGTTTTTTATAGTTTTTTGCATTAAGCCGGAGCCATATGACAGACTATATCGACCCGGAGCTGCTCGGCATCGCCCTGGCCCTGGCGCTGGGCCTCCTGATCGGGACCGAGCGGGAGTGGGAAGACAACAAGCCACTGGGAATTCGCACGTTTGCCCTGCTGAGTGCAGCGGGTGCGACCGCCGCGGTACTGGCGGCGAGATATGGCGGCCTCATCGTCGTGGCGACGCTGCTGGCGGCAGCCGCGCTGCTCATCACGGTGCTGCGGCAATGGACGCAGGGCGCGGACAGGGGTACCGGCGCCACGACCGCGATTGCAGCGCTGGTCACATTCCTCATCGGCGCCATGGCGGCCTCCGGCATGTGGGTGGAGTCGGTGGTGCTGGCCGCCGCCATGATGCTGCTGCTGCACTGGAAAAAGCCGCTGCACCAATGGGTCGACCGGCTTGGCGCGGAGGATTTCGAGATCATCGCGCGCTTCACGCTGATATCGCTGGTGGTGCTGCCCATCCTCCCGAACGAGACCTTCGGGCCCTACGATGTCTTCAACCCCTTCCAGAGCTGGCTGTTCGTCGTGTTGATCGTGGGCATCAATATCATCGGCTACCTGCTGTTCCGCGTCACCAGCAAATCCTCGGGCCTGTGGCTGGCGGGACTGGTGGGGGGGCTGGTCTCCAGCACCGCCACCACCATCAGCTACGCCGCCATCAGCAAACGCCACAAGCAGTTCGGCGCGGCGGCAACACTGGTGATCATCGTCGCCTCCACCGTGGTCTACGGGCGGGTCCTGGTCGAGCTGCTGCTGGTCGCGCCCGAACTGGTGCCCCATATTGCGGCGCCGATCGCGATTTTTACCGTTTTCCTGGCGCTGATGGCGTTATTCATTTCCCGACGAGTCAGCCACGACAGGCTGGAGGCACCGGCGCAGAAGAACCCGGCACAATTCGGCATGGCCGTCGGTGTCGCAGCGGTTTTCGTCATCATTCTCTTTGGGGTGGCCCTGACCAGGGACCTGATCGGTGACCAGGCCATCTACGGCGTGGCGACACTCTCCGGCCTGACCGATGTGGACGCGCTGACCCTGTCCGTCGCCCAGCATTTCAGCGAGGGCCAGCTGCCCGCCGACACGTCCTGGCGGGCGATTTTTCTGGCCACGCTGTCCAACCTCGCTTTCAAGACCGGCGCTGCCGCCGTGCTGGGTTCTCCCGCACTGCGCCGCTGGATGCTGGCGTGTGGCACGTCGGCCGTGGTGATCGGGCTCGCGCTGCTCGCCCTATGGCCCTAATCGGCCTCGCCCAGGGACATCAGCGCGGTGTTGCCGCCGGAGGCGGTAACGTTGTTGGAAATTGAGCGCTCCAGCACGAACCGGTCGAGGTAGTACGGCCCGAAGGGCTCATCGATCACCGGCAGTATGGCGCCGCGCCTTCCCGCGAATACCGCAGCCGCCCTGGCTGACAACGCCGGAGAACGGCTCGCGGCCGCGGACAGCGCGGCGTGCTCGAGCAGTGTCTCCAATTCCCCGCTCCCCCCGCAGCGTATCACCGCGCTGAGAGCATCGGGAAATCCCGCGTCACCGAGCAGGTTGCGAACGCGCATCAGCATCGGCGAGCCGTCCCCCACACCGACCAGCAGGGCCGAATTGCCGACCAGCAGGGCGGCCGCCGCCATCACCAGGAGTACAGGCAGGACGGTAGCGGCGTCGGCCAGCACCGCCACCGTGCCGCGGGGGTGGAAACTCAGGGTGTTGCTCTCACCGGTGGGTCCGGGCAGCACGATCGGGGCATCCAGGCTGCGATACCGTGTCTCCAGCAGGCCCAGGTCGCCATCGACCATCCCCCGCGCCAGCTCCTGCAGCCGCGCGAGACACGCGCGGCGCTGCCCCGGAGGCACCTCACTCCAGGCAGAGCGCGCCTCTGCCAGTTGCGCGACGAGGGCATCCAGGTCAGGCGCGGCAGCCGGGTCGCCGGGGAGTCCCGGCAACGGCGGCGACGCCGCGTCCGCGGTGGATCGCGGCCGGACCAACCGGGGCAGGTAGAGCGGTCCGCCCGCTTTCGGCCCGGTGCCCGACAGGCCGTGGCCGCCGAATGGCTGCACCCCCACCACCGCGCCGATGATGTTGCGGTTGACGTAGATATTCCCCGCCTCGATACCGCCGGCTAGAGTCTCGACCGTCTCCTCGATGCGACTGTGCACACCGAAGGTCAACCCGAAACCGGTGCCGTTGATGGCTGCCGCCAGAGTCTTCAGCTCGGAGGCGCGGTAGCGGAGCACGTGAACGACGGGCCCGAAAACCTCCTGGCGCAGGCGCCCGATGTCGTCGATCTCGTAGAGTCGCGGCGCGAAAAAACTGCCCTCAGGCAGCTCCCCGGTTTTGCACACATGCAGGAGCGTGCCCGCCTGTTTCATGTAGTCGATATGGTCCCGCAACCGGCCGCGGGCCTCCCCGTCGATCACCGGCCCGATATCCGTGGAAAGATCCTCGGGGTCCCCGACCCGCAGCTCCCGCATCGCCCCGACCAGCATGGCGACCAGGTCGTCGGCGATATCCTCCTGGACAAGCAGCAACCGCAGGGCCGAGCAGCGCTGGCCTGCGCTGTTGAAGCCGGAAGTGATCACGTCGTCCACCACCTGCTCGAGAAGCGCGGTGGAGTCGACGACCATGGCATTCTGGCCGCCGGTCTCGGCGATCAGCGGCACCGGCGCGTCGGGCCGGGCCGCAAGGCGGCGGCTGATGAGGTGCGCGACCTCGATGGAGCCGGTGAACATGACCCCCTTTATGCGCCCGTCGCCGAGCAGGGCGTCTCCCACCGGCTCGCCGGGGCCGGTCAACAGGCGGAGCACATCCGCCGGCACGCCCGCCTCCCGGAACAGCTGCAGCAGCCGCAGGGCCACCAGCGTGGTCTGCTCCGCCGGCTTGGCTATCACGGTATTGCCGGCGGCGAGTGCGGCCATCAGTTGTCCGGTGAAGATGGCCACCGGGAAGTTCCAGGGGCTGATGCAGAGGATGGTTCCCCGCGCGGTCACCTGGCTCCCGCACTCCCCGTAAAGCTGCTCCGACTGCGCCGCGTAGTAGCGGCAGAAATCGACCGCTTCGCGCACGTCCGCCAGCGCGTCAGGCAGGGTCTTACCGGCCTCTTTCACGCAGTAGCCGATCAGTTCGGCCCGGTTCCGCTCGAGCAGATCCCCCGCCCGGCGCACTATTGCGGCGCGCTCGGGCGCGGGTCGCGCCGACCACCCGGCAAACGCCGCGCTGCAGGCCGTCACGGCCTCCTCGATGCCTGCCGGGCTCGCCGGGCGGTAATGGCCGAGCACCTCGCTGCGCCGGGCCGGGTTGGTGACGGCGCTGGCGCCGGGCGTACCGGGGCCATCGCCGATACCCGGCGGGCAGGCCCGCCACCCGGCCAGGCTGCGGGCCAGCTCCGCCAGTGAGTGCGGGTCGGCGAGGTCATCACCGTAGGCCGGCGTGCGCGTGCCGTCGAATATTCCCGCCGGCAGCGGGATCGACGGGTTGGCCAGGTGGCGGTATGACCGGAGTTTGCGCCCCGGATCCGCGGCCAGCCTGATTGCGGGCACGTCGTCATCGGCGATGTTATTGACGAAAGAGCTGTTGGCCCCGTTCTCCAGCAGCCGCCGCACCAGGTAGGCGAGCAGATCCCGGTGCACGCCCACCGGCGCGTAAATGCGGCACGGAATAGTGCTGCCGGCCGACTCGAGCATTTCCTCGTAGAGCTCTTCGCCCATGCCGTGCAGGCGCTGGAACTCAAAGCCCTGTCCGTCCCCGGCCAGATGCATGACGGCCGCGGCGGAGTGGGCATTGTGGGTGGCGAACTGGGGGTAGAGGTGGTCGCGCCGCGCGAGCAGCCGGGCGGCACACACCAGGTAAGAGACATCGCTGGCGGCCTTGCGCGTAAAGACCGGGTAGGTGGCGTGACCCAGGAGCTGGGCATGCTTGATCTCGGCATCCCAGTAGGCGCCCTTGACCAGACGCACCATGATACGCCGACCCTTGCGCCGGTACTGCCCGCTCAGCCAGTCGATGACGGCCGGGGCCTGTTTCAAGTAAGCCTGCACCACGACGCCGAGGCCGTCCCACTCACCCAGCGACGGGTCACCGTAAACCTGCTCGAACACCGCGAGGGTCGGTTCGAGGCGATCCGCCTCCTCTGCGTCGATGGTGAGCCCGATGTTGCTGTCCCGGGCCAGCCGCGCCAGTTCCAGCAGACGCGGCGCGAGCTCACCGCGCACCCGGTCGAACTGGTTCACCGAAAAGCGCGGGTGCAGGGCCGAGAGCTTGACCGACAGACCGCAGGATTGCGCCGGGTCACCCTCCTCCTGGCTGCCGATGGCCTCGATCGCCTTGACGTATTCCTCCAGGTGACGATCGGCGTGCTCCTGCGTCCTTGCCCCCTCCCCCAGCATGTCATAGGAATAGCGGTAGCCGCGCCTGCGCCACTCCCCGGCGCGATCGATCGCCTCGTGTATATCGCGCCCGAGGACAAACTGGGTACCCATGATCCGCATCGCCAGGCGCATCGCCGCCCGTATTGCCGGCTCGCCCACCCGGCCCACGGTCTGTTTCAGGGTCTTCCACGCAGAGACCGCATCCTCCTCCCGGAACTGGACGAACGTCCCCGTCAGCAGGAGCCCCCAGGAGGAGGCGTTGACAAACATCGAGTGACTGCGCCCCAGGTGCGAGCGCCAGTCGCCCTCGCCCAGCTTGTCGCGGATCAGCCGGTCCGCGGTAAGCCTGTCGGGCACGCGCAGCAACGCTTCGGCCAGGCACATCAGCACCACTCCCTCCCTGCTGGAGAGCGTGAACTCGTTCAACAGGGCATTGATCCCCGCCCGGTAGCGCTGCTTCTCCCGGATCGCCTCGATAAGGCGGGTCGCCTCCGCCACGGCGTCGTCGAGAGGGGGTTGCAGCGCGTGGTACTCTCCCAGCAGTTGCGTGAGGCGCACCTCCTCCGATTCGTGGCCACAGAGACGGATCGCTTCACTGAGTTCGTCATCGGAGAATGCCGGGAGTGTGAGCATGCCGTTGCCACCTTGAATCCGGTATTCGGGAAGTATAGCAATGCGTGTCGGCGGACCCGGGCGAAGTCGTCACTCAGTCGTGCAACAACAATGCCACGACCAGGTCGGCGTGGCGCTCGATAAACGCCTCCTCCCGGGGAGAGACGCCAAAAAGTCGCCGGCACTCCTGCTCGGCGGAGAAGACAAACGCACTGGCACCGATGAAGGTATAGTAGCGGTGCGGGTCGCGATGGCCCCAGAGCCTTCCCGCCGCTTCCGGCATGAGCGTCGCCAGCGCTTCCAGCAGCGGCCTGATATGCTGCTCGACGATATAGCCCACCCGCCAGGAGTCGCTCATCGATTCCTGCATCATCAGGCGATTGAGTTCGGGGTGTGCGGCGCTGTAGCGGACAAACGCACGCGCCATGCCGCGGACGGCCTCCTCGGGGGCGATGTCGGCCAGTGCCCGGGTCCGGGCGAGAAAATCCTCAGCCAGATCGCCGAACAGGCGATCGACGACATCCCGCCATAACTGGTCCTTGTCGCCGAAGTGGTACGCCACGAGGCCGCGCTTCACGCCCGCCAGCTCCTCGAGCTGGCGGACAGAGATGCTGTCGAACCCCCGGGTACTGAACGCCGTCGTCGCTGTGTCCAGCAGGGCTGTGCGTGTCTCGATCGCACGTTGCTGCCTGCGGCGGGGCGTGGCGGAGGTACTTTTCATGGCGACCTTGTCCGGGTGCTGGAGGTGCAGAATAAAATACTTGTAATCTGCCGAATATTCAAATATTATTTTCGTCAGTTGACAAGTTTTAGGTTCCAGGCCATGACAGAGACAGGCATCCATCCCGATTCCGGCAGCCCCTATATTCCCGTCCCGCGAGCGGATGATCCCTGTGTCCGCGTCCACGACCTCGCCATGATCGAGTTCGCGGGACCGCAACCGGACATTGCCAGGCGCTTTTTCTCGGAATTCGGGTTGCAGTGCAGCGCCGGGACCGACGGCAGCCTGCATTTCTCCGCCGAAGCCGGTGCGCCTGTCGCAGTGATCTACCGGCAGGCCAGAAAGGCGACCTTCGTCGGCCCCACCTTTGCGGTGCGCACCGCCGCCGAACTCGGGCAACTGGCAGAAAAAACCGGGGTGGCTCACCCGGCGCCCCTCGATCTTCCCGGGCGGCCGCTGGGCGTCACGCTCACAGACCCCAATGGGGTCGCGGTGAAGGTGGCGTTTTTTCCAGACTGGCGCGACGGGCTCCCGAACTGCGGCGAGGCACCGGCCAGCAACCGCGGGGATGCGAAGCCGCGCGTCAATGCCACCCGGCGACCGTCCCGCACGCCCTCACGCGTCCTGCGACTCGGGCACATGGTGCTGGGCACGCCGAACTGGGAGGCTACCGCGCGCTTCTATATCGGCACCTTTGGCCTGATTCCCTCAGACGTCCAGGCCCTGCCCGACGGCCGGCCCGCGGTGGCGTTCATGCGCTGCGACCGCGGCGACCGGCCGAGTGATCACCATACGTTCGTGGTGGCCCGCCTGCCGGTGGTCGATTTCGAACATGCGGCCTTCGAGGTGCCGGACCTCGACGATATCGGCATGGGGGGCGAGGTGCTGCGCGAACACGGTTTCCGCCGGGCCTGGGGTATCGGCCGCCATATCCTGGGCAGCCAGATATTCGACTACTGGTTCGGGCCGGACGGCCGCAAGTTCGAGCACTTCGCCGACGGCGACCTGTTCGACGCCGCGCACCCCACCCGCTACCACGCCATGTCGACGGCCGGCCTCGCCC
The DNA here is from genome assembly GCA_037382865.1 of Halioglobus sp. Taxonomy (GTDB): domain Bacteria; phylum Pseudomonadota; class Gammaproteobacteria; order Pseudomonadales; family Halieaceae; genus JARRPM01. Next base: position 49,859 of record JARRPM010000019.1, on the reverse strand, counting down.
AGTGGGGCCCGCCCGTCACCTCTGCCTTCCTGCGGCCTCGACTGGGGCTGCACGAAATCCTGGAGATCCTGCGCAACCTGCCCGGCAAATCAGGCTTCGGCCTGCGGGAGATGAAACTGATGATGCGCGCCATGCGCAGCAAGAGCCTTCCGGATTGACCGCAATTTCACTTCTACCAGCCAGAACGTTTACGGAGAAATACCCATGGCAATCAATGTAGTTCGTTTCAACGACGCAGGCACGCCGCGCTGGGGCGTGGTGACCGGCTCACAGGTCCACACTTTGGAGATCGACGCCGGCTCCACCGCACAGTTCATGGAGAGCGGCCTGTCGCTCGCAAGGGCGGCCGCCGCGCAGCCCGCGCCGGATCGCGACCTCGCCGCGCTGCAGTTGCTCTGCCCAATAACACCCGACCGGCAATTGATTGCACAGGGACTCAATTACAGCTCGCACCTGCGCGAGATCGGCATCCCCTCCGGCAGGCTGCCTTACAATACCCTCTTCCGCAAGGCTTCCTCGTGCCTCGCGCCCGCGGATACCGATATCATCCGCCCGCCTCACGTGCGGCTGCTGGACTACGAGGTCGAGATCGGCATCGTGATGAAACGCGCCGTCACCGGCCCGGAGCAGGTGACCCGCGACAACCTCGCCGAGTTCGTCGGCGCCCTGGTGCTGCACAACGACGTGTCGGCGAGGGACGTCCAGCTGCCGCAGGCGCAGTTCTACAAGGGCAAGAGTTACCGCACGTTCGGCCCCACGGGGCCATGGCTGACACTGGTGGACGCCGATGACCTCGCCCACTTCGACGAGATCGAAATCAGCCTCGAGGTGAATGGTGAGCGGAGGCAGCACTCCCTGGCGTCGGATATCTCCTTCAAACCCGCAGAGACCCTCACGGAACTCTCCGCCCTGCAGGATCTCTGGCCGGGGGACCTGATCGTGACCGGCACGCCGGGCGGCACCGCCGTCAAGTCTCCCGGAGCGGTCAAAATGGCGATAGCCAGACTGCTGCCGGAGGGGAAGCGCTGGGAGCTGTTCATAAAGGGTGGGCTCAATGACCCGGACTACCTCAGGGACGGTGACCTGGTCACCGCTTCAGGGAAGAGCGCCGACGGGCGGATCGATCTCGGGCTGCATCACAACCGGGTGGTTCCCCGGGAGGCCCGATGATCATGCCATCCAGTGCCAGCGTCCTGATCGTGGGCGCCGGACCCGCGGGCCTCACGCTTGCCAACCTGCTGGGGACAGAGGGCGTCGACACGGTGCTGGTCGAACGCAATCCCGGTTGCGTTCCCGAACCCCGGGCAGTGGCCCTGGACGGCGAGTCCATGCGCACACTGCAGGCGACCGGCCTGGCTGACACGGTCTCGGAAACCATCAAGCAGGGCTTCGTCGCCGACTACATCAATGGCCAGGGCACCCACCTGTTCAGCACCGACCTGACCGCGCGGCCCTACGGGTTCTGCCTCCAGAACACCTTCGACCAGCCCACCCTCGAGCGGCAGCTGCTGGCGGGCCTGTCGCGTTTCGACTGCGTGTCGGTGTATCACGAAACCGGGTTACTCGAGTTCAACCAGGAAGGCGAGCGGGTGAGCGCACGCCTGCGCGCCGCTGATGGACGCGAATCGCGGCTCGAGGCGGACTACATGGTGGGCTGCGACGGCGGTCGCTCCAGTGTGCGCCAGGCACTGGGTATCAACATGTGCGGCGATCGACTGCCACAGAAGTGGCTGGTGGTCGACACCGTGGACAGACACCTCATCGGCGAGCCCGAATGCCGCTTCTTCTGCGATCCGGCGCGGCCGGCGATGACCATTCTGCGCCCCGGCGGGGAGCGGCGCTGGGAGTGGATGCTGCTCGAGGGTGAAACAGACGAAGAGATGCTCGCCGACGCGCGCATCAGGGCACTGCTGGCGGATCACACCGACGCCGACAGCGTCGAGATCTACCGCAAATGCGTCTACGGTTTCAGCGCGGTGGTGGCCGAGCGCTTCAGCCAGGGTCGGGTATATCTCGCCGGCGATGCGGCGCACATGACGCCACCCTTCGCCGGGCAGGGCCTGAATGCCGGATTGCGTGACGTGCGCAATCTCTCATGGAAGCTGGCGCGCGTCCTGGACGGCACCCTGCCCGCTTCACTGCTGGATACTTACGATGTCGAGCGCCATGATGCCGCCAGGACCATGGTCGACATGGCAGTCATGCTCGGCGACCAGATACAGCCCACCGATACCGGGGCTGCCACGGAGCGGGATGCCATGTTCGCCGAAATCAATTCGGATCCCGCCGCCGCCGCGGCCTTCGGTCGCGACGTCGTCGCGCCGCTCAGTGACGTGAGGCTGCCGGCCGGCTGGTTTGCCGGCGACGGGCTCGGCGGCCGGATGCTGCCCCAGCCGACTGTCGGTAGCAATGACGGGGAGGTGTTACTCGATGATGTTATCGGTCCCGGCTTCACAGCACTGGTGGTGGGCGGCGCCGACGTGCCCGAAGAAATTCTGGCCCATCCCCTGTGGGCCGCCCTCGCGCCCTCGGTGCATCAACCGGGGGTCGAGGTACTGGGCGACTTCGCAGGCGGGAAACTGCCCCGTATCATCCTGGTGAGACCCGACCGTTTCGTGCTGGCGGCACTGGATACGTCCGACGACCCCACAGCGGTCATGGACGGGCTGCTGGCGGCGCTGGGACAGAGGCAGTAGAGAAAAAAACGCAGGTTTCCAGCACCGGCGCCGCATAGTAGAGTGTCAGCAGCCTCTCTGGCCCCAACACGCGAGGAATTCGACGTGCTGCGTTTTATAAAAACAACCGTGCTTGGCGGCATCCTGTTCCTGGTGCCCATCGTGATCTTTATCGTCGTGATCGGCAAGGCCCTCCAACTGATCAACATGGTGGCGGAGCCGATGGCGAAGCTGTTGCCCTTTGCAACGTTCGGCGGCATGGGCATCGCGCAATTGATCGCGCTGGGGCTGCTGACTCTCACCTGCTTCATAGCCGGATTGGCGGCGCGAAGCGTTACTGCCCGAGGCCTGGTTCAGTCCCTCGAAACGAACGTGCTGGACAGGATACCCGCCTATGCACTGTTGAAAGCCAGGGCAGGCAGCGTCCTGACACCGGAAGACACCCGGGACATGCAGCCCGTGCTGATACAGTTCGATGACTCCTGGCAGGTCGGCTTCGAGGTCGAGAAGACCGGCGACGGCAACAGCCTGGTATTCCTCCCGGGCGCCCCTGACCCATGGTCCGGGTCGGTCTGTGTAGTGGACGCGGAACGGATCCAGCCGCTGCCCCTCAACATCAGGGAGGTCAGCGACCTGATGAAGCGCCTCGGCAAGGGATCGAGCGAGGCACTGCGCGCCACGCTGTCCGCGCAAGCCCGCGCAGCCACCTAGAGAAAACCGGGTTTCAGCCGGGCATCCGAAAATTCCAGGTGGCTGCGACCGACCCCATTGGACCGGTCCAGGCGGCTGCCGGAAATAAACCGTTTCGGGGCGATTTTTTCAGGCGCCCTTCTCCCACATGGAAATGATCTGGCCGCTGGCGGGATCCGTCCTGCCTGCCAGCACCTGCTGGTAGACACGACCTACCGCCTCGGACCCGTAGCTGCGCTCAATTCGCAACCAGTTGTCACAGAACTGGCGAAAGCCGACATAGGCCACGCCCAGCTGCATCATCAGCTGCGCAGCACCCAGTTCCCTGCTGCGGGTCTGGACGTGCCCCGGCGCGAAGAAGAACTCCGGGGTGGCGCCCGGCAGGCCCTCTGACGTTCCCATCTCCTCGTAGTGGGTCGCTCCCACCTGGCAGGAGTATTTCATATTGTCGCCGTAATGATGGTGCGCCTCACTGAGCACCTGGGCGCTGCCCGCCATGTCCACCATCACGACCGGCTGCGCGGCATCCAGGCTGGCGATGTCGCCATAGCTAACCACCCTGTCGTAGCAGCCCAGGCCCTCGCAAAACGCCACGTTACCCGGGGAGGTAATACCGATACTGGCCAGGCTGCCGCGCTGGCGCACGCAATGGCCCAGGGCGATGCTGGTCTTGCTGGAGGCGCTGGTGATCAGGCAGGCCCCTGCACCAAATGCCTTGTGCACGTTCATGAAATCCTCCACCAGCCAGGACGTCAAAAACAGGCCGCGCAGCAGGCTGTCCTGGTCCTCCCGCGCCTCCTCGTAGATGGGGTTGGCCGAGGCGCGATCGAACTGGGCGTAGACGGGAGCGTACTCCTCGCGGTGAGGGGAGACATCGCTGAACTGCCCCGCATGCACCTTGCCACCCAGGATCTTCAGGTGGCTGCTGAGGGGGAAGAAACCCCACACCCGCTCTCCCACCGCGATATCCGGGTGGGCGGACGCGACGACGTCGCCCCACCCCATGGCGGGTATCCGCCCCCAGCCCGCCTCCGTCGGGAAAAAGCCCCAGTAGCCGAGGCTGTCACCGGCAGCGGCGTAGGAGATATTATTGGCAGTGAGCGCAAGGCGATCCGCTTTCAACAGCACCTCGTTCTCGCCGAGTTCCCGGTCCGGTTGCTGCGTGACGACACGGGTCTCACGCCAGTCGTCCTTGCGCACCTCAAGGGTGCTGATGGTGATCTCTTCTGTCATGGTCTTGCTGCTCCGTTAAAAAATGTCGAAGGTCATAGTTCCGCACCCCGGCATATTCTAGCAGCAGTGCCGGTATAGCTACTCATTTGCGCCCAGCGATAGACCACGCCACCAAACTCCCGACAGCCGATATCCACCAGACTGGGCCTGTCGCCCAGGATAAAAGGCCGCCGTCAAGGAATGTGCCTGCAGTGAACTGCTCTCCCCGCCCGGCTCCGCCACCTCATCGGTTCAACTCAGCCTGGCCAAGGGATCCTGGCGGAAGTAGAGGCTCAATTGCCGGTAGACGTCGGGGTAGGCCGCGTGCAGGCGCGCCGGTTCCTGGAAGAAGACCTCGGTGGTCACGGCGAAGAATTCCGCGGGATTCTCGGTGGCGTACGGATCTATCGGCGTGTGGTGGTGCCGGTCGACCTGATGGCAAAGGTGGTCATAGGCCCGGGTGAGAGTCTCGGTCCACTCTGCCCGGATCATGCCGCGATGCAGTGCCGGCATGCCGTTCGCGGTGCCGTTGAGCATATCCAGCTTGTGGGCGAATTCGTGCAGGATGACATTGGACTCCGGCCCATGCGGATCGGCGCCCGGCCGCGCATCGGACCAGGAGAGAATGACTGGCCCCCGGTGCCAGGATTCACCCGCCAGTGCCCGGTGCGCCTGGTGGACGACGCCGCTGTCGTCGTACTCCTCCCGGTCCACCAGAAAGGTGTCCGGATAGAGAATAACCTCGACCCAGCCCCGGAAATACGCCAGGTCGAGGTTCAGGATCAGCAGACAGGCCTGGGCGGCGATCTGCACGCGCATGATATCGTCGACCACCAGCCCCTGGGCGCCGCTGATGGTCTTTTCGTGCAGGAACAGGCTGGCGAGCCTGCGCAAGCGGTGCAGCTCGCGCCGATCGAGGTGAGCCAGCGCCCGGGCGTCGCGCGTACCGGCCTGCCACAGGTGCCAGGGTATGCGGGCGCGAAACAGGACATGTTGCAGCCGGGCCCGCCGCAGCCGCTCAAACACGGGACAGCCTGCCCGAGCCACACCCGGCCCGGGCACCGCCAGCGCAACGAGCCAAGGCTGTCACAACGTCCGCGGGCTCAGCCCCTGGATAGTGCATCCGGATCTCACGAATCAACAGGCAAGGCATGCAGCGTAACAGCCCGTGGGCTGTTGCGCCCCCTGCGCTGCCGGGCCCGCCGGGTTTGGCTTGCCGCGTGCCGGGAATTACCGTGCGCCCGTTGCCGCTGCCAGTTGGCGCGTCAGCCGCCGAGTGGCTATCATCGGGTCATGTGGAAATACACCGGACAGGAGCGACCGCCCTTTGCCGAAGTACCGGGCCCCGGCCAGGAGTCGGTATGGGATTACCCACGCCCGCCGCAACTCGTCACCTGCGACAGCCTGGTCGAGGTGTTCTGCGGCGACTCGTTGCTGGCGCGCAGCCGCGCCGCATTGCGCGTCCTGGAAACAGCCAGTCCGCCCACCTATTACCTGCCCGCCAGCGATGTCGACTGGACGCGGCTGGTACCCACCGATCACCGCTCCCACTGCGAGTGGAAAGGCGAGGCCACCTACTGGGCACTGCAGGGCGTCGAACCCAGCAGACCGGTCGCCTGGCGCTACGAAAACCCCAGTGAGCGCTTTGCCGCGATCGACGGGCACGTATCCTTCTACCCGGGGCGGGTGGCGTGTTATGTGGATGGCGAACACGTCAGGCCCCAACCCGGAGAGTTTTACGGGGGGTGGGTGACAAGCCGCATCGCAGGACCCTTCAAGGGAGAACCCGGCACCGGGCACTGGTAAACGCAGCGCCGGGACCTGCCGCTATTTCCGCCCGCAGGCTTCCACGGATTCGCAGCGCGTTCAATTCGACGAACAGTCACGGGCGCAAGCAATCCGCAGCATCAGCGAGAAGAGAGCAGTGTAAAAAGCCTCGCAGGTATGTGGCGTACCCCGGCTTCGCCCGGCGCTTCCCGCTGGTACTCGATCCGCCCACTTGCCAGGAACGGTGTTAAACTCCGCTAGATTTCCCGGGCCGCCCGGCAAATATCACGGCCCCATCACGGTATCTCTATGAGGCATTGGCCATTACTGCTGCTCACTGTGGCGCTCGCTCTCGCGTGGCCGGGCGCACCCCGTGCGGAAACCGGGTCGCAGGACAACGGCGTCACGCCGGTGAAGGTGTTCAGTCTGCAACAGCCCGCCATGGCGGACTCACCCCGCTTCGCGGCCCGCGTTGAGGCAGGGGACAGCACCCAGCTCGCCTTCCGCACGGGGGGCCAACTGCAGACCCTGTACGTGCACATGGGAGCGCGGGTCAGCAAGGGCCAACTGCTGGCGGAACTCGATCCCACCGATTACCGGCTCAATCTGGAGGCCCGCAAGGCCGAACACGACCTGGCCAGGCTGGGCGCGGAACGGGCCCGGGCTCTCTACGGGAAAAAACTGATCAGCGAGGACCAGTACGACACCGCCCAGACACTGCTGGCTACCCGGCGGGCCCAGCTGGAGCAGGCCAGGGAGCAACTGTCATTCTGCAGGCTGGTCGCCCCGTACAGCGGCAACATTGCTTTCACCTATGCGATGCCCTCTGAGGTCGTGGCCGCCCATGAGCCAATCCTCAACCTGCAGGACGTGAGCCGACTGGAGATCCGTTTCAACCTGCCACCGCGCTACGAGCCACTGCTGGCGGGCCCTGACCCGGTCCGCTTCACCGTCGAGTTCGACCTGCTCCCCGGCGTCAGCCTGGACGCCGATTACAAGGAGGTCAGCCTGCAGCCCGACCCGGACACCAACAGTTACCCGGTCACCCTGGTCGTGTCGAGTCCCGCGAATTTCACTGCCAGGCCCGGCATGCCCGCGACCGTCCGCTTGCATCATCCCGCCCTGCTGCCCGACGGCTGGGTTCTGCCTCCCGAGTCACTGTTCGAGCGCGCCGGGAATTCGGCCCAGGTGTGGCGCATCGATGGTGACATGACGATTCACAAAACGTCGGTAGAGCTGGATGGCGAGGGTGTCGTGCGGCGGGGCCTCAATCCCGGCGACCGCATCGTCGCGGCCGGGGTGAACCGCCTCCACGAGGGGCAGAGGGTCCGGGTCTGGGAACGCGAGGAGGGCCTGTAAATGGGGGCTCGGGGCCTTCACCCACTGCGGATCGCCGCCGCCTGGCTGGTGCTGCCCGCGCTTTTGGCCATTGCGGCCTGTGAACAGGACACGGTCTCCCCGAGACCCGAACTCACTGTCCAGGTCTGGAAAGTGGACAGGATGGTCGCCAGTGGGAAACAGCACTTCCTCGGCCGCGTGGTCCCCGCCGACCTGACCCGGGTGGCCTTCCGCATCCCGGGAAATATTGCCCAGCTCGCCGTCCAGGCGGGACAGGATGTGGTCGCCGGCCAGGTCCTGGCGAGATTGGACGATTCCATCCAGCTGCAGGTGCTGGCCGACGCCACGGCACAGTACCAGTTGAGCCGCCGCCAGCTGGAGCGGGCCGAGAACCTGTCTGCACTGGGCTCCCTGACGCCGGCCCAGCGGGACGAGTTGCAGGCGGGCTATCGCCTCGCCAGGGCCAGGCTGGAACTGGCGAAGGCAGAGCTGTCCTATACCGTAGTGGAGGCCCCCTTCGACGGCACCATCGCCGTCGTGGAGAAAGAGCTGTTTGAGGCCGTGGCGCCGGGCGAGACCGTGGCGACCCTGTTCCGCAACGATCGCACCGATGTACTGGTGGAGCTGCCGGACGCCCTCGTGAGCCAGATCCACCGGGCACCCGACCCTGACGCTTTCAGCCCGCGAGCCACCTTCTCCGGCAGCCCCGAGGTATACCCCCTGCGCTACCTGAAGTCCTCCATGGCGCGGGACCCCAGAGCGCAGGCCTTCCAGGTGTGGCTGACGACCGATAACCCCGAGCTCCGTGTCCCACCCGGATTGCCGGCGACCGTGGTCATCGACCTGGAGCAGGCCGGACTCCAGGTCGACTCGGGCCTGGTGGTACCGGTCACCGCGCTGGAGCCGGCGGGGAAAGAGGGACTGTTCCGGGTGTGGCGCTACCGGGATGGCACGATCGCGCCGGTGGAGGTCGCCATCGGCCGGATTTCCCAGCAGGGGGTGCTGGTAACCGCCGGCCTCGAGGCGGGCGATCTCGTCGTCACCAGCGGCCTTTCCCGCCTGTCTCCCGGGCAGGAGGTAGACGTGCAACTGTTGAACGCGGGTCACTGAGCACCTATGAATACTGCCGAATACTCGATCCGCAACCGCACCGTCAGCTGGATGATACTGCTGATTCTGGCGGTGGGCGGTGTGCTGGCCTTTCTCGACCTCGGGCGCCTGGAGGACCCGCCCTTCACCCGCAAGGACGCCATGATCATTACCGCCTATCCCGGCGCAACCGCGGAGGAGGTGGAACTGGAGCTGACCCACACGCTGGAGACCGCCATACGCCAGCTGCCCGAGGTCTACACCATCCGCTCCACCTCCAGGCCGGGGCTGTCCCAGATCCTGGTAGAGATGGACAAGGAGATGCCGGTTGATCGGGTGGACCAGACCTGGGACAGGCTGCGCAGGAAGGTCAAGGATACCGAGTCCATGTTGCCGGGGGGCGCCACGGTGCCGCGGGTCTACGACGATTATGCCGACGTCTACGGCATCACGCTGATGATCACGGGGGACAATTACGAGTTCAGCGAGCTGAAACAGTATGTCGACGGTCTGAAGCGGGACCTGGAACTGGTCCGGGGCGTCGGCAAGATCACCCTTTTCGGTGAGCAGGAGGAGCAGATCTTCGTCGAGATCTCGCTGAAGAAACTGGCGGCCCTGGACCTGGACTTTCACCGCGTGGTGGGCTTCCTGAACCAGCAGAACCTGGTGCTCGACCCCGGCCGGGTGACCCTCAACGGTGAGATGATGCACCTGCGGCTGGGCGGCCTGGAGATGGAGATCGACCCGGTCATTCACGGTCGCGACAGCGGGCAGCTGATCCGCCTTTCCGATGTCGCTACCATCCGGCGCGGCTACCGGGAGATTCCCGGCCAGCTGATCCGCATGAACAGCAAACCCGCCATCGCCCTGGGCATCTCCTTCGGGAAAGGGGTCAACGTGGTGGAGGTTGGCGAACGCATTGATCAGCGTCTGGCGGAACTGGAACAGTTCCGGCCAGCCGGCATGAACGTGCAGGCCCTGTACGATCAGCCGCAGGAGGTGAGGAAGTCGGTGGCTGGCTTTCTGCTCAATCTGGCTGTGGCCGTCGTCATCGTGTTCGCTTCGCTGCTGCTGACCATGGGCTGGCGCGCCGGCCTTATCGTCGGAATCACCCTGTTGCTGACCGTGCTGGGCACTTTCATACTCATGAAGGTGGACGGGTGGCAGCTGCATCGACTGTCGCTCGGCGCGCTGATCATTGCCCTGGGCATGCTGGTGGACAATGCCATCGTGATCGTCGAGGGGGCGCTGGTCGGCGTGACCCGCGGCGTGAGCAAGCGACAGGCGTGCCTGGCCATCGTCAAGCAGACCCAATGGCCCCTGGCGGCGGCAACGCTGATTGCCATCATGGCCTTCACCCCTTTCGGGTTGTCGGAATCGGACACCGGCCAGATCATGAAGGCCATGTTCTGGGTACTGACCTACTCCCTCTTCCTCAGCTGGATCCTGGCCATCACCATCACGCCCTTCCTGGTGGACCTGGTGCTGCCCGATTACGATCCACAGTCTGCGCAGCCCGCCGACCCCTATCGCGGTAAAATGTACGCTGCCTACAAGCGCATCCTGGACCCGGCAGTCCGTCACCGCAAAACGGTGATAGCGCTGATGGTGGGTCTGCTGGCGCTCTCCGTATACGGTTTCGGTCATGTCAAGAAAGCCTTCTTCACCGCCTCCAACACGCCGATGTTTTATATCGACATCTGGATGCCGGAGGGTACCGATATCCGCACGACCCTCGCCCAGGTGGAGGAGATCGAAGCCCATATCAGGTCACAGCCGGAGGTAGAGTTCGTCTCCGCCAGTGTCGGCCAGGGTGCGCCGCGCTTCATCATGACCTACCTGCCGGAGCAGAGTTTCGAAAATTTCGCCCAGCTGCAGATTCGGGCAACCAGCCTGGAGAACATGTGGCCGCTGGCCCGGCGCCTCGACAGCGAGATGTATTCCCGTTTTCCGCGAGTGACGCACACGCTGCGGGAAATGGCCTTCGGGCCGCCCACCCGGGCGAAGATCGAGGCGCGCTTCCGCGGGCCTGAACCCGCTGTGCTGCGACGGCTGGGCGAACAGGCCGAGGCGATACTGCGCGCTGACCCGGTGGCCCGCAGCGTTTCCAGCGACTGGCATGAGCGGGGCAAAGAGGTGGTTCCGGTGGTCAACGAGTCAGAGGCGCGGCGCCTGGGGATCAGTAACGAGGAGATCGCCCTCGCCCTGAAGACCGCGTTTGGCGGGGCGCAGGTGGGTCTTTACCGGGACGGTACCCGCAAGCTGCCTATCGTGGTGCGCCTGCCCGAGGCGGAGCGGGTGGATTTCGGTCGCATCGACAATCTTCGCATCTGGAGCCCATCGCTGCAGACCTACGTCCCGATCCAGCAGCTGGTGAGCCGGGTGGACCTGCGCTGGAGTGATACCGTGATACGGCGGAAGGATCGCCAGCGCACCCTGACCGTTGGCGCCTTCCAGGACCTGTTCAGCGGACAGACGGCGGAACAGCTGTTCAAGCGCGTCAGGCCGCAGATAGAGGCCATTCCCCTGCCCGCAGGTTACAGCCTCAACTGGGGCGGCGAATACGAAAACTCGCAGCGCTCCCTCAAGGCCGCCTTCGGCGGGCTGCCCCTGGCGCTGCTGGCAATGTTCGTGCTCACCGTGCTGCTGTTCGGCTCGCTGCGCCGCTCCCTGGTCGTCTGGCTGACCGTGCCTCTGGCGATCGTCGGTGTTTCGGTTGGGCTCCTGGTGATGAGGCTGCCGCTCACTTTTCCCGCCATACTCGGGATTTTGGCTTTGATCGGCATGATTCTGAAAAACGGCATCGTGCTGATCGACCAGGTGACGGTCGAACTGGAAGCGGGCAAAGACACCTTCAATGCCGTCCGCGATGCGGCGATCAGCCGGGTGCGCCCGGTGGGGATGGCCGCGGCCACCACCGTCCTGGGCATGCTGCCACTGCTGTTCGATCCCTTCTTCGCCTCCCTTGCAACCACCTTCATCTTCGGCCTGAGCTTCGCCACGGTGCTGACCCTGATCTTTGTGCCGGTGTTATACCTGATGATCCACCGTGTGGCGCCGCCGGGCGAACCCACCTCGCAAACTCCCCCTGCCAGTGCAATCGGTCGGCGGGATTAACGTGAGCGCTAGTGTCCTGTCCGGTTAATTCGCATGATTTCAGCGAATTAACCGGACAGGACACTAGCGGTACCATGCGTGGGGAATGGATACCTGCGCGAGTTCCGCCGTGTTCACACTGACCACGTCGTGTTCATCACACACACCCTGCGCGAAGTACGAGGGGGCAAGGGTTCTGGAAATGATCAACGCGTTCTGAAAGCGCTTGCGGAGCCAGATTGCACACCGCAGGTTGGTCTGGTCATCGCCGGTAGTGACCACGAAGACAGGCTCCTCCTCCCCGATAACGACCTCCGCGAAAAGTCGCTGCCAGATTTCCGGATCGTCGATGTCCCCCTCGTAGGTGTGTCGGCTGTACGTGCGCTCGGTCTCGACCTGTTCATCAGCGATCAAAGCGCGCTTTTCGGCGTGCAGATCAATAATTGCCACGCGACTGAAGGCTCCTGACGCGTGTTTTTCCAGCTGTTCCAGAATGCTCTGGCCGAATCGACCGAAGCCGGCCAGCACCACCGTATCCCTGTGCTCGGTAGCGTTGAATCGCTTGATCAGCTGCTCCCTCGCCAGCTGGGTGGCGGCCAGCTCATATTGATTGAAAGTGATACATTGCTCCACCACTCGTGTGCCCTGTAATACCCTTAAGAATCGCAGGTTGGACATATGGTAGACGATTTTGCGACCCAGATCCGGGTCATGCTCGAGGAGAAGGCTCGCCAGCTCGAGATTGATATCGTCCCGCTCACTCAAAAGCAGAAATCTGTGCGCCTTGTGCAGTGGATAGCGCCGGAGCCGGCGCATCTGGTCCCCTGACGTGACGAATACCCGCACCCGATCATAGGAGCGCAATTCATCGACGTGGGGATGCATGGACTCATCGACGATGACGACGGCCCGCCGCGGATTACCCGCTGCCGCAATCCTGTTCAGAAATGCCAGGGTGAGTTCACCGCCCCCGAAAATAACGATTTTGTTCTTGATACGCCTGACATGCCAGACAGGAGGGCGCAGGGCATGCAGAATGGTCTCCAGTATCGCAGACGCGGTCCATATCGGTGCGGCGAAATACGCGAGCCAGAGCATGGTTCGTCCGTACAGGGGACCGCCGACCGGAGTGCCCAGGTCCAGCCCGCCAAGCACGAACAGGCCGAATGCGTAGTAGGCCTTGGTGAACAGGTCTGCCTCAGTCACACCCGGCCGTTCGGATACGTCAACACCCGCCAGGAATCCGAGTAAGCCACAGCCGTAAATCGTGATCGCAGACCAGGACTTCCAGGAGAGGTCTGCATCGAATCGAGAAACCAGATTTTTCATGTTGCCATGTCCCCGTTCCTCTGCAGGATGCCTGGAGTGACATCCTGGCCGGCCAGTGGCGGATGCTCAGGGGCAGCAGCCCCCCTGCATCCACCGGAATACGGAACCCCTGATCAATACACTGGCCATCCCTTTTACGAAAGGCGGGATTCCGGTAAATGCAGCAACCTGCCGATGCCCGCCTTGGTGGCAATGTCATGAGCCAGAAAGTCCAACGTGAGGCCAGTATAACTGCAGACACCCCCGTTGCCAGCAGTCGTATCGTGGCTGCCAGCGAAACGATTAAGTCCCCGCAAACGGCGATATGGAAGCCCATGTTGTCGCGTCACCCAGGACCTTCGGCGCCACCTTGCGGTATGATTAACGTCCCATGGAACAGTGCGAACGCAAGGCGGCAACCTCATGAGCAGTACATCGGATTACACGCCACCCAGGGTCTGGCAGTGGGAAATGGACAGCGGCGGCCGCTTCGCCGAGATCAACAGGCCCATCGCCGGTCCCACCCATGAGAAGGTACTGCCGGTCGGCAGGCATCCGCTGCAGCTGTATTCCCTGGCCACGCCCAACGGTGTCAAGGTGACGGTGCTGCTGGAGGAGTTGCTGGCCCAGGGCAAGGAGGAGGCGGAATACGATGCCTGGCTTGTGAATATCCTCGAGGGAGACCAGTTCGGCAGCGGCTTCGTGGACATCAATCCCAATTCCAAGATACCGGCCCTGCTCGACCGGAGCACGACACCGCCGACCCGCGTCTTCGAATCGGGCGCCATCCTGGTCTACCTGGCGGAGAAATTCGACGCGTTCCTGCCCACCGAGCCCTCCGCCCGGGCTGAGTGCATGTCCTGGCTGTTCTGGCAGATGAGCAGCGCCGCATTCCTGGGCGGCGGCTTCGGCCACTTCTACGCCTATGCGCCGGAGAAGTGGGAGTACCCGATCAACCGCTACACGATGGAGGTCAAGCGCCAGCTGGACGTCCTGGATCGCAACCTGGCCTCGCGCCGCTATATCTGCGGCGACGAATACACGATCGCGGACATCGCGATTCACGCCTGGTACGGCGCCCTGGTCATGGGCAAGCTCTATGAAGCGGGCGAGTTCCTCGACGTGGGCTCCTATACCAACGTGGTGCGCTGGACCCAGGAGGTCCAGGAGCGCCCGGCGGTGCGGCGCGGCCAGCGGGTCAACCGGGTCTGGGGCGACGAGGCCAAGCAGCTGCCCGAGCGGCACGAGGCCAGTGACCTGGACTGAGTAATCCGGGGACAGTTTACTCGATTGACCGGTTGTTTCTTGCTCATCATGTAACCGGCCCCTCAAGCGCGCACCATTATAATGGCACTCTATGTGCCATTATAATATACTGGCCGCCTGAGCTAACATTCCCTGCCGGAAGCTGAGCGACACTCTATGAAAAAACTACTGGTGGCTATCGTCGTAATTGGCGTCCTCGGTGTGCTGGCCTACAGCCAGAGAGCCACCATCGCGGCGCGCTTGATGGAAAAGGGCCTGGAGGCCCGCATGGATGCAAATATTGTCGACGACCTCGAGGACGGCCTGCACCTGGCCCTGTGTGGCGCCGGCGGCCCCATGCCAGCCCCCAATGCCTCGGGGCCCTGTGTCGCCGTCGTAGCCGGGAAGACTCTCTTCGTGGTTGACTCGGGTACTGACGGGGTGCGCAATCTGACCCGCATGGGCTACCAGCCCGGCACCATACAGGGCGTCTTCCTCACCCACTTCCACTCTGATCATATCGACGGCCTGGGCGAGATGGGCACCATCCGCTGGGCCGCGGGCGACAACGTCGAGCCCCTGCCGGTCTATGGCCCCCAGGGCGTGCAAAAGGTCGTGGAGGGCTTCAACCGCGCTTACTCCCAGGACTTCACCTACCGCCACGATCACCACGGCGACACGGTCGCGCCCCTCAGTGGGGCCGGCCTGAAGGCGATGCCGTTCGACAAACCCGCCATGGGCGAGTTGCAGACCGTGCTGGAAAAAGGTGACCTGAAAGTCGAGACACTGGCCGTCGATCACACCCCGGTAGAGCCGGCTGTCGGTTATCGCTTCAGCTACAAGGGTCGCTCACTGTTGATCACCGGCGATACGGTCAAACTGGCCAATATCGAACGATTCGCCAGGGGCGTGGATCTGCTGGTGCACGAGGCCCTGGCCCCCAACCTGGTCAACATGATGAACGCGACGGCGGAGAAGCTCGACAACCAGATCATGGCCAAGATCACCCGTGACATCCTCGACTACCACGCCAGCCCGGTGGAAGCCGCCGAGACCGCCCGCGACGCCGGGGTCGGTCACCTGCTGTATTACCACATCGTGCCGCCCCTGGTTATTCCCGGGCAGAAGACCCTGTACCTGAACGGCGCGGAGGACATTTTCCCCAACTACACCATCGGCGAGGACGGCATCGCCTTCTCCCTGCCGGCCGGCTCAAAGGAGATCATCCAGACCAGCGAGGGACTGTAGTCACCGAATCCCGGCGGCCACAGACCCCGGCGATAGCGCCCGGTACCGCCCGGCATCCTTTCATCAGGCAGCGGCTGTCATGTCGACCAAGACATGCTTTAATCAGTTTTCAGCCCGGTAAGCGCTTGAAACCATCGGTGCCCGTGAAAAGGATCTGGACATGAAAGAACTGACAGTCTTGGACAAGGGCTTTCTCCTGTCCGAAAGCCGCGAGGTGCCGATGCATGTCGGTGGCGTCTCACTGTACACCCTGCCGGAGGGCGCCGACGCGGCGGAATTCCTGCACGCCCTGGCCAACAATCTCAGGGATGCGGAGGAATTCCTCCCCCCTTTCGGCGACCGACTGAAGATGGGGCGCCTGGGACTCCTGGGCCGCACTTTCTGGGAACCCGATCCCGCCCTGGATCTCGAATACCATATCCGCCACTCGGCGCTGCCCCAGCCGGGCCGCTACAGGGAACTGTTCACCCTGGTGTCGCGGCTGCACGCCACCCTGCTTGATCGCAATAGGCCCCTGTGGGAAATGCACCTGATAGAAGGCCTGAAGAACCGGCAGTTCGCCGTATACACCAAGACCCACCACGCGGCTGTCGACGGTGCGCGCTCCGTACACATCGCGCGCAGCATGCTCTCCGATGATCCCGGGTCCCGCCTTGCGGATTCCCCCCTGTCACTGGCGTCCTGGAAACGCTACCGGGCGACGCTGCCGCGCAAGGGGTCCGGCGAACCCAGTGATACCCAGGTGCGCAATGTCGTCGACGCCCTGAAGGCGCGGTACGATTCCGGGGTACACATCTATGGCGCCGCCAGGCGTATTACCCGTGCGTGGACCGGGGACAGCAACCTGCTGCTGCCCTTCCTCAAGGTTCCGACCAGTCCGATCAATACCTCGGTGGACGGCGCACGGCGCTTCGTCGCTCAGTCCTGGCCCTTTGCCCGCATCAGGGCCGTGGCTAAAGCCTACGACGGGACCTTCAACGACGCGGTACTGGTCATCTGCGGCGGCGCTCTGCGAAAGTATCTGCAGAACCACGCCGAACTGCCGGAGGAATCCCTCAAGGCCATGGTACCGGTGTCGGTGCGAGCGGAGGGCGATGTCGATTCCTCCAACGCGGTGGCCTCCATCAGCGCCGACCTCGGCACAAATATTCAGGATCCGGCCCGCCGTTTTGCGGCTGTCAAGGCTTCCACCGAGGCGGGCAAGGCCCTGTTCGCGAACATGTCACCCGGTGAGGCACAGTTGTTCAGCCTGCTGCTGCAGACACCCGGTCTGTTGTTGATGCCGCTGGGCCTGATCAGCCGCCTGCCGCCCTTCAACACCGTGATTTCCAACGTGCCCGGCATACGGGAAACCATGTACTGGAACGGCGCCCGGCTCGATGGCTCCTACCCGGCATCCATCGTGATGGACGGCGTGGCCATGAACATCACCCTCTCCACCTACGACCAGAACGTGGATTTCGGCATCATCGCCTGCCGCCGCTCCATGCCGCACGTGCAGCGCATTATCGATTACATGGAAGATGCGCTGGCTGAGCTGGAGGAAGCGGCCGGACTGGCCGGCTCACCTGAGAAAGCGAGGTCCGGGCCAAAACGCAAGACCACAGCCGCGCCAAAACGCAAGGCCGGGAAGGGCAAGGTGTCAGCCGCCAAAGGCACCCGGTCTCGAGCCAAAACCGGGACCAGGTCGAAAACCACGGCGAAAGCCAGGGCCACCCCGAAAGCCGGAGCCAAACCCAAACCCAAACCCAAAGCTAAAGCTAAAGGCAAGGCTGAGGCAGGATCGAAACGTGCCGCCTCGAAAAAACCGAAGACACGCTAGGCAGTAAAAACTGAACGGATCGTCCGGCTATTGCTCAGCGGCAGGGAATGATTCCAGGCGGATCGGGGAGAATCGGCCTCTCAGGCACTCCCCAGCATGAGGCTCTCGAGCAGGCCCTTCACAACTTCCATGCTGGCTTTCTCGCTCAGCCCTTGGTGTTCCCGCAGTCTGTTCCCCATCTCGAATGAAGCGACGGCATCAACTGTCTCCCTGTCGGAACGGGGAGCGACTCCAGTTCGAGCAGCCAGTCCTCCAGGTCCTTGCGAAGACCGTGCTGGTTGCGTGCATGGTTCTTGCCCAAAACTGACAGAGCCAACGCCGCATCGATAATCGCCTGGCGGCCGGGCTCGCTACGCAAACGTCTGCCGTCTGTTTCTGTGGACTGACGATCTTCTCCAAGGCATCCCCGAAACACCGATTATGATTTGTTCGCTTTGAAACAACACGATGACGTTACCTGTGCGATAGTCTTGTACAGTTATGCGTATTCCGGCTGTGCGCGCGATACCAGCAGAACGCATTGCGCGACAGAAAATATAATGTCATTATTTATGCCATTTGAGAGGAGAATGCTGAAACCATGAACTATACGCTCGACAACAACATCGCCACCCTCACCCTGGACGACGGCAAAGCCAATGTCGTGGGACACGAACTACTGGACACGGTGAATGCCGCTCTGTTTTCAGGCGGTTTCGACCTGGCTGAATTCAAGAAGGGGCCGGAGGAAGGGATGGCAATGGTCGGGCGCGGTTTCGAACTGCTCATTCGCCTGTACGGTTTCCCCCTGCCACTGGTGGCGGCCTGCACCGGGCACGGAATTGCCATGGGCGCTTTCATCGTCATGACCTGCGACAGCCGGATCGGCACCCGGGGTGATTTCAAGATCAGGCTGCCGGAGACGGCCATCGGCATGGAACTGCCACCCATCCTGGTGGAACTGACCGCATCGAGGATATCCAGGCGGCATATGACCCGGGTGGCTTTGCTGTCGGAGGTCTACAACCCGGATCAGGCGGTCGACGCCGGTTTTATCGATGAGGTCGTCAATGCCGACGATCTCGATGCGCGTGCCCAGGCCGTGGCGGAACAGCTGGCCCAGCTGCCGCAGGCGCAGTTTGCCGCCAACAAGCTTTCGGTTCGCGCCGGGACCCTGCGGGCGATGAAAGAGAGTCTCGAGCAGCTGGCCAAACGGTGAGCCCCCTCAGGAGTGGGCCATGACCGGCCCCTGATCGCCCGTGCGCGTAACTGCGTCAACCCGCCGCGATCGACGCCAGGCGATCGTTGATGATCTGCTCGGCATCCGTGACGATATTACGCACCAGTTCCTCACAGGTGGGGATGTCGTTGATCAGGCCGCCGCACATACCCACGGTCACCATGCCCGCCTCGATATCGCCGGTGGACCAGGCTTTCTCCTGGTTCGCGCCTGACACCAGGTGGTGCACCTGGCCGAAATCGGCACCCTCTTCCTCCAGCTCGGCGACCTTGTCAGCCACGCTGTTGCGGTAGACCCGGGCCGTGTTCTTGTAGGAACGGAAAATCAGCCGGGTCTGGTTCTCGTCCATCTCGACGACCTTCTGCTTGATACCCTCGTGAATGGGCGCCTCCCGGGTGACCAGGAACCGGGTACCCATGTTGATGCCCTCGCAGCCCAGGGCCAGCGCGGCGATCAGGCCGCGGCCGTCCGCGATGCCGCCCGAGGCGACCACGGGAATCTTCAGTGCCTGGGCGGCTGCCGGGAACAGCACAAGCCCCCCCACGTCCTGCTCGCCCGGGTGTCCGGCGCACTCGAAACCGTCGATGCTGACCACGTCGACACCGATCCGCTCCGCCTTCAGGGCGTGGCGCACCGCCACGCACTTGTGTATGACCTTGACGCCGTTGGCCTTGAAGCGCTCCATGAAAGGCTCCGGGCTGCGACCCGCGGTCTCGATGATTTTCACACCGCTGTCCAGGATGACGTCCACGTAATCGTCGTAATTGATCTCCGTGGCAACGACGCCGACAGTCAGGTTGACCCCAAAGGGTTTGTCGGTGAGGGAACGGCACTTTTCAATCTCGGCGCGCAGCCCTTCCGGGGTCGGCTGGGTCAGTGCGGTCATCACCCCCAGGGCACCCGCGTTTGAGGCAGCGGCAGCGAGTTCGGCGGTACCGACGCGCATCATGCCGCCGCAGATAATGGGGGTTTCGATGCCGAGCAGTTCGGTGAGTCTGGTTTTCATGGGTCGATATGTCCTGATTTGCTGTGAAAGGATTCAGTCTGTCTGAAGGACGGGGCCAGATGCGGGCACAATATATGTCGATTTAAATTCGATGTCCATGCTCCGGCGCCTGCCGGGGGTGCAGGGAAATTTCAGGCACGGAAGGGGCTCAGGAGAGGGTGCCGCCGTCCACCCGGATATCCTCGCCGGTGATGTGAATGCCGTCATCCGAGGCCAGCAGCGCAATCACCCCCGCGACCGCCTCTGGCCCGCGGGCGCCGGTCAGTGCCGTGATCCGGGACATCAGCGCGAAGTCGAAGCTTTCCGGAAAAGTCACCCCGCTGGTCATCCCCGTTTTGATCTCCCCGGGACAGACACAGTTTGCCCGCACTCCCCGCTTGGCATACTCCACCGCGATGCTGCGGGTCAGGGCCAGCACCCCGCCCTTGCTGGCGGAGTAGGCGACCCCGCATGGCAGTCCCGAGAGGGCCGCGGTGGAGGCCGCGTTAACGATGCTGCCGCCGCTGGCGACCAGGTGCGGGAGGGCTTCCCGGCACAGCAGCATGGTGCCGGTGAGATTGACATCGATAATTTTCTGCCAGGCGGCGAGGGAAAGTTGTTCCGTGTCGTCGAAGCGCAGCACGCCCGCCATGTTGACCAGCGCGTACAGGCTGCCGTAGCGCTCGATACAGTCCGCGACGCACGCTTGGACCGCCGTCTCGTCGCTGATGTCGCAGGCCCGGGCCGTGGCGCTACCGCCCTCCGCATCGATCGCCTCGGCGGTGGCCTGTGCCGCGGCTTCATTGAGGTCGACGCAGAACACCGCGCCACCCTCCCTGGCCATACGCTGTGCGCTGGCCTGGCCTATCCCGCCGCCGGCCCCGATCACCAGCACTACCCTGTCCTCGAATCGCCGCATCGTTGCCTCCTCCGTCCGCAGGCGCACAGCATGCAGCGCGTCGGGATATGGGTCAACCGCCTCAGTATTGCAGGATAAACCGGCCCCGCCGTATCCACTCCGGCTCCCCTGGGGCGAGTTTTCGTCGACCGGCCTGAATCGTTATCCCACTCCCGACCTTTTCCGACGAGTCGACCGCTTCCGGCTTTAAACACGGGCTGCACCTTCGTATGATGACGGTTCGTCGCCATCAGCGTATCTGCTGCCAAGACGGTGCAGGCGCATGGCGGGCCCGTGAGCGGAAACGCACGAGGGCTCGTTTTTAGCAAGCGCGGGGCGGCGCCGCATGGCAGCTGAACAGGAGCAGACAATGGAAAGTGGTGAAAAGCGTGCAGTTGTCGACCGTTACATCGAGGCCTTTGCCACCGGTGACCTGGACATCATCCGCGACATCTACGCGGCCGATGCCCGGGTTGAGGATCCGGTGGGCACGGCGCCCCACCAGGGTATCGAGGCGGTGTGCGCCTTTTACAAGGGCGCCCTGGACACGGGCGCCACGCTCGCGCTCACGGGGGAACCCCGCTGCGCGGGCAATGCGGTCGCATTCCCGTTCACGGTGCAGATGCCGGGCATGACGATTCAGGTCATCGATGTCTTCGAGTTCGACGACGCGGGCAAGATCGCGAGCATGCGCGCCTACTGGGGCCCGGAAAATATCGTGCGACCGGACTCGGGTTCCGGGGCATCATAGTGAACAGCAGGCGGGATTACGGGTAACGGCTCATGCGCGTATTGATAACCGGCGGGACCGGGTTCATTGGCTACCACACGGCGCTGGAACTGCTTTCGAACGGCCACGAGATTCGGCTGCTGGTGCGCGATCCCGGCAAGGCCGCCAGGTTATACGGCGATGGGGCGCCCGACTGCGTCAAGGGAGACATCGCCGACAGCACGGCGATGCGCAAAGCTCTGAAAGGCTGCGATGCCCTGGTGCACACGGCGGCCATGGTTTCGACAGACAGAAAGGACGCCGATCTCGTCTATCGCACCAATGTCGACGGCACCCGCAATGCTATCGGCCAGGGCGTCGAACGCGGCCTGGACAAGATCATTCACGTCTCCAGTGTCACTGCAATTTTCGACAGGAAGGCCCGGCGCCTCGATGAAAACTCGCCTCCCGGCACCGCTGAAAACGCCTACGGCCGCTCCAAGGTGGCCAGCGAAAAATATGTCAGGGCGCTGCAGGACAAGGGCGCCCCGGTGCACGTCACTTACCCGGCGTCGGTCATCGGGCCCGACGACCCCGGTCTCACGGAACCGCATGCCGGGCTCGTCGCATGCCTCTATATGCGCGCCATCATGCCCGGCGGTAACCAGTACGTGGATGTCAGGGATGTCGCCTGGGCGCACCGGCAACTGCTGGAACTCGACCTGGCCCCCGGGCGCTACCCGCTTGGGGGCCACTTCCTCAGTTGGCCGCAGCTGGGCAGGGAGCTGCAGAAGCTCACCGGCCGCTACCTTCCCCCGGTCGTGGTGGCGGGCGGCGCCATGAGACTGCTGGGCCGGGCCATCGACGCCCTTCAGCCGGCGCTCGATCTGGATGTGCCCATGTCACACGAGGCCAGCGTATACGCCACGCAGTGGGTGAAAATGGACAGCAGCAAGGCCGAGCGCGAACTCGGGCTGGCATTCCGCCCGGTAGACGAATCGCTTTCAGACGCGATCCGCTGGTTGCTCGAGGCGGGGCATATCAGCGCCAGGCTGGCAGGCAGGCTGGCGCAACCGGCTTGATCGAACGGATGGGAACGCCAGCCTGCAACCAAAGGAGGACGGCCCCGCTGTTTCACTTATCGAGGATCCTGACCGATGGCCGTGCCCTCACCCTTTGAACCCGTCGACATCGGGCCGCTCACGCTGCGGAATCGGTTTATCAAGTCCGGCGCGAACGAGGCCATGAGTCGCGATGGGTTGCCTACGAAAGCACTGGTCAGGCACCACCGTGATCTCGCCGCCGGCGGCGTGGGCATGACTACCGTCGCCTATGTCGCCGTTTCGAAGGAAGGCCGCACACTGCCCAACCAGCTCTGGATGCGCCGTGAGGCCCTGCCCCATCTCCGGGTACTGACCGACGCGGTGCATGCAGAGGGCGCCGCGATATCGGCACAGATCACCCATGGTGGGTCATTCGTGACCGGTATGAAGGTGAAGGGCCGCACCCTCAGCGCCTCCTCCGGGATCAACCCGGCCGGTATGCTCAAGGGCAACCTGCTGCAGCGGGCAATGAATGAAACGGACATGGCGCAGGTGACCGGGCAGTTCGTGGATACGGCCAGGCTGGCCCGCGAGGCGGGGTTCGACGCGGTCGAGATTCACATGGGGCACGGCTACCTGCTCAACCAGTTCATCTCTCCGCTCAGTAACAGGCGCGAAGACGCCTATGGCGGGACAGCGGAGAATCGCGTTCGATTTCCCGCGCGGGTGCTGGCCGCGGTGAAAGAGGCTGTCGGCCGGGACCTGGCGGTGCTGGCGAAAATCAACGTGGCAGATGGTGTCCGCCGCGGCGCCACCGTAGAGGACGCGATAGTCACCGCCCGGGCACTTCAGGTGGCGGGCGCCGACATGCTGGTCCTGTCCGGTGGCCGCAACGTGGAGTCGACCTGGTTCATGTTCGGCTCCAATATGAACCGGGAGGCGATCGCCCAGGTACTGAAAGCAAAGGGTGAGTGGCTCACCGCCATGATGATGAAGGCCGCCGCCTCGCGGGAGCGCGTCATCGAGTTCAGGGAAATGTATTTCAGGGAGTACTCCTGCCGGATCCGGCAGGCTGTCGATGTGCCGCTCGCTTACCTGGGAGGCCTCAAATCGCTCGCCAACGCCGAGCAGGCGATGGCGGACGGGTTCGAATGTGTGGCGGCTGCGCGCGCCCTGATTCGAGATCCCGCCCTCGTCAACAAATTCAGGACGGGCGAGGTGACGGCATCCGATTGCGACAACTGCAATGCCTGCGTCGCCTATATTTACCATGACGATGGCACATGGTGTATCAAAAACCCGCCCAACGACCCCGCCCTGAACAGGGTGCCGGCCGCCAGCGTCGACTGAGTGCGCCAGCGCTCGACACCTCTTGCACCGCGGGTAGGGACATTTCGCCCGGACGAAAAACGGCGGCGCTGTCAGCGCCGCCGTAAGGGAGGGTAGTCAACTGAATGCCCCGGTTACCCGGGAAGCGCCCCGACGCTCACGCCGCGCTGATGCAGCCGCACGAGCGGGAGCCGGGGCATCTCAGCTCACAGATCGAAGCGGTCCAGGGTCATTACCTTGGTCCAGGCGTCGACGAAGTCATTCACGAACTTGTCGTCACCATCATTGGCCGCGTACACCTCGGCGACGGCGCGCAGTTCGGCTTGGGAACCGAACACGAGATCCACCGGGGTTGCAGTCCACTTCAGCTCGCCGGATTTCCGATCGTGACCCTCGTAGATCCCTTCGGCCTTCTCCGACTTGGACCACTTGGTGGACATATCGAGCAGGTTGACGAAGTAGTCATTGCTCAGTGTCCCCGGGCGATCAGTGAACACACCGTGATCGGCGCCGCCCGCATTGGCACCCAGGGCCCGCATGCCACCAACCAGCGCGGTCATTTCCGGAACCGTGAGGTTCAGCAGATTGGCCTTGTCGACCAGCATTTCCGCGGGCGACCGGTAGTTGCCTTGCGCGAAGTAATTGCGGAAACCGTCCGCTCTCGGCTCCAGCACGGCAAAGGATTCGACATCAGTCTGTTCCTGCGTGGCGTCTGCGCGACCCGGCTTGAAGGGGACCTCCACGTCATGGCCGGCTTTTTTCGCGGCCTGCTCGATCGCTGCGGCGCCGCCCAGGACGATCAGGTCGGCAAGCGATACCTGCTTGCCTCCCCGCGCCGAATCGTTGAAGTCCGTCTGGATCTCTTCCAGGCGCGCAAGCACCTTGGCCAGCTCCTTCGGATCGTTGGCCGCCCAGTCCTTCTGGGGTGCCAGGCGGACCCGCGCACCGTTCGCGCCCCCGCGCATGTCAGAACCGCGGAAGGAAGACGCTGAAGCCCAGGCAGCTTTGACGAGCTCGGAGGTGCTCAGCCCGGAATCCAGAATCTCCTTCTTGAGCTTCGCGACATCCTTCTCGCTGATCAGCTTGTAATCAACCGAAGGAATCGGATCCTGCCACATGAGGGATTCGGCGGGGATCTCCGCACCGACATAGCGGGCAAGGGGGCCCATATCGCGGTGAGTCAGTTTGAACCAGGCCTTGGCGAACGCGAGCTCGAATTCCTCCGGGTTCTCGAGGAACCGCTTGGAAATCTCCCGGTACGCCGGGTCTTCCTTCAGCGACAGGTCGGTCGTCAGCATGATGGGGGCATTGCGCTTCCCTTCGACGTGAGCGTCCGGCACCAGGTTCCGCGCCGACTCGTCCTTGGGAATCCACTGCACCGCGCCGGCGGGGCTCTTGGTCTTCACCCACTCAAAATTGAACAGATTCTGGAGATAGTTCATGCTCCACTGGGTCGGGGTGACCGTCCACGCCCCCTCGAGGCCGCTGGTGACGGTATCTTCAGCGTTACCCTTGCCACACTTGTTTTGCCAGCCGAGACCCTGCTGCTCGATGCCCGCAGCGGCGGGCTCCGGCCCGACACACTTGTCCGGCTTGTGGGCGCCATGCACCTTGCCGAAGGTGTGCCCTCCGGCAATCAGCGCGACCGTCTCTTCATCGTTCATCGCCATGCGGCCGAAGGTCTCGCGAATGTCCTTGGCGGCCAGCAGTGGGTCCGGGTTGCCATTGGGCCCCTCCGGGTTCACGTAGATTAGGCCCATCTGGACCGCGGCCAGGGGATTTTCCAGCTCCCGGTCGCCCTTGTAACGCTCGTCCGCGAGCATCTCTTCCTCGGGGCCCCAATACACCAGGTCGGGCTCCCAGTCATCCTCGCGACCACCGGCAAAGCCGAACGTCTTGAAGCCCATGGACTCCAGTGCGACGTTCCCGGTCAGGACCATCAGGTCGGCCCAGGAGAGCTTGCTGCCATATTTCTGCTTGACCGGCCACAGGAGGCGGCGTGCCTTGTCGAGGTTGGCATTGTCAGGCCAGCTGTTGAGCGGATCGAAGCGCTGCTGCCCACCGCCCGCGCCGCCGCGGCCGTCAGCCACCCGGTAGGTGCCGGCACTGTGCCATGCCATGCGGATGAAAAAGGGCCCGTAGTTGCCCCAGTCCGCCGGCCACCAGTCCTGGGAGTCGGTCAGTACGGCCTCGATGTCTTTCTTCACGGCCTTGAGGTCAAGTGACGCAAACTCCTTCGCATAGTCGAAATCTTCGCCCATAGGGTTCGATTCAGGGCTGTGCTGGCGAAGCGGGCTGAGGTCGAGCTGCTCAGGCCACCAGAACTGGTTGGACTTGGCCTCTCCTCTGGTCATGGCAGGGGCCGACAGCGCTGCCGAGGAGACGGTTACCGCGACAGCGGCAACCAGTGGGATCGTGCGTTTTAGCATTGGAATCACCTCTCTGTGAAGGGTTCTTTTTTTAATGAAGAAGGCAAGCGCGGGCCACCGGATACAGGGGGCCCTGGAGCGTCACAATCGGCGAAATCATAACTCGAGATACGCAACCCGGGCAGTCGTGACGGAATCGGTGATCTATCGGGCTCTTAACCGTCCTGCTCCCTTTCTTCCTGCTCCCTGACGTGCCTCAGCCGTTCACGGTACTTGTCCCTTGCCAATTTCTGCATATCCGCGACCGTGTCGCTCTCATCGACGATCTCCCGGCCAAGCAGCGTCTCGATGGCATCCTCGAGCGTCACGATGCCTGACGTCTGGCCGAACTCATCCTCCACCAGAAACAGGTGCATATGGTGCTTGATGAAGAGGTCGAGCAGATTCTGGACCGGGAGTTTTTCTGAGATCCGGATGATTTCGCGGGCCACATCACGGATCGGCTCACCACCCCGCCCCTGCCGTTCAGCCTCAAACAGGTCGACCCGAATCACCTTGCCGACAACGTTATCCCTGCTGCCGGCATAAGTGGGAATTCGCGTGAACTCGCGTGTCTGCGGATGATCCAGCGCCTCCTTCACGGTGAGATTCTCATCGAGCATATGCACTACGGTACGCGGGGTCAGTATCTCACCTGTTTTTACCTCCCGCAGGCGAAGCAGGTTTGCGAGGTACTGATTTTCTCGCGAAATCAAGGCACCGCCTTTGTGCCCCAGTGACGCCAGCGCGATAATCTCCTCCCGCGTGATCTCGTTTTCCTTGTTGTTACTGAAAAGCCTGGTCAGGCGCGTCGAAATCCACACCAGCGGATAGACGAGACGCACAAGCCAGGAGATGACAAACGCCGCCGGTACGGCGAGACTGCGCCAGAACGTCGCCCCCAGTGTTTTGGGAATGATCTCGGAGAAGTAGAGGATCGCCAGGGTGAGCAGAACCGCGATCAGGGTTTCCCATTCCGAACCAAAAATCTGCACCGCCTGGGATCCGACACCGGCAGCGCCCATCGTATGCGCAAATGTGTTGAGGATGAGGATGCTCGACAGCGACTCGTCAAGCCGATCTTTCACCTGCCGGATAATCCGCCCCGACCTGGGACGCTCGATGCTGAGCTGTTCCAGGTAGCTCGGTGTAATCGAGAGCAATACCGCTTCCAGTATCGAGCACAGGAACGAAACACCGATGGCGACCAGCAGATAGATGAATAGCAGCGTCATTCAGGGGGAAGCTCCGGGGCCAGGCACTGATTTCCTTCTATAGTGTAGCCGGGGCCGCTGCATTTTACCCGGGTGAGTTTAAGGAGAGCCTCCGGCGCGCCCCCAAGCAGAAAGACCGTCATAGGCCTGCACTGCCAGTGCGATCGGTAGTGAGAAAGTGGCTCACGTCGCGCCACCACTGGGCGGAGGGCGAATAGGAGAGGGAGTTGTGTCCGGCCCCCGGCTCTATGTGCAGCCACCTCGGACCGCGGTAGCTGTCGTAGAGCCGCTTCCCCAGTGAGGGCGGGACGATCTCGTCGCTCCCCGCTAGCAGGAATCCCACGGGGCCCCCGTATTGGCTGAGGGCCTCTACCGAGTCGTAGCGTTCACTCAGCAGCGCGCGCACCGGCAGGAAGCGGTAGTGGTGCGCCGCCACGTCCGTCAGGCTGGTAAAAGGGGTTACCAGCAGCATGCCGTCGATCCGCATTGGAAACCGGGCTGCAAGGTAACTGGCCACACCTGAGCCGAGTGACTCACCGACCAGATACAGCGGCTCAGCGCTGTCGTCAAGGAGCAGTTGCACGGCCGCGGTCGCCGCCGCCTTGATGCCCGACTCGGACGGTTCTCCGGGCCGGGCGCCGTAGCCTGGATACTCGAACAGGTAGACCTGCCAACCCTGGTCCCGGGCGAGAAAACCGTCGACATAGTAGTCGCGGTGCAGCGCGTAGCCGGCGTTGCCGTGGAACACCACCACGCGCCGGGTGTGGCCGCCGGCAGGTTGCGAGTGCCAACCGATCAACCGGCCCCCGTCGTCGCGCCAGTCCAGCAGATCCATCCTGCCGGCGAGCCGCAACAGGCTCTCCTCGGCTTCAACCTGCGGGAAATAGATGAGTTGGCGCTGCATTGTGGCGAACATGAAGATCCCTCCAGCCAGCACGAACACAAAAGCCGCGATCTGAGCCAATATTCCCTGCCTCTCCACCATCTGAATCCGCCATCTTTCGCGGCGCTGGCGAGTTCACAGTATATCAGCAGCAGACGGAGGCCCCTCTGCAATGATCATTTCAGTGGCCGTCCGGCCGGCCTCAGCCTGTCGCCTCCCCCATCTCCGCCAGCCACTGATGGCTCTGCAGCAGCAGGTTCTCCTCGATCACCGGCAGACGCCCTCCGCCGATCAGATGCGTCACACCCAGGCGCGCCCGGTATTCCGCCAGCCGGTCGCGGACATAGTGGCGATCCCCGACAATCGCCCAATCGTCAACCGCCGCCTCCCCGCGCCGGAGCCGGGGCGGAACCACGGAAGCCAGCTTCTCCTTCACACGGGCCAGGGCAGCGCCATCCTCGCTGATGAACACGGTGCGCATCACCGGCATCGTCGCCTCCAGCCGCTGGCCAGCTGCCTCTGCCGCTTCCCGGTGGAGGGCCACGTTGGCCACAAGATCTTCCAGTGGCTCTATCGGCGAGCACAGGTAGGGCAGGCCGAGGCCGCCCACCTGTTTCAGGGCCAGGGGGCCGAAGGCCGCCACCCACAGGGGCGGATGGGGCTGCTGCACGGGCAGGGGCGCGAGGCAGGCGCTTTCGCCTCCCACGGGGTCGTAGACCGGCTCGCCGCGCCAGGCTTTTCGCATGATACCCAGGTTGGCTTCGAAGCGGGCCCGCTTCTCCCTGCCGGGTACGCCGAAGACCTCGAATACCGCATCCTGGATGCCCCTGCCCAGGCCGAGGACGAGCCTGCCGCGGGACAGCTGGTCGACCACGGCCACCTCCTCTGCCGCCTGGATGGGGTGCCGGATGGGGAGAAGATAGGAGGTGGTGCCCAGTTTCAGCCGACGGGTCCGAACCGCCGCCGCGGCCAGCAGGGTCAGCGGGGACGGGATGGCGCGCCGGTCCCCGAAGTGGTTTTCCGGCAGCCAGTAGGAGTGAAAACCCATCGCCTCCGCCTGTTCGGCCTGGCGAGCGACGCTGTCGCCGTACCAGCCGGACTCACTTTGCCAGGCGGTGATCGCGATCTTCACGCAGCCCACCACGGAGGGCCTGGACGCACCACGGTCCTCGCTTCCCGAGGGAGCGGCCGGTGGCCGCATCGGACTGCAGATGAGGAGGGTCGCATACCATTCGCTTTGCCGGAAACCGGGCTTCATTGTAGCGTGAAAGCTGATCTGTTTCGGGAAAGTGAACGCCGGCACCGCCCGAAATTCGTCGGGGAGTATCGCTTGCCCCGGTGCTCTGTATAATTGGCCTCACCATTGAATAGCCCCGGAGACGACCTGCATGAGCACTGAGAGAGAACTGGACATCATCGTTTACGGCGCCACCGGCTACACGGGCAAGCTGGTCGTCGAGTACCTCAACAGCTGCTACGGCGTCAACGGCGACCTGAAATGGGGCGTGGCCGGGCGCAGCCTCGACAAGCTCCACGCCATGCGCGAGGAACTGGGGCTGCCCGCTGACCTGACGATGGTCGAGGCCGATGCCAGTGACCCCGCCACCCTGCATGCCATGGTGAAGCGGGCGCGGGTCATATTGACGACAGTGGGACCCTACC
This sequence comes from Halioglobus sp., assembly GCA_037382865.1. Taxonomy (GTDB): domain Bacteria; phylum Pseudomonadota; class Gammaproteobacteria; order Pseudomonadales; family Halieaceae; genus JARRPM01. The sequence continues at coordinate 20,019 of JARRPM010000019.1, read as the reverse complement.
AGATCTACGGCAGTGAACTGGTTGCCGCCTGTGCCGAGGCCGGCACGGATTACGTCGACCTGTGCGGGGAACCCGCCTGGATGAAACAGATGATCGAGGCGCACCAGTCGGCGGCGGAGGCGAGCGGCGCGCGTATTGTCTTTTCCTGCGGTTTCGATTCGATACCCTTCGACCTCGGCGTGCGCTACCTGCAGCAGGCAGCCGAGGAAAAATTCGGCAAACCGTTTCAGAGAGTGCGCGGACGCGTTCGCGGCATGAACGGGACCTGGTCCGGCGGCACCCTGGCCAGCTTCAAGGCGACCATGGCGGCGGCAGCAAAAGACCCGGCGCTGCTGACCTCCCTGCAGGACCCTTTCGCCCTCACCCCCGGATTCACCGGCGCCAGGCAGCCGAACGGCCTGCAGCCCACCTACGATGAGGTGATCGACAGCTGGGTCGCCCCTTTCATCATGGCGACCATCAATACCAAGAACATCCACCGCTCCAACATGCTGCTCAACCACCTCTACGGGGAGGATTTCGTCTACGATGAAATGCTCATCACCGGACCGGGCGAGCAGGGCGAGGCGGCGGCCAAAGCTGTGGCGGCAGACAAATCCATGGCCAACGACACCACCCAGCCCGGCGAGGGCCCCACCCGTGAGCAGAGGGAGAGCGGTTTTTACGACCTGCTGTTCATCGGCCAGGGTGCCGACGGCCAGACCCTCACCGCCTGCGTCAGGGGCGATATGGACCCGGGCTACGGCTCTACCAGCAAGATGATCAGCGAGGCCGCGGTGTGCCTGGCAAAGCATCCGGAGCTGGCCTCCGGCGGCATCTGGACGCCGGCCGCGGCGCTGGGCCTGCCGCTGATTGACCGCCTGCGGGACAATGCCGGGATATCCTTCGAGCTCGAGAGTGCCTGAACAGAAGAGGCTCCCGGTGTGCTCCCCCGGGACAGCAGGCGCGCGCAACGTTTACAGGTATGGATAGTATGTTTTCAGAATTAAAACCGCGGCCGGCGGATCCGATTCTCGGCCTGATGGCCAGGTTCAAGGCTGACAGCAACCCCAACAAGATCGACCTGGGCCCGGGTATCTACAAGGACGAAAACGGGGATACCCCGGTTCTGGCGTGCGTGAAGTCGGCCGAGCGGTACCGCCTCGACCACGAGACCAGCAAAACCTATATCAGCTCCGCCGGCTCGCCGCTGTTCAACGAGCGGATTACCGCGCTCAACTTCGGCGACCACCGGGTGGTCCACGAAAATCGGGTCCGGACCCTATCGACCCCCGGTGGGACAGGCGCGCTGCGCATCGCCGGGGAACTGGTCAGGACCTGCCGGCCGGGGGCAACGATCTGGGTGAGCGACCCGACCTGGGCCAACCACCAGGGTGTCTTTACCGCGGCGGGACTGCAGGTCAAAACCTATCCCTACTACGACAGCGAGAACAAGTGCCTTGACTTCGATGGCATGGTTGAGGTCCTCAAACAGGTGCCCAGAGACGATGCCGTGCTGATCCATGCCTGCTGTCACAACCCCAGCGGCATGGACCTGAGCCGGGAACAGTGGCAGCAGGTCGCAGCGCTGGCCCGGGACGTCGGTTTCTTTCCCGTTATCGATATGGCCTACCAGGGTTTCGGCGCGGGCCTGGAGGAGGATGCCTACGGCCCGCGGCTGATGGCGGACACGGTCGACGAGATGATCCTCTGCAGTTCCTGTTCCAAGAATTTCGGCCTGTACCGCGAGCGGATCGGCGCCTGCTCGGTCATCGGCAGCAGCGCCAGTGCGGCAGACATCATAAATTCGGTGCTGCTGCCCATCGTACGGGTGAATTACTCCATGCCGCCCGCCCACGGCGCGGCGATTGTCGAGACCATCCTGGATTCAGCGGAGCTGACTGCCCAATGGCACCGGGAACTGGCCCAGATGCGCAACCGCATCAACGGCATGCGCCAGTTGCTGGTCGACAAACTGCAGGAACATGGCGTGACGCGCGATTTCAGCTTCATCACGGCCCAGAACGGCATGTTTTCCTTTCTCGGAATCGACCCGGACCAGGTGCGGCGACTGGAGGACGAGTTCATCGTCTACCTGGTCGGCTTCAGCCGCATCAGCATCGCCGCCATTGCGCCTGACAATGTCGATTACCTGGCGCAATCGATCGCCAGCGTCCTGTAACTAGACGATCTTCTCCGGGGCGACGATAACGCCGTCGGTATCGGCGTAGAGATAGTCTCCGGGCCTGAACACAGCGCCGCCGAAGGTGACGGCGATATTGCGCTCACCGCTGGTGGCGGGAATATACTTGCGCGGGCAGGTGCCCAGTGCGTACAGGGCGACGGGTATCTCCCGGATCTGCGCGGTATCGCGGATGTAGCCGTTGACGATAATGCCGGCATAGTTGTTCTGGTGGGCAAATTTCATCAGGTTTTCACCGACCACGGCGTAGTAGGCCTGCTCGACGTCGACGACGACGACTCTCCCGGCGCCCTCCTCGTCCCTCAGCAGGGCGATCAGGTCCCGGTTATTCCTGTCGAGTTTCTGGGTGACGATTTCGCCCTGGCAGGTCGCGGCCCCCCCATAGTTGAGGTAGCCCGGACCCAGTACGGCCACCCTTTCGCTGTGCTCGTCGCAGATGTCCGCCGTAAAACATGCCATGGCCTGCCCCCCTGCCCTGAAAATTCGCTCGAAATTCTAGCACCGACACCCCGCCTTTAATATAAACTTTTGATATCATTGGCTTTCTGCACGCGGCGCCGGCCCTCGGCTGCTGCCAGAATTCCGGGCGTTAAAAACTATGAAGGTAGTAACGGGCGTGGTGGGTAACGATATCCATGTCGTCGCCAATCGACTTATTGATCTCTCCCTGAGAGCCAGGGGCTATGAGGTATTCAACCTGGGCGTCAACACCCATCTGGAGGAGTTTTTCGACGCCGCGGTGGAAACAGGGGCCGAGGTCCTGATGATTTCCTCCCTGAACGGTGAGGCTGAGGGCTGGGGCCGGGAGGTGAAGCTGCTCAAATCCAGATACAGGAACCTGGATGACCTGGTCATGATGATCGGCGGCAACCTGGTTGTGGGCAGCGGCAATACCGCAGATATCGTGGCCCGGTACAAAAACTACGGCTTTGACCTCGTATGCCACCAGGTGGACCTGAACACGGGCCTGGACATGCTCGCAGAGCTGCTGCAAGCGCGGGGCATCCAGTGAGCCTGTTGCAGGAAGAGCGGGAGATCATCCTCAGCAACGAGCACGTCGACGCCTTTGACTTCGAGGAGGTCGCCGATTTCGTCAGCAACGCCAGCAAGGAGCTGTTCATCTCACATCACTTCGCCAGGCGTGAGAAGATGCTGGTGCAGCCCAGGGGCGGGTTCCCCACCTACGAGCAGCAGTACGCCCTGTACGAATATTTCGTGAAGGCCGAGGTCGACGTGCTGCCGCTGACCATTGATTCCAATACCCGGCTGAACGACTACGCCACGGCCAGGAAAATGCTGCGCCTCAGCGAAGAGAACGACATGGACATGCTCAACGGCTACCCGCTGGTGACGCATGGCTACCGCACCACCCGCAATATGATTACCCATTTCAACAAACCGGTGAGTCTGCGCCACGGCACGCCGGACGCGAGGCTGCTGATCGAGACCGCGATCGCCTCCGGGATCTTCGAGATCGAGGGCGGGCCCATCACCTATCTCCTGCCCTATTCCAAGAACTTCCCCCTGGACAAGGCCTTTCTCTACTGGAAGTACGTCGAGCGCGTATGTGCCAACTACTCGGCGATGAACGAACCGATCAACCGGGAGTCCTTCGGGCCACTGACCGCGACGCTGGTGCCGCCATCTGTCACCATCGTCATACAGCTGCTGGAGATGCTGCTGTCGCTGGAGGAAGGCGTTAAGTCATTTTCCGTCTCCTTCGCCCAGCAGGGTTCGATGATCCAGGATATCGTAACCGGTAATGTGCTCAGGAAACTGGCGAAGCACTACGCGAGGCAGATCGGCTGCGGGGACGCCGCCATTAACCTGGTCTATCACCAGTGGATGGGCGCCTTTCCCACCAACCCGGACTATGCGGACCAGCTGATCAACCTCGCCACCGTGATCGCCTCCATGGTGGGGGCGGACAAGATCATCACCAAGACCCGGCAGGAGGCCACCGGCATACCCACCCGGGAAGCCAACGCCAAGGCCGTGGCCGATACCCAGTACTGCCTGCGGATTCTCAATGGCCTGCCCCGGGTGGTAGACGAGGAGGAGGAGGAGATCCTGACCCTGGAGGTGAAGGCGATCATGGAAGCGGTATTCAACGACCGGGCGGATACCCTGTGGCGCAAGGTCTTCAACTCGATCAAGAGCGGGATCATCGATGTGCCGTTCTCACCGCACATCATCAACCAGAACGAGATGATCACGATCAGGGACACTCACAGGAACATCCGGATCATAGAGCGCGGCAACGTGCCGATACCTGACCGCTGTTTCGAATACGAGCGGGCCCAGTGTGACCTTGGCAAGGACACGACCAGTATCGTCAACGACATCATTCGCGATATAGGCATCATGCAATGAGCCGGGCAGACCACAGGCTGCTGATCGACGTCGGCAGCACCTACTTCAAGATTGCCACGCCGGATTCCATAGAGCAGCACTTCAGGGATTTCAACCGGGAGATTCTCGACGACCTGATGGGCAAATGCGGCGAGACGATATCGCGCTTCGGAAAGCAGGATATCCACATCTGCTCGTCAGCCAATGGCGGGCTCAGCACGCTGATTATCGGGTTGACCAACTCCTTCTCCCTGAAGTACGCCACCAATATCGCCTTCAACTCCGGTATCAATATCATCGACACCATCCTGTACCAGAATATCGAGGAGTACTCGCTGCCCAGCGACCTGATCGATGTGGTCATCATCGTCGGCGGCGTAAATTCCCACTCCGGCCTGTTCTCTGACAGCCTCTATCACTACCTCTCCCAGCTCAACTATTCGAACGTCGTGTTTGTCGGCAGCGAACAGGACGCCCCGGCGATCAGGGAAGCGATCAGTGACGTGGTGGTATTGCCCAATATCATCGACGACAAGCTGCACATCGTGGAGGAGCACCTGAAGGAGTACCTGACCAACCTGTACCAGCAGGACATCGAGGGCAAGGAGGATATCAAGCACCTCTACGACATTACCGCCAACCAGATATTCCCGACGCCCTATATCGTCAACCAGGCGCTGCCGCACATCGGCGAGCGGTTCCCCGTGGCCGACCCGTTCATCCTCCTGGATATAGGCGGCGCCACGACCGACATCCACTACTCCAAGGACCTGGTGGAAGACAACCTGATGACCGAGAACGAATACGACAGGCTCGTATTCAAGCGGCTGGGTGTCTATAAATCCAGGCAATCGCTGATTCTGGCCGCCCAGGGCAACGAGTTCGTCTACGAGTTGTTGACCTATCTGAAGGTCACTGAGAAGATTTTTACCGAACAGAGCGATAAGGCGACACGCGTCCTGATGCAGCTGGCCATCTTCCTGGTGCTTTACAAGATGTCGCATTACCGGCAGGCGTACGTCAATCTGGAGCTGCTGGCGGTCAACTCGATCGTATTTACCGGGGGCATCACCAAGGTCCTGGGGATTGATGAGATCGAAGAGATCATCGCGTTTTTCTACCGCAAGATCCTCGCCTCGGACCACAGGCCCGTTGCGATCCTCGACAGCGACTACGTTATCTGGACTCTCGGCTTAAAGGTGTAAACGACATGTCAATCAACAGCATAAGAACACTGCTCGAGGACGCCGTGGAGAGCCACAGCGACAAGTCCGCCCTGCTCTTCAAGGGCCGGGAGATGAGCTACGGCGAGCTGTTCAACAGGGTAAACCAGGTGGCCTGCTACCTGGACGAACTGGGCCTGCCGAAGAATACCCGGATCGGTGTCTATTCCAACAAATGTATCGAGCAGGTGATCGCCATACTGGCGATTCTATCAACCGACTACGTACTCGTGCCGCTGACCCGGCTGCTGAAGCCGGAGCAGGTCGAGTACATCATCAACGACTGTGGCATCAGGTGCATAATCACCGACCGGCTCAAGCTCGAGAGTATCGAGGAGATCGATTTCGATGGTCATGTCATTTCCTACGAGTCCGCCGGCAGTGACATCGCCTCCTTCGACGAGATCTACAAGTACTACAACAAACCCTACGACTGCGACATCAGCGGTCACTACAACGCGGTCATCACCTACTCCTTCGGCCTGACGGGCACCCCGAAAGGCATTGTCATCTCGCACCGCAACCTGATCGACTCCGCCCGGGTCGTTTCGCAGTACCTGGGCCTGCGGCAGGACGACGTGATTTCCGGACTGCTTATCTTCAACCTCGATTACGGGCTGAACCAGATCTTCTGCGCGCTCTACAAGCGGGCTACCCTGGCGCTGCACCGGTTCATCCTGCCGGATGACTTTTTCAACCACCTCATAGACGACAAGGTGACCGTGCTGCCCCTGATGCCTGTCAACATATCGCAGATGTTTGAGGAGGGTGTACAGCGAGTCCCCTCCCCCGAACTCTTCGACAACCTGAGGATCATCACCTCCTCCGGCGGCAACCTGACCGGCAAGATGATCAGAGACTGTGAACAGACCTTCCGCAAGGCAGCCTTCTTCTCGATGCACGGCCTTACGGAGGCGTTCCGCTCAACCTACCTGCACCCGTCCCAGGTCAAGATACGCCCGGATTCCATCGGCAAGCCCATCCCTGACGTCGAGCTCTACGTGATCAATGAAGAGGGCCAGGAGTGCCAGCCCCGGGAAGTGGGCGAGCTGATCCATCGCGGCGGCTATATCTACCGCGGCTACTGGAACGCGCCGAAGGAGAATGCCGAACGCTTCAAGTCCATCGAGATCCTGAAGGACGTGGTCAACCTCGAGGGTCATCTGACAGATGAAATCGTGGTGGCCTCCGGCGACTACGTGTACAGGGACGAGGAGGGCTACTTCTACTTCGTCTCGAGGAAAGACGACATGATCAAGACGCGGGGCTTCCGCGTCTCTCCCTACGAGATCGAGTCCGTGGTGATGAACAACCTGCCGCAGATCGAGCGCTGCGCGGTTTTTTCCAGGGAGAACGAGCTGATCGAGGAGGAGATCATACTCGTCTATTCGGCGCCCAGCGAAATCACCGAGAAAGAGATACTGTTCGAGCTGAAGAAACACCTGGCATCCTACATGCTCCCGGCCAGGATCGTGTACAAGAAGTCACTCCCGCTGGTACAGAGTGACAAGAACCAGATCAACAAGGAAGAGTTGAAGCGGGAGATGGATAGCCTGGCCTGAGGGCGGCGCTGCTGCCGCGCCGGCTTCGTAGCCATTGTGGCACGGGCTGCTCCGCCTGATACGGGCCATCAGCCGTGCGATCTGCCGCAATCCCTGCCGCAACGGTGATGTAGGCGCGACAGTCAGCGTCGCGAACCCGGAGAGAGCAGATGGTCCGGTTGCCCGGGTGCGGCAGCCGGCTCCTTCACTTTCCCCGGGACGTTAACCCGCCAGCCATCTACAGCTTTATCACGGAGCAAACGCGCAAATGACGACTGGAGCAGGCGAACCTCCAACATCTTGCGACGGCCAGCTGAGCGAGAACCGGGTGCTCCTGCTGGCCGTTACCGCTGCCATCGTCACTGCGAATGCCTACTACATCCACCCGATCATCGCCCGGGTAGCCGAGAGTTTCGGCGTCAGCGACGCGCTGGTGGGCGCAGTGCCGGCCTTCAACCAGGTGGCCCTTGCCGTGGGCATCTTTTTCCTGTTGCCCCTCGGTGACCGGATCAGCAACCGAAGGCTGATCACCCTCAGCCTGCTCGCCCAGGTGCTCGCCCTGATCGTCATGGCCGTCGCGGATCTTTTCTGGGTCTTCGTTGCGGCATCCACGGCACTGGGGTTTTTCACCATCACGCCTTATCTCCTGCCCGCCTATGCCTCGCGCCGGGTGGCCGTGTCGAGGCTCGGGCATGTCACCGCGGTCCTCACCGCAGGGGTCATCGGCGGGGTCGTTCTCTCCAGGACCGCTTCCGGCGTGGTCGGCGAATTCATCGGCTGGCGCTACATTTACTGGATCGCAGCAGGGCTCATGCTGGTGTCGACCCTGGCCCTTCGGGCACTACTCGAGGAGGACGCTCCCGGCGCGGAGGCAAGCGGGGCCACATCCTACCGCCAGCTGATCTCCTCCCTGCCGATGCTGGTGCGGCGCTATCCGGACGTGATCGCCTCGGGCGTGATCCAGGGGCTCAGCTTCGGCATCTTCCTCCTGCTGTGGATGGGTATCGGGCTGCACTTCACCAGCCCGGAAGTTGGACTGGGTGTTGACGATGTGGGTTACCTGGGGCTGTTCTCAGTGGTGAATGTCCTGACCACCCCTCTGCTCGGAAGGTGGGCGGATCGCATCGGCCCCAGGCGCGCCCGCGTCTGGGTTGCCACGGTGCAGATGGCAGGTCTGGCGCTGCTGTTTTTTACCGGGGACAGCTTCTGGCTGCTTGCCCTCCCCATCGTCATCATCAGTATTGCCGGGCCCGTGGTGGATGTGACCGGGCGAATGACGGCGCTGGGGGCGCCGCCGGACATTCGCACCCGGCTCATGTCCCTCTACATTGTCCTGATGTTCCTCGGCGGCGGCGCGGGCAGCTGGGCAGGCACCATAGCCTACGACCTGGGTGGCTGGAGGCTCAATATATCGCTGTGCCTGGCCTGCTCGGCTCTGATCGTTTTTTTGTCGGTCAAGTCACTGCGGGACAAGAGACGCTGATCTTAAGGTTATCCCGGTCCAGGCACCGTTCGCTCCAGTCGTGCCCTCAGAGATAGACGTGCTCCTCCATGAACGCATCAAGTCGCGCGCTCAGCGCCTCAAGCTTTTGAGTGACATCGAACTCCAGGAAATACCGTCGTCATTCTATGTAGTGTGCGGCCAATGCATTCACCGCCTGGTAGAAGCCGTTGACTGTGTCCTGCACTATTTCCGCAGCGCTTTTCACCTCGTCGATGCGACCTACCACCTGGCCAGATAAGGGGATCGCCGCTTCCATATCACCGCCGAAATACAATTCCTTCACGCCGGCGAAATGCTCCATGGCATTGAACGCCCCCAGGGGCAGCAACTCGGCGGTGCGACTGGTGCGCAAGGCACGCAGGGCCGGGCGAGACGCCTGATTGAGAAATACCGTATCGGTTTCCTTCGCGGCCAGGACCGCCCGCTTCCAGTTGTCGTGGACCGGGGATTCTGCGCAGCTGAGCATGCGTGTGCCCATCTGCACGCCTTCCGCGCCCATCGCAAAAGCGCCGGCCATGGACAGGCCGTCACACATGCCGCCAGCGGCAATAATCGGCACCTCCGTCCGGGAGCGGACCAGCGGGAGCAGCACCATGGTCGAGACCGGACTCGGGTTCTTGAAGCCGCCGCCCTCCCCGCCCTCAACCACCAGTCCGTCCACGCCGCAGTCGATTGCCTTCAGTGCCATATCCAGCGTCGGGACCACGTGAAAAACCTTGATGCCCGCCTCCTGGAACGCGTGTGTGCAGACACTGGGGCTGCCCGATGAGGTAGTGACAAATTTGATGCCCTGCTCGATCACGAAGTCGATGATATCGGTGCCCTTCACGTAGGACAGGGCCACGTTCATACCAAAGGGTTTGTCGGTGAGGTCGCGCATCTTCGCCACCTCGTTGCGGATATTATCGAACTCACCGGAGGCTGTCTCGATAATGCCCATGCCGCCGGCGTTGCTGACCGCGGAGGCCAGTTGGGCGCGGGCTATCCAGCCCATGGGGGCCTGGATGATCGGGTAATCGCTACCCGTCATCTCGGTCACGCGGTTCTTTATGGGACGCGCTGTCATCATACTTCTCCTCTGTTGGTGGGTTAAGGGAAAGCATTGTTTCGATCCCGGTACCCTCGAGCAGGGTGTCGACTATTGCTCGGTCTGCGTCACCGAGCGCCCGGTAGCGTTCGTTGGTCCACTGCAGGCATTTGGCCTGGTAGGGGAAGGTCTGCTGGGTCCAGGCGGCGCCATCGATCTCCGTCTCCCAGGTCTTCTCGCCGGCCTGCACGGCGCGGGCGTTGGCCAGCTGTGCCGGGGCGTAAACCCGCCCGATCTCCCGCAGCAGGCCAGCCAGACTCTGGGGCTGCTCTTCCAGGTTCACCCAGTCCTGCTCGCCGGGCTCCAAGCCACTCTGGTCGCACAGTTGATCGACCCAGGCTACCGTGCGCGGCGATACCTGGTGGGCGATTTGCCGGGGCGTCGGATCGAACCCCACCAACTGGGACAACTGGCCGTACAGGCCGAAGTCGCCTGAACCAGGGCGTTTGCCCAGCATGAATTTCTGGTTGGCGAGGTGGTCCTCCAGGGCGGCGAGTAAACGCCGATAGCTGGCGTCGATTACCGGGGCCGTGGTGTCGTTGGAGCCCACCACATAAAGGCGGCCGATCTGGCGCTCGGCAACCCACCGCTTGAACTGCGCGTGGGCGTCTTTGGGCAGGCTTACATCCATGCCCAGGGGCAGCAGCGTACCGGCGTTGTCCGCGTCCGCTTCCGCGTACCAGCGGTAGTGGAACATGTATTTGGTACACCACTCGTCCGCAAAGTCCTCGATCAGGTAGTCGATAAAGGCCAGCGCCGCGTCCTCAGGGAGTACCGAGCGATCGGGGTAGATGTTCTCCAGGCGCCGGATAATGGGCGTGGAATCGCACACCGCCCTGGTAGCGCCATCTTCCTCGAAAAAGAACGTGGGCATGAAAATCGGTTTGGGTTGTTCCACGCCCAGGGCATCGCAAACCCGGCCGGGATCACCCCAGGTCACCGCATAGGGGACACGACGGTAGCGCAACAGGGCGACCATCTTCTGCGTATACGGTGATCCCGTGCCACCGACGAGGCGAATCGGTTCTTGTGGTTGCATGGCATGTCTCCTTGATCGCGGCAGCGGGTAGGCTTAGGGGACAGGCCACGTTTAAATCTCTTAAACGTGGTCTGTCCTCTTTTTTTCCCGGAAAGGCCGGAATCGCGTTTTAGTTGGGTACGTACACATACTCATCTCCCTCTTCGAAGGGCTCAGCCAGGTGCTTGTCAATCGCAACCGGTGCCTCGAGTTCAGCTTCGTACAGTGGGGGCCGCGCGGTTCGCTGGTGGGCTTCCAGCAGGGCCATCAATTCAGCCAGCTTGTCGGGACGGGCATCGGCGAGGTTGTTCTGCTCCGTGGGATCCTCGGCCAGGTTGAACAACCATTTCTTCTCGGGCAGCTTCGCCACCTGGAGTTTCCAGTCGCCGTGACGCACAACCCGGTAATGGCCGGCCTGCCAGAACAGGGTCTCACGGTCCCAGGCGCCGTCGTCCTCCCCTGTCGCCAGCGGCAGCAGGTTCTCGCCGTCGATTACCACCCCCTCCGGCAGGTCTTCCCCGGCCGCGGCCAATAGTGTCGGCATCATGTCGATGTGCGCCACCGGCGTCTCCGACTCGGTGCCGGCGGGGATGCGCCCTGGCCATTTCATGAACAGCGGCACGCGGATTCCCCCCTCGAACTGGGTGATTTTCCAGCCGCGGTATGGCGCATTGACATCGGGCAGGCCCAGGTAGCCCGCGCCGCCATTGTCGCTGGTAAACAGGACGATGGTATTGTCGGCGAGCCCCTCCTGCACCAGAGCGTCATTGATCCTGCCCACGCTGCGGTCCAGGGCGCGAACCATCGCCGCGTAGACCCTCAGGCGATGGGGCTTGATATCGCCCACCGCCTCATAGTCCTCACGGGTAGCCTGCAGCGGCGTGTGCACACCCCAGTGAGCCAGGTAGAGAAAAAACGGGCGGTGCTTGTTGGCGCTGATGACCTTGATCGATTCGTCGGTCCAGTAGTCGGTGAGATAGCCGCCGGGTTCGAACCAGTCTTCATCGCCGCTATTGAAGCTGTTGGCAAAGACCATCCGCGCCCACAGGAACTGGTCGATGGGATCGAACTCCAGCCTGGCGTTGACCACCTGCGGGTCGTCCTCCGGCAGAAACAGGCCGCTGGCCATCAGCAGGCTCTCGTCGAAGCCCTGCTCGTGGGGCGCCATGCCGTTCTTGCGACCCAGGTGCCACTTGCCGATATGTACCGTGTGGTAGCCGCCATCGCGCAGCGCCTCGGCCACGGTCACCTCTTCCGGGGGCAGGCCCTGCATGTCGAAGGGTGGCTTGCTCTCTGACACCTCCGGGTAGAATCTGGCCGGCGGCAGCTGCCTGTCCATACTGGCGGCGATGCGTGAGACCATCGCCCCCATGCCGGGCGGCATGGGAGTGAAGGCGAAGCCGGTACGGGTGGGGTAGCGGCCGGTCATCAGCATGGCCCGTGACGGCGCGCAGGTGCCGGCGCCGGAATACGACTGCCGGAAAATCGCCCCCTCCGCCGCCAGTTGGTCTATGTGCGGGGTCTGGACACGGCCGCCGGCCACGCCGCCGCCGAAAGTGGAAATATCGTTATAGCCCAGGTCATCGGCGACAATCAGGATAATATTGGGCGGCTGCTTCCCGCCGGCATCGGCTTGCGCCGGCCCCCTGTCCCAGGCAATTTCCCTGGGCGGCCCGATCTTGTGCTCAGTAGCCGACCTGTACTTCACCAGGGCAAGTAACAGCTGGTCCCGCTTCAAATACGCAACACCACCGGCGACGAGAGCGAGGACGACCAGAGACAGCAGGACACGCTTCAACATTTATTTAACCTCTTGGGCCTTACAGCGCCCATATATCACATATCTTATGGCATATATAATGCCATTATATTTCGACTCTGTAAACATGCCTCGCAGGCATCTTCAGGTGCCGGTGAACCTGGCGGGGCGCTTCTCCATGAAGGCCCTCATGGCCTCACGAAAGTCATTCGAGTTCAGCGAAGTCATCATTGTCCACAGGCCATTGAGCAGCAGGCTTTGCTCCGTCGTCAGGTTCTCGCCCTGCTGCAATACGAATTTGGTCCCACGCACGGCCAGCGGCGAGTTGGCGGCAATCTCAACAGCCATTTCCTGCGCCGCTGCATAAACAGCATTCGCATCCGCATAGATGTCATTCACCAGACCGATCTTCTCCGCCCGTCTGGCACCGATGTCCTTGCCGGTGTAGGCCAGTTCCGCCACGTGTCCGGCGCTCACTACGCCCGGCAGGCGCTGCAGGGTGCCCACGTCGGCGACGATGCCGATTTTCGTCTCGCGCACGCCGAACAGGGCATCTTCCGAGGCCAGCCGGATATCACAGGCGGTTGCCAGGTCGACCCCTGCCCCCAGGCAGTGGCCGTGAATGGCGGCGATCACCGGTACGGGGCAGTTTGCTATCGCACTGATGCCGTCCTGGCACCGTTGGGTATAGCCGAGCTGCTGCAGGCAACCGCTGGCGGTGGACAAATCCGGCGCGCTTCCCAGGCTGGCCAGATCGATGCCCACGCAGAAACTCTTGCCCCGGGCGGCAATGACCACCGCGCGGATCTCGTCGTTCGCAGCCACCACCTCCATGGCGCGGACGAAATCGTCCCACATCCCGGTGGAAATGGCATTGAGCTTCCCGGGGCGATCCAGCCACAAGGTGGCGACGTGATTTTCGACCTCGAGGGCCAGGACAGAAGATGAAAAATCCATCGTGTACTCCAGTTCAGTTGGTGAGACAGGAAGAGTGGGAAATGAGGGCAGGTTAAATGGGGGGTTAAAAGGGGACAGACCACGTTTAAATCCTTTAAACGTGGTCTGTCCCCGAAAATCCCTCGAAAATCCGCTCAGTTACCCAACAGAGAATTCAGCAGGCCGACGATGACGTCGATGGCCGACGCCTTGCCCAAGCCCTGGTGAAAGCGCAGGCGGTGCCACATCTCGAAGGAGGCAATGGCGTCCACCGCTTCGCGCTCGCTGCGCGTCAGTTGCTTCAGCTCCGGCAGCCAGTCATCCAGATCCTTGCGCAGGCCCCGCTGGTAACGGGCATAGTTCCTGCGCAAGGTGTCGGAGCGCCACAACTGCGCCGCAGTGGAGAGAATCATGTTGCGCTGTTTTTCAAAGCCTTCCGCGCGCCGCTCTACCGCATGGAGAATACGCTCCTCGAGCGTGCCGTCCCGGTCACCACCAACGAACAGCGCTTCAGTGGTGTCGCGGGTCTGCTCGTCGATCGTGGCAAACAGGGTTTCCATATCCTCGAAGTGGCGGAAGAAGGAGCGGATGCCAACCCCGGCCTTGTCGGAGATCTGCTGCGCCGTGGGAATGAGGTTACCCTCCTCCATCAATGCCAGGGACGCGTCGATGATGGCCTGCTTGCTGCGCTCGCTGCGCGCCCGCCGACCATCTGGCACCTCTGTGTTTACTGATTTCGACATGGTCTCTATCGTTCCCCTGTGGATCGACGACATATATTGACATGAATAATGTCATCTTTCGCCTGCCAAGAAAAGCTATAGTCAACATAACTTTCCGAAAGCTGGTGAGTGGGCGTGGAGATCGAGGGGGTGAATGGGGGACAGAGCACGATTCAGTAAAACGTGGTCTGTCCCTCAAAAACCAGGCCATCACGCCAGGCGGCGGGGTCGACGAAATCGCCCAGAAAGAGGGCCTGGCGACAAGGGTGTATGTAACTCACCCCATCGTGGGAGTATCCAAGCTCCTGGAGCAGTGAGACCAGCTCATCTCCATGGCTGTGGATATCGCCGAAGATGTCATAACCCTCACGGTCATCGTAGTTACTCATCTACCCCTCCTTTTTTATCGCCTATCGCCGGCAAAACCAGGCCGATGTTGTATTCTTCATCGGAAACCTCGGTCTCAGCCATAAATTCCTCGTCAGACACCAGTGGCCTTTTTCTCAACTCCTCCCGGGCACCCTCGACCAGTTCATTGACTCGTTGCCGCTGTTCAGACGTCAACTGGTCGCTCAGCCATTGCGCTGCCAATGCTTCATAGCACGCGGTTATTTCCTTATAAAAGGGTGAACTCAGAGAGATAAATCCCATAATCTCATCCGGCCCATCACCGCAGTCATACAGATACTGCCAATTGGCGGTAAATAGTCCGCCCGGAGTTTCGTTACCACGAGCCCCGGCACCCTCAATCAAGTCCATCAGTTCCAGCAACGTCATGGGCCGGGCAGTGGTTTCAAAGGGCAGATCATAGCCATTCGAGTCTTCGTCCCCGTATTCGTCCACGATGCGGTAGCGGATCACCTCATCATGCCGTCATGCACGTACGCTGATCTGATCTCTGGTGGTAGAGGCCATGCTGATGCGCGCAATCTCCACCTCTCCGTCGAGTAAATCAGGCAGGTACTCACCGCCCAGGCACGAGGGATCGACCGCGCCCCAGGCGTCTCGCTCTTCATCCGACAGCCTGTCCTTTACGAGAAATTCCTCCAGGGCACTGAACCCGTGCTCCGCGTAACGGCGGCGGGCGATATCCTGGCGTACCTTGCCACGAATCCGTGAGAGCAGCAGCTCCGGTGTAGGCGATTCCGGCCAGTAGGTGTCAGGTCGAGAGGATAGATCGATGGTAGTCATAGTCTGTGCTCCAGTAGTGGTTCATCGGGAGCATCAGAAAGGGATCAGGCGGGCCTGTTTGGTTGCCTTGATGGCCACATCTCCGTTACGGAAACCACCTTGCCCAGGTCGGCAGGTTGGTAGGACGCTTGCGCCCTTCTTGATGCTACGACGTCATTATAATCGATGGCGGCTTCAATTTCAGCCCATCCGCTTTATATACGCTGTCTGTACATCCGTACACGTGTAGTTTTCAGGCAGGTATTCAACGCAAGACGGAGGATAAATCTCATTATCCAGGGTATTTCTCCCATATCCGCTTATCAAAGTCGCCATCCAGCGCACCGTGACCAATATTCCAGCCGCGGCAGTCGATCAGGTCATCCGCCAGCTCGGTTATGACATCACGCAGTTCCAGTCCCTCTAACCAGTCCTGTGGCAAACACGCCTCCCCGCCTATGCACCCGAGCAGATTGCCGGTGATGGCACCGGTGGAATCAGAGTCACCGTCATGATTGACTGCCGTGATAACACCCTGTCGAAAGTCCGGGGCCGTCATGGCACAGTAGACTGAGATAGCCAGTGCTTCCTCCGCAATCCAGCCCTCCCCCAGCCGGGCGATGGCCTGTTCAGGTGCAGTGCCATCAGCTGCGAGACGTGTGGCCAGTCGCAGCGCGTGTGTCGTCTCTTTGTGATCGGGCCTGCGCTCCAGGTATAGCAGGGCGGCCTCGACGCTGTCCGACAGTGGTGCGCCACGCAGGAGCGCATTGATCATGGCGGCCAGCGCCCCGCCGGCCAGCCATCCGGTGGGGTGACCGTGGGTGAGTGCCGCCAATTCACAGCCCAGCTCAAACGCTTCCTCTTCACTTTCGGCAAACAGACCTGCGGGCGCAACCCGCATGACACCGCCACAACCCTTGCTATCGTTTTCCACCTTTGTGCCCGGCTCGCGGGTTTTGCTCAGAGCAGTGAGGCAGGTAGTGCCGGGGGCGCGCTGCGCATGCAGATCTTGCTGGCTGTAAAGCCATCCCGGGTTGTTCTCCAGCGGGTCAATCTTGTGGTGGTTGCCGTAACCCTGAGTCAGAAGCCATCTCAGGTAGGCATTGCCGGTGACGCTGGCATAGTTCGCAGTTCCCTCGTGACGCTGTCGCACGAGGGCGCGAATCAGGCCCTCTGCGGTAAACAGCGTCATCTGCGTATCGTCAGTGATCGCCCCTGTCCGGCCATACGCCGGTGCATACGTCTGGATCCCGGAGGGGCCAAAGCGCCGGTGGATCTCCTCGAGACTCTCAAATTCAATAGCGGCGCCAAGCGCATCACCCATGGCGCCGCCCAGCAGGCAACCGCGATAACGGCTGCGCTTATCCATGATGCAGTTTCCGAACGTAGGCTTCCTGCTCCGCGGTCTCTATCGTGCCGGGACGGGCTGCACGCACCGCCGTTATCGCCTCGTCCGGCGATAAGCCGGATTCAACCAGAACCCGCGCGGCCACCATGCCGGTACGCCCCAGCCCCCCCTTGCAGTGCAGAAGGATCGCTTCTCCAGCCGCCAGCCGGGCATGTAATCCTGGGCCACGCCCGTCCCATTGCGCTTCCCACCCCGGGCCGGGCACACCGAAATCAGGTATAGGCATGCACAGGTACTCGATACCCGACGGAATTCGGCTCGGTGTATCGGTAACCCCGAGTTCGGCCATCTCGTGGTCTTCCATCAGGTTGACTATCACGGTTGCTCCCCAGTCACGGATCGCGAGTAAATCGAGATCCAGGTCGCGAGACCAATCGCCCGTCAACGCGCCTCGCTGCTTTTTGCCAGGGCAGAGGGTCATACCGAGGCGCCCCCTGCATTCGGGAACCGCCACCGTATCGATCTGCAAGGGGTATTGCTGGCTGGTTCTCACGTGGTGCCTCCATTCGTCATATGACCTGGCTGAGAGCTGGGTGACCTACAGCATAACTGTATTCCGGACATGGTCGATGGTGTATGCCTGTACACGTACGCTTTTCAATCAAGTGCCGGGCAGCCGTTGCTACCCTACTTTCAGTCCTCCACGACCGGGTAGCAGGAGATGAAAAGTGAATCAGAGACAGACCACGTTTAAAGGATTTAAACGTGGTCTATCCCCGATAGCCAAGGCCGTAACCATAACCGACCTGCAGACAAGGGGAATAATCGGCTGACGGTCGGGGTGGTCCCGCTCAGTAGGGCAGTGTCGCTCCACCGTCCATCAACAGGTGCTCGCCGGTAACATTGGGCGCGCCGTCAGCAAAGAACCAGATATTTTCCGCGACGGTTTCCGGTGTCATTACCTGCCCGGTGGAGGCCAGGGATTGGTAATGGCCCTTGACCGCGCCGTACATATCCTCACCCAGGAGGCCCTGCAGCCACTTGCCCTCGACGAATCCCGGGCAGACGGCATTCACCCTGATTTCAGGTCCGAGATTGCGTGCCATGGACTTGTTGATGGCCAGCAACGCTGCCTTGGAGCAGGCGTAGGCCAGACTGGTACCGACACCGATCAGCCCCGCCACCGAGGCCACGTTGACGATAGAGCCCCCGGTCTTTTTCATCAGCGGGACGACGGCGCGAATCATCTGGAATGCACCGATACTGTTGACGGCGTAGAGGCGGTGAAAATCCTCCGCGTCCAGCCCCTCCAGATCATCGTGCGGACAAAGTTTCGTGGTGCCCGCGTTGTTGACCAGCACGTCTATCCGCCCCCAGGCGTCCCGCGCCGCCGCCGCCATCTTGCGGCAATCTCCGTCATCCGCTACATCTGCGCAGACCGCGATCGCCTCGGCTCCGAGGGCCTGGCAGTCTGCCACGACCGAATCCGCGCCTGCCCGATTGCTGTTGTAGTTGACCAGCACGTTGTAGTCCGTTCCCGCGGCCAGCCGCGCGACCGCTGCGCCAATACCCGAGGATGATCCGGTGACAATAATAACCCTGCGCTCTTTGTCTGGCATAGATGCTCCCTCATGACTGAAGTGGTTGACTGCTGGCCGGCGCATGCCTTTGAGAAAGTGCCAGCCCCCCAAGGATAGCGCGGAACTGCCCAGCCGGGTACACGCATCCTCGACCGTCGATGTGTACTGGGATCCCGTTTGAGAAGAGTGGATGGAGGACAGACCACGTTTAAAGGATTTAAACGTGGTCTGTCCCCATGAATACTCGCCCGCACGCTAGCGTGGAGAACGTGTCGATGGTAAGTTGAGCAAATGCTTGGAATAATCGTTCGAACACTGATTACCGCCCTTGGTATCTGGCTTGCGTCCTACCTTGTACCAGGTGTCAGCGCGACATCCACAGGAGCGCTGATCTGGGCGGCAATAGCCCTCGGCCTGATCAACGCCTTCGTGCGGCCTGTACTGGTTCTTCTCACGCTTCCCTTCACCGTTCTGACCCTCGGTCTGTTTCTGCTCATCCTCAATGCGGGCATGCTCAACCTGGCTGGCTGGTTCGTAGACGGCTTCGAGGTGGTCGGCTTCTGGAGTGCGGTGTTCGGAGCGATTATTGTCAGCGTGGTGAGCGGGCTATGTTCACGCTTCATCGGCCCCAGGGGGCACTATGAGCTATTGGTCATCCGGCGTGGCAACTAGTTCCAGGAAGAGGCTGTGGACTCAATACGAATAGCCGCCAAGGCGCTGCCGGTTTATCTTCCCACCAGTGGCTGGGACACGGTGGATCTTCGAGCCGCGGAAGACAAGCTTGCCGAAACGCCATGCCGCTGCAGTAGAGCACAATCGACTGTCTGGCCCCACCGCGATACGCTGACTCTGTTGGAGGCGCGTTGGTTATCAGTTGGGCAGGTGAATTAGGGTCTTGTACTCAGATGCTGCCGCGATTCCGGAAAGCGACAGGATGCGGGATCCCAGACACCAAAACCTGCAGGTTCAACCTGATCAGGAGCTACCATGTCACTGACCAGATTGAGGCAGATTGTTGCTCTCGGTGGCGTCGCCGCGCTCTTGCTTGCCGACCTCAGTCTGTTCGACGACTTTTTCTTCCCCATTCGTCATTTGTGGAGCCAGGGCGAGCTGCTGAAGCTCTTCGCGTCTATCACATTATTCCTCTGGGGCGTGCTGGCGTCCTTCCTGCTATTCTTCAGCGGTCGCAGTCTTCTTAGAACAATCACGTTACCTCTCTTTCTGTTCTTCTACCTCTTCAATATCGGCTACTTCACAGCCGCGAGCGCGCCACTCGATTTTCAGCAGGCAGACATCATCGTGAGGAACTTCCGGTGGTTCGTTCGGGAGGCTCTCGAGAACTACGGCCTGTCGGTGCTGCCCATTCTGCTCACCTTCATCCCTGCCGTGCTTTTTGCCGAGTTCCTGCCACGCCTTTCGAAGCTCGATCTACCCAGGATACTCTACCTCGTCCCAATAAGTGCTGTTGTCCTCACTACCATCGGGGTCGTGTACACAAATGGCTTGTTTGATCGATATCCCTCCTTTTTCCGCGTGCCATCGATGCTCGCCTTCGTGGGACTGAGCAGTGTCTACGACGGCCAGAGGTCTAAGGTCG
>JARRPM010000018.1:0-46701 GCA_037382865.1 Halioglobus sp. | reverse complement strand
TCGAGACTGATAATTCGCTCTATGTCCACCAGCTTGATAGCCGCGCCTCCGACCAGGCCGATCACACCCGGTGCAGAATCACGTTCGATCGTTTGCGCCGGATCATCGACGAACACGCTTCTTTCGCAGGCGACCAGAGCGACAGCCAGCAACAGGCCCAGCGCCGGCCTGAAAATACTGAAAGGATGTGGAACTATCAGCGTCACCCCTCGATTATCAGCCAAACGCTTGCAATGTTAAACACGGATCTATTCTCTCACCGGCTTCTAGGGAAAAACCGAATCCGATGCCCGGCGACTGCAGCTTTACGACGGCAGTGAAATTTTCGGCTACACTGCTTCAGGTTGGAACTTGAAGCGATGAATCGTCACGGGGAGGCAATATCCGACGCGTACTGATTACCGGCGCAAATAAGGGCATAGGCCTGGCAACGGTCTCGGCCACCCTCGAGCACCACCGCAATGTTTCAGTCATTCTGGGAGCCAGGGATCCGGATCGTGGCCGTGAGGCTGTCGATAGCCTCTGTCGCGTCCAGCCCGATTGGAGATCGCGGCTGGACTTTCTGCCGGTTGACGTGTCAAGCGAACGGTCCGTCGCAGCTGCACGCGATGCAGTCACTGCGCGCTATGGATCCGAACCGGCGCCTCTCTATGGCCTTGTAAACAACGCTGGGATCGGCCTGGGATCCGGGGACATCGAGTCCGTTATGGATGTCAACTTTTTCGGGGTGAAACGTATGTGCGATGCGTTCATTCCATTGATCGAGCATGCAGGCAGAATCGTCAATGTCGCATCTGCCTCAGGGCCGAACTTTGTCAGCCAGTGCTCTCCGCAACGACAGGCGTTTTTTCGGGATGCCGGGATCGAGTGGAGTGCCCTGGAGAGCTTCATAAAGGACGCTCTCACCCTTCGAGGCGATTCGCAGGACGCAGGCGGATTGGGGCTGGGCAGAATCAGCGCCTACGGCTTTAGCAAAGCCTGTCTCAACTTATACACGCTTCTGTTAGCCCGGGAGAATCCGCATCTGTGTATCAATTCGTGCACACCGGGTTATATCGAGACTGATCTGACGCGCCCTGACGCCGAGTATCGGGGGGTTGCCCCGGCAGAGTTGGGCATGAAACAGCCGGTTCATGGCACCGTTCCCATCCTGTTCCTCTTGTTTGGTAAACCGCAGGGCAGCGGCGATTACTACGGGAGCGATGCAAAGCGAAGTCCACTGGATCGCTACCGTGCCCCCGGGGACCCTGAGTACAAGGGCGGGTAAACCAGTCCTCGACTGACGCGCAAGGAGTAGGAATATGGCGAATCACCCTGCGATGGCACCGGGCAATGTTGCTGTAATAACCGGCGGCGCGGACGGTATCGGCCTGGCCGCTGCCCGGTACTACCAGTCGCTTGGCATGCGTGTCTGCATTGCCGATATCGATTCGGCGAAGCTTCAGGCAGCCGAGAGCGAGCTGGGGCCGGTGTTGGCCGTGTCCACCGACGTATCCAATTTTTCGGACCTGGAAGCCCTGAGAGAACAAGTCTATGGATCCTGGGGTCAGGTCAATATTCTTATGAACAATGCCGGTATCGGGGGGCAGTGCGGCAGTTGGGAGGGTTACGACATATGGAAGAGAATTCTTAACGTCAACCTGTGGGGAGTGGTCAATGGCGTACACGCCTTTGCGCCTGCGATGATCGAGCAGGGCACGCCGGACCTGATCATCAACACCGGCTCCAAGCAGGGCATCACGACGCCTCCGGGCAATCCCGCCTACAATGCCAGTAAATCCGCAGTCAAATCAATCACCGAGGCACTCGAGCATGATTTGCGCAACACCGAAGGTTGCCAGGTCTCGGCTCACCTTCTGGTCCCCGGCTTTACCTACACTGGCCTGGTGAGAGAGTTTCTGCCCGAAAAGCCCGATTCCGCCTGGGTGCCGGATCAGGTCGTCGCATTCATGGTGGAATCCCTCGAACGGGGGGATTTCTACATCCTGTGTCCCGATAACGACGTGACCCGGGAAATGGACAACAAGCGCATCGCCTGGGCTATGGGCGACCTGATCGAAAACCGTCCGGCGCTTTCACGCTGGCACCCGGACTATCTCGCGGCCTTCGAGGCTTTCATGAAAAGTTAGCCAGGGATGGGCCCCCAATGTTCCTGTTAAGGTCTTCTTCCTGTTCAACGCTGCTATCGGGGTCGTCGCCTCACTCATTTTTGTCGGTTTACAGGTTCGCGTCTCCAACCGCCAGGGTTACAGGCCGGCATCGGTGAGGTCGCCTCATGGATAACTGCAAACGATCTGGAGAATAGCTTGAACGAACCCCTGTCCCCCATTGAGATCAGAATACTTGGCTGCCTCATCGAGAAGGAAGCGACCACGCCTGACGTATACCCGCTAACCCTCAACAGTCTGCTCACGGCCTGCAACCAGAAGTCCAGCCGGGAACCGGTCATGGAGCTTACGGCCGAGGAAGTCATGCCCGCGCTCGACAATCTCATCGATAAAACCCTGGTGTCCACCTGGAAAGCGAGTCACAACCGCATGGCCAAGTACCAGCATAAACTGCGCCACCGGGTGTCCGATAAATTCAACTTCTCCGGTCCGGAACTGGCCGTGCTCAGTGTCCTGTTCCTGCGCGGACCGCAAACCGTAGGTGAAATCCGTGTCCGCTGCCAGCGCATCCACGAATTTGAAAGTCTCGACGCGGTTACCGGTATATTGTGCGGGTTAGCAGAGAATCCCGATGGCCCCTATGTCACTCTGCTGCCGAGGCAGGAAGGACGTAAGGAATCCCGCTACGCACACCTGTTCTGCGGGCCGCCCCACGAGAGTAATCTGTATGATGTGGGGTCCAGCCGGGCCCCTTCCGGCGCTGGTTCCCGGGCCGGAACACTGGAATTGGAGGTCGCCGACCTCAGGGCCCAACTTCAAGCGCTGGAACAGCGGTTTGAAGCCTTCAAAAAGCAGTTTGAATAGCGTGGACCGATACGGGTTCTCCAGACACTGCTGGCCTGTTCTAAACTTTACAGCCCTCAACTGGAAAAGCCGGCTTTAGCCGGAGGAGAGCCATCGTTTCGGCGGAGCGGAGCAGACCGTGCGCGCTGATCTGAGCGCACCGTTCCACATCAATCCGCTGACAATCAGGCAGACCGGTCATATTCCCTCTGCTTATTCCATGACATACCCATATTTCATTTGCCGATCAACCATGTGTCACTATATTTAACAGTGCTTGCCAAAAATGTGACGCAGTTCAAATTTCCTTGAGGATGTAGACAGATGTCATCAATCATTGATCTATGCCGCGTGGATCAGCGTGTCCATGGGTGTCGTTTGTCATTCCAGAGAGTATGTAAACTGACTGCTCTGGGGTCAGTGTATGCCAGTGTGGTGGGCCTCACAGCGTGCGCCAGTTCGGCTGAGCTCGAGTCGCTACGGAGTGAGGTCGCAAAGGCCAATGCAACCGCAGTCAATGCTGAGGCCGAGGTTTACCGGATACAGCGCGAGCTGATCGAACTGAAAGCGGTTGCCACGTCCTCTGCTTCCGCAGACGCCTTATCCGAGCCTGTGACGCGCCCGGCCGCACCCTCGACCAAACCCAGTGGATATAAGTGGGGCGCAGTTTCACAGTATTAGGCCAGCCGCCCCCGCGCAACCCTGATTCGGTCGTTGACCTCCGGACAGATGCTTATACAGGCAATGTAAAAATATCTGTTGCCGGAGGTGTATCCTCTCTTCTTCAACATTCCCCGCCGGGCATAGTGCAGCTGCAGGGCATGGGAACCTGCAGGGTATATAGCAGGACATCGAAGACAGAAAGAACATTTCATTGGTTTGACTCAGCAGATCTGTAAACAGCGCGCACCGTTCAGAAAGCGGCGCGCTTCATGCACTGGAAGATGCTTACCGGCTCCGGCATACTGCAGGAACTGCCCACAGGTTTTGGCAGAATCATGTCTCGCAATACGAGGGAAATAGCCTATGCCAGGAAAGTTTGAACTCAAGAAAAGTAACGGCGGCAACTTCATGTTCAATCTCAAAGCCGGGAATGGTCAGATCATCCTGACCAGCGAGCCGTATGCGAGCAAGCAGGCGGCACAAAACGGTATCGAATCTGTTAAAAAGAACGCCGCTACTGACGGCCGCTATGAAAGGAAGGCTTCCAGGAAGGGCGAGCCCTTCTTTGTGCTGAAGGGAGGCAATGGCCAGGTCATCGGTTCCAGTGAAGTTTATTCAGGTGGCGCTGCGATGGAAAACGGTATTGCCTGCGTGAAAAAAATTGCGGTTCAGGCTTCGGTACTCGATCAGACCTGAAGCGCCTCCAGGCCCGCTGAGCTAAACTCAACCTAATATGCCTTCGAGTTCATTCCAATGAAGAACAGACTGCTGGACTCAACGCTCGATTCCTGTCCACCACAGGCGCTGTGGAGATTCCTGCTGGGGTTGCTGTTCGTTGCTGTCGTCGCACCTGCCAGGGCGTCGGACAGCGTCGATGCAGTCAGTGTGTTCGAGGAACCCAGCCATCGCATAATTCTGAGCAACGACCGGCTCAGCGTCTATCGGGTCGATATCCAGGCGGTGAAAGACACTCAAACCCTGTACCATTACCACGAAAACGACCAGTTGACGGTTATCACTATCGATTCTTCAGGATTCGATCTGCGCCTGGGGGATGAGGCCCGGCAGTTCAGTGCGCCGGCCGGTACCATGCTGTTCACCAGCTATAGTGCGGAGAGGGTTTCACCCCACCAGATCCGGGTGCCTGCCGGGGAACAATTTGGTGTTGTCGGTATCGAGTTTCTCGGTCCACCATCCTCAAAACTGGAGCAACGGTTGTCGACGCCCGCCGAACCGGATTTTGAGATTCCCCAGGCCCAGGTCCGTCGCTTGGTGCTGGAGGGAGACGAGAGGCTGAGCCCGGGCACCTTACTGGTCTCACTCGGCGATTACACGCTGACGGTCGGGCGACCGGGTGCACCCACTTCCTGGAACGCTGCTCGTGGTGACGTTTACTGGGTGGATACCGGGGCCAGAGATGTGAAGGTTTCTTCAACCCAGCCATCCAGGCTTATTCTGGTCACCCTCGAGCCGCAGTAGCCTGTTATCGAAGGCCCGCCCCTTTAGCGGCAGCCGTTGCATAGCTCCACGCAGAACCTTCCCTGACATTCCCTGTGCAAATACCCGGGAAGGGGGCTCACCCCTGAATATCCGGCTGTGATAACTGCTCGCTAATTTCCTTCAGTGAAGCCTATACTTCCTGAGGCAGTAATACGAATTTGAGGAGCAGGGCATGAACGCACCGATTTCCGATCCCTACAGCATTCCAATCGAGCAGCTCGACCCCAGTGACGCCCGGCTATTCCAGAACCAACAGCACTGGGCTTACTTCGAGCGCCTTCGGAAGGAGGACCCGGTCCACTTCGTGAATAGCGCGCAGTTTGGACCGTACTGGTCGATCACCCGCTTCAACGATATCGTCTATGTAGATTCTCACCATGAGGAGTTCTCGTCGGTACCCAATATCGTGATTGGTGACTCCTCCGTCGATTTCGAGCCACCGATGTTCATCGCCATGGATCCCCCGAAGCATGACGCGCAGCGCTCTGTGGCGTCACCGGCGGTGGCACCCAAACAGTTGCAGGAGTGGGAAGGCCTGATCCGCAGCCGAATCCAGGCGGTGCTGGACACACTGCCAGTAGGTGAAGCCTTCAACTGGGTGGACAAGGTATCCATTGAACTGACCGCCATGATGCTGGCGACCTTGTTCGACATTCCCCAGGAAGACCGGCGCAAGCTGATCATGTGGTCTGATGTGGCCACTACGAGCCCGACCGTAGGCAACACCGGGGCCACTGAAGAGGAGCGCAAGGAGAAGCTGCAGGAGTGCCTCGCATACTTCACCGAGGTGTGGAATCAGCGGGTTAACGAACCGCCGACAATGGACTTCATCTCCCTGATGGCTCACAACCCCGAGACCCGGGATATGGATCCCCTCGAGTACCTCGGTAACCTGATCCTGTTGATCGTGGGTGGCAACGACACGACTCGCAATACCATGAGCGGCAGTGTCTACGCCCTGCACCACAACCCCGAACAGTTTGCCAAACTGAAAGCAGACCACAGCCTGATTCCGTCTATGGTCTCAGAGACGATCCGCTGGCAGACCCCGCTCGCCCACATGCGGCGCAATGCGATCCGTGACGTTGAACTGGGCGACAAGACGATCAAAAAGGGCGACAAGGTGGTTATGTGGTATATCTCGGGCAATCGGGACGAGGAAGTGATCGACAATCCCGACCAGTACATCATCGACCGGACGAATGCCCGGCACCACGTCTCGTTCGGTTTCGGCATACACCGCTGCATGGGCAATCGACTGGCAGAGATGCAATTGCGCATCCTGTGGGAGGAATTGCTGGCGCGCTTCGACAGGATAGAGGTGGTTTCGGAGCCTGAAAGGGTGGAGTCTAACTTCGTGATGGGCTACCGCCGACTAGAGGTGGTCCTCCACCCAGGCTCCGCTTGATTTTCTCGCTCATCAAGGTGGGTTGAGCTGTCGCCCATCGGCGTATGCGACCGGTTAACCTGTCGTGACACCCCCGGGCGATCCTCGCAGTCAGCGCGTATGGAGAACCGCGCGCTCGTGAGATAGCTCCCTGAAGCCATGCACCCCGTGGTACCGCCCGATACCACTGTTATTTACACCCCCGAAGGGCAGGTTGTGCTCGGCCACGTGCATTATGCAATTGTTGACCATCACCCCTCCGGAAGTGGTATTGGCCAGCACGTCATCGACAAAGGCGTCGTTGTCAGTAAAAATGTATAAGGCCAGGGGCTTGGGCTGCCGGTGCAGCGCCTCATACACCTCATCAATGTCTTTGTAGGTGAAAATTGACAGGATTGGACCGAAAACCTCTTCACTCATGATGCGCGCGTCGGCGGGTACATCGGTGAGAATGGTGGGGTGTACCGAGAGTGTCGCCTCGGCTACCTCGCCGCCACATACCACGCGGGCGCCCTTTTCCCTGGCGTCATCCAGGTAACCCTTAACGCGCTCGAGATTGCGCTGATCGATAATCTTGCCCGTCACCTCCGTATTGAGTTTACCGCCCTGGTAAAATGCGGCCTGGTAAGTGGCTTCAGCGACGGCGATAAACTCGTCCTTGCAATCTTCGTGCACCCAGACATTTTCCGGACAGAGACAAACCTGGCCACTGTTCATGTTGCGCAGGAAGGCCACTTTCGCCGCGGCATCTGCGATATCGGCCTCGCGGTCTACAATCACCGGGTTTTTGCCTCCCAGTTCCAGGGTAACCGAAGCCAGGTGTTTAGCCGCTGCTGCCATGACTATTTTTCCGACCGCCGGGCTGCCGGTGAAGAATATATGGTCCACGGGCAGATCCAGTAGATCATTTGCCAGCTGCACACCGCCCTCGAACACGGCTATTTCACCGGGATCGAAGGTCTCCCGTATTATCTCGGCGGTGACCGCACTGACGTGCGGCGACATTTCATTCGGTTTGACCAACGAGCAGTTGCCTGCGGCAATAATGGCCACCAAAGGCTGAAAAACCAGGGTGAAAGGATAGTTCCAGGGGCCGAACAGCAACACGATGCCGCGGGCCTCGTACACCATCCTGGCGCGCGCCTCCGCAAATGCGGCAGAGGTTGGAACCTCTACCGGCGCCATCCAGTTCTCCAGGTTGGCCACGGCATCTTCGATATCGGTGTAGACCGAGGTGAACTCGATAGCTGAGCTCTCCTCGTTGCGACGAAGATCTGCGTGGAGAGCCTCTTTCACCGCCTCCTCGCGCGCCTGAATAGCCGCCTTGAGTTTCTCGAGCTTGGCTATCCGCTGCTGTGCGGTGGAGCGCCTTACCGTCCATTGGTGTACACGCTGCTCAGCGAAGACACGCTGAAGCTCGTCTTTGCTGATGGTCCCGGCTTCCAGATTCATGGTGTTATTGCTCCCGTTCGCTAAAGAACAGAGAGTATGGAACAGCTTGCTCGAAAGGTCATATTTTCGTTATCAAGGCTCCGCCGGGTCAGGAGTTGGGACAGAGCTCCCTGACCAGCGGAGCTGGAATATGTCTGCGATACTATCTCCTGGTCTGGTCCTGGGTGATGGGAACCATGTCACCTCCAGTCCAGCCCCCTATCCAGCTCACTGGGATTCGTTCTATTCTTGTCGGAGCCTTACAGCGAGGAGGTTTGCAGTGACTGAATCAGAAATCTGGCAGATTATCCAGACTGGAAACGAGATCTCGGTAATGCGAGTTCAGGTATTCCTGAGCATAACAGTTGGAGTGCTTATAGTTTCCACGGTAAGGGGTATCAGGCTCAACATGGCCCTCATGTGCATTATGCTCAGTGCATATCTTGTTTTCGGTTACATCAACTTCAGCATGACGATGAGTGAAATGTCTATTCTGCTTGCCGGGATTACCCAAATTCACTCGATGGTAGAGGGTAATCAGGAGGTTAGTCTCATGGGGCGGTATCTTGCATCGCAACTTGAGTCGCCAACGGCCGTAGCCATTATCCCCGCGATGCACATTTCCTATTGGACGGTAACTATAGCCACGATAATCTATTCGATCTGGCGCTATCTGCGTCAATCGCCGGAGGAATGAAGCATGGCATCGCCTATGCCGAAGCCAGGGTTACCTTTGTTGGCTCTGGAAAGCTGGTGGCGCATGGTACACTTGAGTTTATATTTTAGGTAAGCAGTTTCGCCTGAGCCCGCCGGCGGATGAGCGCTCCTGGCACATTGAAACCATGCGTCGAGCAGAGACTGCCCTGAGCGAATCGTGTACTAAGGTGGAAGCGAATTTGAACCCGTACCACGTGAAACCTCCAAAAAGCCGACTGACCCCCTGTTGCAGCCACTCGGGCCATCATTCGCGCCCGTCCATGTTCTTCGCCGGAGAGTCTGCGTGACAGAGAAAGGGGTGGATATCGGAGCGTTGGTGCACGCGGGCGCCGGAATCCTGGCACTCGTGATGGGTGGTCTGATGTATGTGTATGCCTGGGCGCAACCTGTATTCGCCGGGCTTATGCTGCTGTCTGCGGTCAGCGCAATCATCATATCCTGGCGTTTCGATGCATGGGTCCCGGGTCACTGGCTGGCCATGCTACCGGTGATCGGTATCGTTATCGGCTACACCTCCGCCCCGTGGGGCTTCACTTTGGCGTATGTCTGTCTGTGGATTGCCTTCATGCATTTCATTATCCGTGGGATCACGGGGAAGAATGCCTAGCAGTCGCGCAACGGCGTCCTGTGGCTATTACTCCGATTCCAACGATTCCCCTGGGCGAAATTGTCGACCAGCGCCCCGGGAGTGAGGCGCGTGCTTTCGGTATCAGGGTCGGCGGGGCTGGCGCTGCTGTTTATTCTGCCCGCTCCGCCTCTTCCACGCGCTGATCGCCAGGCAGGTCTCGGTATCCTCCGACAGGTAACCGCTCTTGCGAAGTATTCACTGTTGCCCCGTTTTCATAGTAATTACCTCTGTAAACGACACCCTTGACCTCATTGTCCTTCAGTCGCAGGGGATCAATCTCGAAGGGGTTGTCACGAAGTACCGTGAAGTTGGCGGTTTTTCCCGGTTCCAGCGTTCCAATTTCCCCTTCGAGGTCAAGAGCCCGGGCAGCATTCACGGTCACGGCCTTCAGTGCGTCGTAAAGCGGTATCCGCTGGTCCTGGGAAAACGCAGAGCCCTGCGAGGTGACACGATTGACAGCCGTCCAGGCCAGCGTAAGCGGCTCGACGGGGGCCATGGAAAAGTCAGAATGGAAGGACAGGGGTATCTCTCGATCGACCAGAAGCTTGAGCGCCACCAGGTTTTCCGCCCGCTTGGGGCCGAGTCCGTGCTCAGAGTACTTGTCCGCCAATGCCCAGAGGTAATAGGGGTTTACCGACGCTTCCATGCCGAGTTCAGCCATCTGGTCGGTCATGTCAGCGGTAAAATAGCCCATGTGGTGGAGTGTAAAGCGGTGATCCTTCCGCGGGTTTTCAGTTTGCATTTCACTCACCAGATCGATGACCATTTGCTGACCCAGATCACCGTTGGCGTGTACATGGATCTTGTAGCCACTGTTCCAGTAAAGTTCCACCTGTTGCCGGAACAGGTCGAGCGGTGTCATCCATTCGCCCTCATGGCCATCGGTATAACCATCTTTCATCTGCATCAGCTGGGAGTAGATCGCGCCGTCGGCAAACAGCTTGACCTGCCTGGGAAGAAAATGGATGTTGTGCGTGTTGTAAGCCCCGTTTGACGGCAGTCCTTCAATAAAAGCCATCGCTTCCCGGTTGCCGCCCTTCATGCCGTATAGCTGGGTGCCGCTCGGTATCAGATAGACGTCATAGGGCGGGTTGCCGGCCATCTCGCCCTGCAGTAAAGACAGTTCCAGCTCGAAATTGGCGCTCGGGAAACCCGGTTCAGCGATGGTCGTAATCCCATTCTGTCGAAGGATCGCAGACATACTCGCCAGTCCCTGGCGGTATTTTTCCGGTTTCAACAGGATGGGTGCCATGCGCGGCACGAGTGCCAGCCACCCACCTTCAAAAAAGTGTCCGCTCTCCCAGTCAACCTGGGGGTTTCCGGCAAATTCCTCCCGCTTGATTCCCACCAGGGATATCGCGGCGTCATTCAGATAAATCTCATGAAAGGAGCGATGAATGATCCCTACGGGTTGATCCCCGGCTATTTCATTCAACAGGGCTCTGGACAGGCCGCCGTGCCATAGCTGATGGTATCCCCAGATAAAGTAGAGCTCGCCGGGCCTGGCATTTTGCTTGATCGACTCGGTAATGCGTTCCCGGTACGCAGCTTCGCCTGACACACCCTTTTTTACTTCCGAAGGTAGCTTCCAGTCATAGGGGGCAATGATCTCGTTCTGGAGCATGACGGCCGCCAGGGACGGATGCAAATGAGGCTCAATCAGGCCAGGCATCAGGGTCGCGCCAGCGAGGTCAAAATCGACTGTTGTGTCAGTGGATCTTTTCCTGGCCTCCGCAAGCGCGCCGACGAAAACGATTTTCCCGTTCCGCTCAAGCAGCGCCTCAGCAAAGAAGGGCTCCTGGCCCGCCATGGTGAGTATGGGTCCGTTGTGATAAAGCGTAGACCGCTGCAATCGTTCGTCGGGCATACCGGCTGCAATGGCGCCCGAAGAGATCACTAAGGCGACCATAAGGGACAGAAACAGGTTTTTCATACTTCGTGCCTTAGAAAATCGGAAGCTGAAGAGGGACCCTGGCGCAGTCTACGCGCGATATTGCCAGACCCCGGTTTTCTGCGCGCTATACCCCGTCACCATGTCCACCAGCAGCGCTCACCCTCTCTTCGGAATTGACAGACTTTCGAGTCGATGCCCTGAGGGCCTCGACGCGTTCCTGGGCCTTGCGCAGCTCCTCCTCCGCCCGTTTAAGCAGGTATTCATTGAGGTCGGCATCGGCAGCTTCGGCATCGCGAGCTGCCGCCGAAAAGATGTTGGTCGCCGGGCTTTTACTGCGCAGGTAGTTATTGACGCGCTGTTGCAGAGAAATGTGTAGTTCCTGGTCGTGAGCCATGCGCACTCCCCTCTGACGGGTTGACGCCCCGATTCCCCCTGCAAGTCTTTTTGTTATATCAAAGTAGCATAAGCGATTTTTCTCCTGATGCAAGCACCGCTGAAGTATCAATGGCCGTCCGGATATGACATCTATCAGGCTCGCTTAGCACAACGACGAACAAACGAACCGCTCCGAAAGTCGCGAACAGGGCCGATGTACTACACTAGGAAAAACCTCAGCCCCGGGCAGGGAGATCAATGGTGAAAGTTAGTGAAATCATGAGACGAATAGTGCACACAATCGGGGCGGACGCTACCCTGGATGTCGCGTCCAAACATATTGCAAACGAAAACATCAGTCTGCTGCCGGTGGTAGAGAAGGCACCGGTCGCCGGATCCCATCTCCCCGAGGATGTCGTCAAAAATCTGGGGTTTATGCCCGTGACGGAGGAAGAGGTGCTGGTCGGCGTCATTACGACGCGCGATATCGTCGTACGCGGCATTGCATCGGACAAGGATCCTGAAAAAACCCATGTCTCGGAAATAATGACGAAGGACCTGGCCTGTTGTCTGGAAAATGACGATATCGCTGACGCTCTGGCAATGATGGAGCGGCGCAAGGTGCGCCGGCTGTTTACACTGGACAGCCAGAACAGGGTCGTTGGCATAGTTTCCCGTCACGACCTCTGGCGGGCCAAAAATGAAACCTCAGGCCGCGATGAGACTAAACACGATTCGGGGAGCCAGTGACCGGCAATCGCCACTGCCCGGACCTTGGCCACACCGATCGCACCTGGCGGCGAATGATTAGCTGGCCGGGAACGGATAATGCAACTGACTTAATGCCGCATCCAGAGCGCCCTCCTCTCCGGCCAGTTCCTTATCGATCCAGTGCAGGAAAGATTGCTCATGAGTCACCATGGACTGGAGGGTTGCCCTGTCCTCTGGGGGACCCAGCTCAGCAATATCGCAGAATCTCTGAAGAAACTGTTCGATGAGAGGCCTCACAGCTGTCAAAAATCCTTCCCAGCTGTTGTCTGTGTAGAGTGAGACAAAACCCGCAATCTGTTCTTCATCAAACGTTTCCGCAAGCTCCAGGTCGTATTTTTGGAGAAACGGCCGCAATCTCACCTTCGTCTCTGATTCGAGTTGGAGAAACGTGCCGAAGTGGTATCTCTCCCGCTCGTTGCGGGCGACGGACCGCAATGCCAGGAACGCGCGCTCACCGAGCACCTCACTCTGGTAGAGTTCATTGATACAGTCCGGGTATTCAAGATCGCTCATCAGGTCACCTCTTTAACCATTCGACAACGGTTTCGGCCCAGCGCAGCTCATCATACTCCAGACTGAAAAGCCATACGCAGGATAACATGTGGCTGACCCCGTGCTCCCGGGTTCCCGGAACTCTGGAGCCCTGAAAACCGAGCTCTCCCGCCACGGGCCCGATACCGGATCGCCATCGGAGAGGCACAGTAACAGCGTTTTTTCCAAGCTGGAGAGCACGCTCGATGCTGGCCCCCGCGCTTACCTGCATCGACCCAGTGAAATCGCAGATTGCCGGGGGCGGAATCCGGCAGGTCACAACGGTTGGGGGTATAGCGGTGGTCCGGCAGGTCGCCGAAACCAATCATCAGGCGCTCTCGATAATGCCATAGACAGAGTCTCTGGCTGTCCGAGGGCCAGGCTCAGGTGTACGCTTTCCGCGCCGGACAACGAACACCGTGAGAGCGACATTCCTTTAATGCTCTATGACTATCAGCAATGCTATTTAATATGACAATTCTTTCCCAGTATCGACCGCCGGCTGACGAAAACTCTGCTATATTTGTTCATGGCTTGTCTTGCCCCTGCCAGTTCAATGCCCTGCCCACCCACGGTAACTGCGAAGCCGTCGGGGCCATGCATATCGAAAAGGGACATTTCGGGGATATTATCCTGGATGACCTGAGCTGGGTGGCTATGTTCAACTGGCCGGGCCCGATTCACGAGGGCAACGCCACCTGCCAGGCCATCGTCGACGCCAGGGCCAACCAGGAACAGCGCGAGGCCCTGCTTACGATCCTGACCGGCGCCGCGGCTTCAGAGGACGCGATTACCTTTCTCGATATTTTCGCGTCCACGGTCACGAATATGCACGAGCCCCTGTTCAAGGAGATTGCCTTCGATATCGATGTGGAGAAACGGACCGCTCGACTGGTGGTGGAGGATGCGCTGGAGACAACCGTTGAACCCTTACGCAATCCGATCACAGGCCAGCCACACCGGGCCCGTATAGACCTGCCCGAAGGCTTTGAATTCACGGTCGCCGAGATTGCCAGCGGCAGCACCGCCAGCCAGGGCGCCGTGGCACTGAATCTGCAAAATAGTCATACCCATCTGGTGAACTACCACCTGACTCACCAGGGCGTCGTTCGCTGATTGGAACGCCTGGCACAATACAACCGCCCCGATCCGGCGCTGGCTCTACCACCGCGCCAGCCGCCCCGGCAGCGCTTTCTTGCCTGGACCGCCATTATCCTGGTCACCGCTTTATCATGGCTGTACCTTCTGTACCTGGACGCCAATATGCAAGGTGGCATGGCGACGGAGATGGGCGGCATGGTCATGCCGCGCCCGTGGACCTGGCTGGACGCATGGCTGATGTTCCTGATGTGGGCTGTGATGATGGTGGCCATGATGCTGCCCGGCGCCAGCCCCATGATTCTGCTCTACCAGCGCATCGCCTACCAGAAAATGCGGCGACCGCAGTTGTCAGTCGCTCTTTTCGTCACCGGCTACCTGCTGGTATGGACCGCCTTCAGCGCCGCAGCGACTGGCGCCCAGTGGGCGCTGCGGGAGATCGGCCTGGTAAACGATATGATGGTCTCGAGCAGCGCACTGCTGTCCGGCACCCTGCTGGTCACCGCAGGTGCATACCAGTTGAGCCCATGGAAGCAGACCTGCCTCAAACATTGCCAGGCACCTTTCGCGTTTATTATGCAACACTGGCGCAGCGGCCAGAAAGGTGCGCTTGTCATGGGCCTGCACCACGGCGCCTACTGCCTGGGCTGCTGCTGGCTGGTCATGGCGCTGCTGTTCGTGGGTGGGGTGATGAACCTGCTCTGGATCGCACTGCTGGCACTGATTGTTCTTATGGAAAAAATCCTGCCGGGAATCTGGCCGGCGCGCGTTCTTGGGGTGACTCTGATAGTTGCTGGAACCTGGCTGCTCCTGGGCAGAGCGTGAAAGATCGGTTGCCGAGCGCCCAATGTGAGAAGATTTTGCCTACCGGGTAGTGCGCCGACAAAACAGCCAGCCCAACGCTGCTCCCTTATGACGGACGAGCGGTGCCTCTCAGGTGCGAAGCGTGTGTTCAGCAGCCCCGACGTGGACGTGCCGCTAACAGGCTCTATTGATTGAGCATTCCATAAACGGCGACACGGATATCGTCGCGCAAGGGAAGATAGGTCGCCAGAAACTGTGTCATCAGGACGCCAACGAGCTGCTCAGCGGGGTCAACCCAGAAATAGGTTCCGGCAGCCCCCTCCCATCCGAATTCCTCCCTCCCCGTCAGACTCATTGCCCTGCCGAGGTCCTGCATCACCCGGCCGATCAGGCAGAAACCATAACCGGCAAAGGTCATCGGTCCCAGCCTCAGTGGCATCTGATTCTCTGGAATACGGTTAGCCAGCATCAATTTATGCATTGCCGGTGAGACCAGGGGATGGCCGTCCGGGCCCTTCCCGGTAAGAAGCATGGTCGCGAACCTGATGTAGTCAGGGCAGGTCGAAAACAACCCATGACCACCCCGCAACGCGTTATGGCCGGTGCGGGAGGGGTAAATGGCCTCGCCGTCGAGCAGTACCAGGTCGTGAGGCGGTGGCTCCGTGTAGGATAGATCAATCGATTCAAAACCGAAAAGTGGGAGAAGGCGTGCCTGCTTTTCCTCAGGGACGGCAAAGCCCGTGTCAACCATATTGAGCGGCCCGAAAATATTTTCTGCCAACAATTGATCGATGGACCGTCCAGTGGCAACCTCCAGCACCCGCGCCAACACATCGGTGGAGTAAGAATAGCGCCATTGCGATCCCGGGTGGAACGCCAGAGGAAATGACGCGATCCGGTCGACGAATTCAGAGAGGCTCAGATCCGACCGATTCAACAGTTCACTTTCCGAATACCTGCTGGCGATCGGACAATCCGGCACAAAGTCATAACTCAGACCGGACCGGTGTGTCAGTAAATCCTCAACCGTCATGGGGCGGGCCGGCGGCTCGGTGCCATCCGAGCACATAACCTCCGTATCGCTGAACGCGGGAATAAACTGCATCACGAAATCCGACAATCTCAACTGGCAGCGCTCGATAAGAATAAGTGCCATGAAAGATACAATCGGTTTCGTCATGGAGTAGATGCGGTAGATGGCATCATCACCCAGCGGCGCTTTCCTCTCCTCGTCACCTGTGCCGGACGTGCCCCTGGCAATCGTGGCACCCGCCTTATCGACCTGCCAGGCGATTCCCGCATAGAGATTTCGGTTCACGTAACTATCCGCAATGCCCTGCAGACGCGCGTTCAGTTCTGTCATATCGTTTTTCCGTACCGCATGTTACGGGGCGGCTGTGAGGGCGCTTCGGCCGTGACCAGGATGAGAGGTCGTGCCGGTCGGTATTTCGCCCGGAGCACCACCAGCCACGCCAGCGGCCTGGCCGAAAGGGCCTTCGGGCTATTGCGCCTCATGCGGCCCACAGCTCCCCGCGTCGCCCGCGTGGCGGAACGAAACGCCCAAATTTGTCAACGCCTGCCTGACGGCGTATTGCTGCGGCAGGTCCCTCACTTCGATCTCCAACGTATAGCCGCGCTCTGCAGCGATGGAGTGCGACGCAACCAGTGGGGCAGAATGCCGCTTGCGCCAGGATATGAGCCAGGCAAGACAATACGCCAGTGCGGCGCCCAACGCGCCACATGAGATCATTGTGATCCAGCCCTGGGACGACAGATTGCGCGAATCCGCTCCCGCAAGTGTGGCTCCGAGCGCGCCGCCCAGCATGGCCCCGAGCAGGACGATCTTCAGGGAATAGCCGACTGCACCGGCAGGCGCGGACACTGACGCTTCCGCGCCACCGGGCGGTATGACCCGGATCTGGCCGCTATCGAGGCTGACGGCTCGCTCAAGGGCCTCCAGCGTCTCTCGGACTGCTTCTTTGCTGGCGAACACCGCCCGCAGGCAGGAGGGGAAGTTCTCATCCAGCAGGGTGTTGTCGTTCATGCATCACCGGCTCTGAATGGATCTCATCACAGGCTACACCCATTTTTTTACCGGCGAAAGTGCACCTCTCCTCCGACGCGCAATCCAGTTACGGGAACCCTGACCGGCGGCGCCGGGGTGAGGCATAGGATAGCGACCCTGCACACGCATACCGGACCCTGCTGCTCAAAGGAGTTCCTTCCAGCGGCAGCGGCAGAAACGTGGTGAGCTGGAACGGCCCACCGGACACCGCACCTCCCATACTGTCCTCAAAGAGAATTTTTCAGCCACCATGGGCTCGGGGGGGCGCCCTAGCGGCCAGTTACCAGGACCCCGCGAGTAAACTCTCTCACTGCCCCGGCATCCGCCCATTGGCGTTGCTGATCCCATCAGCATCACTCGTAAAGCCCTCAGCATCCATTTGTGCATGCTCGGCCCGCCATCGCGCAGTTTCAGGCCAAAGTCATATCTACAACGCTGACGCGAAATATTTACAAAACCCCTTCGAAGTGCCGGGGACCTGTCGACCACATGCAGGCGCCGAAGCCGGGACACAGTGCGGTGTGGCAATGGGATCGATGGTCCCGCCTGCAGTTTCCCGCACTGGCACGCAGATTGCGTGTATACCCCGAACGGACAACCAGACAGTGTCCTGAACGTATTTCGTGACTGGAAAAAATGGAGGATCAACCGATGAGCAAGTCAGGCCGGAATCAGGGTGAAGGCAACCGCGAAGCAGCGCGACGCTTCAACGAAAAGGAGCAGGAATTCACCCGCTCGGAAGAAGGTAAAAAAGCCATCGATAAGGGTACCCGCCTCAGTGAGAAAGAGGCGAGAGAAGCCGAACG
Source organism: Halioglobus sp. (assembly GCA_037382865.1). GTDB lineage: Bacteria > Pseudomonadota > Gammaproteobacteria > Pseudomonadales > Halieaceae > JARRPM01. The sequence continues at coordinate 29,080 of JARRPM010000018.1, read as the reverse complement.
CAAAGAGCGCGAGGGTCGGGAGAAAGCCCGTGAGAAAGATCCCCAGGTCGTCAGGGACTACAGGAGCGGTGAGTATTAAACCGAAGCCAAAGCGAGCAGCGAGTCCAGTTTCCTGCGTGCCGGCGCCAGACCGCTGGCGTGCCGGCGCAGTCCGTTCCAGGGGTCCCCGATCTGCCCCAGGAAACGGTGTATGTTGTCCAGCCTGTAGGACCGGGAATTCAGGCCCGGGTCGTCCAGCGTTCGGCGGGGAATGGGCGTGGCCACCGGCGCGCCATCGGCGGCGCGAAGGCTGAACGGTGCAACGGCGGTCTGGCCATAGGCGTTTCGCTGGACGTCTAGGTAGAGCTTGCCCTCCCGCCGGTCGATCCGCTGTTCGATGGTGTAACGATCGGGATATCTCGCTACCAGCAGGCGGGCACAGTCGCGGGCGAACGCCCGGACCGCATCGAAATCATGCTGCCGGCGCAACGGCGTGACCACGTGGAGACCCCGTGAACCGGTGGTTTTGATTCCAGCCGCCAGTGACAGCTCCTCCAGCAGTTCGAGACAGTCCCTTGCGCCGCGGCGCACTGGTTCGAAGTCGTCACCCGGCGGGTCGAGATCAAAAATCATCTGGTCGGGGTGGTGAATCCGGTCGAGCCGGGAGAGCCAGACGTGCTGGGTGATCGACCCCTGGTTCGCGACATAGACGAGTGACGCCAGGTTGTTGCACACGGGCACCTGTTGTTTGCCGTCGCTGACCTCGACCGTCCGGCGGGTAAACCAGTCGGGAAAATACGCCGGCATATTCTTCTGGAAAAAACCCTCCGCGTGAATGCCATCCGGAAAGCGCTGCATGGTCAGCACCCGACCCTTCAGCCAGGGGACCATCAGGTCCGCAATTCTTCTGTAGTAATCGATGACGTCGCCCTTGGTGATACCCGAGTCCGGGTACAGAACCTTGTCGAGATTTTTCAACTCGAGGGCATAAGGGCCGAACGTTTCTGTCATTGCATCACCGCTGGATTCCTGCTGTGGTAAAACATGTCCCCAGGACGGGGCACCGTGGGCTGGCCGTGGCCTATAGTCAGGATAGCTGCCCTGTCAGGAAATCACACGATCCAGCGGCAAAACGCTCCATTCCCGTTGGCGAGGGTGCCCGCCAGGAACACGGGGCGGCACGGATAGGAATTGTCTCGAGGCGCCGATCGCATCACGCTAAGGCATGTTAACCGCCAAAGCCTACACAACCCACCAGTGGCAGGATAGACTGATCAGCTCTGGAGCATCGATTGTATTTCAAACAGGGGATGATTGAGTGGCATATGAGTTAACCGGCAAGATCAAGCTGATTCAGGAAGCCAAAACTTTCAACAGTGGATTCACCAAGCGGGAGATGGTCGTTATCGTTGAAGACGGAAAGTACCCCCAGGAGATCAACCTGGAGTTCGTGCAGGATAAGACAGCCCTCCTGGACGGCCTGCAGGCAGGACAGGAGGTGACGGTTTCATTCGATATCCGGGGTAGAGAGTACAACGGGCGGTATTTCAACAACCTCCAGGGCTGGAAAGTCGTCACGCTCGGGGACCAGAGCCCGTCGACTGGCGAAGAGCCGCCGCCGGCACCGCCGTTTCCCTCTCCCTCTGATTTCGGGGACGACGATATTCCCTTCTAGCTGTGGCGGCCAGTGCCCGCGGCGGCATCGGGGCGACGACTCGCCTGCTCAATCGACCTGGTCACCAGGCAGTGTCGCGGAAATGGGGCACTGCAAGACCCCGGCAATTCCTTTTTTCCAAGCCAGAACCAACCCGAGTGGGGGGCCCGACCTCCAACACCGGCGAATTCTGCTAATGTAAAAGGGTGTCAAGGCAGAGGAGAGGTGCGATGATCATCGATGCATGGGCACAACACTCGACGCTACGACATTTACAGGATCCCATATTTGAGTCATTAAGGCGCTGGACTGGTGACGCCACGCCCTCGACCGAGCAGCCTGTCGAAGTGACGATAGCCAAGATGAATGAGGCTGGCGTCTCCAGGGCCCTCATTTCAGCCTGGGTAGCCCCGGGCAAGGTCATGATCTCAAACGACGAGGTCGCGGGCTTTGTTGGTCAGTACCCTGATCGGCTGGTCGGCATCGGTTCAGTGGATATCAGTAAACCGGTGCAGGCGGTCACAGAGATCAGGCGCTGCGTCAATGAGCTCGGTTTTAAAGGAATTCGCGTACTGCCGTGGCTGTGGGAGCTGCCGCCAACCGACCGACTGTTCTATCCAATTTACACGGCATGTTGTGAGCTGGGTATTCCATTCTGTACGCAGATCGGTCACACAGGACCGCTCATGTCATCTGAGGTGGGGAGACCCATCTACCTGGATCGCGTTGCCCTGGACTTTCCCGAGCTGGTGATCGTCGGTGGACACATAGGCTACCCCTGGACCGACGAAGCGATTGCCGTGGCGACCAAACACGTCAACGTCTATATCGATACCTCTGCGTACAGCGTCAAGCGCTATCCGCCACAGCTTGTCGAATATATGAATAACCATGGCAGAGAGAAGGTCATGTTTGGCACAAACTACCCGATGATCACACCCGCACAGGCTCTGCGTGGGCTCGACACACTGCATATGTCCCCGGAGACCCGGGAACTTTTCCTGGGGGAGAACGCCAGGCGGGTTTTTCACATCAGCGAGTGAGGCCATCAATCCAGGGCAGCCACACCGGACGCTGTACCCCGGAACTCCCCGCAACCATCAGATAACAAAGAATGGACTATCCCCATCCGGTTCACCTGTGGAGTCACTTCCATTCGTTAGGCTTGCCGGCCCATTTACCGACAACCTTGCCAGGGCCGGCCGCCATATGTCACCGATAACCGGGGCCCTGGTCGAGAGATTGTGCGCTGTAGGGGGTTTTCCGACTCAGGGCATAGCGGTCGCTATGGCCGCGCGCCCCCGGCGCACGGGCACCCCGGCTCTCAGATAGACGGCACCTCAGGACGCATCTTCCGATGAGTCACGGGGAATCGGTATCTTCACGTCCCGGGACGGGGCGATTGTGGATATCGCATGTTTATACACGACCTGGGTGGCGACATTCTTGAGCATCACCACATACTGGTCAAAGCTGTCAATCGTCCCCTGCAACTTGATACCGTTCTTCAGAAAAATTGCGACAGGAACGCGCTCTTTGCGCAGCGTGTTCAGGAGAAGGTCTTGCAGATTCGGTGCCTTACTCACGAAGTGCTCCCAGTTCATTTGAAGTGTAGATAGATTAGCACGATTTTGTGTTTGAGGTTCCTCGAGGCACGTTGCGCTGTAACGGGCCACCCGGGACCCCGGCAATTGGCGCCCGCGGCCATGCGTCTGGCGCGCCCGGCGCTTTAGATCCTCTCCACCGATGCCTAGCATTCCTCTCCCTGGACAAGCCTGTGAATGTGGCCGCTGACGAGTTGCCTCCCCGGGACGGCGCGGCGGACGTCTTTTCAGGCCCGATTCAGGTAGATACTGGAAACTAGCGCGCGCTTTTTGAGGCGAAAACCAGCCCTCCCTGGCTTTGAACCGTTTAGTGAGACTACAGCAATGAAAAATCAATATCGAATTTTGGGATTCCTCCTCGGACTCAGCCTCCTCCCGGCCTGTTCAGACGGAGGAGGTGGCAACAATAGTCTGGATGAGGGATCGCTGACCGGCACCGAGCAGCCCGCCGTGGATGCCAATGTAGTCTTTATCTCAACCGGTGACGATTTCCAGAACGAACTGGTTCGCGCTCTGTTCGAAGCGCAGCCCGGCAATGTGATTCAGCTGCCGGAGGGCGAATTCTCCCTGGACACCCCGCTGGCCATCGACACTGACAACATCACGCTGCGGGGCCAGGGTCACGAGAAAACGGTCCTCAATTTCAGCGCCCAGACCAGCGGCGGCGAGAGCGTCCGCGTCCGCAGTAACAATGTGGTGCTCGAGGACTTCGCCGTGGTGGACCCTCCCTCCGACGGTATCAAGTCAAAGCAGAGCAACGGCATCACCATGCGGCGCGTAAGGGTGGAGTGGACCTGCGGCGCCTGCGAGGAAAATGGCGCTTACGGTCTTTACCCGGTCGAGAGCGAGAACGTCCTCATCGAGGATAGCGTGGTCATTGGTGCCTCAGACGCGGGCGTCTACGTGGGCCAGTCTGACAAGATCATCGTACGGCGCAATACAGCCTCCCTGAACGTCGCCGGTATCGAAATCGAGAATTCGACCAATTCCGAGGTGTACGACAACACCGCCATCGATAACACCGGCGGGATTCTGGTGTTCGATCTGCCCAACCTGCCGCGCGAGGGCGCGCGGGCGCGGGTCTACAACAACGTGGTTCGCGGGAACAATACGCCCAATTTCGCCCCTGAGGGCAATATCGTGGGTACGGTGCCTACGGGCACGGGCATGCTGATCATGGCGTTCGAGGACGTCGAGGTCTTCGATAATGTCATCGAGGATCACATGTCGGCGGCAATCGTGGTGGTTCATTACGACGTTTCGGGCTTTACCACCGATGATCCGGATTACAATGGTGCGCCGAAACGCATCCATATACACGACAACCGGTACAGCGGTAACGGCTATGATCCACAGGATATCGCCGCAGGTATAGCGCCGATGTTTAGCACTATCGGCGGGCTGCCGCAGATCATCTATGACGGCATCGGAGAATCCGGGGGCCGGTTCGAAGAGGCGGAACGAGTGTGCATCAACGAGGACGAGACCGTCACTCGCGGTATTATATTCGGGGCGGCTGGAGCCAGCGTGGACGCGGATTATTTCGACTGTGCCCACGCCTCCCTGCCCGCAGTGGAACTCGACACACCCGAGGAGATCGCCGAGGGAGAACGCCCCCTGACTGCTGAGGAAATCGCAGAACTCTGCTCGCCCGCGGGCGAAGGAGCCAACTTCGCTGCCGCTGAGGTGAACTGCCCCACCCTTTCCGGCTATAACCTGTTTGCCGACACGATGGAGCCGCGCCGCGAGGCAAACGGCGGTATTGGCTACGAGCTCACCACACCGCTGTTCACGGATTATGCGTCGAAGTATCGATTCATCTTCGTCCCGGAGGGCAAGCAGGCGGCCTACTCCAGCATGGATGCCCTGGACTTCCCGGTCGGCACGATCATCGCCAAGACATTCACCATGCCCAACGACTTCCTCAACGAGGTGGCCGGGGAGGAAATTATCGAGACCCGACTCCTGATCCATCGCAAGGACGGCTGGGCCGCGCTGCCCTATATCTGGCGCGAGGACCGCACCGGCGCCGATCTGTCCGTGGCGGGCGGCACGCGCGACCTGACCTGGATTCACAGCGACGGCGGCATGCGCAGCACTCGCTATGAGATTCCGGCTGCCAGCAGCTGCAAGACCTGTCACAGCACGGTCCGGCCCGAGACCGGCTCCGGGCGCCACATGGAGACGGTGATTGATGTGATCGGCCCCAAGGCCCGCTTCCTCAACCGGGACAACGACTACGACGGCGAGACCCGGAACCAGCTTGCCTATATGGACGAACAGGGTGTACTGATCGGGCTGCCGGATGATCCGCAGGCCATCGCCACGGCGCCGGACTGGAAAGACACCACCGTTGCACTCGAGAGTCGTGCGAAGGCATACCTGGACATCAACTGCGCCCATTGCCACAACCCGACCGGCTTCGCCAGCAACTCTGCGCTGTTCCTGGAGTTCTGGCGCGAGGTAGACACTGCCTATGGCATCTGCAAGACCCCGGTCGCCGCAGGCTCGGGATCCGGCGGACTCAACCATGACATCGTGCCCGGCGATGCGGACAGTTCGATCATGGCCTATCGCATGGACTCCAACGAACCGGATGTGCGCATGCCGGAGATCGGCCGCACCATGGTTCACGAAGAGGGCGTCGAGCTGGTGCGCGAATGGATCAATAGCCTCTCCGGAGGCTGCGAATAAAGGTCAAGCATCGATCTGGGCCGGCGATGCCGGCCTTTTTTTGCCGGCCTCCAGGGCAATCAACCAATTCCATCAGCGGATGCTGCAAACGAGTTGCTTCAGCTGTTGCATGTCGATGATCGATATTTCTCGACCGCGCTTGGTTATAGCCCCGCTGCTGACCAGGCCAGTGAACGCCCGGCTGACGCCCTCGGCGCTTATTCCAAGATAATTCCCGATGTCCTGGCCGGTCATCGGCAGACGGAGGTCTGTGGCAGACTCTGCGCGCCTGGCCGCGCGCGACGAGAGACTGATCAGGAATGCGGCCAATCGGTTTTGTGCGGGATTGGCCCACCGCAACTCGCCGAGGTGTGACTGGTAGTCAATGATCCTGTGGCTCATAAGATGAAGGAACCGATTCTGTAGACCCGGCACTCGCCGGAATACGGTTTCGAGATCATCAAACGGAATCTCGCAGACGCAGGTATCCATCAACGCCATCGCATTGACCGAGTAAGACGTCTCGTTGATGCCGGAGAAACCAAAGAGCTCTCCGGGCAGATAACAACCGGTTATGCACGTTTTACCATCGCTGTAGGTTCGACAGGTTTTAACGGCACCAGAAATAATGGCGTAAATGGCTGTGAAGTGCTGTCCGGCCCGATACAGGTGCAGGTTGGCTTTGACGATGCGACGGTAGTCGATAATGGCTTCCAGAGCCGCTATCTCGTCGCCCCCCAGGGCGGCAGGTAAACACAATGCGCGCAACCGACAGGTTTCACACCTGGCGTCGAACTGATGTGCACAGTCCAGGGACGAGCCGGGAAGTTGATCATCCGCTCTATCATCCAGCATCAAAGGTATACCGGTCTCTGTCCAGCAGCTCGACGGCTTTCACTGCCGGGGTTTCTGAAAGCAGGATCATAACCCACCTTCAGCTGTAGTTCCCGACTGATTTAGTCAGATTAAAGACTCCCCGGCCCTCGCCGGCCCCGCGCACCACGCGAGCTGGCAGGGGGCACCGGCTTTCCCGGCGCCTACCCATAGTCGTGCAGCAGTTGATTCAGGCTATTGGTCAGGAATTTCAGGTCGCCGGGGGTGGAGAGACGGTGATCGCCACTTTTGAGCAGGTGCAGAGAGACATCCTCACTCTCCAGACGGCGGGCCAGGATCATCGAACGCTCCCAGGGCACGTCGGTATCTTTCAAGCCATGCAACAGTCGCACCGGCAAAGTGATGGGAATGGGGGCTCTCAAAAGAAAGTGGCTCTCGGCTTCATCGAGGAACTCCTGCCGAATACGGTAGGGCTTCCTGTCGTCATACTCATTCGGTACGTCGTACCACCCGTGCTCAGCAAGCGACCGCAATTGCTCCTGATCCAGGCGTTTTTGGTGTTCCCCGGTCATGTCCGGCGCCGAAGCGATACCGAGCAGTGCCGTGATACGAGCAGGCCGCTCAAGTGCAACCAGCAGCATCATCCACCCACCCATTGAAGAACCGACGATAATCTGTGGGCCCTGGGTGACGCCGTCAAGTATCGCAAGCGTATCCTCGCGCCACCGACCGATCGTTCCCTCTTCAACCGCGCCGCTGGATTGGCCATGCCCGAAATAGTCGAAGCTTGTGAACTGCCTGCCGTTTTTCCGGCAGTAGTCCTCCAGCGCTATCGCTTTGTTGCCCTGCATGTCTGAGTGGAAGCCGGGGCAGAACAGGATGCCGGGAGAGTCACCGGGGATATGGCGATAGGCCAGATAATGGTCGTCCCCGCGCTCAAATTTTGAAAACGGTCGTGTCATGTCTCGTATCGTTGCAGCCAGAGCTTACCCTTATTGTAGGAACTGGAGCCGCCCCTGAACAACCGGCCATGTTCTTACCATTTCTTCGGACATGAGTGCAGGGCTGTCAGGGGCCGCGGCAGGTGGCTGTCTTCGCCTGCGCAAGATCATGGAAGCCCGCAGCGTTAACCGCATGGTTGTGAACGTCGGGATACCGGCTATAGTTGCTACAATAATCCAGTCCGCGTTGACGTCTTCTGTCTCCGGGCCACTTGTCCAGATCGCGCTGAAAGGTTACGAGATGATAAAGAAGCTCTGCAGGATCGCATTACTCGCCACGCTTGGCGCCTGCGCCAATCTTGCCGCGGCCGGCGGTATGACCATTGACAGCCAGACCTTCGATTGCATCAGGAACATGACACCTGTGAGGGGATTTTTTGTCAGTAATTTACAGGGCAATATCGAAGGGACACTGGCGGTCGCGAATGCCGGCAGTGGCACCTATCCCCCCGGCTCGGTCGTCCAGCTTGTCCCGACTGAGGTGATGGTCAAACATGAGGCCGGGTTCAGCCCTGCCACCGGAGATTGGGAATTTATCGAACTGGACGTCAGCGCCGAGGGAAGCACCATTCGAACCCGGGGATTCGTGGACGTGGTGAACCGGTTCGGCGGCAACTGTTTTGCCTGCCATATCAAGGCGAATCCCGACCGGGACATGATCTGTGAGACTGGTCACGGCTGCGACCCGATCCCCCTGACAGCTACCATGATCAAGGCGATTCAGAACACCGACCCCCGCTGTGAGGCGGTCGAACTGCCCCCGGAGCAGGTAGAGGCGCTGCAGCAACTCCAGTCTGTGCTGGCGAACCCCACACAATCTCCCTGAGTCGCGCGGCCGACATTCATCCAGCGGCACCGAATTGCCGCACTGAATTTAATCGGAAACAGCTAATGAGTTACGATCCGGATAACGTCTTTGCAAAAATCCTGCGCGGGGAGGCTCCCGCGTTCAAGGTCTATGAGACCGACCATGCGCTGGCCTTCATGGACATCATGCCCCAGGTGCCTGGTCACACTCTGGTAATCCCCAAGGACAGTGCAGAAGGGCTGCATGATGTTGATCCAGCCATTCTGGCGAGTACCATCCAGACGGTGCAGATCGTCGCCGACGCGGTCAAGCAGGCTTTCGACGCCCCAGGCATAATGATCGCCCAATTGAACGGGCCCGCGGCGGGACAGACCGTGTTTCACATGCACTTCCATATCATGCCCCGCTCCCAGGGGCTGGAATTCAAGCTACACGCCCGTGAACTGGAAGACTCTGCCGTTCTGGAAGCGCATGCCGAGCGCGTTCGGGCCTGCCTTACCGGCGCCTGAGCTACGCCGCGAGGGAGGGGAGCCGGGAGAACTCGTCAGGCACGCCCGCGGGACACCAGCCGGGTTAAAAGCTTCCGCGCTTCATCGAGGACCAGCACGCTGGAGGCGACCAGTGACGCCAGCGCCCAGTCTGCCAGCGCCAGGTCGGTGGTATGGAAAACAGACTGCGCCGGCCCCCAGTGTACCGCCAGGACCTGCAGCGCCAGAACCGCGCCCAGCGAAAGCCAGAGCCAGCGATTGCGAAAAAAATGCCGGTTAAGGGCAGAGCCGAACTCGGACCGGGCATTGAACATGTTGAAGAACTGGAACAGCACGAAGCTGGTAAATGCCAGGGTGAGGGCATAGGCCTCGCCTCGGGGTTGGGCGTAGTGAAACAGCGCCAGCGTCCCGATTGCCATGGTCAGGCCATAGACAAACAGCCGGGCGAACCGGCGGCCGGACAGAATCCGCGATTCGAGCTGCCGCGGCGGCTCTTCCATCACCTCCTCTCGCGCCGGCTCCACGCCAAGGCTCATGGCAGGGGGGCCGTCCATGATAATGTTGATCCAGAGGATCTGGATGGCAGTGAAGGGCGTGGGCCACCCCAGCAGGCTTGCGCCCAGCACCGTCTGGATCGCGCCCATATTGGTGGAGAGCTGAAATCTTACGAACTTCACGATGTTGTCATAGATGGCACGGCCTTCGCGGACCGCCTCGACAATGGTGGCGAAATTGTCATCGGTCAGTACCATGGTGGCCGCCTCCCTGGCCACCTCCGTTCCGGTAACACCCATCGCCACGCCGATGTCGGCGTTTTTCAGCGCCGGGGCGTCGTTAACCCCGTCGCCGGTCATGGCCACGACCTCACCGTTGGCCTTGAACGCCCGCACGATCCGCAACTTGTGCTCGGGCGCGACCCGGGCGAAGACGGCAATGCTGTCGATACGCCGGGAAAGGTCCTGCGGCGACATCCGGTCCAGCTCAGTCCCGTCAATCACCTCCCCCTCGATGCCCAGTTCCCGGGCGGTGGCGGCCGCGGTGAGGCGGTGATCGCCGGTGATCATCTTCACCCTGATACCCGCCCGGTGGCAGAGGGCAATGGCCTGCCGCGCCTCAGGTCGTGGCGGATCCGAAATACCGGCCAGCCCCACAAAGGTGAGGTCGCGCACATGGCTCATCAGATCGCCTTCGGGGTCGAAATCGGCGGCGGGAATGGTCTTGTCAGCCAGCGCCAGTACACGCATCGCCTTGCCGGCCAGGTGCCCGTTCTCCGCCTGCCACCAGTCGCGTTCGCCCTCATCCATTGGCTCCTCGCCCTCCTCCGTGAGGTGTTGCGAGGACCGCGCCAGCAGCACATCGGGGGCCCCCTTTGTATAGAGCCGGTAAATACTATCCTCCCGGTGAAAGGTGGCCTGAAATTTGTAGTCAGAATCAAACGGGATCTCGGCGACACGAGGAGAGTGCTCTAACAGTCGCTCAATGCTGTCCAGCCCCTTGGCCGCCAGGGCAAGCAGCGCTCCCTCGGTGGGGTCCCCGATGAGCTGCCCGTCGCGGATGCGGCTGTCATTGGCAAAAACCGCCGGGGACAGGCACCGCTGGAGATCCACCGGGTCGCGGCCCGTGTCACCATTGATCTGGCCCGCAAAGTCATAACCATCGCCGGTTACATCGAACCGGCACCCCCTGTAAACGAGGTTTCGCACCGTCATTTCGTTCACCGTCAGCGTGCCCGTCTTGTCCGCACAGATCACCGTCGTGCAGCCCAGCGTCTCCACCGCTGCGAGCCGCCGGACGATAGCGCGGTGCTGCGCCATGCGGTGGAGGCCGATTGCCAGGGTGACGGTCACCACCGCCGGCAGACCCTCAGGAATCGCCGCCACCGCCAGTGCAATCGAGGTGAGAACACTTTGCAGCAGCGGCAGGCCACGGACGACACCGAGGATGAAAATCAGCACGATCACTGCACTGGCGATAAGGGCCAGGCGACGACCCAGGCCATCCAGCTGGCGCTGCAGCGGCGTCGGCCCGGCCTCCGCCTCCGTCAGCATGTCTGCCAGCCGGCCCATCTCGGTCGCCATACCGGTGCCCGTTACCAGCAACTCTCCACGGCCGCGGGTTACCACCGTGTGCATGAAAGCCATATTCACGCGCTCGGCGAGTGGCACGGTCGCATCAAGAATCGTCGAGGCTGACTTGGAAACCGGTTGCGACTCACCGGTAAACGTCGATTCGTCGATTTCCAGGGCATGGGCCTCGACCAGCCGCCCATCCGCAGGCACCCGGTCGCCTGCCTCGAGGACGACAAGATCACCCGGGACAAGGCGCGTCGCCAGTTCCTCTGTTTCGGTTCCACCCCGGCGCACCCGGGCGACAGGGGAGAGCAGCTTCTTCAACGCCACCAGGGTCTGCTCCGCCCGATGCTCCTGCCAGAACCCGAGCAGGGCGTTGAGCACGACGACGATCAGAATAACCACCGCGTCCTTGATGTCGCCGATCGCGCCGGCCAGGAAGGCCGCGCCGATAAGTACAAGAATCAGTACGTTCCTGAACTGGTCCAGAAATGCGAGCCACGCCGGGCGCGGAGGTTTCTCCGCAAGCCGGTTCCGACCAAAGGTTTGACGCCTGGCCTCGACTTCGTCTGCGTCCAGACCGCTGCTTACTTCCACGCCCTGGAGGCGCAGGGCATCGCGCGCTGAAACGGCATGCCAGGCGGTCGCCTGCTCCGCGTCAACTGCACCCTCCGGCGGATCCCGCCGCGGATCGTCGTGGCTGTTCATTCAGAGACACACCTGGCTTTACGCCACGGGTCCGCTTGCTGCCGCAGCTTTGAGCACCACGCCCCCCGGGTCGCCGCGGAAGAATGGCAGATCGGGACGCGATACCCGAGCCGCTGCCATGGGGTTTTGAGGCAGCAATGGGCCAGCGATGTACGGCAAAGCCACCACCGTGCCGGTGGAGGGGAACACGCCACCAGTTCGCAGATCTGGGTATATCTTTCCCGGCATCAGCTTCGCTCCACCATCATCAATTTTAAAAATAGCATAACACCCACCGGCGGCCAGGTTGGCGCATAGCTGGACATCGACACTGCTGTATGCAATCTTGGCACCTGATTCCCCACCCACCAAGCCCCCCGATGAGAAAACGAATGGCCATCTGGCTACTGCACGTGGCCGGCTGGCGGCTGGAGGGCGACCGCCCCGGCCTTGATCGCTACGTCCTTATCGCCGCGCCGCACACCTCCAACTGGGATCTACTGCTGCTGTTGGCCTTTGCCGCGGCGTACGACCTGAAGGTCACATGGATGGCGAAACACAGCCTGTTCTTCCCGCCCCTGGGATGGCTCATGCGGGCGCTTGGCGGGATGCCGGTGACTCGCCACAAACCGGGTCACCTGGTTACAGTCATGGCCGCGGCGCTCAAAGCATCCGAGCACCTGGTGCTGGTGGTGCCGACCGAAGGCAGCCGCCAGAGAACACCCTACTGGAAGTCCGGCTTTTACCACATCGCCAAAGAGGCCGGGGTTCCCATTGTACCCTCCTACCTCGATTTCGGTCACAAACGCGGAGGCTTCGGTCCCCCCCTGGTACCCACCAGCGACGTGGTACAGGATATGCAGTACTTCCGTGATTTTTATGCCGGGATGGAGGGCAAATACAAAGGCCAGTTCGGCCCTGTCCGGCTCCGGGAAGAGCAGCCCAGGGGGCACTGATCCGCCCGGTGCCGACCCGCGGCGCAACGGTACCTGCCAGGAAGCGGCCCATGCACAACAAAATGGGCCTGCCGCTGCCGGGTTTCGAGCCCGCCATGGTGATCACCATACGGCCCGGACAAGCGCGCGGACTCTGCGAAGGCAGGCCGGCATCGAGCCGGGATCCGCTTCCGGGTAGTGGCTGCCGACCTGCGATCTGTGTGCCTTCCGGGTTACTCCTTCAAGCGGCTAGTGGCGGGGCCGGGCAATAGCGTCAGTGACGACCTTAGCTGAGCGCCCCATAACCTGTATAATCCTCGTTCCACGCGCCCGTAGCTCAGCTGGATAGAGTAACTGGCTTCGAACCAGTTGGTCGGGAGTTCGAATCTCTCCGGGCGCGCCATTCATCCTATCGACCAGCATTGTCCCGATTCACGGCCATCTGCGACGACAGGCCCGGTAGTCAGACCCTGATTCTCTGGCCACGCCAGCGGTTATTCACCGCCGGGTCGGCCCGTATCTCTGCACTCTTCCGGCACGAACCGCAAGGCGCTTTACCAAAATAAGACTCGACCGGGGTGGCACTTTCAGGAGACTATAAAAAGCATGACACTGCAGGTAACACCACAATCCGCCGCAAGCCGCTGACACGCGCCTGTCCCGGTCGACGCGCGGATAACATGCTGAGGTAATGCTGGAAGCGCCAGAAGTCACATCGGTCAGGCAATGGGTGGAAACCGTCGTCATAGGCCTCAACCTGTGCCCCTTTGCGAAACGCGAGCTGGTCAATAATCGGGTGCGTTTTGCGGTAACGAACGCGACCAATGAAAAGGCGCTGCTCGAGGCACTGTGGGTGGAGCTAGAGCTTCTGGTGCGAGACCCATCGGTGGAGACCACACTGCTGATTCTTCCGGCGGTTCTGCAGGACTTCAAGGAGTACAACCAGTTTCTGAACTACGCAGAGGCCCTGCTCGTACAGATGGAACTGGACGGGATCTACCAGATCGCCAGCTTTCATCCGGACTACCAGTTCGCCGGCACAGCTTCCGATGACGTAGAGAATTACAGCAATCGGTCACCCTATCCCCTGTTACACCTTTTGCGGGAGGAGAGCCTGGAGAGAGCGATCGCCGGCCACCCTGATGTCAGCGGGATTCCTGCTCGAAATATCGATTTGATGAAAAGTATGGGGCTGGAGAGGCTGCGGGCATTGCTGCTGGCCTGCTTCTGATGAACGGGGTCGCGGACAAAGTTCTGAACCTTGCGGTAACCGCTTCACACAGTATAGTTTGCTACTTACCCACTGGAGAGATCGAGCAATGATCAACGTATTACAGCCCACCGGTGAGCAGGTCAGGGCATTCCGGGATCGGCAGACAGGTGAGCCCATCGCCATGCTGAATCTGCTCAAGTTCAGGGAGAAGGCCACCTACGAAGACGGCCGGCCATCTGAACTGTCAGGGGCGGAGGCGTATCAACTGTATGCAAAGGCCTTTCGCGAAATCATGGAGCCCAGGGGCGTGCGAGTGCTCTATTCGGGTGAGGTGAAAGGCCTTCTGATAGGGCTCGGGGATGACCTGTGGGACGCCGTTGCCATCATCCAGTACCCCTCCACGGCGATTATGCTGGAAATGCTGAGAGATGAAGATTACCAGCGCGCCCAGCAGCATCGTGCAGCCGGTCTTGAAGGGCAGCTACTCATCGAATGTGGAGCCGGCTTCACTTTCTGATCCTGAGGGAGGCAGGGCGACACTCTCCCCGAAGGATTGCAGCGAACGCCGGGGGTGAATACTGTGCTGCCGTAGGGTTGTGCATTGGGCAGAACATGTGCGCAGTGGTGCTCGGCCTTCGCGCGCCGGGCTTCCAGTGCCGCCGATGCTCCGGCGCCTCCGTAGCCGCAGACCACCACGTCTGATTCGAAGTGCCTCTCCCTGATATCCTCGTAGCGCCGCAACCATGGTTTAATCCGGCCTTTATCCATTTTTTCTGCCCCAATCCGAATCGTGATAACTGGCGGTTATTATGTTCCTGAACCAACCCGATGAAAATCGGTTGTCTGGCGGGCTGACTCAGGGAAAGGGCGACGCAGGCGCTTGCATAACGTATACTACTGCCCGCCCCTCACCCTGTGGGGGCATTAGTGTTTTGGTGGTCCGCTTCGGAAAGGTGAATACGAATGTGGAGACGCGGTAACGATTCACCGATATTTTAGAGAGAACAAGATGAGCAAAGGCACGGTCAAGTGGTTCAACGCGGACAAGGGTTACGGTTTCATTACGCCTGAAGATGGTGGCAAGGACCTGTTTGTTCACCATTCTGAAATCCAGATGGGCGGCGCTTACGCCACACTGAGTGATGGTCAGGCTGTTGAGTTTGAAGTAGGCCAGGGCCAGAAAGGTCCCTGTGCGAATAAGGTCGTACCACTATAAGCAGCGTTTATGTTTAAAAGGAGGCAGGTTAGGCATCTGTTTTCCTGACCTGACTACCTGAACCTGGCCGCGCGAGACCAGGCTTGCAAGGCGGCTACACCGCCGGATCATCTGCAGGAGCGGTCGAATCCCGCTCTTGCGCCCCCTCCTCCTTCGCCTTGAGTTTCTGTTGGCGCTTTTCTTCCTTTTTCTTTTTCTTGGCCAACTCCCGCTGACGCTTTTCGAACGAATAGTTTGGTTTGGCCATCGGCAATTCCTTTAGGCATGGTTAGTCAAGACCCCATAGCATAAGCCATTTTGATCGGCCTGATGGATTTATTTACGGGACCGCGGCCGGACTCAGGGCTCCCGGGCGGGTGCTTTCTACTCCGGGAGACTGTGACACAGGTCACGCCCCGGCAGGAAAAGGCGTAGATATTCGCATTTTCCCCGTGAACACGGGAAACAGCCGGCTAGAATTTAAAAGAAAAAGGGAGACGTGCCATGACATTGATACATTGCCCAAGATGTCAGCGGGAAATCTCAACTACATACCCGACCTGCCCGGGCTGTGAGGCCACCATTAATGACCGCCTGGCAGCCAGGCAGGCAGCGGGCAATAAACTGACTTCGCATCTCTACATTGCCCAATGGCTGTTCTGGGGCGGCCTGCTCGGCGTAATCTTCTTTGCAAGCTTTCCGCAGACCCATCCAGGGGGCTTTGCCCTTCCGGTTCTCGCAATTTTCATCGGGGGGATAGTGCACATCGCTACACGCATCCAGATCTGGTGGTATAACGAGTAATACGCAAGAAGCGACTGTCAGCGCAACAAAAGCGACACCGGCCGGGGACAGCATCGTATCCACGTCGAGCCTTCGTCCTGGCAAGATCATCCAGAGGCGTGTATCGCGTATTCAGCCGCTTCCCTGTCCCTGTCCCGATCGGGGACGCTTACTATCTGGTCTATCGCGCGGATGTACTCTTCCGGCAGCATCGACTCCCGGGCGCCGGTCAGTACATGGTGTTTGTACCAGGTGTAGGGCTTGAGAGAGCTATCGATATGGGTCGCGACGTAGGTGAACGCGCCGATTTCCGCCCCGATGCCTCCCACCAGGTAAACCTGCTTCTCGACATAGCCGGATCCCACACCCTCCACCAGGTCCAGCTGCGCCTTTTCAATTGGATCGATATCGAACAGGGCACCGATGACAGAGTGATCGGGCTGCCTGGTATGGAATGCATCACATTTGCCTGACCCATCCCGTCCCACCTTGTGAAACCGCAGCCCATGCGCCTGAAGGCGGTAAGTACCGATCCGCCGCGCGCTCGGAACTCTCGCACGCAGCCGGGCCAGAGACATATTGGAGCCATAGGCGAAATAGTGCATAGCTGTTGGTCCCGACAACCCCCGGATAGTTCCCTCGGCTGTGGTTCATTCCGGCTCAGCCGTTGAGGTCATGCCCCGGTTAAACCGGGCGACATCATCGGGCTGAGCCGCTACGACCGGCCGTCCCGTATGATCAGAGCTGTCTGCCCCGACTCTGCAATCACAGCCCGTTACTGCGAATGGGACTGTTTCTCGCGAATTGATGCATCTCGCGGCAACTGACCGTCAAATCAGGCCGTCATTCCCCCGTCCACCATATACACGCCGCCCGAGATAAACCGGGCCTGATCGCTGGCGAGGAAAAACATCAGGTTGGCTACATCCTCCGGCCTGCCATACCTGTTCAGCGGAATAGTCTCGATCATGCTGTCCCGCACGATGTCAGGCGTTTCGGGCATTAAGCCCGCCTCGAGAGACCGCATCATACGACCCTCGACCGGGGCGGGGTTGACCGTATTGACCCGGATGTTGTACTCACCACCCTCTCTGGCACAAGATCGCATCAGACCGATCACCGCGTGTTTGCTGGTGTTATAGGCGGAGACACCCGACGAGCCCTTGACGCCGGCAATTGAAGAGGTGATGACGATACTGCCTCCACCATTCGCGGACATGACGGGAAACACGTGCTTGATGCCGAGGAATACGCCGGTGACGTTGATATCCATCATTTTCCTGAAGCCCGCCGTGTCGTACTCGCTGACGGGAGCAACCTCCCCTTCGATACCCGCATTCGCCACAAGGGTGTCGACGGTGCCAAAGAGCTCAACCGCATGGCCTACATAACCCCGGGTATCCGCTTCTGATGTGACATCAGCGACCCGGTACCGGACAGCTTCGCTCTGCAGCGCGGAAACGGTCTCCTTCAGGCCCCGCTCATTCAGGTCCACCAACAGGATGCTGGCACCGGCCTCCAGAAACCGTCTTGCGGCGGCCCGGGCGATGTCACCTGCCCCACCCGTTATGATGACTGACTTCCCCTTCATTGTTGCCATCGTGACGCCTCACAGACATTAAAGGGCCATGATATCAGAGAGCCAGCCGGGTGGAGCTCCGCGTTACAGCGAGCCCGGCCTCCGTCAATGGGCCACAGGGACAGCTTTTTTCTGACTCTTCCCCTGCGCGCCTGCCGGTGTCATCATGGGGCTTAACGGACACAGTGAGGATTTCTCGCCGTGAGCGTCACATCAGCCGGGGAAGTCGATAGACCTGACGAGGCCGAGCAGCGGGTGCTCGACGCGCTCAGCAGCCGGGACGTTGCGGACTTCAGCGATCTGCCCCCGGGTTCGCGCCAATTGCGTGCCGGTTTCATCGAGGCCCTGATAGCCGGGTCCAGGTCTGACCTGCCCCAGCTCCGCTGCCCGCTGCGCATCCGCGGCGCGGAAATTCTGGGGCCTATTCGGGCTCTGCCGACCACCCGTGACGGCCCTGGCATGACGCTGCTGTTCTGGGCCTGTCATTTCGACTCGCCGGTCGATTTCAGTGGCGCCGACTTCCTGACCCTTCGCCTGGTCGATTGCACGCTGCCCGCGTTCATCGGCATCAGCCTCACCACCCGGGCCGACCTCGACCTGTCCGGATCGCATTTTTCCGGTGTCAGCGGTCACGCCTCGGACCTGGCAGACGTGGGAGATTGCGCGGTTCACCTGAATCACGCGCACATCGGCGGGCGCCTGCTGCTGTCAGCGACGCCGCGGGGCCGTTTCGAGACCAGCGGCAGCGTCCGGATGGACGGCGCCCGCATCGATGGTAACGCGGAACTGCACGGCGCTCTGCTGAGGTCCTGCGACGATGACGCCCTGAGTGCGCGCTCTGCGACCTTTGGCGGCAATGTGGAATTGTTGCCGGGCCAGGGACATTCCTGTGAGGTGCATGGCGAGGTATCCCTGGTCGCCGCCCACATCACCGGGGACCTGGACTGCGGCGCGGCGCGACTTATCAACCCGGATGGCAGGGCCCTGCACTGCGAGGACCTGGTCGTCGAGTCGGTATTCCTGTCGCGCGACGGGCCGGACACCCATTTCGAGGCCAGCGGTCGACTCAACTTCCTCACCGCGACGGTCGGGGGCGGTTTTTTCCTGAGCAATGCGCGCCTGGCTCCCGGCCCCGACTATACGGGCCTGCTCGGCAAGGGCGGTGCGGTGGCCGCCAATCTGCAGCAGATTCGAATTTCCAACGCCCTCGTGCTGTTCAACATCAGCGCGCTCGACACCGACAGCGCCCCCGCGCCGGGCAGTTCAGTCAAACCGGTAGAGGGCTGGTTCCTGCTTGCGGGCGCCCAGATGAACACACTGATCGACCACAGTGAGACCGGTTGGCCCTCGGCCGGTTACCTGGATCTCGATGGCGCGTCCTATGAGCGGATCCGCCACGTCGATGGCGGCGACACGGTAGCCAGGCGCATTGCTTGGCTTAAACGCCAGTTCGAGGACGGCCGGCCCAGCGCGGCGACGTTTCGCCCCCAGCCTTATGAACAGCTCACCCGGGCCCTGCGCGACAGTGGCCTGTCACGGGAGGCCGACGCGATCGCCGTCGAAAAAATCCAGATGAGACTCGCCGCCCGGGTGGATCCCCCCTGGCATCGCGTGTTCCCGCGCCTGCTGATGCTGTTGAGTCATCACGGATACTCGACCGGCCGGGCCGTATGCTCCTTCCTGATCTTCGTGATGCTGGGAGCGGTAATGTACACCGTCGCCGTACGCGACTTCGGCCAGCCCTTCTTTCCCTTCGAGCAACCGCCCGAGGCAACCCTCTATACACTGCCTTTGGGTCTCGGGGATGTGGCAGCGCCACTGGGATGTCCGGGTCTCGATACCCTGCACTACGCGCTAGATTTCGCATTGCCCTTCATAAATCTCGGCCAGGATACGTTCTGCCGGTTTGTGCCGAACGGCTCCGCCCGCTGGTTGTGGCTGGCACTGCACAACCTGTACGGCTTGCTTGGCGCAGCCCTCTCCGCGGTTGTCGTCCTCACCCTGACCGGCCTGTTGCGAAGAGACTGAAGGGCGTTTTCCACCCATATTCCAGGTAACAGTATGCGCCCACGGCCCGCACGATCATGATAGAGCCCTTACCCGGCAGATCACCCGGCAGGGGGGATAGATGAGCCGGCCTGCCCGGACGCAGGGATGACCGGTGCCGGTATTGTATACTTGACAACCCTATACCCACGCGGCAACAGGTAGCGCGCCATGGCATCCAGAGAAGACCATAAAAATCTCCCGCAAGGCCTGCAGCTTACCGCGCTCGATGAGTCATTTCGCACTGACCCCTACCCGGTACTGAAGAGGCTTCGGGAGAACGCCCCGGTGCACGAGGACCCGGCCCCCCGTCGATTATTCGTTACCCGCATGGACGACGTAAAAACCCTGCTGCATGACCGGCAGATCCACATGGATCCACGCAAGGCCGCTCCTGGCACGTACTCCCGCGATGTTATCGCTGGTTCAGCGGGATTTGCCGATCCGCCGGACATGCTTTTTCTGGATGACCCGGATCATCACAGACTGCGCTCTCTGGTCAGCGCGCCTTTCCGGCCAAAGCGCGTCGAAAGCTGGCGCCCCGCGATACGGGTGGTGGTTGATTCGGTGCTGGACGGCATTGCGGAACAGGAATTCGATCTGATTTCGCGTTTTGCCTCACCGGTCCCGGTCATTGTCATCGCCCGCATGCTCGGCATCGAAGAGGAGCATCACCACCGTTTCAAAGCGTGGTCGGATCTGGTCGTACAGACCGGCTTCAACCCCTCCCCGACGGAACAGCAGATGCAACAGGCGGGAGAGGCGAAGAAGGCCCTCGATGATTTTTTCCATGAGCAGATTGAGCGCCGCAGCGCGAATCTGGGGGACGATCTGATCAGCGACATGATTCGCTCGGAACTGGAAGGTGAGTCACTCACCCACGAGGAGATGGTGGACCAGTGCAGGCTGCTTCTGGTTGCCGGCAATGTCACGACGACGGACCTTATCGGCAATGGTGTAAAGGCGCTGCTGGATCACCCGCAACAGATGGAGACGTTACGCAGGCAACCCGAACTGATAGCAAACGCGGTCGAGGAAATACTGCGCTTCGACAGCCCGGTTACCAACACGTCCCGGGTGACCGATCGCAGAATGGTGGTACGCGCCTGTCCGATAGAGAAGGGAGAATCATTACACCTTTCACTGGCCGCTGCCAACCGGGACCCGGAAGCCCACCCCAACCCGGATACCTTTGATATTCAGCGAGACAGAATCCAGCACGTGGCTTTCGGCGGAGGCCGCCACCTGTGCCTGGGAGCGCACCTGGCAAGGGTCGAGGCGCAGGAAGCTATCAGTGGCCTGCTCACACGATATCCCGTTCTCAGGCATGGTGACAAAGGCTTTACTCATCATGCCATCCCCGCCTTCCGCGGGATGAAGGAATTCTGGGTAAAAACAGTGAGTTAATCGAAATCCCGGCGTGAACCCCGGGCAAGCACCGCGACCGGTTGAGGGGCCGGCCGCCAGGGAAGCGATCGCCCTGCAGGTGCCGGCAGCCATCTGGCTGCAGTCAGGCCAATCAGTTATGATGCGACCTGGCGTTACAGCTGTGATAACCAGTGCCGGCGGGCCGGCTTTTCAGGGGTTTCGAGGGATGGGTGCGGGATCAAAAGCGCGAGAGATATTGAATTATTCGTTTCTGGTAGCGCTGGCCGATGACGGCCATATCGATGACGGCGAACTGACGTTCATAAAGAGCCTGGCGCTTGCGGATGGCGCACTTGATGAGGCAGAGAAAATCGCCCTGAAGCGAATCTTCTCACTGGTAGACGAGAACAGACTTTCTCCGGTGGTACAGACGGAATTCCAGAAGTTTCGCGCCCATCACAACATCTGAAGGCAGAGACACCCGGTCGCCGGTGACAGGCGATATTGACTCTGCCTGGCGCGTGTTGCGACGGTTAATGATCCGGTACCGCTCCGTGAGAGCACGGCTGCCGGCCGCGACCTGAAGCAGGCGGAAAAACAGTGCGCCTCAGTGCCCGGCAGGGCTGCTGGCAACCCGGGTTGTCGTTGCCGATTAGGGCTCAGCCTCCGCACGGGAGAGTAGCCGTGAAATTGATACAGGCGCCTACCCGAGAGTACCGCACCTGGACCACGGACAGCAGAAACTGGTCGAGGTATCGACCGCGAGCCGGTGATATCGTCATTGCCACCTACCCAAAGTGCGGAACTACCTGGATGCAGCGCATCGTCGGCTTGCTGATCTTCCAGGACCCGGCACCGATCCCGCTGATGGAGGTTTCGCCCTGGATCGACCGCCGTGCCGAAGCACTTGTCGATGAATATTTCGCCACCGTGGAATCACAGCAGCACCGTCGGTTCCTCAAAACCCATCTGCCGTTTGACGGGCTTCCGATTTTTGACGAAGTCAGCTACATCTTCGTTGCCCGCGACGGACGCGATGCCCTGCTGTCATGGCACAATTTTGCGTCCGGATTTCCGTCCGAAATACTCGATCGGCTCGACCAGAATGGCCTTGGTGACGAAATGCTGGGTCGCCCGTTCCCCCGACCATGCACACTTCCGGAGGATGAGTTTCACCGGTGGCTCACCCGGTCGGCGACCCCCGGCGCTGACGACGGTCTGCCCAATGTTTCGTTTTTTCATCATTCACAAAGCTGGTGGAAACAGAGGAATCGGTCCAATGTCATGCTGGTTCATTTCAACGATCTTCAGCGGGACCTGCCGGGGGAGATGAGGCGCGTCGCCAGGTTCATTGACATTTCGCCGAGGGAAAGCGTGATGCCGGCGCTGGTAGAGGCTGCAGGATTCTCCGCCATGCGGCGCGACGGCAAGGAGCTGCTTTCCCTGCTGGCGACCCAGATCGATGGCGGGCATGCCAGATTCCTGAGAGAGGGCAGGAATCGCAAATGGGAGGGCCACTTCAGGCAGCAGGACCTGGACCTGTACCAGCAGAAGCTGAATGACCTGCTGTCCCCCGACTGCGCCCGCTGGATTCAGCATGGGGGCAGCGCCAGCGGGAACGTCCGGTAGGCGCACCCAAGAGCGGATATTCGAAGGAGAGAACATGCCCCTGTCGATAGAGGACAGAATCGAGCTGCACGAACTCGCGGGCCGTTACGGCGACATTATCGACGACCGCGACTGGCCGGCACTGGACACCGTGTTCACTTCGGACGCAGTGTTTGAAGTCGTCGGCCTGGTCACAATGACCGGCCTTGCCGATATCAAGCGCTTTATGATTAAGGAAGGCAGACACCCCCTGGCCCACCTTATCACCAATATCCACGTCGAGGAGAACATCGGGGGTACCAGGCTGTTCAGCCGGGGCATTTTCCCGATCAGTTCGGGGGACGGGGGTACCGCACATCGCGTATTCCATGGCTCCTACTACGATGACGTGGTGAAAACGCCCGCCGGCTGGAGAGTGCGCAACCGGGTTTTTTCAACAGAACGCGTCAGAAATCCGGCGGATTGCTGAACTTTCCGTCGCACCGGTTCAGTCGTCGCGATATCGGGGGCGAAAGCCTTTACCGAGGCGCTCGATCCAGGCGTAATGGCAGCCGCCAAAATGGGCCGGCACCACGCGCGCGCCGCTATCGGCCGCCTGCGCCAGTATCTGCTTTCGAGTGGACCGGGCATCCTCGCCGTGCTCGCAATATACGGAATTCCACTCCGGGCAGTATACCTGCGCGGGGTGGTGCAGTATGTCTCCGACGAACAGGGCCCGCTCGCCACCGTTCTCCACCTCGAGCACCAGATGGCCCGGCGTATGCCCCGGGCGCACGCGCAGGGTCATGCCTGCGGCGACCTGATGACCGTCCTCGACCAGTTCCGCCAGTCCGGCCTCCAGGACCGGCTGCACGCTGTCCTCGAAGACATTCCGGTTCACTTCGGCCCCCTGGGCGCTGGGCCTGGGGCCGTCACCCCGGGGATGCCAGTAGTCGTGCTCGATACGGGAGAAGAGGTGGCGCGCGTGGGGAAATGTCGGCTCCCACCCGGTGCCTTTGCGCCGGGTATTCCAGCCCACATGATCGATGTGCAGGTGGGAGTTGATTACCACGTCGATATCCCCTGGTTCGAACCCCGCCGCGGCGAGATTTTCGAGGAAGGGCGTCTTCAGGTTCCCGAAGACCGGTATGCCCGGCCGCTCCTTGTCGTTGCCGGCACCGGTGTCATAAAGCACCGTCAGGTCGTCACTTTCGAGAATCCAGCTCTGCAGAAAAGCATAGACCGAATTCGAGTCCCGCAGGTACATGTCGCCCGGGAGCTCATCGCGGAAGGCGGCGAATCGATCGCCATCGAAATCGGCAAAAAGCTCCTCCGGCGCGGCAAAAGGCCCCTGCCACTCCTCCACGTGGTGCACGCGGATGGCTCCGACGTTAAACAGATGCATGCTGGTAATCTCCCGCTTGTCCCGTCCTGTTTCCAGGTCTTCCATGCCTTCTCGACCGGTCTGCTCAGCATACACCAGGCGCAAGACGTCGACACGCCACTTCGTTGCGCCACGCGCTTCGGGTGTTTCTCCAGCACCCGGTGTCTCCAATACCTGCCTTGAGGAGAGTGGAACCTGCACGCGCCTGAAGCCGGTAAAGTATTTGTGTTACCGATATCATCGCCTCCGGCTGAACAGTGGTTTTCCCTGTCTGAGGGTTTTGTCCTCGAAGAAAAGGCACAGCTGCGCCCGGTATGACGCGTCGTACCGCCCCCCGTGCCGACGTCAACACACCTCCGGCGGCCTGATCGGCCCAGTTGATCATCAATCCATTCGGGGGCAATATCAGTGCCCATGCTCTCCAGTAACGGCAAACTGGGCCGCTTCACCGAGGCCCAGAGAGACACCTATCCACAGGCCCTGTCTGAGCTTCGCGCCGGCAGGAAGCAGACTCACTGGATGTGGTTCATTTTCCCACAGCTGGCGGGACTCGGGCAGAGCAGCACGTCACAGTATTATGCGCTGAAAGACATTGAAGAGGCGCAGGCATACCTTGAAGACCCTGTGCTCGGAGCCCGCTTGAAAGAGTGTACTGAGGCCGTGCTGGAGGTTTCAGGGAAGTCGGCCATGGAGATTTTCGGTGGTATCGACAGCTTGAAATTCAGGTCGTCGCTGACACTGTTTTGCCAGGCGGCGGGGCCAGGTTCCCTGTTCCATCAGGCACTGGACAAGTACTTTGCGGGGGAACCGGATGCCAGCACACTTGAGCTGCTGGACGGAACCTGAAAATTGCCAGATGAAACCGCAGTGACACCAACGCCCGACACCCGGTCGGCAATCAAACTACCACGTTGGGCCTTGCCAGTTGAGTAAACCGCTGTCCGAAAATCCCCGACATCTGGAGCAGCTTTGCGCCGCGCTGGATATCGGACCTCAGATCGGGGCACTTTCCGGCGTAAGCGGTGGCTATCATCACAGAATGTGGCGGCTGGAATCGCAGCGCGGCAGCTATGCTGTCAAGCAATTGTCTGTAGATGCCGATGTGAGTGATGCAGATACCGTCGAGCATTACAATGTCACCGAGACCATAGCGGAAACATTTGCCGGCCGCGGCGTGCCAGCCGTTTACGCTATCAAACAGGGCGAGACCTATCTCCAGGTGATCGATGGCGAGGGTTATCTCGTCTACCCATGGAGCGCCGGCGCTGCGCTGGACATCTTCCAGATATCGACGGGTCACGCGCTGGAAATAGCACGCATTCTCGCCAGGATGCATCGCGCCAACATTGCCGTTCCGGGCGCAAACCAGCAGCAGTTTGACATTCACGGCGAAGAGAAAATCGTCCAACTGCTCGAACTATCCTGGGAATTCAATCGCAAGGTCGCGAAATCGCTGCAGGACGCGTTGCCGAACGTTCTATCCGTCGTCGAGAGACAGCGATCCGCCACCCAGAGCCTCCAGTGTCACCAGGTCATCAGCCATGGGGATCTGGACCAGAAAAACGTACTCTGGGACACAAAGGGTAACCCGGCGCTTATTGACTGGGAGTCAGCCCGAGAGCTGAACCCTACTTACGAAATCGTGCTTGAGGCCCTGAACTGGAGCGGCATAGGGTCGCGGTTCGATCCCCAGTTGTTCTGGAAACTCATCTCATCGTACCGGAACGCTGGAGGTATTATCGAACGCGACTCCCTCGAGGCATCCTTTCACTGTGTCCTCGGCGACTGGGTAAACTGGCTGATGTACAACGTCGGACGTTCCTTCGACCCGGAAGATGAGGCGCAACGCACACTCGGCGCGCAGCAAGTCGACCTGGCCTTGTCTACGCTGCGCCGTCTGAGTAAAGAGCTGCCTGAACTTGTATCGAGGGAACGCCTTTGACATGGCGTGATCGGACGAATCAAGCGTGAAAGCGGCAGCGGCGAGGGCAGTCAGGATCGGATCGCATGAATGCCGGTGTAGTCATGTCGCGCATGGAGGAGACGCCGAGGCAGGAACGATCAAATGCACAGAGTGTCAAATCTACTCTTTGAAATGAGTGAAATCAGCTTTATCAATGTTTGATCTGAGAGCTTGCCATGTGGAGCGCACAACCAGTCAGGACTACCTGATTCACTGGCGTGGCGCGCGGCCGGGGCAGGAAATAGCGGTCTACATGTCGGACACCCCTGATCAATACTACAGTGGCAGCGACCTGGGCACACCGGTGCTCCGCACCTCGGAAGCCGAGGTGCTGGTAAGCAACCCTGACCCGGGTGTCAGGCACTACTTCTACCTGGAGTCGGAGGATGGCGAGGCAGTGATACTGGCCGAGCGCAAGCTGTCCCTGCAGGGTACCCCCAACTTCAGGGACCTTGGCGGCTATGAAACAGAGGACGGCCGACGACTGAAATGGGGAAAGCTGTACCGATCCAGCAAACTGTCAGAGTTGACTGACGTGGACGTTCACTACGTCAATCGCCTTGGTCTTACCCTGGTCTGCGATTTCAGGCAGGTTCTGGAGCAGGAACTTGAGCCGTCGAGATTGGGAGGAGACGGCAGGCATATGCTGGCAAGCCTGCCGGTCGCTCCAGGAAGCTTGCACGGTTTTCTGGAAAGCCTGCACAGCGGAATCATTGATGTGGATGACGCCGCCGGCCTGATGCGTGAAATCAACAGGGATTTCGTGGTAAGCCAGGTACCCCAGTACGCGGAGATGTTCAGGTTGCTGCTGTCGGCGAACCAGCAGGTCCTGATTCATTGCGCCTCCGGCAAGGATCGCACCGGTTTTGGCGCAGCGTTGATCCTCGATGTCCTGGGTGTAGCGGAGGACAGCATCCTCGAGGACTACCTGCTGACCAACAGATACCTGCCGCTGGATAAAGAGATAGCGCGATTGACCAGTGAGCTCTCCAACGACAAGGGCACGGCAGTGACCGAAGATGTGCTGCGCCCCTTACTGGAAGTGCGGCCCGAGTATATCGCCGCCTGTTTCGAGGAGATCAGGAAACGTTACGATTCCAGGGAGCACTTTTTCGAGTCGGCGCTGAACCTGGATGAGAAAAAGCTATCGATTCTGCGGGACCGC
The DNA here is from genome assembly GCA_037382865.1 of Halioglobus sp. Lineage (GTDB taxonomy): Bacteria > Pseudomonadota > Gammaproteobacteria > Pseudomonadales > Halieaceae > JARRPM01. The sequence goes on along the minus strand of JARRPM010000018.1, from coordinate 2,065 downwards.
TACCTGCATTGATCAACAATCATTCACCTCTGCACACTGGCTATCGAGCCAGCTGCCCGGAAGTTATCGATCACCGGACGGCTCCGCCGATCGTGCTGTCATGAAGGCGGAATATGGCGGCGGTCGCTGCCGGTTACACAGCCGTTTCACGTCCCCTCTCCGGAGAACCCATGTCGACCGGCACGGACAACGAGGCATCACCTGAGCTACTAACCTGCAGGTTTTTGTACTACATTGGCCTGCAACCCGTTGAACCGATGCCTGGGAGATCACTATGGAACTCATCGAAATTTCGGACAAGCGCAGGGTAGGTCGCGAGGAGGCCGCCAGGCTGCTGCACGGACTGGCTGACTCGCTGGCGAGGCACAACGGGTTGGACCTGGTGCGCGAGGGAAAAAAACTGCGTATAGATGTTCCGGGGGAGGTGAACTTCGAACTCGAGGTCGAAATGGAGAGCGACGAATCGAGTATCGAGATCGAAATAAGCTGGTAGGCGCTGCAACCAGGACAGCTAAGAGGCCACCCACGGGTGGCACCGTAGCACTTTCGCGCGGCTGGTATTGTGACCCCGAAAACTACTGGAATCGCCCCGGTCCGACAGTAAATGGTTTAATGGAGGGAGTATTTTCGGGAATCGCTGCCCCAACAGCAGGGTTCGACGAAGCCAGCCGAACGCATAAAATACGACCACTTGTTACCTTTCCGGAAAAAACACGGCTCCTCCAACGCTGACTCCCACGGCCTCCGCGCATCCTGGTTACACCCGGACAGATAGCGGGCGAAGCCGCTAACGGAGAAGCGTCATGAGTATATTCCTCAATACATACCTGATCACCTCGACCCCGGTGGAGATCCAGCTGGCCCTGTGTGAATTCTTTTTCAGCGCGGCGACCCTGCTGTTCTGCCTCTCGGCGGAAGCCGGCTACTACCCTCAGGCGCGCGAATACCTGGCGCAATACGCGGGGGCGGATTACTGGATCCGGCGGCAGAGACGCAAACACTTCGCTTACTGCCACGCTATGGATCTCATCTGCCTTAAGGTCCGATCCACGGAAAATCGTGAGCCCGGCCCCCCCTCGGGAAAAGCCGGTCCCCTGCACGGTCTACGAGGGGTTTATCCGCCACTCTGCATGGGACACGGATAGACTACGCCGGGTGCGTAACCACGGCTTATCGGGCTTTCGAACGGACCACAAAAGGGGGTCGTCTCGAGCAAGGCTCCGGCCATGCTATCATCGCGCCACACAACCGGAAGCTGCGCGCCATGACCGATACATGGAAGTCCCTGCTGGCAAAGGTGCCGAAGGCTGAAGCCAGATACCGCTACTGCATTGCTTTCACGGCACGCTCCGGCAGCACCTGGCTGGAAAGCCTACTGTCGAAGACACAGGGTCTTGGTTTACCCCAGGAATGGTTCAACCCCGTCGCAGCAGGCAGAACATTCCAGCGCAGCGGCTGCATCGACCTGCCTGCATACTATAGCTACCTGAAACGGGTGATGGGTCGCCGGGATGTCTTCGGACTCGAAATGACCTGGCCACAGGCACGAATGGTCCTGGAACTCACCGACCCGGATTTCTTCGCGGACATGGACCACTGGTTCTATCTTCGCCGGCGGGACTATGTGGCCCAGGGGGTTTCACTGTACAAGGCCGTGACGAGTGGCGGCTTCCACTCCACCTCGACCGGGCATGGGCCGGTCGAGGTAACTTACGATGGCTGGCAGATCGCTTCCTTCATACTGCGTCTGCTCGTGACTGAACATGGATTCAACGCCTTCTTCGAGGCGCGAAACCTTAAGCCCAGGCAGCTGTGCTACGAGGAGCTTATTACCCGTACGCCACAGGAAGTGGTCGGCGAGTTCGCGGATACGCTATGCCTGCCGCCGGCCGCCCGCCAGGAGATGCGGCTGGACGACCTCGTATCGGATTTTGATAAAGTCGGGGACGCTGTAAATCGGGAGATGGCGGACAGGTTCCGGGATGAACACGCGCCGTTCGTCGCTTATTGGGACCAGCACCGTGAGGGAGGCATCGTCAATCGCTTCCTGAAAGAGTATCCCGGC
>JARRPM010000017.1:0-39196 GCA_037382865.1 Halioglobus sp. | reverse complement strand
CGCCGTACTCCGTGGTGAAAAACACCGTCGTGCCGTCGGGAACCGGGTTGTTGAACCGGTCTGCCATGCGCACGGTGATGACCGAGGTGACGCCGTCGATTTCACGGGCGCTCGGCACATTCAGGAACTGGCTCGACAGGCTCATCGAATTCTGGTCGGGCAGGCCGGTGCTGACCACGATCGGGTCGGAGGTGGTCGATATGGTTTGCCCGCTTTCAGTCTCGATTCTTGCGGTGACGCGCACTGTAGTGCTGGCACTGCCTGACTGGACCACAGCCTTCACCTGCCCGTTGGCGTCCGTGGTACCGCTGCTGTTCTGCAGGGTCAGGCCACCGACCTGGGTTGAGAGGCTGAAGTTGACGGGGATGCCCGAGAGCGGCGTGCCAGGGTTCTCCTCTGAATTTTCACCGGAGATGACACGGAATATCACGGTGGACTTCTCGGGGCGGTCACTGCTGCCGGTGCCTTTCAGGGCTATCGTAGTGGGTGCGGCCGATACGAATTCGATGACATCCGCGTCGGGCGACGCGACGGAGATCGTGACCTGCGCTGTTGCCGCCGCATTGCCCGCCAGGGTGGCGGTAATCTGGTCGGAACCGCTGCACCCCGTCGCCGTGTAGGTCGTTGTCGCCGTGCCATTCACTGCCTGGACGGTTTCCGCCAGGTCGGCCAGGCCATTCGCGGCGCAGCCGCTGGTCAGGTTGATGGTTTCCGTGGCCGAGGACAGGTCGCCATCCTCATCGACCAGGTCGATTCGCAGGAGCGCCGTGCCGGCCGTGGAGAGGTTCGGGGAATCGACACCGATGACACCATCGATGAACACGCCATCCTCGAAATGGCCCAGCCTCAGTCCGGCCGAGCCGACCTGGAAGCTGATGGTCTGGGTGAAGGGCGGCTCTCCCTCATCCGGACTGTCGACACTGACCTCGATCGTGCCGGCGCCCAGGGTGTCGCCCGCGGTAATCTGGAAAGTCGCCTCGCCATTGCCGTCGGTGAGGGAGGTGGCGGGTGTGATCTCGCCGATGTCACCCGTGGCCGTCGCCACGACGCCCGCGACAGGATTGTTCTTCCTGGTCACCTTGGCGGTCAGGGTCGCCGGCTTTGTGGCGGTAACCGAGCTGGTCGGCTCGCCGTTGGCGTCGGTGATGGCCAGCTCAATCTTGTAGGTAGTGCTGCTGCCGTCATCGGGCAGGAAACCGACGTCGTTGCCGCCGCCACCGCCACCACCGCCGCAGGCGGCGATGCCGAACAGGAAAGCGAGAGTTATAGCCATACGGCCAGAGAGATTGGCGAACCGAGTGATCATTTTGTGTCCCCTGTAGCCCACTGTGCAGCGGGTCTTTATATTGTGGATTCGGCGTCTTCCGATTCTGCGACGTTTACCCAGAGTGTCAACCATTCAATTATCTACTTTTCACAGGTTAACACGAGCTGCAAGGAAAACTCTATGAATAACATGACGATAGAGACTTTTTGTAATTTTTTGCACAAAGTGGTTTTTCCGGTTTTTCAAGTGATTTCTATTAAAAAGTATAGTTTTAGGTGATTCGCATTCCGAACCCTTATATCAGGGGCGCAGCGGCGGGCAGATTCGCCGAATTCACCGATGTTGCAGCCCGGCGAACTCCTGCTAACATCCGGCGATGCATCCGCCCCCGCCAGCGCCCCTCAGCCTCTCCGTCTCGATCGTGGTGCATGACAGCCCGCTGGAACTGCTGCAGCAGGTGCTGGCCAGCCTGCTGCGCTCCGCCAGAAACGCTGCCGCGGCGGGTTGTCTGGGGCAGGCCGTTGTGGATGTACTGGACAACTCCCAGGATCCGGACCTGCATCGCAGGGTGCGGGATGCCCTTAGCCAGTTGCCATCTGAGGATGTGGTGTCCGTGCGATACACCCGACTGCCCGAGAATCGGGGCTTCGGGGCGGGACACAATGCGGCCCTCGACGCTGTGATCAGCGACGTCCACCTCGTGTTGAATCCCGATGCGGTGCTGGAGGAAGACGCGCTCCGCGCCGGGCTCGCGCGCCTTGCGGCGGCTGCGGATATCGTCCTGCTGAGCCCCCGGGTCCGGGGCGTGACGGGCGCGACCGAGTATCTCTGCCGCAGGTATCCATCGGTGCTGGTGCTGCTGCTGCGCGGGTTCGCGCCGCAGGCGATCCGTCGCCTGTTTCGCAAGCGGCTGGATCACTACGAGATGCGTGACCTCTGCACCGGGGAGCGGGAGGTGGATATCCCGCTCGCCAGCGGCTGTTTCATGCTTGTGCGCACCGCGGCCCTGCGCGCCATCGGCGGCTTTGACGAGCGCTACTTCCTCTATTTCGAGGACTACGACCTCTCCCTGCGCCTGGCCAGTCGCGGCCGGCTGGTTTTCTGTCCGGCCATGGGGATTGTGCACCACGGCGGGTATGCGTCCGGCAAGGGGTTCAGGCACGTGAGGTACTTCATCCGCTCCGGTGCCCGGTTTTTCCAGGATCACGGTTGGCGCTGGATATAGCGGCTGGCGGAAAACTGGTAGACTCCGGGGTTTTGAGCATTACCGCCTGTCGCAGGGGCGCCTATGAATGATGCCAGTCGCATTGCCTACCTCGATGCCATGGGTATAGACACCTATGTCGCGCGGGTGCGGCTCCCGGGCGCCGCAGCCAGCCTGCCGAGGGCCGTCCTGCCCCGGGCGCCCGATCCAGCGCCTCTCGCAATGCCGGCATCCCTGTTGCGGGACACGGTCTCCGGGCCCGCCGCGGGGACCTCAAGGGACCATTCGCGGGCCTGCCGCAGGGACCGCAAGGGACCATTCGGAGGTGGCCTCCCGCCCCCCGGTGGACGCCTCGGATCAGCGGGGGGCCCCCGACCCGGTGACGCGTTTCAGCCTCGCGGCGATCCTGGCGGGACGGCTGCTCTGGCTGGAGGAGCTGCAGGACAGGCCCATTGCGGCGGAGCAGGTGCAACTGGTCCAGGCGATGGCGCGGGCCCTTGGCGCCGGTGACGAAAAGCCGCAGGTGAGCCGCTTTGACTGGCCGATACACAACAACAGGCAACTCGATCTGGGGGAGAGCGCGGCCAGTGCGGCGCTCGCCGGCTTTATCGGCCGCAAGCTGGAACAGCAGACCTGCCGCGGGGTGGTACTGCTGGGTGAACAATGCCGACTGCGGGTCCCCCTTGACCAGCTCGGCGCCGCCACCGTCGTCAACACGGTGAGCACGGCGGAGATGCTGGCGGAGCCACGGCGCAAGAAACAGGCATGGCGCGACCTGCAGCCACTGCGCGGGCAGGCGTGAGGCAGGAGCGGGACCGGGCTGCCCGGGCGCCCTCGCCGCAGCTGAACATCAGGCGAGCAAGGCCCGAGGATATCGGCGCTCTCGTGGCACTCGATGCCATGGTCTCTGCGAGCCCCTGGCAGGCGGTGCATTTCGGCAGCGCCTGTCGCGTGGGGGAGGTCGCCGGTAGACCCCGCGCGGAGGAATTTGCCCTGGTGGTCGAGGTTGAAGGCCACGTCGCCGGGTTCGTTGTCATATCCGTTGTCCTCGACGAGGCTTCCATCCTCAACATCGCAGTGCAGCCGTCGCTGCAGCGGCGCGGACTCGCGCTTGCGCTGTTGCACGCCGCCCGGGCGGCGATCAGGGAATCAGGCGGAAAGCGCTGCCTGCTGGAGGTGCGTGAGTCCAACGGCGCGGCGCGGCGTCTCTATGAAAAATGTGGTTTTCGTGTCGATGGCATTCGCAGGAACTACTATCCCGCAACGTCCGGGCGCGAGAATGCCCTGCTGATGTCGGTGCAATTGTGAGGTTCATTCGATGAGCATACTGGAGACCGAATGGTGGACGCTGGCCATACCCCCGGAGTGGTGGGCGGAGGCCGAGGATGAAAGCATCCTGGTGGGGGACCGCGATGACGTCGGCTGCATCGAGATCACCACACTCCACAAGGAACACGGCGAGTTCGAAACCGCTGAGATTCGCGACATCGCACAGGCGGAGGCCGAACAGCCGCTCCGGTGGCAGGAGGCAGTGCTGGGGGATTTTCGCGGCGTGAGCGCGAACTACGCGTCAGAAGGCGCGGCGATTCGCGAGTGGTACGTCGCCCGCGGCCCCCTCTTGTTGTTCATCACCTATAGCTGTGACGAGGAGAACCGCGGCCTCGACGATGCCGCGGTCGACGAGCTGCTGGATACGCTGTCGGTCCTGAGCCGACCCCACTGACGTACTGCGGGACCGGCAGAAAAGTCGCCGGTCGAGTGCGGGACACTAGGTGATCGTGCCGGTCACCCGCGCGCGCTTGGCCCCCGTGACCGGCTTCTCCCTGCGCGCATCCTGGTACTTCTTGATCCGCGTATCGATCAGGTTCTTGAGGGCGATCAGCAGGCCGGTGAAGATGAAGGCGCCGGGCGGGAGCACCGCGAGCAGAAACGCCTGGTAGTCCTCGATCAGCACTAGCTTCCACTGCGCGGCAGCCGGGCCGAACAGCAGATCCATGTTGGCGAACAACGCACCGGTGCCGGCCAGTTCGCGCAGGGCGCCGAGCAGCACCAGTATCACCCCGAAACCGACGCCCATGATCAGCCCGTCGTAGACTGCCGGGGCGAGGCTGTGCTTGCTGGCGAAGGCATCTGCTCGCCCGAGGATCACGCAGTTGGTGGTGATCAACGGCAGGAAGATGCCGAGAATCTGGTACAGCTCATAGGCAAACGCCTGCATCAGCAGCTCGATACAGGTCACCGCGGAGGCAATGATCATGACAAATGCCGGCAGGCGCACCGCGTCGGAGACGATGTTGCGGATCAGCGAGACAGCCGTATTGGAGGTCACCAGCACCGCAGTGGTGGCGACGGCGAGCCCCAGCGCATTGACCACGCTGCCGGTCACGGCCAGCAGGGGGCAGAGACCCAGCAGCTGGACGATGGCAGGGTTGTTTTTCCACAAACCGTTCAATGACAACTCACGGTAACTGACGTCTGCCATGGTCAGGCTCCCTCCGATTTGTCTGGATCCGCCCCGCCGAACAGGGCTTGGCGATGGTCGCTGGCATACTGCAGGGCCCGCAGGGTGGCGGCGACCACGGCTCGAGGTGTAATGGTGGCGCCTGTAAACTGGTCGAACACGCCCCGGTCCTTTTTTACCGCCCAGCGCGCCGGCAGGGGATTCTCCAGGGAACGACCGTTGAATTCGAGAATCCAGTCGGATTTCTTCAGGCTCACCTTGTCACCGAGTCCAGGGGTCTCCTTGTGGCTCAGCGCCCGCACTCCGGCGATGCTGCCGTCGGCGTTGACGCCGACGATCAGTTCGATGTCGCCGCTGTACCCGTCCCTGGCGGTCACGGGAATGATGGCCGCCACGACCTCGCCGTCACGGCGCGCCAGGTGTATGTTTTTCTCCTGTCGCAGGCCCAGGCCCTCGGCGCCGGGACCCACCGGGAGCGTGTCGTCCAGCATGGAGTTGTCGTGACGACTCTTCGGCACGATTTCCAGCAGGGCTTTCTCCTCCGCCTGCCGTATCTGCCATGCGATTCTGTCGTCGGTCAGCAGGTAGGTGCCCGTGAGCAGAAGGGCGGTGCAGACGGCGAACGCGGCGAGCAGCACACTGTTGCGGGTGATCGACTGGCGCAACATCTCAGCGGTCCCCTCCGCGCTGGTGGCCGTACACCCGCGGCTGGGTGTACTGGTCGATGAACGGTGCGGCGAAGTTCATCAGCAGCACGGCGAACGCCACCGCGTCGGGGTAATTGCCGCGGACCCGGATGATGTAGACCAGGGCGCCGATCAAGGCACCGTAGACCAGGCGGCCGCGCACCGACACTGCGGATGTCACGGGGTCCGTCACGATAAAGAAGGCGCCGAACATGGTCGCGCCACTCAGGAGGTGAAACAGCGGGGAGCCGCCGCTGGCGGAGCTGCCCCCGTCGTAGAAGAGCGCAGCCAGCAGCGTCAGTGCAGCCAGCATCGCCAGTGGCGCATGCCAGGTGAAGACGCGCTGCTGCAGCAGCCAGGCCCCGCCGGCCAGAAATGCCAGGTTGACCCATTCCCAGCCGACGCCCGCCCAGCGCCCGAACTGGGGGTTCTGGGCCCAGAGGTCTTCCATCAGCAGACTGTTGTTCTGGCGCATGATATCGAGGGGGGTCGCCATGGTGACCCCGTCGAAGGCGCCCGGCAGGAAGCAGGCCTGCAGGGCCTGCAGCAGGCCGGGCGTGGCCCCGACCCCGCGCGGTGGCGCCCAGGTGGTCATCTGCACCGGGAACGAGATCAGCAGAATGACATAGCCGGCCATGGCCGGGTTGAAGGGGTTGTAGCCGAGTCCGCCATAGAGGTGCTTGGCCAGCAGGATGGAGGAAGCGATGCCGACCACGATCAGCCACCAGGGGGAGTAGGGCGGCAGGGCGATGCACAACAGGGTGGCCGTTACCAGGGCGCTGCAGTCCCCGAGATAGAAGCGGACAGGCCGGCGCCTCAGGGTCAGCGCCAGTGCCTCGCAGGCGAGCGCCACCAGGCATCCCCAGGCGATGTTGACCAGGGTGCCGAAGCCGAAAAACCAGGTGAGCGCGACCACCCCGGGTGCGGTGGCCAGCAATACCTTCTGCATGACCCGGGCGGTGCGCTGCGATCCGTGGGCGTGGGGGGATGTGATCCGAACCAGGCTCAACGGGCCGCCTCCGCGTCCTGCAGTTCAGCTTCGGCAGTGGCGAGCTTTTCCTGCAGGCGCGCGACAGTCGATTCCAGCGCCTCGACGATCTTCTCCTCCTCGCCCTGGGCGCGCCCCTGCTCCAGCCTCGCCTGCGATTTCTGCAGTCGCTCCCGGAGCTTCTCCATCTGGAGGCGGGCCTTCTCCCGGGGATCCAGTGCCGACTCGGCGGCGCGTGCCGCCATGGCGCGCTCGATCGCGGCCTGGGCGGCGTCCGCCGGTGGCGCTTCTGTCGGGGCGCCACCGCGGACCTGCTGGTGTTCCCGCAAGGCCTGTTCGGCGGCCTCCAGTTTGGCCCGGGTCTTCTCCACCCCGGTTTGCAGCGCCTCTGCCAGGTCGCTCCCCTCGGCCCGGGCGGCCTCCAGCTTGGCCGTCGCCGTCTCCAGCCGTTTTCTGGTGGTGACGACGGCTTTTTCCAGTTTTTCCAGTTCCCCTGGCCCGTCCTCCCCGCCGGCACTCTGCTGGGCAGCTTTCTTCGCGCGGGCGCGCTCGATCGCGGCCTGTACCGGGTCCTCCGCCGGCCCGCCGGCGGCGGTCCCTTTTGCCCGCTCCTCCGCCGCCCGCTTGCGCGCTGCCCGTTTGGCCGCTTTTTCCGCCTCCTCCCGGGCGATACGCTCCTGGCGCGCCTCGAACCGCTCCCGGGAGTGCTCGGCCCGCGCGTGCTCCCGCCGCAGTTGCAGGATCTCCGCCTTGGAAGCGCGGTAGTACTGTACCAGGGGGATACTGCTCGGGCAGACCCAGGAGCAGGCGCCGCACTCGATGCAGTCGAACAGGTTGTGGCTCTCGAGTTTCTCCACCTCCTTGCCCTGGGCGAACCAGAACAGCTGCTGGGGCAGCAGGCTCGCGGGGCAGACCTGGGCACACATGCCGCAGCGGATGCAGGCCTGGGGAGGTGGCGGCAGGGGCAGTTCGGCGGGTGAGGGCGCGAGTATGCAGTTGGTGGTTTTCACCACGGGCACGTCAGGCTGCGGCAGGGTAAAGCCCATCATCGGCCCGCCCATGATCAGGCGACCGTTGCGGGCCGGCCGGTAACCGGCCTTTTCCAGCAGGTAGCTGACCGGCGTGCCGATCAGCACCTCGAAATTCTGCGGATTGCTGACCGCCTCCCCGGTGACCGTGGTGATCCGGGAAATCAGGGGGCGCCCCAGCAGCACGGCATCGCGCACTGCGGCCGCCGTGCCCACGTTCTGGCAGATCACGCCCACGTCGGCGGGCAGGCCACCGCTGGGCACCTGTTTGCCGGTAAGTATTTCGATCAGCTGTTTCTCGCCGCCGGAGGGGTACTTGGTGGGGAACGCGACCACCTCGATGCCGCAGTCCCGCGCCGCCTCGCGCACCGCCGCCAGGCTCTCCGGTTTGTTGTCTTCGATACCGATCAGCGTCTCGCCGGGCTGGATCAGATGACGCAATATCTGTGCGCCCTCCACGATCCTGTCGGCACGCTCGCGCATGAGCATGTCGTCGGCGGTGATGTAGGGTTCGCACTCGGTGCCGTTCAGGATCAGGGTCTCGATGGAGGTGTCGGCCTTGACGTCGAGCTTCACGGTCGAGGGAAAGCCGGCGCCGCCGAGGCCGGCGATACCGGCGCTGCGGATCAGGTTGAGCAGCGCGCCCCGGTCCAGCGTCGTGTAGTCCCCGGTTCCCGCGTGATCGATCCACTCGTCCCTGCCGTCGGCGGCCAGCACGATGCAGGGGGCGGAATGGCCGGAGGGGTGCGGGACCACCCGATCCTCGATGGCGACGATGGTCCCGGAGGTCGGGGCATGGACTGCCGCGCTGACGAAGGCGCTCGCCTCGGCGATCATCTGGCCCTTCAGCACCTGGTCGCCCACGTCAACCACGGGGCGGGCCGGCGCGCCGACGTGCTGCAGCAGCGGAAGAATCAGCTCGGCAGGTATTCCTGCCTCCGCTATAGGGCTGCGCACCGAGGTGTGCTTGTGCTCCGCCGGGTGGATGCCCCCATGAAAATCGTATATTCGCCTCATGCGGCGCGATCCCGGGCAGGGGCCTGATCTGTGGCGATGATCTCAGGCCGGTAAGCGGAGGGATCGGGCAGCTGCCAGTGCCAGGTCTGGAGGGTCTCTTTCTCCGGAATCATGTCGATGCAGTCGACGGGGCAGGGCTCGACGCAGAGGTCGCAGCCGGTGCACTCTGCGGCAATGACAGTGTGCATCTGCTTGGCGGCACCGAGTATGGCGTCAACGGGGCAGGCCTGGATACATTTCGTGCAGCCAATGCACTCTGCCTCCCGGATAAACGCGACCGCCTTGACCTTTTCCTCCCCGTGCTCCTCATCCAGGGGAATCGGTTCGACGTCCAGCAGGTCGGCCAGGGCCTGGATGCCGGCCTCGCCGCCGGGTGGGCATTTGTTGATAGCCTCTCCCGCGTTGGCAATCGCCTCGGCGTAGGGGCGGCAGCCCGGATATCCGCACTGCCCGCACTGGGTCTGGGGCAGGATGGCGTTGACCTGGTCGGCAATCGGATTGCCCTCGGTTTTGAAACGCTCCGCGGCGAAACCCAACAGGGCACCGAACACCGCTCCCAGGCCGACCAGGGCGACCAGGGCTGCGATCACGGGGTATTGTGCGATGAGTTCCAGCATGGGTAGCTACACGAGGCCGGCAAAGCCCATGAATGCCAGTGACATCAGGCCCGCCGTCACCATGCCTATTGCGGCACCCCGGAAGGGCGCCGGCACGTCCGCCACCGCCAGGCGCTCCCGCATCGCCGCGAACAGCACCAGCACCAGAGAGAAGCCCACCGCCGCGCCGAAGCCGTAAAACAGCGACTGCAGGAAGTTGTGCTCCTTGTTGATATTGAGGAGGGCGACGCCCAGCACCGCGCAATTGGTCGTGATCAGCGGCAGGTACACCCCCAGCACCCGGTGCAGGAGCGGACTGCTCTTGCGGACGACCATCTCCGTGAACTGCACCACAACGGCAATGACGAGGATAAAGGAGATCGTGCGGAGGTAGCCGAGACCCAGCGGCAGCAGCAGCAGGTGGTAGGTCAGGTTGCTGCAGGCGGCGGCCAGGGTGAGCACGAAGGTCGTGGCCATCGACATGCCCATTGCCGTCTCCAGCTTGTTGGAGACACCCATGAACGGGCACAGCCCCAGGAACTGTACCAGTACAAAGTTGTTGACCAGGATGGCGCTGATCAACAGGATGGAATAATCTGCCAGCATGGTGGGTATCTCGCCGCGAATTCGCGCATCGTATCACCGGGCAGTCCCGGGGCGCGCTATTGTAGCGATTCTTCGGGCGCGGGACAGGACGCCGCCTAAAACGAATTGCTATAAGCCTATAACACCGGTCGGGTCCGGAACATCTGAACCCTTCCGCATACTAAGCATTTAATCCTTCGGAAACAACAGCTTGTTGGGCCCGCCCGGGTCACTTGACCTGCATGCCGGGGCGCGCTCCCGCATGCGGCTCCAGCAGGTAGATCTCCGCGCCGCCGGGACCCGCCGCCAGCACCATGCCCTCCGAGACACCGAAGCGCATCTTGCGCGGCGCCAGGTTGGCCACTATGACAGTCAGCCGCCCGACCAGGTCCTCCGGCCGGTAGGCCGACTTTATGCCGGCCAAGACCTGTCGCTGGCCGCCCTCGCCGAGGCTGAGGGTCAGGCGCAGCAGCTTGTCTGCCCCTTCGACCTGCTCGGCGGCGAGAATCTCCGCGACGCGCAGGTCGACCCTGGCGAAATCCTCGAACTGGATCGTCGGCGGCTCGTCTTTCTCAGGCGGAGCTTTCTGCGCCGGGGCTTCTACCTCCCTGCTGGCCTCGACCATCGCCTCCACCTGTTTCGGATCGATGCGCGTGATCAGTGGCTGGAATGGCGCCAGCTGCTGGCCGAGCAGCGGAGCATCCAGCGCCGTCCAGTCGAGGGAGCAGTTGAGAAACGTCTCAGCCTTTTCAGCCATGGCGGGCAGCACGGGTTTGAGGTAGGTCATGAGCACCCGGAACAGGTTGATCCCCACGCTGCAGACCTCGTGGACCTCGGGCTCGCGCCCCGCCTCTTTGGCCAGCACCCAGGGTTTCTTCTCATCGATATACTGGTTGGCGCGGTCGGCCAGCGCGACGATTTCGCGGATCGCCCGACTGAATTCGCGGGATTCGTAGCGTTCGGCAATCGCCTCGCCCTGACCGATGAACTCTTCCACGAGACCGGCTTCGGCGCAGTGGTCGGTCAGCCGGTTGTCGAAGCCGCGCTGCAGGAACCCGGCGCAGCGACTGGCAATGTTGACGATTTTGCCCACCACGTCCGCGTTCACCCGCTGGACGAAGTCTTCCAGGTTGAGGTCGATGTCGTCGACCGACGCGCCGAGCTTGGCGGCGAAGTAGTAGCGCAGGTACTCGGCGTCCAGATGTTCCAGGTAGGTCCCCGCGTTGATGAACGTACCCCTGCTCTTGGACATCTTGGTGCCGTTTACCGTCAGGAAACCGTGCACGAAGATCGCGGTCGGGGTGCGCAGGTCGGCCGAATGCAGCATCGCCGGCCAGAACAGGCCGTGGAAGTTGATGATGTCCTTGCCGATGAAGTGGTACAGCTCCGTGTCGCCGCCGGGCTTCCAGTACTCGTCAAAGGGATGTCCCATCCGTTCGCAATAGTGCTGGAAGCTGCCGATATAGCCGATGGGTGCGTCCAGCCACACGTAGAAATATTTGCCCGGTTCGCCCGGGATCTCGAAGCCGAAGTAGGGCGCATCCCGGCTGATGTCCCACTCCTGCAGGCCCGCCTCGGTCCACTCCCGCAGCTTGTTGGCCACCTGCGGTTGCAGCGTCTCCGAATCGAGCCAGGTCCGCAGCATGTCCGCCAGTTCCGGCAGTTTGAAGAAGAAGTGGGTGGACGCCTTCTCGACCGGCGTGGCGCCGGAGATGGCGGAGACCGGGTCGATCAGCTCCGCCGGGCTGTAGGTGGCGCCACAGGCCTCGCAGTTGTCGCCGTACTGGTCGGGCGTCTTGCAGCGTGGACAGGTACCCTTGATGAACCGGTCCGCCAGGAACAGCTGCTTCTCGGGGTCGAAGGACTGGATGATATCGCGGGTGGCGATCAGGTCCTTGTCCTTCAGGCGCCGGTAGATCTCCTCACACCAGTAGCGGTTCTCTTTCGAATGGGTGGTGTGGAAATTGTCGAAGCCGATCAGGAATCCCGCGCTGTCGCGCTCATGTTCCCGGCGAATGTTATCGATCTGCTGTTCGGGGGTGATCCCGAGTTTTTCCGCCGTCAGCATGATCGCCGTGCCATGGGCATCGTCGGCACAGACGTAGAGGCAGTCGTGGCCGCGGGATTTCTGGAACCGGACCCAGATGTCGGTCTGCACCTGTTCCAGCAGGTGTCCCAGGTGCAGCGATCCATTGGCGTAGGGCAGGGCGCTGGTGACCAGGATTTTGCGCGGGGCGGTGGAAGCCATCTTGGGTCGGTGTCCGTCTGCTGGAAAAAGGGGCGCTACTATAGCGGTTTTGCGCCTGCTTTTCACCCGCAGGGGGGCGCTGCCGGCGTTGTTGATCGGGCGGCTCGTCCTTATACTACAGCCCCCGGGTTCCCCTTGCGGGGGGTGCTGCAAGGCCACAGAAGAGGTTCCATGAACGAGATCAAATACATCATCGCCGTTGCATCCGGCAAGGGCGGTGTCGGCAAATCCACAACGGCGGTCAACCTGGCCCTCGCCCTCAAGGCGCAGGGCGCAGAGGTGGGCCTGCTGGATGCCGACATCTACGGTCCCAGCCAGCAGCTGATGCTGGGAATCCCGGAAGAGGTGCGCCCCGAGCAGCAGGGCGGGCAGTTCCTGCTGCCGGTCATGGCCCACGGCCTGAAAACCATGTCCATGGGCTACCTCGTGACAGAGCGCACCCCGATGGTGTGGCGCGGACCCATGGCGGGCGGCGCCCTGGCCCAGATGCTGGAACAGACCCTCTGGGGGCCGCTCGATTACCTGGTGATAGATCTCCCGCCCGGAACCGGCGACATCCAGCTCACCCTGACCCAGAAGGCGCGGGTGTCCGGCGCGGTGATCGTCACCACGCCGCAGGATATCGCCCTGCTGGATGCCAGGAAGGGGATCGAGATGTTTCGCAAGGTCGATGTCCCCGTGCTGGGGATCGTGGAAAACATGGCGGTGCACATCTGCAGCGAGTGCGGCCACCGCGAGCATATTTTCGGCGAGCGGGGCGGACAGCGGATTGCCGAGGATTACGGCGTGCCGCTGCTGGGAAGCCTGCCGCTGGCGCTGTCCATCCGTGAGCAGACAGATTCGGGCAGGCCCACCGTGGTCGCCGAGCCGGATTCGGCGATCACGGGGGTTTATCTCGAGGTGGCCGCCGCGGTGCGCGAGGCGCTCGACGGGCTGGGGGAGGGCGCGGTGCGCCAATTTCCCGACATCAGCATTTCAGACGACTGACGGGGAAGCGCGGCACGTGAGTATCAAATCAGACAAGTGGATCCGGGCGATGGCTCTGGAACATGGCATGATCGAGCCATTCGAGTCGGGCCAGGTGCGCGCCAATGGCGGCGAGCGGCTGATCTCCTACGGCACCTCCAGCTATGGCTACGATGTGCGCTGCTCCAGCCAGTTCAAGGTGTTCACCAATATCAACTCGGCCACGGTGGACCCCAAGCACTTCGACGAGAGCAGTTTCGTGGACGTGGTCAGTGAGGTCTGCGTCATACCCCCCAACTCCTTTGCGCTGGCGTCGACGGTCGAGTATTTCCGTATCCCGCGCAATGTCCTGACGATCTGTCTCGGCAAGTCCACCTATGCCCGGTGCGGCATCATCGTCAACGTCACGCCGCTCGAACCCGAGTGGGAGGGGCACGTGACGCTGGAATTCTCCAACACCACCACGCTGCCGGCCAAGATCTACGCCAACGAGGGGGTGGCCCAGATGCTGTTCTTCGAGTCCGACGAGGTATGTGAGGTGAGCTACAAGGACAGGGGCGGTAAGTACCAGGGGCAGACCGGGGTCACTCTGCCCAGGGCCTGAGGTCAGTCCTGATCAGCGCCTTCAATCGTGGCGCTGGTGAGGATGACCTCCACTGGCTGCCCGTCCTCGACATGCACGGTTTTTACCATCAGGTAATCGAGCGAGGGGGCGACCCAGGTATTTGACTTGCGCTCCGGATCGTCGTGGATCCGCTCGAAATGAAGCGTCTCCACCGGCCCCATGGCTGTCTGCACCGTCTCCTCTCCCCTGAACAGCAGTTTGTAATCCTTGATCTTCCGTCCGTCGGCGATGCGGACGGAGATATCCTCTTTCGGCGTCGGATCGTTCAGCAGTGTCAGTCGTAACTGTTCCAGCTGGCTCATCCGGTCGAGGGTTTCGTCTTTGTAGGGGAGATCGTACCAGTCGCCCTTGTAGAGGCTCCGGATGGTGTCGGAGCCGGGCGTGAAGTGCACTTCCCGCCTGCGGTTGATCAGGCCGGTGCCCTGGTAGACATAGGATTGCGGCACCACGCGGGTTCCCTCCACCCGGAACACGCTGACCTCGTAGAAGCCGACCACCAGGATCTTGCCGCCGTTGGTCAGGGTGAAACTGTCGTCCGGCCCGACCTTGAGTTTGCGCGTCAGGTCGAGCGCGATGCCCCGGGCGGTGGTCCTGTACTCGGCGGTGTAGGGCTTGAGCTCCACCACCTCCCTTGCGGGCGACGCCTGTGGGTCGGCGTCGGGTTCGCCGGTGGTGGCCTGCTGGGCCGCGGCCGTCATGGCGGCGCCGGCAAGCGCGAGTGCCGCGCAGCGGCGCAGGCACTCAGCTAAGCCAGGTTTCATACTTAATACCCGTGGCCGGGATCGGTTTGTCATCCAGAAAAACTCCCTGTTCTGTCAGCCGCAGCCTGCCCTGGATATGCCAGCGGGCGGCAATGGGGTAGATGGCGTGTTCCAGCTCGACCACCCGCGCGGCAATCGTTGCTGCGGTATCTCCGGGCAGGATCGGCTCCCTCGCCTGGATAATGGACGGACCGCCGTCCAGCTCTGCCGTGACGTAATGCACGGTTGCGCCACTCTCGCTGTCCCCCGCATCCAGGGCGCGCTGGTGAGTATGCAGTCCCGGGTACTTTGGCAGCAGGGACGGGTGAATGTTCAATAGACGGCCGGCGAAGGGGGTGATGAACACGGCGGTGAGGATACGCATGAAGCCCGCGAGGATCACCAGGTCCGGCTTTTGCGCCTCTACCGCGGCCACCAGAGCCCGGTCGAACGACTCACGGTCCGGAAATCCCCGGTGATCGACACACTCGGTGGCGATCCCGGCTGCCGCGGCCTGCCGCAGGCCCGCCGCATCCGGATTGTTGCTGACAACCAGGACGACCGCCGCCGGCAGCGCGCCGCTGGCACAGGCGTCGATGAATGCCCGCATGTTGGAACCGCGCCCGGATATCAGTATCGCCAGGCGGGCCGGTTGTCCACCCGTCACGACACCAACTCGACCTCGGCCTCACCGGCCGCGATCCGGCCGATTTCCCAGCTGTGCTGGCCGGCGTCACGCAGCAGCTCCAGTGCCTGCCCGGCTTGCTCCGGCGCCACGCAGAGCACCATGCCGACGCCGCAATTGAAGGTGCGGTACATCTCTCTCGTCTCTACATTGCCCTGTTGCTGCAGCCAGTGGAAGATCTCGGGCCAGCGCCAGCTTCCCGTGTCGATCTGCGCCTTGCACCCGCTCGGCAGCACCCGCGGCACATTTTCCAGCAGACCACCGCCGGTGATATGGGAAAGCGCCTTGACCTGAATGCGACGGATCAGCTCCAGCACGGGCCTGACGTAGATTGTGGTCGGCGCGAGCAGCGCCTCTCCCAGGCTGCCGTCTCCGAACTGCTGCTGCAGGTCGGCGCCGCTGACCTCCAGGATCCTGCGGATGAGGGAGTAGCCGTTGGAATGGGGGCCGCTGCTGCCGATGGCCAGTAGCCGGTCGCCGGGCTGCACCTCGCGGCCGTCGATGATCGCCGACTTCTCGACCACCCCGACACAGAATCCGGCCAGGTCGTAGTCCTCCCCCGCGTACATCCCGGGCATTTCCGCGGTCTCCCCGCCGACCAGGGCGCAGCCGGCCAGTTCGCAACCGCGGCCGATGCCCTCCACCACGGCCGCGGCGGTATCCACGTTGAGGGAACCGGTGGCGTAGTAGTCGAGGAAGAACAGAGGCTCCGCTCCGGTGACCAGCAGGTCGTTGGCGCACATGGCCACCAGGTCGATGCCGATCGTGTCATGGACGCCCATGTCCATCGCCAGGCGCAGTTTGGTGCCCACGCCGTCGGTGCCGGAGACCAGCACCGGCTGGCGATACCCGGCGGGAATTTCACAGAGGGCGCCGAAGCCGCCCAGGCCGCCCAGCACCTCCGCTCGCGCAGTGCGGCGCGTCACCCCCTTGATGCGCTCCACCAGGGCATTGCCTGCGTCTATGTCGACCCCGGCGTCCTTGTAGCTGAGGGAGGTTTTGCTTTGGTCATCGCTCATGGGCAGTGGGTCCGGCAGCCGGGTCAGTACAAAGCCCGCTATTTTAGCCCGCACACCCCGGGACCGCACGCCCGAAAAACCCCAAATACTGCAGGGTGCCCGCGGAATGACGCCTTTCTGCCGGGATGCCCGGAAGCCTTCAGTGCTGCTACAATGCGCCACTTCCCGTCTGATCAGGAGTGCACTGTGTCCAGGGCGTCGGCATGGTTGTTGGGGTGTATGTTGCTGGTGGCGAACCTGCCGGTCCGTGCGGTCATTGTGGAGGACCTCTACGCGGCGGAGGTTCCCGTCGCCAGCCAGGGCAGCCAGGCGCTGGACAGTGGCGCCGAGGCGGCGCTCGCCGAGGTCCTGCTGAAGGTTTCCGGCAGCGCCGGGCTGTTGCGCAACCCGACCATAAAAGCTGCGCTGGGCAAAGCCCGCAGCCACGTGCAGCAGTACTCCTACAGGCGGGCGGAAGAGCCGGATGGCGAGTTGACGGGGCGCTTCGAATTCGACGGCGATTACGTCACCTCGCTCGTGAAAGATGCGGGCGCTCCCCTGTGGACGGCCAACCGGCCAGAGGTATTAATATGGCTGGTTGTGGACGATGACGCCGGTCGCTACTTCGTCAACGACGACAGCGCGCCGGAGCTGGCAGAGGAGCTGCTTGCCGCGTTCGCCCGGCGCGGGGTCCCCGCCCGCCTGCCGCTCTATGACCTGGCCGATTCCGCCGCCATCGACCCGGACCAGGCCTGGCGTCTGGACGGGGCGACCCTGGCGGCCGCCTCTCAACGCTATGGCGTGCAGGACATCCTGGCGGGGCGCCTGAGCGCCGCCTCCGAATCGAACTGGGCGGGGGAGTGGACCTACCTCGCGGGGGAAGAGGAGATGAGCCGCTCACTGAACACCCCCTCCCGGGAGGCCTTCCTGCAGCGCGGCGCAGCCCTGGTGGCGGAGGATATGGCTGCCCGCTATGCCGTGGCAACCGGGGTGGGTGATGGCAGCGGTGTCGACCTGTCGGTGGTGGGCGTGAACGCCTACGCGGATTATGCGGCCATCGTCGCCTGGCTGGAGAGACTGGAACTGGTCGAGCACGCCAACCTGAAGCGCATCGAGGGCGACAGTATGTATCTGCACCTGCAAACCGCCACAGACGCCGCTGGTCTGGCAACCGTCATTGAACTCAATCCGCGCCTGCAGCCGCTGCCCCCCGTGGCAGGGGAAGAGGGCGGCCTGGCCTACCAATGGTTGAACTAGACGACGCCGCAGAAGAGGTCATCGTGAGGCGATGGCCGCTGGCCCTGGCCGTTGCGGCGGGCGTCGCCGTGCTGCTTTATCTGCTGGGACCGATTCTGCTGCCTTTCGTGCTCGGGTCGCTGGCCGCCTATCTCGGCGACCCGGTGGTGGACGTGCTGGAACGGCGCGGCTGCAACCGGACCCTGGGTGTCTCCATGGTGTTCCTGGCGTATACCGCCGTCGTCGTTCTGGCAATGATTTTTGCCGTACCGCTGCTGGCGCAGCAGCTTGACGAGCTGGCGCGGAAGATCCCGGATATCTACCGCTGGCTCACCCAGGTAGGCGTGCCCTGGTTGCGGGACGTCCTCGGCATATCCGGGGGGGATCTCCCCCGGGTGGACTGGTCGGGACAGTTGGCCGACAACTGGCAGTCGCTGGGCAGATTGACCGCGCAGACGGTAAAAAAGATCACCGGATCCGGCGCCGGTCTGCTCCTGTGGTTCGCCAACCTTGCGCTGGTGCCGGTGGTGGCGTTCTACCTTATGCGGGACTGGGACATTCTCATGGACAAGGCGCTGAACATGTTCCCCGTCGCCTGGCAGGCGCGGGTGGCCTATATGGTGGGCGAGGCCAACGAGGTGGTCGGCGCATTCCTGCGCGGCCAGTTCCTGGTGATGTGCGCCCTGGGTCTGATTTACGGGATCGGCCTGTGGCTGGTGGGTGTGGAGCTCGCCCTGTTACTGGGTGTGATCGCCGGCCTCGCCAGCCTGGTGCCCTACCTGGGATTTCTGGTGGGGATCGTCGCCTCCTGCATTGCCGCCTATGCCCAGTTCCAGGAGTGGACGATACTGCTCTGGGTAGGTCTGGTGTTCGGCGTCGGCCAGGCGCTGGAGAGCATGGTGCTTACCCCGGTGCTGGTCGGTGATCGCATCGGGCTGCACCCGGTGGCGGTGATTTTTGCCCTGATGGCGGGCGGCCAGGTCGCGGGCTTTCTCGGCGTGGTGCTGGCCCTGCCGGTCGCTGCGGTGATCATGGTGTTCCTGCGCCATGCCGTCCGCTACTACCGCGCCAGCGATCTGTACAGCGGCGAGTGAGCATGACACCGGTGCCTGTCCCTGAAGCCCAGCTCGCCCTCGAGGTCCGCCTGCGGGACGAGGCCACCTTCGACAACTTCCTCGCCGGCCCGGCTACCCGGCCATTGGTGGATGCCCTGCAGCGGCAGCTGGAGGAGCCGGGCGAGGCCATTATCTTCATTTACGGCCCCGGGGGTTCTGGCAAATCCCACCTGTTGCAGGCAGCCTGTCACCGTGGGGAAAGCCGGGCCCTCTACCTGCCTCTCGCCGAGTTGCGCAGTTGTCCGGCGGATGAGGTGCTGCAGGGGGTGGAATCCCGTGACCTGGTCTGCCTGGACGATGTGCAGCGGGTCGTGGGGGACGAAAGCTGGGAGGAGGCCCTGTTTCACCTCTGCAACCGGGCGCGCCAGCGGGGCTGCCGGCTGCTCGTGGCCGGAGACGCCGCGCCCCGCGCCCTGGCGCTGGAGCTCGAGGACCTGCGATCACGGCTGGGGTGGGGTATCGTCTATCAACTGACCCGGCCGGGTGACGAGGAGAAAGCGGCGATCCTGCAGTTTCGCGCGGCGCGCCGGGGGCTTGCCCTCCCGGGTGAGGTGGCCGTCTTTATCGTCAGTCGCGCCCCGCGGGCCCTCGAGCAACTGCTCGAACTGCTGGAGCGGCTCGACCGGGCCTCCCTCGCCCGCCAGCGCGCCCTTTCTATTCCCTTCGTCAAGCAGACACTGGGCTGGTAGTGGCCGTTCCAGGAGTCGTATTTTCACCATAGAAAGTGGTGGAAAGGTGCTCCCGGAGTGGCTATCCTTGCGCCCAACTCTGACAAAAGGACAGGAGTGCAAAAAAATGAAGAAACATTTGTTAGCATCCGCGGCGGCTCTGGGCATCGCGCTGGGCAGTGTGATCGCGCCCGCCGTTGCGGAGATACCGCTCACCATCAATGCGGGATTCGGCCACTGGTATTTCGACAGCGACCGCCAGATTCCGAATATTGATGAAGAGTACCGTCTGGATGATACCGACACCCCCTTCGTAAGCCTCGAGTGGAATTTCAACGACAACTGGGCCGCCGAGGTCTGGTACTCCGAGGGCGACAGTGACTACGCCAACCGCAACGGCTACGGCAGCGTTGATACCGACGTCGCCGCCTGGTCGGTCAACATGCTTCGCTACGGTGGCAGCTACATCGGCAAGGGCAACAGGATCCGCCCCTATTTCGGTATCGGCGCCGGTGAAATCGACATCGATGCGGACGATTTCGACACTGTGGAAACGACGGTTAACGGCATCATCGGCCTGCGCTGGATGCTGACCCAGCGGCTTGGCGCGCGCTTCGAGTACCGCCTTCTCTACAGCCTCGATGAGGACAACAAGGATGGCTACCTCTCCGCCGGCCTGAACTACTACTTCGGTCAGGTCAATCCGCCCCCGCCCCCGGCGCCGGTCGATAGCGATGGCGATGGCGTGACCGATGATATCGATCGCTGCCCCGACACACCGGTCGGCACCCGCGTCGATTCCTACGGCTGCCCGCTGGCAGTGACCCAGATCGCCTCCATCAAGCTGCTGGTCAATTTCGACTTCGACTCAGCGGTGGTCAAGGAGCAGTATTTCAACGATCTCGGCGAACTGGCGGCATTCCTCAAGCGCTTTGAGGACCTGCAGGTGGATGTCGAGGGGCACACCGACAGCGTCGGTCCTGAAGACTACAACCAGCAGCTCTCCCAGCGTCGCGCCCAGGCCGTCGTGGACATGCTGGTCAACCAGTACGGCATCGCCTCCTCTCGCCTCGAAGCGAAGGGTTATGGTGAAACCCGTCCGGTCGCCTCCAACGACACCGCGGAAGGCCGCGCCGAAAACCGTCGCGTAATGGCCACCCTGGAAGTGGAGTACGAGGAGTAGGCTGATTCACTCCACCTGGAAGCCGTCGGCATCCAGGTGGCAGGGAAACGACTCCCGGTAATGCAGTAATGCGGCGCCATCCAGCGAAAGCCGGGTGGCGCCTTTTTCGTTCTGGAGGTCCGCCAGTAGCGTGCCGTCTGCGGCGATGGCCAGACTGTCCCCGCTGTACGCTTGGCCGCGGGCATCCTGGCCGACCCGGTTCACCCCGATCACGCAGGACTGGTTCTCGATGGCGCGGGCAATCAGCAGCTGGCGCCAGTGCATGCGCCGGCTCGCGGGCCAGTTGGCCACGTAGAGCAGCAGGTCGTAATCGCCCCGGTTGCGGCTGAATACGGGGAAACGCAGGTCGTAACAGACCTGCAGGTTGATGCGCCAGTCGCGCCATTCGACGACCACGCGATCGTGGCCGGCGAGGTAGCGTTCATGCTCTCCCGCCATGCGGAACAGGTGCCGCTTGTCGTAGTGGTGCACCGCCCCTGGAGTCACGAACAGCATTCTGTTGTAGACACCACCGTCGGCATGCACGGCGATGCTGCCGGTGACGGCACAGTCCAGCCGCTCTGCGATCGACCGCATCCACTGTTCGGTGGGGCCGCCGGGCTCTTCGGCATTGGCGAGCGCGTTCATGGAAAACCCCGTGGTGAACATTTCCGGCAGCACGATCAGGTCAGTGGCGCCCTCGAGCGCATCGATCAGCGCGCCTATCTGGCGCCGGTTGTCCGCGGGTCGTTCCCAGGCGAGTTCGCACTGGAGAAGGGTTACCTCTAGATCCTGCATAGTATCTCCGCTGCCTCGAGCAGCACCTCATCGTTTTTGGCAAAGCAGAAGCGCAGGGTGTGCTGCGCCGGGGGTTCCCGGTAAAACACGGAGACCGGTATGGCGGCAATGCCGTGCTCCCGGGTCCACGCCTCGCAGAGTTCAGTGTCCGGGCGCCCGCTGATGGCGCTGTAGTCCAGCAGCTGGAAATAGGTGCCGGCCGAGCGCCGCAGGCTGAACCGGGAGTCCCGCAGGGCGTCGCAGAACAGGTCGCGCTTGCGCTGGTAGAAGTCGGCGAGCGTGGCGGGAAAGGCCGGCTCATCGTGCATGAAATCCGCAATGGCCAGTTGCACCGGGGTCACCGCCACGAAGGCGACGAACTGGTGGATCTTGCGCAGTTCCGCCGTCAGTGCGGGCGGGGCGACGCAGTAGCCGGTCTTCCAGCCGGTGACGCTGAAGGTCTTGCCGAAGGAGAACAGGGCAAAGCTGCGCGCCCGCAGGGCGGGCAGTTGCAGCACGCTGGTGTGAGCCGCGCCGTCGAACACCAGGTGCTCGTAGACCTCGTCGCTGATCACCAGCAGGTCGCGCTGCTCAGCCAGCGCCTGCAGCTGCAGCAGGTCCTCCCCGGAGAGCGTGGCGCCCGTGGGGTTGTGTGGCGAATTGATGATGATGAGGCGAGTGCGCCGGGTCACGGCCGACTGCACGCGCTCCCAGTCGACGGCGAAGGTGTCCGGCGCCAGCGGGACGTGCACCGCGCGCCCGCCCGCCAGCTCGATGGCAGGTTCATAGCTGTCATAGCAGGGATCGAGCAGGATCACCTCGTCCCCGGGGCGCACGCAGGCCATGACCGCACAGAAAATTCCCTCCGTCGCGCCCGGCACCACGGTGACCTCAGTCCCGGGATCGCAGGCAACGCCCCGGTGGAGCGCCAGCTGGGCGGCGATCGCCTCGCGCAGACGGGGGACGCCGGCCATCGGCGCGTACTGGTTGTGGCCGGCCATGACGTGCCTGGCAAGGGCTTCGCGCAGTGCCGCGGGCGCATCGAAGTCCGGAAAGCCCTGGGACAGATTCAGTGCACCGCACTCGGCGGCCAGGGCCGACATGCGGGTGAATATGGTGGTGCCCACCCGGGGCAGCTTGCTCTCGATCCGGGTCACAATTGGGTGTCCAGGGGCAACTGCGTGACATTCTTGATCTCGGTGACTGCCATGTGGGAGTGCAGCTCACGGATCGATGGACTGGCGGTGAGGGTATTGCGCACGAACTCCTCGTAGTGACGGATATCCCGGGTGATGATCTTCAGCATGTAATCCCAGATCCCCGTCATCGTGTAGCACTCCACCACTTCCGCATGGCCGACGATCTCCCGCTCGAACTCGAGGAGGTTCTGTCTCCCCACCGAGGTCAGGTTAATGGTAGCAAATACCACTACCTCCATCCCCAGGGCATTGCGATCCAGCAGGGCCACCCTGCCCTTGATCAGTCCCGCCTGCTCCAGGCGGTTGATCCGGCGCCAGCAGGGCGACTGGGAGAGATTGATACGCTCGGCGATGCCGGCGGTGCTCAGGGTGGCATCGTGCTGCAGCAGTTTCAGGATCTGTACGTCCTGTCCGGCAAGTTTAGGGGCCAAAATAACCTCCTGAAGCGCTAAAAATGGATTAATTATGCATATTCTGGCGAAGTATGGGGCCAAATGAAATAACAAAACCTCCGGATTTGGACCACAATTCAGGAATAGCATGGGAGGTGAGGCGGATGGGCACAGATCAGGCAGTCGCATTGCGCGAGGTTTCACTGGACGACAAGTACGCGCTGGACGCCACGCGGGCTTATATGACCGGCATCGAGGCGCTGGTGCGCCTGCCCATGCTCCAGCACCAGCGGGACCAGCGCCGCGGCCTCAATACGGCAGCCTTCATTTCCGGGTACCGCGGATCGCCCCTGGGTGGCGTGGACCAGGCAATGTGGAAGGCCGCTCCGTGGCTGGCCCGGCACAACGTGCACTTCCAGCCGGGTATCAACGAGGACCTCGCTGCCACGGCCGTCTGGGGCAGTCAGCAGACCAACCTGTTCGAAGGGGCCCGCTACGACGGGGTGTTCGCCATGTGGTATGGCAAGGGGCCCGGCGTGGATCGCAGCATGGACGTGATCAAGCATGCCAACGCCTTCGGGACCTCCCGTTATGGCGGTGTACTGGCGGTGGCGGGGGACGATCACGCCTGCAAGTCGTCGACCCTGCCTCACCAGTCGGAACACATGTTCATCGGGGCGTCGGTACCGGTGCTCAGTCCCGCCAACGTCCAGGAGGTGCTCGACCTGGGTGTCTTCGGCTGGGAACTCTCCCGTTACAGCGGCTGCTGGGTGGCCCTGAAGGCCATCACCGAGAATATGGATTCCGCCATCTCCGCGGACATCGACCCCAACCGGGTCGAGATCGTCATTCCCGAGGAGTTCACCCTGCCGCCGGACGGCGTCCATGCGCGCTGGCCGGACAAACCGCTCGAGCAGGAACTGCGCCTCAACAAGTACAAGATTTATGCGGCCAGGGAGTTTGCCCGGGTCAACGGGCTGAACCGCATCGTCCTCGACAGTCCCCGGGCGCGCTTCGGTATCATCACCAGCGGCAAGGCCTACCTCGATGTGATGCAGGCTCTCGAGGATATGGGCATCGACCAGGCGGTCGCCGCGGAGATCGGGCTGAGGGTCTATAAAGTGGGCATGCCCTGGCCGCTCGAGCCGCGCACGACGCACGACTTTGCCGATGGCCTGGAGGAGATCCTGGTGGTGGAGGAGAAGCGCTCCATTATCGAGGACCAGCTTACCGGCCAGCTCTACAATTACCCGGTGGCGGCCCGTCCGCGGGTATTCGGGGAGTTCGACGAGAACGGTCGCGATCTGCTGCCCAACCTGGCGGAGCTGACCCCGGCCATGGTGGCTCTCGCCATCGGCAGCCGCATCCGGCGCTTCCACCGCTCCGGGACCATGGAGGAGCGCCTGCGCTGGATCGAGCAGAAAGAGGCCTCCCTGGCCCGGCCCCGGGAGATTATCGAACGGGTGCCCCACTTCTGCTCCGGCTGCCCGCACAACACCTCTACCCGGGTTCCCGAGGGCAGCCACGCCATGGGCGGCATCGGCTGCCACTACATGGCCACCTGGATGCCTGACCGGGCGACCCATACCTTCACCCAGATGGGTGGCGAGGGGGCGACCTGGATCGGGCAGGCCCCTTTTACCGATACCCCGCATGTGTTTCAGAACCTCGGCGACGGCACCTACTTCCACTCGGGTCTCCTGGCGATCCGGGCGGCGGTGGCAGCGGGCGTCAACATCACCTACAAGATCCTCTACAACGACGCGGTGGCCATGACCGGCGGCCAGCCCATCGACGGCACCCTGCGGGTCGAGGACGTCATCCACCAGCTCCGGGGGGAGGGCGTGCGCCGCATTGCACTGGTCTCCGACAACCCGGGGCAGTGGCGCGGCCAGTTTCGCGGCGTGCCGGGATACACCCTCCACCACAGGGACGAGATGGACGCACTGCAGCGTGAACTGCGGGAGTACCAGGGCACCTCGGTGATCGTCTACGAGCAGACCTGTGCCGCGGAAAAGCGTCGCCGGCGCAAAAAGGGACTGCTGGAGGACCCACCCCTGCGCCTGTTCATCAACGACGAGGTCTGCGAGGGGTGCGGTGACTGCAGCGTCAAGTCCAACTGCCTCTCGGTCATTCCCAAAGAGACGGCGCTCGGGCGCAAGCGCCAGATCGACCAGAGCGCCTGCAACAAGGACTACAGTTGCAACAACGGGTTCTGTCCGAGTTTTGTCACCGTCGTCGGCGGGCAGCTGAAACGCTCAACCGCCGACCTCGCTGCCGCGCAGGCCCTCTTCGATCCCCTGCCCGAACCGGTTCTGCCGGTGCTGGACAAACCGTGGAATACGGTGGTCACCGGTGTCGGTGGTACCGGTGTCCTCACCATCACCGCGCTGGTGGCGATGGCGGCCCACATTGAGGGCAAGGGCTGCGCCACCATGAACCAGACCGGTCTGGCCCAGAAGTTCGGTGCCGTGGTCAGCCACGTGCGGGTCAGCGCCGACCAGGAGGATATCAAGGCCGTGCGGATCCCCGCCGGCGAGGCGGACCTGCTGCTGGGCTGCGACCTCGTCGTAACGACCACCTACGAGGCTCTGGGCAAGGTGGCCCAGGGACGCACGCACGCGGTGGTGAACGAGGCCGAAGTGCCCACCGCCGCTTTCATTCTGGATCCGGATGCAAAATTCCCGACCGCCGCAATGAAAGAGAAGATCCTGGCCGAGACCGGGGATGGCGGCTGTTACTTCATCGATGCGAGCCGCGTGGCGACAACCCTGCTCGGCGATTCGATCGCGAGCAACCTGTTCCTGCTCGGCTTCGCCTGGCAGCGGGGGCTGGTTCCGGTTTCCGCTGCAGCACTGGAGAGGGCGATCGAGCTCAACGGGGTGGCGGTGGCGTTCAACAAACAGGCCTTCCTCTGGGGGCGCCGCTGTGCCGACCAGCCTGGACGGGTGGCGCGGTTACTCGATACGGGTGATTCTCCGGGGAGGCCCACCACCCTGGACGAAATTCTCGCGGACCGCGAGCGCCGCCTGACCGCCTACCAGAGCGCCGATTATGCCCGCCGCTACCGGGAGCAGGTGGCGCGGGTAAGGGCGGCGGATCCGCGGGCGGGGGATGCCGACTCGGTCACCCTGGCGGTTGCGCGGCAGCTGTACAAACTGATGGCTTACAAGGACGAGTACGAGGTGGCGCGCCTTTACAGCGACGGCGGGTTCCGGCGCAAGCTGGAGGCGCAATTCGAGGGCGACTACGAACTGCGCTTCAACCTTGCGCCGCCGCTCTTCAGCAAACGCGACCCGCGAACCGGGCAGTTGCTGAAGCGGGAGTATGGCGCCTGGATGATGACGGCCTTCGGGCTGCTGGCGAAGCTGCGGTTTCTGCGTGGCACTGCCTTCGATCCATTCGGCTATACCGCGGAGCGCCGGCGTGAACGGGAAGATATCGACGAGTACTGCGCGCTGCTGGATTCTCTCTGCGCCGCGCTGGACGCCACCAATTATCCCGCGGCCAGGGAGCTGGCGGAGCTGCCGCGACGTCTCCGGGGGTTCGGTCACGTCAAGGATCGCAACCGCGAGCTCCTCACCCTGCGCCGGGACCAATTGCTGCGGCAGTTCCGGGGCGAACAGCCGGAGGCGGTGGTCAGGATCGTCGACGCCGCCTGAGCCGCCTCAGGAGACCTGCCCTTTCGCCTCCGGTTCCCCGGCCACCGGAGCGATGTGTGTGGGCACGGCAGTCTCGCCAGGTTGCAGGTGGAGATAGCGACGCAGGCTGTAGACGCACAGGTAGAAGGGGCCGGTATCGAGCACCGCCACAGTGGCCTTGAACAGGTAGTTGCTTCCCACCAGCACCAGCAGCGTCTGGAACGCCATCTCCCCGCGCAGGAAGGCAGCGCCGAAGGTGACCGCGATCACCGTGACCGAGTCGACCATCTGGCTCATGAGCGTACTGAAATTGTTGCGCACCCACAGGTGTTTGCCCCGGGTGACCCGCTTCCAGAAGTGGAACAGCTGGACGTCGCAGTACTGGGCGGCGATGTAGGCCAGCATGGAGGCAAACACCGCCCCCGAGGTGGTGGCATAGATCAACTGGTAGAGGCCCACGCTCTCCTCCACGACCTGACCATTCGGCAGGGCGACCGGCGCGGCGAGCTGCAGGATCTGCCAGGGCGGCATGTTCTCTGCGGCGACGTCGGGAATCGTGTTGCCCAGCAGCAGCACGAAAAGGATAAAGAAATTGAGTCCCAGTCCCACGCTCACCAGGAAATTGGCCCGGGCCTTGCCGTAGAGTTCGCATACCAGGTCGGTACAGAGAAAGGTGAGGGGGTAGGGCAGCACCCCGACCGCCAGGGCCATCGGGCCGAGCTGGACGAAGCGGGTGATGCCGATCACGTTGAGCAGGGTCATGGCGCAGAGGAAGGTGCCGGCCAGCACCAGGAATACCCGCTCCCGGCGCTCCTGCAGCATCTCCCGGGGGAGCATGCCTCAGCTCTCCTTCTGGCCCAGGTTGGCGTGCAGCACCGCGCCGTTGATCACCGGGTTGTGGTGCGCCCAGCGGATCAGCTCGGCGATCTCGGCGGGATCGATGAGCCGGTTGTAGCTGTTCATGCTGGCGATCAGGCGTTCCACCGAGGGGTCGTCCCCCAGGTGGGTGCGCAGCATCTCGGTATCGGTGAACCCCGGGCAGATCAGCGCGGTGTGGACGCCGCTGCCCATCAGGTCCTGGCAGGTCGCGCGCATCATGCCGGCCTGGGCATGCTTGCTGATCACGTAGGAAAAAGAGCCCGGCACCGCCTTTTCCGACAGGGTGGAGCCGACGTAGAGCACGCTGGAAGTGGCCGGGAGCAGCGGCAGCAGCCGCTGGTTGAGGCTGTTGACCGCGATCACGTTGGTTTCCAGGACCTGGCGCAGGCTTTCGCTGTCGCAGCTGGTCGCGCTGTCCTTGCGCATCTGGGCGGCATTGTGAATGAGGCAGACACTGCGGTTGCCTTCGATCGCTTCCGCCAGGGTTTCGCAGGCCGCATCGATGCCGGCAGCGCCGGCCAGGTCGCAGGCGATATTTTTCACGCCGGGGACCGGGCAGGCCCTGCGGGACAGATTGAATACGGCGTAGTCCTCCGCCAGGAACGCTTCGGCGGCCGCCCTGCCAATGCCGACGCTGGCGCCGGTGATGATCGCTGTCTGCATCCCTTGCTCCTTCTCCGGGGTGTCCGGCCTGTACGGATATTCCCAACATACGCAGCCCTGCCGGGAGTTGATCAGTTGCTGCGTCGCAGCTGCATGATAACGCACATCGCACAGCGCGTGGGTCCGTTGCTCCGGTCTGGACAAAGTCTCGGAGGGCAGCGTCAGCGCAGTTGCACAGCGGGCTGGCTCGCGTGACAATGAGCCAATTTGCCAAGGTGCCGGAATCCTTCATGGAGCGACTGACCACCCTCTACATCGACAAGGAGAGCCACAAGTTCTCCGCTGCCCACTTCACCATTTTTTCCGCATCCGAACGCGAGCGCCTGCACGGCCACAACTACTCGGTCTCCGCCCGCATCGTTGCCCCGCTGGGGGAGAACGGCTTCTCCGCCGACTACAACGTCTACAAGCGGCGACTGGCCGCACTGTGCGAGGAGCTCGATGAATACATGCTGCTGGCGGGGGAATCGCCCCACCAGCAGGTGGCGGAGGAGGGAGAGTTCTACAGGGTCACCTTCGGGGCAGAGCAGATGCTGTTCCTGCGCAGCGATACCCTGGTGCTCCCCATCAGCAACGCCACGGTCGAGGAGTTTTCACACTACCTGCTGCAGCGCCTGCTGGAGGCCTCCGGGGACGAGGACCTCCGGGAGGTCGATGTCTGTGTCGCCTCCGGGCCGGGACAGAGGGGCTGTGCCAGCTGGCAGAGCAGCGGCATGATACGACGGGAGCCGGGTGTGTGAAACGCTACACCGATCATGCCGCGAACGAGCGTACCTGGCTGGCCTGGATCCGCACGGCGATCGCCATCATGGCCTTCGGGTTCATCATCGAGCGCTTTGCCCTCTTTTCCGCCTATCTCCGCGCGTCGCTCGACGGACTTGACGGTCAAGCCCTGGCGCCGGTGGCCAACCCCCTGGCGGTAGCGATGCTGGCCCTGGGGATGCTGATAATCCTGCTGTCCACCTTTCGCTTTCATGCCCACCGGCGCATGATCGAAACCGAGAACGAGAGCACCTATCCCATGAACTTCACGGCCATCGCCATGGCCGTGATGCTGTTGCTCGTGGGTGGGATCCTGATCTTCTATATGGTTTGAGCGGTCGCCGTTATCCCGCTGTGACGCAGCAGCGGTTCGATGACCGGCTCGCGACCGCGAAAAGCCACGAAGGAGTCCATCGCCGGGCGCGCGCCCCCGGTCTCCAGTATGTGGGTCCGGAACGCAGCGCCGGTTTCCCGGTTGAAGATGCCCTCCTCCTCGAACCGGGAGAAGGCGTCGGCCGAAAGCACCTCGGCCCACTTGTAGCTGTAGTATCCCGCCGCGTAACCACCCGCAAAAATATGGGTGAAACTGTTCTGGAAGCGGTTGAAGGCGGGCGGGATAACCACGGCCACCTCGCGCCTGACCTCGTCCAGCAGCGCCTGCACCGCCGCGCTGTCGCCGCCGCTCCACTCGGTGTGAAGCCGCATGTCGAACAGGGCGAACTCCAGTTGTCTCACCATCGCCATCGCCGACTGGAAGTTGCGCGCCGCGAGCAGCCTGTCGAGCAGCG
Organism: Halioglobus sp.; assembly: GCA_037382865.1. Classification (GTDB taxonomy): domain Bacteria; phylum Pseudomonadota; class Gammaproteobacteria; order Pseudomonadales; family Halieaceae; genus JARRPM01. The sequence goes on along the minus strand of JARRPM010000017.1, from coordinate 9,820 downwards.
CCTCAGGCAGCGGCTCCCCGGTCTCGTGATGACCCGAGATGACTGCCAGTGCTTCCCGTTCCCAGCACCAGTTCTCCAGGAACTGGCTGGGGAGTTCCACCGCGTCCCAGGCCACGCCGTTGATGCCTGAGACGGCGGCCACGCTCTGCCGGGTGAGCATGTGGTGCAATCCGTGGCCGAATTCGTGGAACAGGGTGGTGAGCTCGGAGTGGCTGAGGAGGGCGGGGGTCCCGCCCGCCGGCGGTTGGAAATTGCAGACCAGGTAGGCGACCGGGACCTGCAGGCCCCCCTCTGCCTGGCGCCGTACCCGGCAGTTGCCCATCCAGGCACCGCCGCGCTTGCCGCTCCTGGCGTAGAGGTCGAGATAGAAGCGGGCCCGCAACTCCCCGTCCTGCGTCAGTTCGAACAGCCTGGCGTCCGGGTGGTAGGTATCGAAATCCCCGGCCTCCCTCACCTCTACACCGCAGAGGCGCCGTACCACTTCAAACAGTCCACTCAGCACCCGGTCTACCGGCAGCCAGGGCCTGACGTCCTCCTGGGATACCTGGTAGCGGCTGTGGCGCAGCTTCTCGCTGAAATAGCCGACGTCCCAGGCCGCCAGTGATGCCACGCCGTGCTCGTCACGCGCATAGTCAGCCAGCGCCTGCCAGTCGGCCCGGGCCTGGGGCAGCGACTTTCGCGCCAGTTCCCGCAGGAAGTCGACGACCTGCCCGGGGCTCTCCGCCATCTTCGTTTCCAGCGAGAGCGCCGCATAGCTCTCAAAGCCCAGCAGAGAAGCGAGTTCCCGGCGAAGGTCCAGGGTCTCGATGAGCAGACCGGCGTTGTCCCACCGGCCCGCGTTGGGGTCCTGTTCCGAGGCGCGGGTGCAGTAGGCGGTATAGACCTCTTCGCGCAGCCGGGCGTCGTCACAGTAGGTGAGCACCGCGTGGTAGGAGGGAAAATCAAGGGTGATCAGGTAACCCTCGCGACCGGCTTGTTCCGCGGCCTGCCTGGCATTGGCCAGGGCGGTCGCGGGCAGCCCCGCCAGCTCGTCCGCTGTAGCCTCCCTCGACCAGGCATTGGTGGCGTCCAGGACATTTTCGGCGAACCGGCTGCCGTTCTCGCTGAGGCGCCGCTGCAGGTCGCCGTAGCGCTGTTTCTCCTCGGCGGGCAGGGCGACGCCCGCGAGGCGAAAATCACGCAGGGCGTGCTCAAGAGTCGTTCGCTGCGCTTCATCGAGTTCGGCGAAACCGTCGCTCTCGGCGATCTGTTTGTAGGCCGCATAGAGGCCGGCGTGCTGGTTGATCCAGGTGTTGTACTCCGACAACAGGGGCAGGCAGCGATTGTAGGCCTCGCGCAATGCGTCGCTGTTGAGCACGCTGTTGAGGTGCGTGACCGGTGACCAGGCGCGGGAGAGCCCGTCCTCCAGCGCCTCGATCGGGCGCAGCAGGTTATCCCAGGTGTAGCGGTCGCTGGCGGCGAGCAGCTCCTCAATGGCCTGCCGGTTGCGCTCGATCAGCTGCCTTATGGCGGGCTCCACGTGCTCAGGCCGGATGCGGGAGAAGGGCGGCAGCCCGTGGTTTTCAAGCAGGGGGTTGGACATGTCGGTAGACTTCGGGGTTGACTGGGGTGGGTAATATTAGCGTAAAGCGGCCGGCGGTTTCAGGTCGCCGGCGGGAGCAATTCCCACTCATGCAGGGGATGGTAGCTCACGCCCCGCTTGCCCGGCCGCGACTCGAACAGCGTGAAATGGCGGTACTCGAGCCGGAACAGGGGCAGGTGCGCCGGGGAGGGCGGCGCCGCGGTACAGCGCCGGAAAAGGGTGATGTGAGGCTGGAAAGCCTTTCTGTCACGCTTGCCGCCGACGCCGGTGGTGAGCGTCCTGAGCTTGTTCGCCAGCCGGGTCAGCTCCCCCGGCCAGGATTGGGCGCCCAGCCAGTAGACGCCGGGCTTGTGCCAGTAGCCGGTGCGGTCCAGCACCAGTTCCCCGCCTGGCTGGGCGCCGCGATCCAGCCAGGCGTCGACGGAGTTGCCCAAACGCTCGAGGGCGGGCTCGCCCAGTTCCCCGACGAATGCCAGGGTGACATGGAAATCCGCAGGGGGCACCGCACGCCCCGCGTGGGCGAACTGTCGGTCGCGCCAGCTGGCGACCTGCAGGGCGACGTCCGGGGCGAGTTCCAGTCCGAAGAAGACTCGCATCAGTCGACAGGCCGCTTCTTCATCAGGGGCGCGAAGCCGTTCTCGCTCGCGACGGGGGGCGATGACGGCCGCTTGCGGGGCGGCTTGCCGCGGGCGGCCTTGCGGCTGCGCGCCTTGCTGCCCTCGTCGCTGCTTTTTTTCCGGCTGCCCACGGCCTTGCCGGAGGATTTGCGGTGTTTCGGCCCATTGTATTTTGCCTTGAGTCCCGGCAGGCTGCGGCGTTCAAAATTGAGTTTCAGATAGCGCTCGATACTGATCATCAGGTTCCACTCCGGCGCGGCAACCAGGGAGATCGCGGTACCGCGCTCGCCGGCCCGGCCGGTGCGCCCGGTTCGATGCAGGTAGTCGTCGCCCCGGCGGGGTATATCGTAATTAACCACCAGGTCGATCTCCTTGACGTCGAGCCCCCGGGCCGCGACGTCGCTGGCGCAGAGAATATCGATCCTGCCGTCCTGGAAGCGGGCCATGACCCGTTTACGCTCCTCGGTGGTCAGCTCGCCGTGCAGGCAGTCGCACCGCAGGTGGTGTTTGCGCAGCATTCCGGCCAGGCGTGCCGCGGTAGCGCGCCTGTTGCCGAAGATGAGGGCGCGGCGGTAGCCGCCCCGCTGCAGCAGGGCAAGGAGCAGCTGGTTCTTGTGCGCCTGGCTGTCGGCGAGCAGCACCTGGTGAGTGATCCCGCTATGTGGCTGGCGGACCTCGCCGACGGCGATGGTCCCTGGCGAGTGCAGCAGCGTCCTGCTGACTTCCCGAAGGCCCCGGTGATGGAGCGTGGCCGAGAGCATGAGGACCTGGCGCCCCGGCGGACAGCGGCCGGCTATCTGCAGCACGTCGTCCCGAAATCCCATGTCCAGCATGCGGTCGGCCTCATCGAGTACCAGGGTCCGCAGCGCGGCCAGGTCGGCGCTGCCCTTCTCGCAGTGTTCCAGCAGGCGCCCCGGGGTGGCCACCAGGATCTCCGGGTTTCTGCGCAGCAGTGCCTTCTGGTACTTGAAGTCGGCCCCGCCCGTAATGGCCTCGGCCCGCAGGGGCGTGTTCGCCAGCAGAGCGCGGGCCTGCTTGAGCACCTGCCTCGCCAACTCCCGGGTCGGTACCAGGACCAGAGCCAGGGTACCCGCATCGGTCGGTATCCCCTCGCCCAGAGTGCGCTGGATGATGGGGATCAGGTAGGCGAGGGTCTTGCCACTGCCGGTTTCTGCGCTGATGCGCAGGTCTGCGCCGCCCAGGGCGGCGGGCACTGCCAGCTGCTGGACTTCGGTCGGTGCCGGCAACGCCAGGGCATCCAGTCCCAGTTGCAGGCGGCGGTCCAGTTGCAGTTCCTCGAACACGGCGTGGGTTTCCTCAGGGAGCGTTTGCGCAGGCCGGCAGGCAGTATAACAAGAGACGGGGCCGGGACGCCTGCTTGCGATGCGCGCAACCTCGGGCAAGCTGCTGCACGGCCGGCTACCCGTCGTGGCAATGGCACCCCCGGGGGCGATATCGCGGCTGTGGCGGATGTGCGGGTGCGGAAGGGCGTTTTTGTGGCTAGAATTGTGGGGTCTGTCCCGTTCCCCCAGCAGCCCGGAGCGTCACCATGCCAATCGTGATACGCCTGTTCATTCTTGTTTTCGCCCTGGCGTTCCACCGGACCGCCGCCGCGGGAGAGTTCGAGCTCGATACCCCTGAGCGGGTGGTGGCGTTCGCCGACGTCCATGGCGCTTACGAGGACTGGGTTGCCCTGTTGCAGGAGGTCGGCGTGCTGGATAAGGCGCTTAACTGGAGCGGGGGCAAGACCCACCTGGTCTCCCTGGGCGATATCGTCGACCGCGGTCCCCACTCGCGCAAGGTACTGGAGCTGCTTATGCGGCTGGAGCAGCAGGCGGCGAAAGCCGGCGGCGGCTTGCACATGGTGCTGGGTAACCATGAGGTCATGGTGATGACCGGCGATCTTCGCTACACCTCGCCGGAGGAGTTTGCCGCCTTTGCGGCCGATGAAACGCCTGCGGACCGTGACGCGCTCTTTGCCGAATACCGCCGCTTCAATCCCGATGGGGATGAGGCTGCCGCCAGAAAAGCCTTCGACGAGCGTTATCCGGCCGGTTTTGTCGCCCTGCGCAAGGCCTTTTCCAGGGACGGCGCGATCGGCGCCTGGCTCGCCAGGCGACCTTTCGTCCTCCGGATCAATGACAAGGTCTACATGCACGGCGGCATCGCCAGTGTGGCCAGCGAGTACTCGATACCGGCACTGAACGAGAGGCTGCAGGGGGAACTGCGGCAGTACCTTGCCAGCATGGAGGCGCTGCGTGCGGCCGGCGTGATGCCCTGGTACGTCGACTATTACGACAAGCTCCACTTCCTCAATGCCCGTGCGGAGGCCTTCGTGGCGGAGAACCCGCGCACGGCGGCGGATTGGTTCGAGCCGCTCAAGGCCGCCTTCGAGGCCCAGCACTTCCTGCTCCTCGATGAGGCCGACAGCCCCACCTGGTATCGGGGCACCGCCCGTTGCCATCCCTATGCCGAGTCGTTCAATACCGAGCGCTTCTTGAAGCGGGCCGGCGCCCGGCAGCTGGTCGTTGGCCACGATCCCAGCCACGGCAAGGTCTATCAGCGCATGGACGGCATGGTGATCCGGCTCGATACCGGCATGCTCAAGAGCGTCTACCGCGGCAACGCGTCGGCGCTGGTGTCAGGCCCTGGTGGAGACTATGTTCATTACCTGGGCAGCGCCGCCAGGGCGCAGCCCGAACCGATGGTCGCCAGCCTGTCGGAGCAGCTCTCCGGCATGAGCGATGCGGCCCTGGAGGAGTTCATGCGCAATGCTCCGGTGGTCAAGGTAGAGGATATCGGCACCGGCGTCACCAAACCGAAACGGGTTACCCAGCAGCGCGATGGCATCACCAACGACGCGGTATTCAAGTACGCTGACACCAACCCCCGCTTGCAGTCAAAGTCAAAGTACGTTGCGCGTCGCTACAACGACAGTGACCGCTATGTTTACGACGTGGCGGCGTACAAGGTTGACCGCATGCTCGGCCTGGAAATGGTGCCGACGGCGGTGCTGGCCACCATCGATGGCGAAGAGGGCGCCCTGTCGGACTGGGTTGAAAACGCCATCAACGAGCGGGACCGCCTGGAGCGGGACGTGCCCTTCGAGGGGTTCTGCAAGCAGGGCGAGCAGTACCGGCTGCGTTTCGTGTTCGACATCCTGATCTACAACGAAGACCGCAACCTGACCAATATTCTCTGGACCAAGGATGACTTCATGCTGAAGTTCATCGATCACACCCTGGCCTTCCGTTCCACCGCAAAGCGTCCCAAACAGTACCGCAAGGTCGACCTGGAAGTATCGGACCTGCTGCGGGCCAGGCTGGAATCGCTGAATGAGGAGGAGCTGACGCGCGAGCTGTCGCCCTACCTGCACCCCCGCCAGATCGAGGGGCTGCTGAAGCGGCGGGACCTGATCCTCAAAGAGGCCGAGGGGACCTCTCCATAACCCGCGAACCGGGCAGGAGAGCATTTTGACGGACGGGCGTTTCAGGGCGTGGCTCCGGCGCACTCTGTTCCTCGGTGTGGAGCTGCGCCCGGGAGAGGCGCTGGGGGTGGTGGCGATGGCCGCCAGCCTGTTTCTCATTCTCTTCACGGCCTACCTGCTCAAACCCGCGCGGGAGATGCTGATCCTCACCGAAGGGACCGCGGAGATCCGCAGCTATGCCGTGGCCCTGCAGGCCGCACTCCTTCTGGTATTCATCCCCGTCTACGGCAAGTTTTCCCGCCGTTTCGACAGCGACCACTACATGTGGGTCATCACCGCGGTCTGCGTCGCCACGCTGCTCGGTTTTGCCGCTATCGGCAACGCCGGCGTTGCGATCTCGGTGCCCTATTTCGTCTGGCTCGGGGCTTACAGCGTGCTTATCATCGCCCAGTTCTGGGCGTTTGCCTCCGAACTCTATAGCCGGGAGGCCGGTGAGCGGTTGTTTGTGATTGTGGCGCTCGGTGCTTCATTGGGAGCCTGGGCCGGCTCCGCTGCAGCCCGCGTGCTGGTGGACCACATGGACGCCTACGGCCTGATACTGGCCGGGGCATTCACCCTGTTCCTCTCGGCCCTGCCGGCGCGCCGCGCGACCCGGTCCGTGCCTGCGGGCTCCCGCGGTCATCACCCGGCGCACACGCACGAGGAGCAGCATTCGATCTTTGCAGGCTTTCACCTGGTGTTCAACCGCCGCTACCTCGTGCTTCTGGGCCTGTTCGTGATCATGTTGAACCTGGTCAACACCACCGGCGAGTACCTCCTGGCCGCGATACTCGAGCAGCTCTATGCCGAGGGCAGTGCGGCGGGCAGCATCGATGTCGACAAGGGCACCTATGTCGGCCGCTTCTATGGCAGCTTTTATTTCATGGTCAATCTCTGCGGCGTCCTGATCCAGTTCTTCGTGGTGTCCCGCCTGATCCAGGTGGCAGGATTCAGTTTCGCTTTCGCCCTGACGCCGCTGCTGGTGTTTCTCGGCTATGCCTCCTTTGCGCTGCTTCCCATTGTCGCCTGGTTCCGTTATTTCAAGGTGGTGGACAACAGCCTGGACTACTCCCTGCAGAACACCGCCCGGCAGATGCTCTGGCTGCCGCTGTCCCGCCAGGAGAAATACGAGGCGCGCGCGGTGATCGATACCCTGGGACAGCGTGTCGGCGACCTGCTGCAGGCGGGGCTGATCTTCGCGGGTCTGCGCCTGCTGGGATGGAGCGCGGTCAGCTTCATCCCGGTGGCGGCGGTCCTGGCGGGACTCAACCTGGCCGTTGCGCTGGCCATCATACGGGAGCGCGCCCGCCTGCTCGCCGCCGCCCCAAGGGTCGGCGTCGAGGGCGTGCCCGCTACACCCTGAGGGGGTATTGAACCCGGTTGATCCAATCGGGCACACTGGCGCAGCCGCCGGCCTTCGGCGAAGTTTCAGGATTACAGGGTAGAGAGTGATGGTAAAGGCAATACTGATACACGAAACCGGCGGACCGGAAGTGATGGTGCTGGAAGAGGTGGCGCTGGAGCAGCCGGGCCCGGGTATGGTCACTGTCAGTAACCGGGCGATCGGTCTCAATTACATCGACACCTACCACCGCAGCGGGCTCTACCCGCTGCCTCTGCCCACGGGGATCGGTCTCGAGGGCGCCGGCGAAGTCACCGCCGCGGGTGAAGGCGTCGATCTCAAGCCCGGGGACCGGGTGGCCTATTGCTCGGCGGGTTTCGGCGCCTACGCCGAGGCGCTCAACCTGCCCGCCGCGAGGCTGGTCAGGATTCCCGAGGGCATCGATTACGAGCAGGCCGCCGCGGCGCTCCTGAAAGGCCAGACCACCGAGTACCTGCTGCAGCGCACGTGGCCTCTCAAAGCGGGGGAGACCTGCCTGTTCCACGCCGCGGCGGGCGGTGTCGGATTGATTTTCGGCCAGTGGGCCGCCAGTATCGGCGCCGAGGTGATCGGTACCGTGGGTTCCGAGGAGAAGGCCGCACTGGCGCGGGCTCACGGCTACCGGCACGTCATCAACTACCGTACCGAGAACGTGGTGGAGCGGGTGCTTGAAATCACTGACGGCCAAAAGCTGCCGGTCGTCTACGACGGCGTCGGCAAGGACACCTTCGACATCTCCCTCGACTGCCTGCGCCCCCGCGGCCTCATGGTCAGTTTCGGCAACGCCTCCGGCGCGCCGCTGCCGCTGGACCTGCAGGTACTGGCCCTCAAGGGCTCCCTGTTCATTACTCGCCCCACCATGCTGACCTACACCGCCACCACCGGGGAGCTGCGGCAGTCCAGCGACGACCTGTTTGCCCGGATGCAGAGCGGGGATATCCGCATCGAGATTCACCAGCGCTACCCGCTGGCCGAGGTCGAGCAGGCCCATCGCGACCTGGAGGGCAGACGGACCACGGGCTCCACGGTCATCCTCCCCTGAACCGCGGGGACGGCTTCAAGGGCAGCGGCAGCGTGTCACCGGACAGACAGCGGGTCGTGCTGGAGGGAGAGCGGATTCGCCTGGAACCGTTGTCCCCGGACCATGCCCAGGGTCTTTATAACCGGGGCCGGATGGCCGCGGACTGGGCCTTCATGCCCCGCTCCTGTTTCATCGATATGGCGGATGTCCGGCAGTGGGTCGAGGAGGCGCTGCAGGACCCGACCCAGATGCCCTTTACGATCGTGGAGAGGGCCAAGGGCAGGGTGGTGGGCAGTACCCGTTTTCTGCACATGCGGCCTGAGCATCGCTCCGTCGAGGTCGGCTGGACCTGGCTCGGCCAGGAGTGGCAGCGCACCGGCGTCAATACCGAGGCCAAGCTGCTGTTGCTGTCCCACGCCTTTGACCGTATGGGTTGCATCCGGGTGGAGTTCAAGACCGATGCCCGCAACCTCCGCTCCCAGCGCGCGCTCGAGCGCATCGGCGCCACCCGCGAAGGGGTGCTGCGCAACCACATGGTGGTGCAGGGCGGGTATCATCGCGACTCGGTCTACTTCAGCGTGATCGATAAAGAGTGGCCCGCGGTGAAGGAGCGACTGCAGGGCCTGCTGCGGCGCGAGTGAGGTGCCCGGCGCCGCGTGCCGCGATCAGCTCACCGTCGACTGCACCGTTTCGTTGTCGGAGAAGCGACCCTCGAAGAGGGGTGATGTCAGGTACCGTTCTCCGGAATCGGGCAGGACTGCGACGATAGTCTTGCCCTTGTGCGCTTCCTGTTGCGAGATGCGATGGGCCACTGCCATGGCGGCGCCGCAGGATACGCCCGCCAGGATACCCTCCTTTTGCATCAGTTTATGGGCCCACGCCATTGCCTCCTCGCTGGAGACCTGTTCCACCTGGTCCACCATTTCCAGGTCCAGGTTTTTGGGCAGGAAGCCGGCCCCGATTCCCTGGATCTTGTGCGGTCCATGGGTTGGCTCGACCCCCGCCTTCGCCGCGGTGATCATGGTGGTGGTGTCGGGTTCAACCGCGATGACATGAATCGGCTTGCCGCAGGTTTTCTTGATGTACCTGGCGACGCCGGTCAGGGTTCCCCCGGTGCCGACCCCGGATACCAGGATATCGATCTGGCCCCCGGTGTCCTCCCAGATCTCGGGCCCCGTTGTGCTTTCATGAATAGCCGGGTTGGCGGGGTTTTCGAACTGGTGGGGGCCCCAGTACCGGTCCGGCTCCGACGCGATGATCTCCTCGGCTTTCTGGATCGCCGCAGGAATCCCCTTGGCCCCGTCGGTCAGGATGATTTCCGCGCCCAGGGCCTTCATCAGCATCCGCCGCTCCAGGCTCATGGTGTTGGGCATCGTAAGAATGCAGCCATAACCCCTGGCCGCGGCGACGAAGGCCAGCGCGATCCCGGTGTTGCCGCTGGTCGGCTCCACGATGGTCATGCCGGGTTTGAGACTCCCGTCGCGCTCCGCTGCCATCACCATGCTGGTGCCGATGCGGCACTTGACTGACATGGCCGGATTGCGATTTTCCAGCTTGGCGAAGATGTTGCCGTCGCTGATATGATTGATCTTGACCAGTGGGGTCCCCCCGATGGTTTCGGAGTTATCCTTGAATATTTTGCTCATGCGCGGCTCCTCGTCCTGCCTGGCTGTACTCTGTGAAGTGTTAAAAGCCTAGTCCCCCGGGCGGGCCCTGTCCATCGGGTTACCCTCATCGGCATGCCCCTGAATTT
>JARRPM010000016.1:0-38699 GCA_037382865.1 Halioglobus sp. | reverse complement strand
TATCCCGGGGAGTGCATGCTCCACCCTAAGCGAGCCGGGATACCGCCGCCCTGGCGCCCCCCAGACCCAACCCTTGATCCACCCGCGTTACACCGATCGCCGGTTTGCCAACCGCCGGCCGCCATGTACAATATGCGGCTTCCCGATCCTGGAGAGTGCTGTGCAAACAGCAGAGCGTAACAGCGTCGACCTGCTGTCGATGCGCGAGGTCACCTGCTGGCGATGGTAGCCAGGGCACTGCCGCGACCCGATTACGCCCATTCAATCTCCGAGGACTACCCATGAATCCCCAGGACTTTGCCGCACTGGCGGCACAAGATTACAACCGTATACCGGTCAGCCTCGAAGTGCTGGCCGATCTCGAGACCCCCATCAGCGCCTATCGCAAGCTGGCGGAGGGGCCCTACTCCTATTTCTTCGAATCCGTGCAGGGGGGCGAGAAATGGGGTCGCTACTCAATCATCGGGCTGCCCTGCCGCACCCTGCTCAAGGTCTACGGCCACCGGGTGGAAGTCTGGGAGGACGGGCAACGGATCGAGTGTGATGAGGTCGGGGATCCGCTGGCCTTCGTGGAGGCGTTCCGGCAGCGCTATCGCACCGCGCCCCGGGCCGATCTGCCGGTCTTTCACGGCGGGCTGGTCGGCTATTTCGGCTACGACACCGTGCGCTACGTCGAGCCACGGCTTGCGGCCAGTGTGCCGCCGGACAGGCTTGGCACACCGGACATCCTGTTGATGGTGTCCGAGGAGGTCCTGGTGTTCGATAACCTGGCGGGCACGATCCGCCTGGTTGTGAATGCCGACCCGGCCGCCCCGGATGCGCTGGACAATGCCCAGCGCCGGCTTCGGGAGCTGGTGGCGCGCCTGCCCGAGCCCATGCCGCCGCTGCCCGAGGTGGTGCTGGATGCGGCGGACAGCGCCGAGCTGGAGCAGCAGGCCGCGTCCGATTTCACCCGGGAGATGTACGCGGCGGCGGTGGACAGGGTAAAGGAGTACGTGCTGGCGGGGGACGTGATGCAGGTGGTCCCCTCCCAGCGGATGAGCATTCCCTTCAGCGCGCCGCCCCTCAATCTCTATCGCGCACTGCGCAACCTCAATCCCTCCCCCTACATGTATTACCTCGACCTGGCGGATTTCCATGTGGTGGGTTCGTCGCCCGAGATCCTGGCGAGGCTGGAAAAGGGCCTGGTGACAGTGCGACCCATCGCCGGCACCCGCCGCCGCGGTCACACCGAGGAGGAGGATGCGGCGATGGAGGCGGAGCTGCTGGCCGACCCGAAGGAGATCGCGGAGCATCTCATGTTGATCGACCTGGGGCGCAACGACGTCGGGCGGATCGCCGAGATCGGCTCGGTGGAGCTCACCGAGCGCATGGTGGTCGAGCGCTATTCCCATGTCATGCACATCGTCTCCAATGTCAGTGGCCGCCTGCAGCCGGGCAGATCGGCGATCGACGTATTGCGGGCGACACTGCCTGCCGGCACGCTCAGTGGTGCGCCCAAGATACGTGCCATGGAGATCATCGACGAACTGGAGCCGGTCAAACGTGGCATCTACGGCGGGGCGGTGGGCTATATCTCCTGGGCGGGAGACATGGATACGGCCATCGCCATCCGCACCGCGGTGATCAAGGACGAGCGCCTCTATGTCCAGGCCGGGGGCGGGGTGGTCGCCGATTCAGTACCGCGGCTGGAGTGGAAGGAGACCCACAACAAGGCGCGCGCCATGTTCCGCGCCGCCTCCATGGTGTTGGCCGGGGAGGAGAGATCATGCTGCTGATGATCGATAACTACGACTCCTTCACCTACAACGTGGTGCAGTACTTCGGCGAACTCGGCGCGGATGTTCACGTGGTCCGCAACGATGAAATCACCGTGGCAGACATCGCCGCCCTGGCACCGGAGCGGATCGTGATCTCGCCCGGGCCGTGTACCCCCAATGAGGCGGGTATCTCCATGGCGACGATCGAGGCGTATGCCGGCAGGGTGCCCATCCTCGGCATCTGCCTCGGTCACCAGTGCATCGGGCAGGTATTCGGGGGGAAGGTGGTGCGCGCGCGCAGGGTGATGCACGGCAAGACCTCGCCAATTCATCATCGCGGCGAGGGGGTATTCCGCGGCCTCAGTGAGCCCTTCGAGGCGACGCGCTACCACAGCCTGGTGGTGGAGCGGGAGAGCCTGCCGGACTGCCTGGAGGTTACCGCCTGGACCGAACTGGAGGACGGCGCGATGGATGAGATCATGGGCCTGCGCCACCGGGAGCTGGCGGTGGAGGGCGTGCAGTTCCATCCCGAATCCATCCTGACCGCGCACGGGCACGATCTGCTGCGCAATTTTCTTGAGCAATGAGGGGATCCGCATGAACATTCAGCAGGCCCTGGCCCGTGTCGTCGAAGGCGACAGCCTGAGCCGCGAGGAGATGGCGGCGGTAATGCACCAGGTCATGTCCGGTGAGGCCACTGACGCCCAGATCGGCGGCTTCCTGGTGGCGCTGCGAATGAAAGGGGAGAGCATCGAGGAGATCGCCGGCGCCGCCCAGGTGATGCGCGAACTGGTCACCCCGGTCGAGGTCAGCGACCCGCACCTGGTTGATCTCGTTGGCACCGGCGGCGATGGCGCCAACCTTTTCAATGTCTCTACAGCATCCACTTTTGTGGTGGCGGCAGCCGGGGCGAAGGTTGCCAAGCATGGCAACCGGTCGGTCTCCAGCACCAGCGGCAGTTCGGATGTGCTGGAGCAGTTCGGCATACCCCTCGATCTCAACCCCCAGCAGGTTGCGCGGGCCATCGACGCGGTGGGCGTCGGTTTCATGTTCGCCCCCGCCCACCACAGTGCCATGCGCCACGCGATCGGGCCCCGGCGCGAGCTGGGATTGCGCACTATTTTCAATATACTGGGGCCGCTCACCAATCCGGCGGGGGTGAAGCGCCAGCTCATCGGCGTTTTCAGTGCGGAGTTGTGCGAGCCGATCGTGCGCGTGCTCAAGGCACTCGGGGCGGAGCACGTCATGGTGGTCCACTCGGATGACGGGCTGGACGAGATATCCATCGCCGCCGCGACCACGGTGGCGGAGCTGCGCGACGGGACGGTATCGACCTACCGCATCAACCCCGGGGATTTCGCCCTGGCGCCCCGGAGCCTGGATGGCCTCACGGTGGCGAGCGCAGAGGCCTCGGCCACCCTGATCCGCAGGGTGCTCGGGGGCGAGGGCGACGAGATCGCCAGCAAGGCCGCTGACCTGATTGCCCTGAATGCCGGCGCGACCATTTACGTGAGCGGTATCGCCGCCACCCTGGCCGATGGTGTGGCCATGGCGGAGGACCTGCTGGCGAGCGGCCAGGCAGGGGAAAAGCTGAAGGAATTCATCGACTTCACCCGCCTGATGCGGGACACGGCCAACTGAGGAGAGCGCGGTGAACCAATCGACGATCCTGCAGCGAATCCTCGACCGCAAGCGCGAGGAGGTGGCGGAGCGTACAGTGAGCCGGCCCCTGGCCGCACTCGAACAGGCTATTGCGCAGCAGGCCGGCCCGCGCGGCTTCGCACAGGCGCTGCACCGGCGGGTGGCGCGGGCCGAGCCGGCGGTGATCGCCGAGGTGAAGAGAGCATCGCCCAGCAGGGGCGTGATCCGGAAGGATTTCCACCCCGCGCAGATCGCCGGCAGCTACCGGGACGGGGGGGCCGCCTGCCTGTCAGTGCTGACCGACGTGGATTTCTTCCAGGGCGCTGATGCCTATCTCGAGGAGGCGCGCGGGGCCTGTGACCTGCCGGTACTGCGCAAGGATTTCACCGTCGATCCCTATCAGGTGGTGGAGGCCCGTGCCATCGGCGCCGACGCCGTGCTCCTGATCGTGGCTGCCCTCAGCGATCAACAGATGGGCGAGCTGGCGCAAACCGCGCAGGAGCTGGGGCTGGACGTACTGGTCGAGGTGCACGACAGGGATGAACTGGAGCGGGCCCTGGCGCTGGCCACGCCGCTCATCGGGATCAACAACCGCGACCTCCATACCTTCGAGACCCGTCTGGAAACCACCCTGGAACTGCTGCCCCATATCCCCCGGGACCGCATGGTGGTGACGGAGAGTGGGATCCATTCACGGGATGACGTGGCGAGAATGCGGGCGCACCAGGTTCACGCTTTCCTGGTGGGCGAGGCCTTCATGCGGGCCGCGGAGCCGGGGGAGAAGTTGCGCGAGCTGTTTTTCTGAGGGATCGAGGCGCTCCTGTCGCGGCGCTCAGCGGGTGCCGTAGACCACCATGGTCTTGCCCGACACCGACACCAGGCCGTCCTCCTCGAGGTGTTTCAGCACCCGCCCCGCCATCTCCCGGGAACAGCCGACGATCTTGCCCAGCTCCTGCCGCGTGATCTTGATCTGCATGCCGTCGGGATGGGTCATCGCGTCCGGCTCCTTGCACAGGTCCAGCAGGGTGTGAGCGATCCGCCCCGACACGTCGACGAAAGCCAGGTCGGTCAGCTTGCGCGTGGTCTGGCGGAGGCGCCTGCCCAGCTGGCGCGAGATGGCGAAGAGAATATCGGGGTACTGGTTGCGGATCTGGTGGAAGCGTTCGTAGGAGATCTCCGCTACCTCGCAGGCGGTCTTGGCCACGACCATGGCACTGCGCACCTGCTCCTCCTCCTCGAACAGGCCCATCTCGCCGACGAAATCGCCGGGATTGAGATAGGCCACCACCAGCATGTGCTCCGGATCCGCCTCGTCCTCCACCATGATGGAGACTGAGCCGTCGAGGATCAGGTAGAGCGAATTACTCGCTTCTCCCTGTTTCAGCACGACACTCTTGGCCTTGTAATCCTTACGCTGGCAATGTCGCAGGAAGTTTTCCACGTTGGGCAGTGCCCTGACCACCTGTGGTTTCAGCATCCCTGTTACTCCCTTATGTCAGTATTCTTTACAAAGGATTCTAACCGGAAAGCGCGTCAGGTAAAACGTAACTTGTTGTGCTAAGCTGCGCCGCGGTTTTTCCGGGGAAACGGCAACTATGAAAGCGACTGTGAAATGGACTGACGGCGCCATGTTCGTCGGGGAGGCGGGCAGTGGTCACACGGTGGTGATGGACGGCCCGGAAGATCTCGGCGGGCGCAACAGGGGGCCACGCCCGATGGAGATGCTGCTGCTGGGTACCGGGGGTTGCTCCGTCTATGACGTGCTCAGCATGTTGAAGAAATCGCGGCAGCAGGTGGTGGACTGCCGGGTGGCGATAGAGGCCGAGCGGGCGGATGCCATTCCCGCGGTCTTCACCCGCATCAACCTGCATTTCGTGGTCACGGGTGTGGGGCTGAAGGAGAATCACGTTAAGCGCGCGGTCGAGCTATCCGCTCAGAAGTACTGTTCCGCCTCGATCATGTTGGGCGCGGCGGGGGTGGATATCACCCACAGCTACGAAATCGCCGAGTTCGATCCCGCAGCCCGGGCCTAGCCTGCGCCGCCACGGCAGGAGGGCCGGGGGATGTGCAGACTACAGGCGATAGCTGCTGCGTGTCATAAGCTGGGCGACCAGTGACATGGCGTCCTTTACCGGTCGGGGGAAATCGGTTCCACCTGCCTGCAGGGCGTTATCGCCGTGACGCTGCTCATCCTCCAGCATCTGCTGCAGGATCAGCCGGGATTTGCGGTCCTCTTCCGGCAGCTGCTCCAGGTGATCGCGGAGGTGGTTGCAGACCCGCTCCTCCGTGGCGGCCACAAAGCCCAGGCTGACGTCGTCGCCCACCGCGCCGGCCACGGCCCCTAGGGCAAAGGAGAGTCCGTACCAGGCGGGGTTGAGCACGCTGGGCTGGCTGTCCAGTTCCCGCAATCGCTCCTCGCACCAGACGAGGTGGTCGATTTCCTCGGCGGCGGCCTGCTGCATCTCGTCGCGCACGTTGGGCAGCCGCGCGGTGAGCGCCTGCCCCTGGTACAGCGCCTGGGCGCAGATCTCACCGGTATGGTTGACGCGCATCAGCCCCGCCACATGCCTGCGTTCCTGCTCGGAGAGCTCGCTTTCGGAGTGTCCCTCCGCCGGAGAGGGGCGCGTCGGTGCATGGCCGCCACTGGCGATGGTGCGGATGACGGTGTCGGCCTCGTTGATCAGGCGGTCCAGCAGGGAAAGACGGCGTTGGCGCATCAGCGGCTCCCGTTGCGTAGTTCAAGTGCCATGACTGTAACGCGCTATGGCGCGCCAGCCAATGTCGCGGCGCAGGGTCATGCCCTCCCAGCTGATCTTGTCCACGGCCTCATAGCAGGCGCGCCGGGCGGCGGCGATGTCCTCCCCGAGGGCGGTGACACAAAGCACCCGGCCGCCGCTGGTGACCACTTTATCACCGTCCAGGGCGGTGCCGGCATGGAATACTTTTACGAAGTCAGGTTGGTCCGCACCCAGGCCGCGGATCGGTGCGCCTTTCGCATAGCTGCCGGGATACCCGCCGGCGGCCAGCACCACCCCGATGGCACAGCGCGCATCCCACTCCGTCGAGGCCTGGTCGAGGCGCCCGGAGAGGGCGCTCTCGCACAGTGCCACCAGGTCCGATTGCAGT
Organism: Halioglobus sp.; assembly: GCA_037382865.1. GTDB lineage: Bacteria > Pseudomonadota > Gammaproteobacteria > Pseudomonadales > Halieaceae > JARRPM01. The sequence goes on along the minus strand of JARRPM010000016.1, from coordinate 32,172 downwards.
CGCATCATGATGGGCTGAGTTTCAGGATCCCCGAAGCGGCAGTTGTATTCGATCACCCGCGGCTGGCCGTCCGGGGAGATCATCAGTCCGGCGTAGAGGAAGCCGGTGTAGACGTTGCCCTCGGCGGCCATGCCGCGCACGGTGGGGAGGATCACCTGTTCCATGATGCGCTGGTGGACCGTGTCGTCCACCACGGGCGCAGGGGAGTAGGCGCCCATGCCACCGGTGTTGGGCCCCGTGTCTCCCTCGCCGATCCGCTTGTGGTCCTGGCTGGTGGCCATGGGCAGCACGTGCTCGCCGTCGACCATCACGATGAAGCTCGCCTCCTCGCCCTCCAGGAACTCCTCGATCACGACCCGACAGCCTGCCTCGCCGAACGCGTTGCCGGAGAGCATGTCGGTGACCGCAGCCTCTGCCTGCTCGAGGGTTTCCGCCACGATGACACCCTTGCCCGCCGCGAGCCCGTCGGCCTTGACCACGATGGGGGCGCCCTGCTGCCTGAGGTAGGCCAGGGCCGGTTGCAGCTCGGTAAAATTGGCGTAGGCGGCGGTGGGAATTTCGTGGCGCGCCAGGAAGTCCTTGGTAAAGGCCTTGGACCCCTCGAGCTGGGCGGCTCCCCGGCGCGGGCCGAAGCAGCGCAGGTTGCGCGCCTCGAAAAAGTCGACCAGGCCCCCCACCAGGGGGCCTTCCGGGCCGACGATGGTCAGGCCGACGCCGTTCTGCTCGGCAAACGCCGCCAGCCCGGGGAAATCCATCACGTCCAGGTCGACGTTCTCCATGCGGGGCTCCGCCGCCGTACCGGCATTGCCGGGTGCGACGAACACGGTATCGACCAGGGGCGAGCGGGCGGCTTTCCAGGCCAGGGCGTGTTCCCTGCCCCCGCCGCCAATCACTAGTACATTCATAGGTCTGGCTCCGGAATCGTGGGTCTGGCGAAAGTCGGGGCCCGTCAGTGGCGGAAGTGGCGCATGCCGGTAAAGACCATCGCCATCCCGTGCTCGTCCGCGGCGGCGATCACCTCTTCGTCGCGGATTGAGCCGCCGGGCTGAATCACCGCGGCGATACCGGCCTTGCCGGCATTGTCGATACCGTCCCGGAAGGGAAAGAAGGCATCTGAGGCCATGACCGAGCCCTTCACCGCCAGGCCGGCATGCTCCGCCTTGATGGCGGCGATCCGGGCCGAATTGACCCGGGACATCTGGCCCGCCCCGATGCCGACGGTCTGTCCCCGGGATGCGTAGACGATGGCGTTGGATTTTACGAACTTCGCCACTTTCCAGGCGAAGAGCAGGTCCTGCAGCTGTTGCTCCGACGGCTGCACCTTGCTGACCACGCGGAGATCCCCGATGCCCACCATGCCCAGGTCCCGCTCCTGGACCAGCAGGCCGCCGTTGACCCGCTTGTAGTCGAGAGCCCCGCGCTCGGACCCCGCCGGCGGCCATTCGCCGCAGGCCAGGAGACGCACATTCTTTTTCCCTGCGACGATGGCGCTCGCCGCATCACTGACGGCAGGGGCGATGATCACCTCCACGAACTGGCGCTCCACGATCGCCTCGGCGGTGGCGGCATCCAGCTCGCGGTTGAAGGCGATTATGCCACCGAAGGCCGATTCCGGATCGGTGGCGAATGCCAGGTCATAGGCCTGGCGGATATCCTCTCCCACCGCAACGCCGCAGGGATTGGCGTGCTTGACGATGACACAGGCGGGCGCCCCGAAATTGCGGACACACTCCAGTGCGGCGTCGGTGTCCGCCACGTTGTTGTAGGAGAGTTCCTTGCCCTGCAGCTGCTTCGCGGTGGCGATGGAGCCCGGGGCGGGGTCCGCCTCGACATAGAAGGCGGCGTGCTGGTGAGGATTCTCGCCGTAACGCATCTCCTGCGCCTTGCGGAACTGGGTGTTGAAGGTGCGGGGAAAGATAGGGGAACCCCCGGGCACCAGCCTGCCGAAGTGGCTGGCGATGGCGCCGTCGTAAGCCGCGGTGTGCTCGTAAGCCTTGATGGCCAGGTCGAACCGGGTCGCCTGGGAAGTGGCGCCCTCGTTGGCGCGCATCTCCTGGAGGATGCCTTCGTAGTCCGTGGCGTTGACCACGATGTTGACGTGGCGGTGATTTTTGGCCGCTGCCCGCACCATGGTGGGGCCGCCGATGTCGATGTTCTCGATGGCTTCTTCCAGGGTGCAGTCCGTCCTGGCCACCGTCGACTCGAAGGGATAGAGGTTCACCACCACCATGTCGATGGGCTCGATGCCGTGCTCGGCCATGACGGCATCGTCCTGCCCGCGGCGTGCCAGGATGCCGCCGTGCACCTTCGGGTGCAGGGTCTTGACCCGGCCGTCCATCATCTCCGGGAAGCCGGTGTAGTCGGCCACCTCGATGACCTCCAGCCCCTGTTCCCGCAGCAGGCGCCAGGTGCCGCCGGTGGACAGCAGCTGGATGCCCATGTCACGCAGGCCGCTGGCGAACTCGACGATGCCGGTCTTGTCGGAGACGCTGATCAGGGCGCGCCGGACGCGGACGAAATCGGGTGCATTCATGTCACTGGCCTTTATCAGATCAGGTTGTATTGTTTCAGCTTCTTGCGCAGCGTACCCCGGTTCAGGCCCAGCATGATCGAGGCCCGGGTCTGGTTGTTGCGGGTGTAGGCCATGATTTCCCTGAGCAGCGGCGCCTCGATCTCCGCCAGCACCATCTGGTAGACATCCGTGGACATCTGGCCGTCGAGCTGCTGCAGGTAGTGGCGCACCGCCACGGTAACGGATTCGCGCAGGTGTTGCACAGGGGCGGGCTCCGTGACCGGTTCCAGCGCATTGTCGCCGTGGTCGGTGGGTAGTGCTTCAGCCCTGGTCATGCTGCTAGTACCTCTTTATTCTCGTTTCGGATTAATTGGTCGATAAACTGCAGTTGTGCCGCACAGCTCTCCAGCGCGTTGAAGTTCGCGCGGGCCGTGCCGTTGGCGTGCTGGTGCCCGAGATACCAGCCCACGTGCTTGCGCGCGATGCGCAGGCCCATGTAGTCGCCGTAGAACCCGTGCAGCTGCGCCACGTGGCGGCGCAGGATCTCGCGCTGCTCGCTCAGTGAGGGGGACGGCGGCGCAGTGCCCGTGGCGAGGCGGGCGGCGATCTGGCCACACAGCCACGGCCGGCCCTGAGCCGCCCTGCCGACCATGACCCCGGCGGCGCCGGTATGGGCGATGACTTCCGCGGCTTTGGCGGGTGAGTCGATATCGCCGTTGGCGAACACGGGGAACTCGGTGGCCTCGACGATGGCGGCGATGGTGTCGTATTCCACCTCCCCCCGGAATGCGCAGGCGCGGGTGCGGCCGTGCACCGCGAGGGCGGCAATGCCCGTGTCCTCGGCGATGCGCGCGATGGTTACCCCATTGCGTCGTTGTGGTGACGGCCCGGTCCGGATCTTGAGGGTGACGGGGACATCGACGGCGGCCACGACTGCACGGAGAATCTCCGCCACCCGCCCCTCGTCCGCCAGCAGGGCGGAGCCCGCAGCCCGGCGGCACACCTTCTTGGCCGGACACCCCATGTTGATATCGATGATCTGCGCGCCGCGCGCCACGTTGTAGCGGGCGGCTGAGGCCATCTGCTCGGGGTCGCTGCCGGCAATCTGCACGGAGCGGGGGCGAATCTCGTCATCGTGGCGGCTGCGCCAGCGCGTCTTGCGCGAGTCGCGCAGGCGGGGGTTGCTGCTTATCATTTCCCCCACGACCAGCCCCGCCCCCAGCTCCGCGCAGAGGCGGCGGAAGGGCAGGTCGGTCACCCCGGCCATGGGAGCCAGTGCCACGGGGTTGGACAGGCTGTAGGGTCCGATCTGCAGCATCAGCAGGCGCTTGGAAACGGGTTCGAAAAAGAGGCGGTATCATACTCGGAAGGCCGGGTCCGGGAAAGAACGGCTGTGCAAAAAATCGCCAAAGTGTGAGCGGGTTCACTTTTCCGGGGTTTACTTTTTGCCTTGACCCGGCTAGTGGGGAAGGGTGCCGCGCAGACAGACCCAGTTCTCCCGCTCGGCCGCGACCTGCAGCGACAGGCGGTCGGCGTAGTGGCGGCGCAGGGCGTCGGCCTGGCTCATCAGCAGACCTGACAACAGCAGCGTGCTGCCGGGCCGCATGAAGCTGAGCAGGACCCCGGAAAGCGCCATCAGGGGGCCGGCGAGGATGTTGGCGATCACCAGGTCCGCGCGGTGGGCCCACCCCGGCCAGTCCACGGACTCCGGCGCGGCGATTTCCAGCGACCCCTGCGGGATGCCGTTGCGCGCCGCGTTCTCCCGGGTCGCCACCAGCGCCTGGGGGTCGTTGTCCACGGCCAGGACCCGCTGTGCCCCCAGCTTGAGGGCTGCCGCCGCCAGGATGCCGGAACCACAGCCGTAATCGACTGCGGTGATGCCGAGCAGGTCCATCGCGTCCAGCGCGGCCAGGCACAGGGCCGTGGTGGGATGGGTTCCAGTACCGAACGCCAGTCCCGGATCGAGCAGCAGGTTGACGGCGTCGGGATCCGGTGGCGCCAGCCAGCTGGGGCAGATCCAGAGACGCCTGCCGAACCGCATGGGCTGGTAGTGCTGCATCCACTCCCGCTCCCAGTCCCGGTCTTCAAGGATCTCTATGCGGAGTCTGGCCGCCGCCAGGTCGTCCTCGGAAAAAGCTTGCAGTACCGTCGCCATGTCGGTATCGGCGGGATAGAGTCCGGTCAGGCGGGTCTGCCCCCACAGGGGGGTTTCACCGACGCCGGGCTCGAGTACCGGCTGGTCCGCATTGTCCTCCAGCGTCACGGCAACGGCTCCGGTTGCCAGCAGCAGCTCCTCCAGGCGCTCGACCTCCCCGGGGCTGGTGTCCAGGCGCAGCTGCAGCCACGCCATCAGGGGTGGCTGCCGCCGCAATCGGCGAGGCGTGCGACGGGGGGTGGGGGCGTGCGCGGCATCTTTAGGGAGGTGCGGACGAGCCCTGCTCAGTCCTCCAGCTTGCTTTCCAGGTAGTGAATGCTGACGCCACCGGCCTGGAAGGCACGATCGCGGACCAGTTCCCGGTGCAGCGCGGTGTTGGTGCGAATGCCCTCCACCACCAGTTCATCGAGGGCCTGGCGCATCCTGGCCAGGGCCGCCTCCCTGCTCTCGGCGAAGCTGATCACCTTGGCGATCAGGGAGTCGTAGAAGGGGGGTACGGTATAGCCGTCGTAGAGGTGCGAATCGACCCGGACACCCAGCCCGCCCGGTGCGTGAAAGGTTGTGACCTTGCCGGGGGAGGGGAGAAACGTGTGCGGGTCCTCGGCATTGATGCGGCACTCGAAGGCGTGGCCGTGGAAGCGGATATCGCTCTGGCGGAAGGAGAGCGGCAGTCCCGCGGCGATGCGCAGCTGCTCGGCCACGATATCGACATTGGTGATCATCTCCGTCACCGGGTGTTCCACCTGCACCCGGGTGTTCATCTCGATGAAATAAAAATTGCCATCCTCGTAGAGAAACTCGAAGGTGCCGGCGCCGCGATAGCCGATCTCGATACAGGCGTTGACGCAGGAATCGGCTACCGCCTTGCGCGCGTCGTCCGGTATGCCCGGCGCCGGCGCCTCCTCGATCACCTTCTGGTGGCGCCGCTGCAGGGAGCAGTCCCGGTCGCCGAGGTGGATAGCGTTGCCCTGGCCGTCGGCAAGAACCTGGATCTCCACGTGGCGTGGTTTCTGCAGGAACTTCTCCAGGTAGACGACACTCGACCCGAAGGCGGCGGCCGCCTCTGACTGGGTGACCTGCACGGAGTTGAGCAGGGCGGCCTCGTTGTGCACGACGCGCATGCCGCGCCCCCCGCCACCGGCGGCGGCTTTCACGATCACGGGGTAGCCGATCCGCCGGGCGATCTCGAGGGTCCGTTCGTCGTCGTCGCCGAGGGGGCCGTCGGAGCCGGGCACCGTGGGCACCCCCGCCTTTTTCATGGCCTCGATGGCGGAGACCTTGTCCCCCATCAGGCGGATGGTGTCTGCCTTGGGCCCGATAAAAATGAAACCGCTTTTCTCGACCTGCTCGGCGAAGTCGGCGTTTTCCGCGAGGAAACCGTATCCCGGGTGGATCGCGCTCGAATCAGTCACTTCGGCGGCGCTGATGATCGCTGGGACGTTGAGGTAGCTCTCGGTGGAGGGCGCGGGGCCGATACAGACCGACTCGTCGGCCAGACGGACATGTTTCAGTTCCCGGTCCGCCTGGGAGTGGACCGCGACCGTGGTAATCCCGAGTTCCTTGCAGGCGCGCAGGATGCGTAGCGCGATTTCACCGCGGTTGGCAATGAGCACCTTATCCAGTATGGGCATACGTCATCCTCAGTTGGCCGCAGGCCGGAGCGCCGCTAGATGATGGTGAAAAGAGGCTGGTCAAATTCGACCGGCTCGCCGTTTTCGACCAGGATGGCGCCGATGGTGCCGCTCTTGTCGGCCTCGATCTGGTTCATCATTTTCATCGCTTCGACGATGCAGACCACGTCGCCGACGTTTACGCTCTGCCCCACCTCCACAAACGGTGGAGAAGTGGGCGAGGGCGAGCGGTAGAAGGTGCCTACCATCGGCGAGTTCACCACGTGGCCGCTGGGTTGTTCCGGGGCTGCGGGCTCCGCGGTCACGGCCGGCGCGGGCGCCGGAGCGGCCTGGGCGGGGGGTGGTGCGGCCATCGGCTGGGGGGCGTAGAAGGCCGGGGCCATCGCCTGGGCGCCGTTGCGGCTGATGCGCACCGACTCCTCCCCTTCGCGGATCTCGATTTCGTCGATGTTGGACTCTTCCAGCAACTCGATCAGCTTCTTTACCTTGCGAATGTCCATAGTGCAGTGTCTTCCCGTCAGTTTATGACTGTTCCAGCAGGTGCAGGGCTGCCTGCAACCCGAGTTCGTAGCCCTGTGGTCCCAGCCCGCAGATCACCCCCCTGGCGAGGTCGGAGAAGTAGGAGTGGCGGCGGAACGCCTCGCGGGCATGGACGTTGGAGAGGTGGATCTCGATAAAGGGGATAGCCACGGCAGCGAGGGCGTCACGCAGAGCAACGCTGGTGTGGGTGAAGGCGGCCGGGTTGATCAGGATAAAATTCACGCCCTCCTGGCGAGCCTCCTGGACGCGCTCCACGAGCTCATATTCGGCGTTGCTCTGCATGTGCAGGAGGTGGTGCCCGCCGTCATGGGCAACCGCCTCCAGGCGCCGGTTGATATCGGCCAGCGAGGTGCTGCCATAGACGTCCGGCTCCCTCTCTCCCAGCAGGTTCAGGTTAGGGCCGTGCAGAACGAGAATGGTTGCCATGGCGCTTGCGCTCTCCCCGGGGCCGTGCGCGTTTGGGCGACAGTGTCGCGCAAATTTGCGGGAGTGTCTACGGGTTTTGGTGTTTGAGTATAATTTGCCCGCTTTTAGCGACTGATTTGAAGAAGTTAGCTGTATTTTTTAACCGGTGGGGTCGTGGTCCGAGCCCCTGCCGCTTCCCCGTGCGGCACCTCTGGGGGCCGCTATCGTGACTCGGCAGCTGCCAGGGGGTCGTTGCCGGCCGGTTCGCCGGTTATGGCGTCACCCGCGCGCGAGACAGCCTCCAGTGCCTCCAGCACCGTCGCTCTGGTGAGCAGCTGGGGCAGCAGCAGCGGTTCGCTTGCCAGGTCGCCCGGATACATGAGGTAAAGCGGTATGCCGCTGCGGCCATAGCCGCCGATAAATTGGGCGATGGCCGGGTCGTAGTTGGTCCAGTCCGCCACCATGTAGACCACGCCGTGCCGGTCGAATGCGGCGGTCATTTCGTCCGTCAGCAGGACGGCCCGCTCATTGGCGATGCAGGTAATGCACCAGTCCGCTGTGACATCGACGAAGACGGGGGTGCCTGCCTGGCGCAGCTCGGCCAGTCGCTGCTCTGACCAGGCCACTCTGCCGTCACTCAGCCGCCCGGGCCGGTCGCCGGTGTCATCCAGGCCCCGCCAGGTGGCCAGGGTGGCCGCGAGCAGGCAGCAGGCCAGGGCCATACCCCGGCGCCAGCCGCCAAAGCGCCACAGCCAGAGTCCCAGGGAAAGGACGAGAACGCCGCCCAGCGCCGCCGCCATGGTATTGACCCCCGTTTGCCGTCCGGCGACCCACAGCAGCCAGATGGCGGTGCCGTAGAGCGGAAAGGCCAGCAGCTGCTTGAGCGTCTCCATCCAGGGGCCTGGTCGCGGCATCAGCCTGCGCGCGGCGCCGCTGTAGCTGAACAGCAGCAGCGGTGCGGCCATTCCCGCGCCCAGCGCGGCGAAGACGAGCAGGGCGACCAGTGGCGGCTGGGTGAGTGCAAATCCCAGCGCAGTTCCCATAAAGGGCGCGGTGCAGGGGCTGGCCACCACCACCGCCAGCACGCCGGTGAAAAAACTGCCGCTCAGCCCGCCGCGGTCCGCCAGGCTACTGCCGGCGTTCATCACATTGCCGCCGAACTGGAACAGGCCGGAAAGGGAGAGACCCATCGCCACGAACAGGTAGGCAAGGGCGATGACAAAGGCGGGTGACTGCAGCTGGAACCCCCAGCCGATCGCCCGCCCTGCCTGCTGCAGGGCGATCAGCAGGGCCGCCACCAGCACAAAACTGGCCACGACCCCGGCGGTGTAGAGCCAGCTGTGGACGTGGCGGTCGTGAGCGGTGCTGCGGGTGAAACTGAGAACCTTGAGCGAGAGGATGGGGAACACGCAGGGCATCAGGTTGAGAATACTGCCCCCGACAAAGGCCAGCAGCAGCATGTAGACCAGCCTGCCGGCGCTGAAGCCCCCGGATGCGTCCAGGGGCGATGCCCCGTCCGGGCGCGGGGGCGCAGCGCGGCTGACGCTGCCCGAGGCGAAGTCGACGTCGAAGTGGCGGGTCTCGGGTGGGTAGCAGAGGCCGGCGTCGGCGCAGCCCTGATAGGTAACGGCGAGCATCGCCTGCGCCGACCCGCGCCCCAGTTGCAGCGGCACATCGGCGTGGTCGTAGTAGACCTTCACCTCGCCGAAGAATTCGTCGCTACGCGCCAGCGCCGGCGGCAGAATGGCCTCAACCGGTATGGTGCCTTCGGCATCGGTCAGCTCGAAGGCGAACCGGTGCTGGTAGAGGTAATAGTCCGGGGCGATCTGCCAGTAGATGCGCAGTTGCTGCTCCCCAATGATCTCCACTTCAAGCTGGTAGGCCCGGTCGATCGGCAGGAATTGCGGCTTGCCGGCGGGTGCGCCGAAGGCAGGTCCACCGACGCCGGGGCCCTCGGCGTCGCCGAGCGCCTGGCCGTGGCAGAGGCTGCTGAGCAATAAAAGGCCTGCGATCAGCGCACGCATTTGAACTCCTTGTGGTCGACCGGCGCTGTGGCGGCGGACGGGTCGATATCAGTTGACATCGGGGTCGGGGTCGCTATTTTACCTGTCCGGGGGCTGCGGCCCAAAGCGCATCGGTGGCGACCGCAGGGTAATGCTATAGTGTCTACGACGCCGGCGGTGGCCGGTAGTTTCCAAAACGGAGAAGAGAATTGTACAGGTTTTTGGCGACGGCCCTGCTGGCGGGCGTACTGCCACAGGTAGTCACGGCACAGGATACGCCTTCTGCTACAGGGACCCTCGGTCTCGAGGATGCCTGGGTGCGGGCCCTGCCGCCCTCCCAGAAGACGACGGCGGCCTATCTGACCCTGACCAACCGCGGTGGTAGCGCGATCGAAATCGTGGGGGCCAGGTCCGGGATAGCGGCGCAGGTCGAGATCCACTCGACCCGCGAGGTGGACGGCTACACCCGCATGGAGCGCCTCGACGCGCTGTCCCTCGGCCCGGGTGAGAGTCTGCAGCTGGCGCCCGGCGGGACCCACCTGATGCTGCTCGGCCTCGAACGCATGCCGCTCCCCGGCGAGAGCGTTGAGCTCTGCCTGCAGCCGGCGGCAGGTCCGCCCGTCTGCACGAACGCCGCCGTGCGCCGGTCGGAAGCTGACCGGCCGGTCCACGATCACCACCACCACCCGCAATAGGCCGTCCCGATGAGCGCACTGACCGATACACTCGCCAACTGGCGCGACAGCATGCTAGCCCTGCTTCCGGACGGGGGTATGGCCAGGGTTATTGCCGGGCTGCTGGGGCTCTACCTGGTGGCGGCTGTTATTCTGGGCATCTACTGGAGCCTGGCGCCGGGGCCGTTCGACGTACGTGAGCGGGCCGCTGCCTATGCGGCAGAAGACGGCGCGGAGGTGGTCACCGGCTCGGTCACCACTGCGGCACTGATGGGGGTGATGGAGACCCTGCTGGAGAAACCGGGGGGCTTCCTCCACAACGATCTGTTTCCCCCGGGGGTCTGGCTCGACAATATCCCCAACTGGGAGTACGGCGCGCTGATCCAGGCGCGGGACCTGTCCCGGGCCCTCCGGGAGGTGCTCAGCCGCTCCCAGTCCCAGTCCAAGGAAGATCCTGACCTGGCGATGGCGGAGCCCCGATTCAACTTCGGCGCCTCCAGCTGGATGCTGCCGGCCTCGGAGTCCGAATACCGGGACGGCCTGAAGTCCCTGCGCAGTTATTTCCGCCGCCTGTCCGACGAGGATGTCACCGACGCCCAGTTCTATGCCCGCGCCGACAACCTGCGCTACTGGCTGTCGACTGTGGACACGCGGCTGGGGAGCCTCTCCCAGCGGTTGAGCGCCAGCGTGGGCCAGCGCCGCCTCAATACCGATCTGGCGGGGGAGGAGCGCGCCACGCAGTCCACTCGCGCCCCCTCCGAGATGGAGGTTCAAACCCCGTGGATGGAAATCGACGACGTCTATTTCGAGGCGCGGGGTTCGGCCTGGGCGCTGATTCATTTTCTGCGGGCAGTGGAGGTCGACTTCGCCGATATCCTTGCCAAGAAGAATGCGCAGGTCAGCCTGCAGCAGATCATTCGTGAACTCGAGAGCACCCAGAGAACGGTCTGGAGCCCGATGATTCTCAACGGCTCCGGGTTTGGCGTACTGGCCAACCACTCCCTGGTGATGGCCTCCTATATCAGTCGGGCCCACGCGGCCATCATCGACCTGCGCGATCTTCTGGCGCAGGGCTGATCAGCGAGGCTGGGCCCGGTACTCACTCCCGGGTGTAGCGCAACCGGGTGCCGGTATCCAGGGAAAGACGGATCTCCTCGGCACTCAGTTCCCGCGGGAAATAGGTGCCGGACAGCTTCGCATCCAGCAGGCTCGCCCCCTCCAGGTTGGTGTTGCGAAAGTCGATGCCGCTCAGGTCTGCGTTGCGGAAGTAGGAGTTGCTGAAGTCGAGGCCGCTCGCGTTCATGTTGCGCAGGTCGCGCCCCCGGTAGTCGCCGCTTTTCAACTCGCTGGTATCGAGCTTGTCGCGCTGCTCGTTGAAGCCCTTGATGTCCTCGTTGCGCAGGAGCTGGTATAAGGGATCTTGCTTGATAATGGGCTTGTTCATGCGCTTACCTTCCTGACTCAACCCGTCAAATGGCCTGGGGACAGGGCGGTAGCTTAAGGCAGACGGTCGCTCAAGCCCAGCCCTGATGGGGGTAATTACACCGGACAGGACTCTGGATTGACAGCACAAACCTACGAGGGTTTTCTCCTCAGCCGTCACTGGCGCGATACCCCGGGCGGGCTGGAACTGGAATTCTGGTTTGCCTCCGACCACGGGCCACTGTGCGCCACGGTCACCGGGGAGCGCAGTGTGTTCTTCCTGTGTCGGACAGAGCTGGCCGGGGCGCGAGCGCTGCTGGGTGACGTCGCGGACGTGGAGATACGGCCGGTGGCGCTGCGTGATTTCCGCCTCGAGGAAGTGGGCGCTGTCTACTGCCACAGCTACCGGGCCGGAAGGAGACTGGCCGACAGGCTGCGCGGTGCCGGCATCGAGCCGCTGGAGGCCGACATCAACCCGGCGGACCGCTACCTCATGGAGCGCTTCGTGGCCGGCGGCGCCCTGCTGCAGGGGGTCGCGCAGTCCCGCGGGGGGCACCTCCACCTGCACAATCCAGGGGTCAGGGCGTCGGACTACCGCCCTCTGCTCAAGGTGGCCTCCTTCGATATAGAGACAGCCATGGAGGGCCTGGAGCTCTATTCTATCGCCGTGCACGCAACGGACGCGCGCGGCGGGGAGACCCGGCGCGTCTTTATGGTGGGGGAGGGAGCGGGGCAGGCGTGGGTAGTCTCGTTTCCCGACCAGCAGTCGCTGCTGCAGGCCTTTCTCGACTGGCTCGACGAGTATGACCCGGACGTTCTCATCGGCTGGAACGTGGTGAATTTCGACACCTGGTACCTGCAGCGCCTGGCGGACCGCCTCGGTTGCCGCCTTGCTCTGGGGCGCGACCGGCGCCCCGTATTGTGGCGGGCACTCGATGACGACGGCGAGCGCCGCACGGTGCAGTGCCCGGGCCGGGTGATCCTGGATGGCATCGAGTTGTTGCGCGCGGCGTTCTACCGCTTCGAGAGCTTCGCCCTGGACAATGTGGCCCGCGAGCTGCTGGGGGAGGGAAAACTGTTACACGGTCCCCAGCGGGGAGAGGAGATCGGGCGCCTGTTCCATGAGGACAAAAGTGGCCTGGCGGCTTATAACCTGCGGGATTGCGAGCTGGTCTCTGAGATCTTCGCTGCCACCGCCATGCTGGACTTCGGGGTTGCCCGCAGCGCGATGACAGGGCTGAACATCGACCGCATGGGCGGCTCGGTGGCCTCTTTCGACAACCTCTACCTGCCCCGCCTGCACCGCGCCGGTTACGTGGCTCCCAATGCCAGCAGCGACCACATCGCCAGCCCCGGCGGCTACGTGCTGGAGTCCGCCCCCGGCCTCTATGATCATGTCCTCGTACTGGATTTCAAGAGCCTGTACCCCAGCATCATCCTCACCTTCTGTATCGACCCCCTGGGACTGGCCCTCGGCGTTGGCGGAGAGCTGTCGGAGGAGGAGACCGTGCCCGGCTACATCGGGGCGCGGTTTGCGCGGGAGGGCCATATCCTGCCGGCACTGATCCGGGAGCTCTGGCGGCAGCGGGACGCTGCCCGGCGCGCCGGGGATGCCCCCCTGTCGCAGGCGATCAAGATCATCATGAACAGTTTCTACGGTGTGCTCGGCTCTCCCGGCTGCCGCTTTTTCGATGCCCGGCTGGCCACGTCTATCACCCGCCGTGGGCACGACATCCTCTGTCGTACCCGGGATTACATCGAGGCAGCGGGACACCGGGTCATCTACGGTGACACTGATTCGGTCTTCGTCTGGATCCACGAGGCGCAGGGTGACGAACAGGCGGAGGCGGCGGGCCGCGCCCTGGAACGGGATCTCAATACCTGGTGGGGCCGCGTCATCCGCGAGGAGTTTGGCCTTGAGAGCGCACTGGAACTGGAGTTCGAGACCCACTACCGGCGCTTTCTCATGCCGACTGTGCGCGGATCGGACAAGGGAAGCAAGAAGCGCTACGCGGGTGTGGTCCCGGCCGCCGATGGCGACCGTCTGGTGTTCAAGGGGCTGGAGAACGTGCGCACTGACTGGACGCGGCTCGCGAGGACTTTTCAGGAGGAGCTGTATCGCCGGATCTTTCTACAGGAGCCCTTCGAGGCCTATGTGCGGGAGCTATGTGCCGGGGTGCTCAACGGGGAGCGCGATGATGAACTGGTCTACCGCAAGCGGCTGCGGCGTAGACTGGATGACTATACCCGGAACGTGCCACCCCACGTGCAGGCCGCCCGGCTCTGTGCCGGGCGCGGCCTGCCGGTGCCGGCACGGGGCAGCTGGGTGGAGTACGTGATCACGGCGGCGGGCGCGGAGCCGGCGGCGCGGCCGCTGGCGCCGCTGGATTATCAGCATTACGTCGACCGGCAGCTGCAGCCCGTCGCAGACGGCATCCTCGGCTTTGTCGGGACCTCCTTCAGGGAGATCGTCGACCGCCAGATCGCGCTCTTCTAGCCTGGCAGCCCGTCCGGTCGAGGCACAGGGTTACCGCAGGAGCCGCGACCTAGTCTCCGAAAAATTCTGCGCGCAGGGCTGGGTATTCGTCGGCGGCGAGGCGTGGTCCGTAATTGGCCACGATTCGGCCCGCCGCGAGGCTGGCGAAGCGCCCTGCGGTGGGAAAATCCTCGCCGCGGGTGATGGCGTAAAGGAATGCACCGGCGAACATGTCCCCGGCGCCATTGGTGTCCACCGCGTGGACCCGGTGGGGCGGGATCTCCGCCAGTTCGCTGCCATCATAGGTGAGGGCGCCCTCCGCGCCGCGGGTAATGACGAAGGTGGACGCAATCTGCTTCAGCCGCTCAACCGCGACCCCGATACTGTCGGCGCCCACCCAGCCCAGGGCTTCCGCCTCGTTGCAGAAGATCAGGTCCAGGCGATTGCCGATGATCTCCTCCATGCCCTCGCGGAAAAACTCAACCATGCCAGGGTCGGAGAAGCTGAGCGCGGTCTTTACCCCGGCCGCCTCCGCCAGTTCCCTCGCCCTGACCGCAGCGGCGCGGCCGCTTGGCGATGTGACCAGGTAGCCCTCGATGTACAGGTACTCCGACGCGGCGAGCGCCTCGGCGTCCAGCTGTTCGGTGGAAAGCGTCTCGCTCACGCCCAGGAAGGTGTTCATGCTGCGCTCGGCGTCCGGCGTGATCATGACCAGACATTTGCCGGTCGTGCCGGGGGCGCGCTGGCCGTTCAGGCAGTGGTCCACCCCCGCCGCCTCGAGGTCGGCGATGTAGATGTCCCCGTCGGCGTCGTCCGCGACCTTGCAGGACATGAAGGTACGGCCGCCGAACTGGGCCGCGGCGATCATGGAATTACCGGCGCTGCCGCCGCTGGCGTGGCTGGCTTTCACCAGATGGCCCTCCAGCTTCGCCAGCAGCTCCCCCTGGCGCGCCTCGTCCACCAGCGTCATCAGGCCCTTGCCGACGCTCATCTGCTCCAGTTCCGCTTCCTCCACCTTGATCTCGGTATCGACCAGTGCGGCGCCGATACCGTAAGCTACATATCGTTTCATCTGATTGGTTTCCCCGTGCGGTTTGCGGGCTATTATCCTGATCAGGCGGTCAAATGAAAGGGATGCTGGTGTACACTCGCCCCCCATGATCCGCACCCGTCACCTGTTCCTGAAGCTGTTACTTGTCGCATTGGTGGCGGGCGCGCTGCTGCTCGCCTTCCTCGACGCCAGGATCACCGCAACCTTCACCGACCGGATGTGGGAGCTGCCGGCCAAGGTGTACGCGCGGCCCCTGGAGCTGTTCGTGGGAGCCCCCGTGAGCTCGGACGACCTGGCCTACGAACTTCAGGTCCTTGGCTACAGAAAGGTTGCCAGTCCCCGAGATCCCGGCCAGGCGGCGCGCAACGGCGACCGCTTCGAGATATTTACCCGAGGTTTCGACTTTCCCGGCGAGCGCGAGCCGGCACGCCGGGTCCAGGTCCGCACCGGCGCGGCAGGCGTCACCGGGCTGTCTGCCGGCGGCGGGCCCGTCGACCTGATGCGCCTGGATCCGGTCCAGATCGGCGGAATCTATCCCTCCCACGGGGAGGACAGGATCCTGGTCCGGCTGGAGGACGTGCCCGATACGTTGCGCCTCGGGCTGCTTGCCGTAGAGGATCAGCGCTTCTACACGCATCGGGGGTTCTCCCTCAGCGGCATCGCCCGGGCCGCCCTCAGTAATCTTCGCTCCGGCCAGGTGGTCGCGGGTGGCAGCACCATCACCCAGCAGCTGGTCAAGAATTACTATCTGACACCTGAGCGCACCATCGTACGCAAGCTCACCGAGATCCTGATGGCAGTCCTGCTGGAGCTGCATTACGGCAAGGACCAGATCCTCGAGAGTTATATTAACGAGGTTTACCTGGGGCAGGAGGGGCCGCGGGCGATCCACGGCCTCGCCCTCGCGGCGCGCCACTACTTCGACACCCCCGTCGAGCAACTCGGGTTGCACCAGCAGGCGCTGCTTATCGGGATGATCAAGGGGCCCTCTCTCTACAACCCCCGGCGCAACCCGGAGCGCGCCCTGGAAAGGCGCAATCTGGTGCTGGACGTGATGGCCGACCAGGACGTGATTGCCGTCGAGCATGCCACCGTCGCCCGGGCCATGCCCCTCGGCCTGAATACGGAGCGACGCATCCGCGACTCATTCCCCGCCTACCTGGACCTGGTGCGGCGCCAGTTGCGCCAGGAGTACCGGGATGAGGACCTGACCACCCTGGGGCTCAGCATATTCACCGCTTTCGACCCCCTGCTGCAGCGCCAGGTGGAGCGCAGCACCACCGCGGTTCTGGACCAGATCGATCCCGGCGGCGAGCTGGAGAGCGCCTCCGTGGTGACCCGTTTCGACAGCGGCGAGGTCGCGGCCCTGGTGGGCGGGCGCCAGGTGCGATATGCCGGCTTCAACCGCGCCCTGGATGCCCGGCGGCCGGCGGGCTCGCTGCTCAAGCCCGCGGTCTACCTCGCCGCCCTGGAGCGACCCCGGCACTACAGCCTGGCCACGCCCCTGCAGGATACCCCGCTCCAGGTGTCGGGCCCGGGCGGCCAGGTGTGGGAACCCCGCAACTTTGATCGCCAGGCCCATGGCAGTGTTCTGCTGCACACGGCCCTGGCCAACTCCTACAACCTCGCCACCGCCCGCCTCGGCATGGACCTCGGACTCGAGAGTGTGGCGGACATGCTGGAGCGTCTCGGAATCGACGGTGGTGTACCGGAAGTGCCCGCGCTCACCCTGGGTGCCGGTGAATACTCCCCGATGGACCTGGTCGCCATGTACCAGACGATCGCCGCCGGCGGCTTCCGCATGCCCTTGCGCAGCATCCGGGACATCGTCGATGCGCGCGGGCAACCCCTCAAGCGATACCCGCTGGAGTACGACCGTACCGTGAGCCTGCAGGCCGTGCACCTGCTGCACTACGCCCTGCGGGAGGTGGTGCGGGAGGGCACCGGGCGTGCGGTTTATCGGGAGCTGCCGAAGAACTTCGAGGTGGCGGGCAAGACCGGCACCACCAACGACGGTCGCGATTCCTGGTTTGCCGGTTTCTCCGGCGACCTGCTGGCGGTAACCTGGATCGGCCGGGACGACAACGGTGGCACCGGGCTCACCGGCAGCAGCGGCGCGCTCCGGGTCTGGGCCCATTTCATGGCGAGGGGCAGCGAGCGCTCGCTGGGCTACCGTATGCCCGACGGCATACAGATCCACTGGATCGACAACCGCAGTGGCGCTCTCACCGGCGAGGGCTGTCCCCATGCGCGCATGCTGCCATTTATCAGCGGCTCGGAGCCGCAGCGCAGTACCAACTGCACGCCGCGCAAGTCAGGCATTAAAGACTGGTTCGAATCCCTGTTCGGGAGCGGCTGACGAGATCGCCACGGCTCAGAACAGGTAGTCGCCGAACATCTCGATCAGGTGGTCTGTCCAGCGTTCATCAAGGGGCTCGGTCAGTTCCGTGGACTGCTGGAAATCCTGTTTGAAAAGCTCATCCAACAATTCCTGGACCGCCGACGGCTCCGAGGTTGCAATGTTGATCTCCTGGTTGATTTTCAGGCTGAGCCTGTCCAGGTTTGCCGTCCCCACCGAGGCCCAGCCATCGAATATCGCGGCCTTGGCATGGGTGAATCCGGGGTAGATGAAAACCCTGATGCCGTGCTCCAGCATGGCGTTGGCGGCCAGCACGATGTTGCGGGTGATCATGCCCCGGTCCGTTTCGAGAGGTATGATAACCCGCACGTCCACGCCGCGGCGCCGAGCCAGGATCAGTTCACGCAGCAGCGCGTCGTCGGTGAAATAGGCATTTTCGATGTAGATGTAGCCGCGCGAACGCCTTATGGCATCCCGCTGCAGGGCATAGATTTCCTGCTGCCCAGGCCGGGTATAGATCAGCCGCACGGGATACCCGCCACGATCCTGGTTGATGCTTTCCCGGCCTCGCCGGAACAGGCCGCCGAAGTCGCCGAATATTCCCGCCTTTATCCAGGCAGAGTCGAACTCGGCGTTGATCTCGTCAACCACCGGGCCAGTGATTTCCACCATTAGATCGTGCCAGTCGTAGCGATATTCCCGGCCGATGTTCATCCCCCCGAGAAAGGCGGTGCGGCGGTCGATCACCATGGTTTTGACATGGTCACCGGATAGCCAGATATTCTTGACCGATCGCACCTTCACTCGGGAGTCCTGGCTCAGGTGGTTGCGGATTGAAAGGGGCGCACGATGGTCTCCCGGCAGCGTTTCGGCTCGCTCGCCGCCGGCCATTGCGGTGCCAAGGCCGTCGAACAGGACCCGCACATCGATGCCCTCCCTGGATCGCCGCTTGAGCAGTTCCGCGATCATGAGGGCCACGTCGTCGTTGTCGAAGATATAGGCGCGCACGTCGACGGATGATTGCGCCGAGGTGACCTCGTCGATGAATCGCGTGAAGAAGGCGGTGCCATCTACCAGGAAGTCCAGCATGCCGCTGCCGCTCGGCCGGTCGAGGCGCCGGTCCAGTTCCCGCTCCCACTCGCCGAGGTCCATGTGGACGCCGGTTGTCAGCGGTGGCACCACGTGGCGCAGCGGCATCCCCGGCAGGAGGAGCTTACCCGACTCGATGGCAGTGTCGGAAAGCAGCGCCAGCAGGGTTTTGACGGAGCTGAAGGGGCGCATGGGCACGTAGTAGCTGTGGCCTCCCACGAAGTGCCAGAGAGACTGCAGTATGTGGGTCACCGGCACCACCCCCCTGAGGCTGTGGGGCAGTTCGTCATAGCGAATCAGGACGATCAGTTTTTCGCGGGTATTGACGTAAACGAACGGGATGGATCCCTTGTCCAGGTCGCCCGTGTTGAACAAAACCTCGTGAGAGTCCACTTTCTGCTTTTCCAGATACTGCTTCAGCAGCGGCTGCCACTTGTCGAAATACTGTTGCAGATCGACGTGTGCGGAGACCGTGTACCGGGGAGGCTTCTCGATCAGCCGCCGGGCGCGGAACAGACCGGAACTGTCGTAGAAGAAAAAGAAGTCCTCGCGGTCGAAGCTGACAGCGACGCCCGTATCAGGCCGGGCGGGCAGGAACTCGGCAAAGATACTGTCGCGAAACTCGGCCCACGCCGCGATGCCCAGTATCGGTATCCGCGTCATGGAGCGTTTGATGTCGTTCCAGTCGTCCGGCAGCCTCGCAACCATTGGCTTGACGGCGGGGACGCCGTAGCCCGCCTCGCCGGCTTCCGGCGTGGAACTGGCCCTGCCCCTGAGGTTGCCTGACGCGTAGTAGACCTCCTCCCCCCGCCGGTACCTGAGAAAATACTGGTCCTCACCGCGATAGGCTTCCAGGGCCACCAGCACCGGATCCGGCGGAATCTCCTCGCCGATAGGCTGATCGACCTCCCCGTTAGTGCAGGCGCACAGCAGCGCGATCATGGCCCCGGTCACCCATGTGGTTGCCGTCCTGATTGCCAGTCCTTTCAAAACCTGCTCCGCTACTGCCAACATGCTCCTGCCATTCTGACACCAGGTCGTTGCCGGCAAAGGAACTATTGAAGATAACATTGATCTGGATCCATAAACCGGCATGCCACACGATATTCGGATGCCGCACGTCCGGCGGGAGCTTCTCGTGTACAATGAGCGGCTCTCGCTGCCCTGGAGTCCCGTTGTGCGGAATGCCGTATCCTCCAAACCCGTTATTGCCGCCCTGGTTCTGCTGTTCGTCGCCGGCTGCAGTACCGCGCCCACCTCGACACCGGGTGCCGTCGTGACTGACGGCAAGCCGGTCGATAAAACCACCCTCCCGCCAACGATGCCCGCGCCGGAGCCGTCGGTTACGACCGCCCCCGGTGCCGCTTATGCAGAACTGCTGGAACGCGCGGAGTCAGCGCGCAGTCGCGGAGAGTACCAGCAGGCACTGGCCCTGCTGGAGCGAGCCCAGCGGATCGAGCCCGGCAGCGCCCGCATTTATCTCGACCTGGCCCTGACCCACGTGGCCAGGGGCGACCTGCAGCAGGCGAAGGCCACGGCGGAGCGCGGCATGCTGTATTGCAGCGCTGCAACCGAGTGCGAAGCACTGCGCGCGCTCACGCACTGAGCCATCGATTGCGCCCCTCCGCCCAATGAGCTGTAATTTCGCGTTTAACTACAGCAGGGGATATGCCCGCATGTTACGTTTCCCGCTTACCCTGACCGGCCTTTTCCTTATCCTGTGCGGCCTTGTCGCGTGTGGCGAAGACCAGCCGGTGGCGCCTGAGCCGGTCACCCGCCCCGTCAAGCTGTTCCGGGTAGAGGGCGGTTCGGGTGACGTCGTCCGCACTTTTCCCGGCAGGGTCGATGCCAGTCAGCGGGCGGAATTGGCCTTTCGCGTCTCGGGGCGGCTGCAGGAGATCCTGGTGAAGGAGGGCGATCTGGTGCAGGAGGGCCAGGTGCTGGCCCGGCTGGATCCCACGGATTACCAGATCGCGCTGGAGGATCGCGAGGCCACCTACGACAACGCGTCCCGCAACTTCGAGCGCGCCAAGGAGCTGGTCGTCGATGGCAATATTTCACGCATCGACTTCGACCGGATGGAGGCCGATTTTCGCTCCGCTGCCGCGGCCCTGTCCCAGGCCAGGAGGGATCTGGAGTATACCGTGCTGGTCTCGCCATTCACCGGGCGCATTGCCGAACGGAAAGTCGAGAACTTTGAAGAGATATCAGCCAGGCAGACCATTTTCTCGCTGCAGAATATCAACAAGCTGGACGTCATCATCGATATCCCCGAGTCGATAGTGCGCAGCGTGCGCGGCAGTGCGCGGGACGACGATCCCATGGGCAGTGGCGCCGCCTCGGCCGAACGAGCCGAGGTGCGGGCCTGGGCGCAGTTCGAGGGGCGTCCCGACCAGCGATTCCCCCTTGCGCCCAAAGAGATCGCTACCAGGGCCGATCCCCAGACCAGGACATTCAGGGCGACGCTCACGATGGAGGCTCCCACCAGCTTTAACGTGTTGCCCGGTATGACCGCCTCGGTGGTACTCGACATCAGCCACCTGGTCAACGATGAAGGTGCGCGCTGGGTGCCGGTGCGCGCCGTGCAGGCGGACAGCGCCCTGTCGCCGAGGGTATGGGTGCTCGATCCCGAGACCATGACGGTAGCCCCGCGGGATGTCGTGATCGGCCGCATGTCCGGCAATATGATCGAAATCATCAGCGGGCTGGAGGGGGGCGAGGAGATCGTGGCCGTTGGAGCCCCCTACCTCGCCGAAGGCATGCGGGTCACGCGCATGGAGTCTACCGAGCAGGCGGTGCCGCGAGAGGATGAGCCGGCTTGAGAGTCCAGTCAGAGAGGGAGCCTCGCGTTAAATGAATATTGGCGAATACTCTGTCGTCAATCAGGTCATTTCGTGGCTGCTGGTCGTGATCCTGGTCGGGGGCGGCCTCATCGCCTTCGATCGGATGGGTAAGCTGGAGGATCCCGCGTTCACCATCAAGTCGGCCAAGATCCTGACCCGCTATCCGGGCGCCACGGCCAGGGAGGTCCAGGAGGAGCTGACCTACCATCTGGAGGATGCGATTCAGAAGATGCCGCAGCTCAAGCGGATCAAGATGTCGGTATCCCGTCCCGGCCTCTCGGATATCCTGATCGATTTCAAGGATGAGTATAAAGCCGCCGATCTGCCCGATGTCTTCGACGAGTTGCGGCGCAAGATCGCGGATGTCAAAGCCGCCCTGCCTCCGGGCGCTCAGGATCCTGTCATCCTGGACGATTTCGGTGATGTGTACGGGATCTACCTCATGCTGACCGGTGAGGGCTATACCTGGCGCGATCTCTACGATACCGCCGACGCCATCAAGAAACAGCTGGTGCTCGTCCGCGGTGTGCGCAAGGTGGTCATCGACGGTGAGCAGCGAGAGGTCGTACACCTGAAGGTATCCCGTGCCAGCATCGCCGAGCTGGGGCTCAATCTTAACCAGATCGCGGATCTTCTCGGTTCACAGAACGTGGTTGTGGACGCCGGTCACGTCCAGGTCGACCGGGATTATGTGCGTTTCAGCCCGACCGGCGATTTCCAGTCTGTTCAGGAGATGGGCGAGCTGCTGATCAGTTCTGCCGACGGAACCCTGATCCGGCTCAGGGACATCGCCACGATTACCCGGGCCTACGAAGAGGTACCCAACAAGATCTACTACGTAAACGGCAGGCCCGGCCTCAGTATGGGGATCTCGATGGCCGCGGGCCAGAATGTGGTGCAGGTCGGGCGACGGGTGAGCCAGAGACTCGACGCCCTGTTGCCGGTGATTCCCATCGGTATGGAACTGGTGTCGGTTTACGACCAGCCGGCGGAGGTTGAAAAGTCGGTCGGCGGTTTTCTTGCCAGCGTGGGGCAGGCGGTTGCCATCGTGATAGTGGTGCTGCTGCTCTTCATGGGTCTGCGCACCGGGATCGTGATCGGCCTGGTTCTGCTGATCACGGTCTCCGGCACACTGTTCGTGATGAATGTCTTCGGCATCGAACTGCAGCGTATTTCGCTCGGCGCCCTGGTCATCGCCCTGGGCATGCTGGTGGATAATGCGATCGTCGTGGCCGAGGGTATGCAGGTGCGCATGAAGTCCGGCATGAAAGCCGTGGCGGCGGCCCGTGACGTGGTCGGCAACACCATCTGGCCACTGTTGGGGGGGACAGTGATCGGTATCCTGGCATTCTCCGCAATCGGCCTCTCGCCTGACAATACCGGTGAATTTGCCAGTTCCCTGTTCTACGTCATCCTGATTTCCCTGGCGCTCAGCTGGTTGACGGCGATCAGCACGACGCCGATGCTCTGCGCCCTCTTGCTGAGGCGGGAACCCGAAGTCAAAGAGAAAGATCCCTATGCCGGCAGGCTGTTCCAGGCCTACCGTGCCGTTGTCGCCGCTGCGATCGACCATCGCTGGCTGACCCTGGCATCCGTGGCGGCGTTATTCCTGGTTTCACTGGTCGGCTTCGGCCAGGTCAAGAGCGGCTTTTTCCCGGATTCGAGCACCCCGATTTTTTTCGTGGATGTCTGGGAGCCCGAGGGGGCTGATATCCGCAGCACGCGCGATGACGCCCTGCGCATCAGCGAGTTTGTCCGCGAGCAGCCCGGCGTGCAGCAGACAGCGACCGTCATCGGCGGTCCGCACCAGCGCTTTACCCTGGTCTATGATGCGAAAGAGCCGACGCGGGCCTATGCGCAGATCATCGTGCGCACCGAGACCCTGGAGCAGATCCCGGCCATCTGGGAGGCCACAGAACGGTTCATGCACGAGGAGATGCCGTGGACCGACCCCATCATAAAGCCCATGCGCATCGGCCCCGGCCGGGATGCCAAGATCGAAGCCCGCTTTTCCGGTCCGGATCCACGCGTGCTGCGCCAGTTGTCGGAGCAGGCCCAAGCCATCATGCGCGCGGACGGTTATGCCACCGATATCCGCAACGACTGGCGTTCGCCGGTCAAGGTGGCGACACCCGTATTCAACGAGCAGTTGGCGCGCCAGCTCGGCATCGATCGCGAAACCCTGGGCTCTTCCCTGAAATATGCGTTTGAGGGGCTGAATGTGGGTGTTTACCGGGACGGGAACAGGCTGCTGCCGATAAAGATGCTGGCGCCGGACGACGAGCGCGGTGACATCGACAAGGTCCGGGACATCCAGGTGTGGAGCCCGGTGCTGGGTCGCGGTGTTCCGGTGAGCCAGGTGGTAACTCACTACGAGACACGCTGGGAGAACGCACTGGTCAGGAGCCGCAATCGCATCCAGACGATCATTGCCTCCTGTAATCCCGAAAACGGCCTGGCGGACCCCCTCCTGCAGCGTTTGCGTCCGCAGATAGAGGCGATTGCGCTGCCGCCCGGGTACCAGCTGGAGTGGGGCGGCGAGTACGAGGACTCCAGGAATGCCCAGGCGGGTCTCTCGCAGTCACTGCCCCTGGGCTTCCTGCTGATGATACTGACCAGCATCTTCCTGTTCGGTAAACTCCGCCAGCCGGCCATCATCTGGCTGACCGTGCCGCTGGCCCTGGTGGGTATCACCTTCGGGCTGTTGGGCATGGGCGGCGCATTCGATTTCATGTCGCTGCTGGGCGCGCTCTCCCTCATAGGGCTGTTGATCAAGAACGCGATCGTACTGATCGAGGAGATCGACATGCAGATCGACGCCGGCAACGAGCCCTATGCCGCCCTGCTGGATGCCTCGGTCAGCCGCATGCGCCCCGTGTTGCTTGCCGCCGCGACGACCATCCTCGGCCTGATTCCGCTGCTTTCTGATGTCTTTTTCGTCAATATGTCGGTGACCATCATGGCCGGTCTCGGCTTCGCCTCGATCCTGACCCTGACGGTGGTGCCGACGCTCTACGCGGTCTTTTTCAATATCTCGCGCCCGCCCGGCGAGGCTCCGGTGACCTCAGGCCGGGTCAGCCCAGGCTAGCCCGACGGACCGGAGCCGTGCATCGGTGCAAGAGGTCATGTACAGCGGCGCCCGCGCCGGCAGGTCACCTCGAACCCCTCCTCCCGCGGCTCGAAAGTCAGGAACTGGTTGATACAGGCGGGGGTCTCTCCGGCGGAGTGGCTCACGAATATCACCTGGGTGTCGCAGTGCGTTGTAATATGGTCGATGGCGCGCAGGATCAGGCGGCGGTGGTGTCCGTCGAGCCCCAGGGTGGGCTCGTCCAGCAGCAGGATGATAGGTGATTTGACCATGGCCCGGGCGAGCAACACCATGCGCTGCACGCCGAAGGAGAGGCTGTCGAAGCTTTCGCGGCTGTACGCGGCCAGGCCCAGGGCGGCGAGCCACTGTTCGGCGGTATCTTTCTGGGTGTCGCCCCAGTCGTCATACAACCCGATCGTATCGAAGAACCCGGATACCACTACCTCCAGGACCCGCATGCCCCTGGCGAAATTGAGCTGCATCTGGGTGTCGATCTGGCCATACTTCTGCTTGATGTCCCAGATACTCTCCCCGCTGCCGCGACGGATCCCGAACAGGGTGATGTCCTGGCCGTAAGCCTTGTGGTTATCACCGGTCACCAAACTGAGCAGGGTGGTCTTGCCGCAGCCATTGGGTCCGGATACGCAGCAATGACTGCCTCGCTCGAATATCCAGTGGACGTCGCGCAGGACCCGCAGGTCACCGTAGCTGACGTTGACACCGTGCAGGGCCAGCAGCGGCCCGCCCTCGGGCAGTTCGTAGGGACGCGGCGCGGCGGCTGGAAGCTGACCGAGGGGAGGAAGCGGCGGGTTCATCAGCGCCACGACCCCGGGATGGTCGATGAGTTCGTGGCGCGTGCCCTGGGCAAAAGGCCTGCCACCGTCGAGCACCAGCAGATGACTGACACCCGGGGGAACGTCTTCCAACTGCCGGCATAGCAGCAGCACGGTGATCGGGGAGCGTAGCAGTTCGTCGATGATGCGCCGCATCTCGGCCTGGCTCGCCAGGTCGAGTCCGTCCAGCGGGCTGTCCAGAATCAGCAGCGCTGGCCTGCTCAGTATCGCCCTTATCAGAAGGGTCTTGCGCATCTCGCCGGTGGAGATAAAGCGCAGTCCTCGCTCCAGGATATGGGCGATGCGCAGCCGCTCCACCCAGTGCCGGAAATGTTCGTCGGCCGCCTGCCCTCCCAGAATGGCGTCGACCACCCGGGTTCCCGGATCGCTCGCATCGGCGCGGAACTCGGAATCGTCCAGCTTGCGATCGCGGGCGCACAGGGCCCGGGCCTGTTCGAAGCAGACGTAGGCGACGCCGCGGCGTTCCAGCTCGTCGGAACAGCGCACCGCCCCGGAAAACCGGGTCGCCTGGCGGCTGAGTATTCGCGCGAGGCTCGTTTTGCCGGCGCCGTTGGGGCCGAGGCAGGCCCATTGCTGCCCCGCCTGCACCGACCAGCTGACATTGCGCAGGGCGGGCAGTGCGCGGTAAACCAGGCTGACATCGCGCAGTTCCAGCAGGGGAGTGTCTGTCATGGTATCCTCATCTCAGGTCTGCCCCGTCGCTGTCCGGCGGGTGCGTCAAACATGTCCTGCACGATTTCCGGGGGTTGATTTCCGGTGCCCGTACCACTGCTGCAACTGATCGAGACACGGCTCTCGGACCACACCCCGCCGAAAAAGGTATGGCGCCGACTGATGAAACGGTCGGCCGTCGCCATGATATTGCAGGTGCGTCAGGGTGAATTGCACATTCTAATGATCAAGCGGGCGGAAAGGGAGGGGGACCCCTGGTCGGGCCACATGGCCTTTCCCGGTGGCAGGATGGACAAAACTGACGCCCACGGTTTTGCGGTGGCGGTGCGGGAGACCGTGGAGGAGGTCGGCCTTGACCTGGTGCGGGAGGCGCACTGTATCGGGCGGTTGTCGGACATTATTACCCGCCCTCGCAGAGGCCCCTTCGGCATGACGGTGACCCCGTTTGTTTTTCGCCTCGAGCGCGAGGTGGCGCTCACCCCCAATCACGAGGTCGCCGAGGTGATCTGGGTGCCGCTCGAGTTCCTGCTGGATACTGACAACCGCGACCAGATGGTATGGGAGTACAAGAAGCTGAAGATCCCGATGCCCTGCTATTTCTACGAGGGCAGGTGTATCTGGGGTCTGTCCCTGATGATGCTGGACGAGCTGATGGACCTGGTGGAGGGTAAGAACCCGAAGCGCAGGCGCTGGCGCAGGCGGTAGCTGAGTCCGGCCCGCCGCGCCCGGCTGTCCGCCCGTAAACCGCAGAGGATGTTCAATCGTCCTGCTCGCGCAGGAACGCGCGCGTATCCAGCATCAGTTCTCTCAGGGCCGGATCCTCGCGGCTCGCCCTGGCCAGGACGTCGGCGTCCAGTTCGCCGCTGACGTAGCCCGCCACCAGGTCCAGCAGGACCGGTGTCATCTTCGGGTCGCGCACCCAGCGCGGCGCCTGCACCAGGTTGCCGGTAACCACGTCGTCGACCAGTTTCAGCCAGTACCCGCCGCAACTGGAGAGGCTGTAGTCGCCGATCCGGCCGTAGCTGATATTGGGGGTGCCGGGGTCGAAGCCGCCGGGCACCTCCTTGTCGATTCTGTGCAGCGCCATCACCCACTGGCTGCCCGGCGGGAACAGCTCCGGCTCCGGCCGGCAATAGTCGCCGGTTTTCAGCCAGACACGGATCTGCGGCATGTGCTCCCGTCCGCGCAGCAGCCGCTCTACCGAGAGGTCTATCGAGTTGCCCTTGCGTTCGGTGACGGTGCCGCTCACCACGAGATCGGTGTCGCCCTGGACATCGCTGAAAGAGCCCTGCCACAGGCAGCCGCATTCCGCCTGCGCTGCGCTGCCGGCCACCAGCAGCGCCAGGGTGCAGATCAGGCGGCACAGGGTCATCACGGGCCTACTGCAGGGCCCTCGCCGCTGCAACCGCAAAATAGGTCAGGATGCCGTCACAGCCGGCGCGCTTGAATGCCAGCAGGGATTCGAGCATTACCGGCTCCTGCTGCAGCCAGCCCTGCTCGAAAGCGGCCATGTGCATGGCGTACTCGCCGCTGACCTGGTAGGCGAAGGTCGGCGCCCGCAGCTCTTCCCTGACCCGGCGCACGATGTCCAGGTAGGGCATGCCCGGTTTCACCATGATCATGTCCGCACCCTCCGCGAGATCCAGGGCGCATTCATGGAGGGCTTCGTCGGTGTTGGCGGGATCCATCTGGTAACTGTACTTGTTGCCGCCGCGGATATTGCCTGCCGAACCCACGGCGTCCCGGAACGGGCCGTAGTAGCTCGAGGCGTACTTGGCGGAGTAGGCCATGATCAGCGTGTTGTGGAAGCTGTTGGCTTCCAGTTCGGTGCGGATCGCGCCGATGCGCCCGTCCATCATGTCCGAGGGCGCCACCACGTCGGCGCCGGCGCGGGCGTGGGACAGTGCCTGTTTCACCAGCACCTCCGTCGTCACGTCGTTGAGGACGTAGCCCCGCTCGTCGATGATGCCGTCCTGACCGTGGGTGGTGAAGGGGTCCAGGGCGACGTCCGTGATGATGCCCAGGCCTGGAACGGCGTCCTTGAGGGTCTGCACCGCCCTCTGCACCAGGCCGTCCGGGTTGAAGGCCTCGTCGGCCGTCAGGCTCTTGCGCTCGCCGTCAATCACCGGGAACAGGGCCATGGCGGGGATCCCCAGCTGCGCCACCTCGGTGGCGAGCGCGGCGAGGAGGTCGATACTGAGACGCTCGACGCCCGGCATCGATGGCACGGCCTCCCGCCGGCCGCTGCCCTCGAGCACAAACACCGGGTAGATAAGGTCCGCCGGCGTCAGGGAACTTTCCCGCACCAGGCGGCGGGAGAAGTCATTGGCCCGAAGGCGCCGCATCCGTGTCCCGGGGAAGGCGCCGCGTTGTGAATTGAATCCCATGGCAAGTGTCCTATCCCATGAATAAGTGCTGTTTCAGAGCCTCCAGAAAGCGTCGCGACGAGGCGCTTTCCGCAGGTAATATTGAGCATATTGCCAAGGAATGCAACGTGGTGGCGACGCTTTCTGGAGGCTCCCGAAGGGCGCCCCAGACCATCTCTCTGGCTGCGTTGCGTCTCTTGCCAATATTCTCGATATTACCAGCGAGACGCGTCTTGCCAGAGAGCTGGTCTGGGGCGCTGAAATTGCACTTATTCATGGGATAGGACACTGCGTCCTCAGAGGCCGGCGAAGGCCGTCGCCGCGGCCTCGATGGTGGCGGCGATGTCGGCATCGGTATGGGCGCTGGAGGTGAATCCAGCCTCGTAGGAGGCGGGGGCCAGGTAAACCCCCAGTTCCAGCATGCTGTGGAAGAACCGGTTGAAAGCGTCGGTATCACAGGCCATCACCTGGCTGTAGTTGGTGACACTGGCCTCCCCGGTGAAAAAACCGCCGAACATGGTGCCGGCGTGGTTGGTGGTGAACGGGACGCCGGCCCCACGGGCCGCCTCCCGCAACCCCTCGCAGAGCCGCTCGGTCCGCTGGAATATCGGCTCGTAAAAGCCGGGGCTGGAAATGATATCCAGCGTCGCCAGGCCCGCTGCCATGGCCACCGGATTGCCGGAAAGTGTTCCTGCCTGGTAGACCGGCCCCAGCGGGGCGATCTGCTCCATGATGTCCCGCTTGCCGCCGAAAGCGCCCACCGGCATGCCCCCGCCGATCACCTTGCCCAGCGTGGTCAGGTCCGCCTCGATGTCGTAATAACCCTGGGCCCCCTGCAGGCCGAAGCGGAAACCGGTCATGACCTCATCCAGGATCAGCACGGCGCCACTGGCTGAACAGACCTCCCGCAGGGTCTCCAGGAATCCGGGGGTCGGGGGAATGCAGTTCATGTTGCCGGCCACAGGCTCCACGATGGCACAGGCGATCTGCTCGCCGCGCTCGGCGAACAGCCGGCGCAGGCCTTCGGCGTCATTGTAGGTCAGGGTCAGGGTGTGTTCGGCAAGGGCCGCAGGAACGCCGGGAGAGCTGGGTACACCCAGGGTGAGGGCGCCGGACCCCGCCTTGACCAGGAGCGAATCGGAGTGGCCGTGGTAACACCCCTCGAATTTGACGATGGTATCGCGCCCCGTATAGCCGCGCGCCAGGCGAATTGCGCTCATGGTCGCCTCGGTGCCGGAGTTGACCATGCGCACCAGGTCCATGCCCGGCATGATGTCGCAGATCCTGTCCGCCAGCTCGATCTCCAACTCCGTAGGCGCGCCGAAACTCAGGCCTTTCTGGCTCTGGCGGATGACAGCCTCCCGTACCGCCGGATGGTTGTGCCCCATCAGCATCGGTCCCCAGGAAAGCACATAGTCGATGTAGCGCTTGCCTTCGCAGTCGAAGACGTAGGGCCCCTCGCTCCGCTCGAAGAACACGGGGGTGCCCCCCACGGCCTTGAAGGCGCGCACGGGGGAGTTGACGCCGCCGGGTATGTGCCGGCGGGCGCGCTCAAACAGCTGTTCAGAGGTGCTCATAGGTTCCCTGTCCTGGGTCGTTGGTCGCGTTGCGTTCATCGCCGGCACCGCCCGGCCACCAGATTATCCCGACTGCCCCGCCGAATATCCAGTGGCGTCAAAAGGGTTTGAGCACCGCCAGCAGGACGATTGCGAACAGGAACAGGACAGGGACTTCGTTGAAAAAACGGTAAAAGACATGGCCGTGGCGGTCGCTGTCGCTGCAGATCGACTTGACATAGCGGCCGCACTGGAAATGGTAGACCACCAGGAAAATAACGCCGCCCAGTTTCAGCCACAGCCATCGCGCATGCAGGTAATAGTCGGGGCTCATGGCCATCATGGCAATGCCCAGGGCGATGGCGATGACCATGAAAGGCGTTACGAAGCGGTAGAGGCGCCGCGCCATCACCGCCAGCTGCGCCCGGGTTTGCGGGTGGTCGCTGGCC
Organism: Halioglobus sp.; assembly: GCA_037382865.1. Classification (GTDB taxonomy): domain Bacteria; phylum Pseudomonadota; class Gammaproteobacteria; order Pseudomonadales; family Halieaceae; genus JARRPM01. The sequence goes on along the minus strand of JARRPM010000016.1, from coordinate 2,027 downwards.
GCGTAATAGACAAAGATGCGGGGCAGGTAGAACAGGCCGGCAAACCAGCAGACCACAAATATGATATGGAAGGCTTTCAACCATAACATTCTGGATATCCTCTCGGTGTCACTACAACCTCGCCAGGGAAAACTTCTCGATGCTCTCGCGGGTCACGATACCATGCAGAATTTGCTTCCCGCTGGCCCGGCTCCGCTCGACCACGCAGACCGCCTCAACGGTGTTGGCGCGCATGGTGTCCAGCGCCTGGCGCAGTGTGGCCTGGACCGGCACCGGGGCGATGGTCCAGCGGCGTATATCGGCTTCGGTAAGGTCTACTGACGTCTCCTCGTCGATCTTTTCGGAAAGCCACTCCAGCAGCTCCTTGCCCTGTACCGCGTAGAGATCCTCGTCCTCGCGGGAAACCACACACCAGGTCGGGGTGAATTCCAGCAGGGGCTCGAGGTCCGCGGCCTCCAGTGTGGTCGGTACCCGCACCGCGCGGACATCCATGGTCGACGTGACATCGGTGCGATGCAGCAACCGGGTCAGGGGGTCGTCAGGCACCGATCGCTGCATCTGGCGCAGCACTGTCTGGTGCGCTGAACGTTGCCGGAACACACCGGTGTTGGTCAAGGTGGCGGCAACGATGGCCAGCAGGGCCGGCATACCGATACTGACAGTGTGGGTCATCTCGATCACCGCAAGAATGGCGGCCAGAGGCGCGTTGAGCACTGCGCCCATGGCTGCCGCCATGCCGATAACGATATACAGCGTGGCATCCGACGCCAATTCGGGCAGCGCCATGGCGCTGCCCGCTCCGACAGCGCCGCCGATGCAGGCGCCGATCAGGAGGTTTGGACCAATCAGGCCGATCGGCATGCCGACCCCGCAGCTGACGGCCGTGGCGAGCAGCTTGAGCAGGGCCAGCATCAGCAGCAGGGAGAGTGCCTGTTGTTCATGCAGGATGAGATTCAGGGTGTCGTAGCCGATACCGAGTATCTGGGGCATTGTCAGTGCGAGGGCACCGGTCAGGCTGCCCGCCAGGGTGAACTTCACACTGACCGGCCAGTGGGAGATGCGCGCCGCGAGTTTGCTGACCTGGATGAAGGCTGTCACCGCGATGCCGCAGGAGATGCCAAGCAGCAGAATGAAGGGAATCTCCATAAGGGAGTTGAGCTGCAATGGGGGAATGTGGAACAGGGCATCCCCCGTCGACAGCGCGCGGTTCACCGCCGCCGCGGCGACCGCGGCGAGCATGACCGGTATGAACCCGACCACCGTGTACTCTGCCACGATCACTTCCATCGCGAAAATCACGCCGGCCAGTGGCGTGTTGAAAGCTGCGGCGATCCCCCCCGCGGTGCCGCAGGCGATCAGGGCCCGCAGACTGTTGTTGGGCAGCCCGAGACCTTGTCCCAGCAGGCTGTTGATGGCGCCGCCCAGGTGTACTCCCGGACCCTCCCGTCCGCCCGACTGGCCTGTGGCCAGGGCAAACGCACCGCCGGCAAACTGCACCAGCGCATTGCGCAGGGGCAGGGCGCCGTAGTGGGAGTGCATGCGGCTGATGACGTGGATGATCCCGGTTTCGCGGTCGTCGACACTGAGCAGGTGATAGCTGAGGCCCAGCAGGGCTGCCCCTCCCGCAGGCAGTGCGAAAACGGCCCAGCGCGGCAGGGTCTCGAAAGCCTCCCCGCCATCACCCACGTGCCAGAGTGCGGCCAGTTCGCCGATGGCCAGTTCAAAACCGAGCACGATAACGCCCGAGGCGACTCCGCCCACGATGCCCAGCAGTGAATAAGCCAGCAGTGCCTCGTAACTCTTGAGGTGTCTTCGGTAACTGCCGAGTAGATTAAGCAAACCAGCCCCTTGCTGCCCCGAGGAAAAAGCCAATATTACCAGTTATCCACCGGCACATTGACTTTATACTAGTGTCCTGTCCCATTAATTCGTTGCATTTCAGAGCCTACAGAAAGCGCTGCAGCAAGGCGCGATCCGCAGGGAATACTGGTAGTATTTCCAAGGGTCGCAACGCGGCGGCAGCGCTT
>JARRPM010000015.1:0-68835 GCA_037382865.1 Halioglobus sp. | reverse complement strand
GTAGAAATCGACCTGGTTCACTGAGTTCAGGTCGTAGACCGGGATGCCGTGGCTGCGCAGGCGCTCCGCCGAGGCCTCGGAGCTGGCGACGGTGCCGGAGATCCGGCCTTTGACGCCGGCCAGGCAATCGATGAAATGGTTGACCGTGGAACCGGTGCCGATGCCCAGTACCGTCTCGTCCTCCAGCTGCGGTCGGATTCGATCCAGGGCCGCGTCGGCGGCGGCCTGCTTCATTTCATCCTGTTTCATGGGATCCTCCGGGGCAGGTGGCAGAGCCCGGCATTATAGGTCAGTCGAAAAGGCCCTTCACCAAAAATCCCCGCGCCGGGGCTGAAAAAGCGGTGTCGCTCCATTAACATGGCCGGTCTGCCCGCCATCGCCGGAATGCCCGTCGCCATGCCCAAGTCCTACATCAAGCGCATCCTCAACGCCCGCGTCTATGATGTCGCCCGGGAGACGCCGGTGGACGAGGCCGTGCTCATGACCCGGCGCCTCGGCAACCGGGTATGGCTGAAGCGCGAGGACCTGCAGCCGGTGTTCTCCTTCAAGCTCCGCGGCGCCTACAACAAGATGAACCGGTTGAGCGAGGAGCAGCGTGCGCGCGGCGTGGTGACCGCCTCCGCCGGCAATCACGCCCAGGGGCTGGCCATGGCCGCACAGAAGATGAATGTCAGGGCGACGATCGTGATGCCGCGCACCACCCCCCAGATCAAGGTCGATGCCGTGCGCAACCGCGGCGCGCGGGTGGTTCTGCACGGAGACTCTTTCGATGAGGCCGCCGGGCATGCCGCAAAACTGGTCGCGGAGAAGAACCTGGTCTACGTCCATCCCTTCGACGATCCGGACGTGATCGCGGGACAGGGGACGATCGGCATGGAGATCGTACGGCAGCACCAGCAGCCGCTGGATGCCCTGTTCGTGCCGGTGGGCGGCGGCGGGCTGCTTGCCGGGGTGGCGGCCTATGTGAAGTATGTCTGGCCCAAAACCCGGATAGTGGGCGTTGAGCCGGAAGATGCCGCCTGTCTGCTGCTGGCCCTGGAGCGCGGACGTCGGGACATATTGCCGGAGGTGGGCCTTTTCGCCGACGGTTGCGCGGTAGCGCAGGTGGGCAAGGAGACCTTCAGGGTCATTCGCGACACGGTGGACGAGGTGATCACCGTGTCGACCGATGAGATGTGCGCGGCGATCAAGGACATTTTCGAGGATACCCGCAGTATCGCGGAGCCCGCCGGTGCCCTCGCCCTGGCGGGCCTCAAAAAGTATGTGGATAGAACCGGCGTCACCGGGCAGGACCTGCTGGCCATCGTCAGCGGCGCCAACACCAATTTCGATCGCCTGCGCTATATCTCCGAGCGCACCGAAATCGGCGAGCAGAGGGAAGCGGTGATCAGCGCCACCATTCCCGAGCAGCCCGGCAGCTTCAGGGCGTTCTGCAGCGCCCTCGGCAGGCGCAATATCACCGAGTTCAACTACCGCTTTGCCGATAACAGCTCCGCCCAGGTTTTCGTGGGCCTCTCCGTGGTGCCGGGGGGTGAGGATCTTGCGGAACTGCTGGCGGAGCTGGCGAAACGCGGTTACGTCACCGAGAACCTGACCGACAACGAGGTGGCAAAACTGCACATCCGCTACATGGTGGGGGGGCACGCGCCTGAGGCTATAGACAACGAACGGGTCTACCGGGTGGAGTTCCCGGAGCGTCCCGGCGCCCTGCTCGGTTTTCTGTCGGGCCTCGGGCAGCGCTGGAACATCTCCATGTTCCATTACCGCAATCACGGCGCGGCGTATGGGCGGATACTCGTCGGTGTTCAGATCCCCGCAAACGAGCGGCGGGAGTTCGAGAAAGTGCTGGAGACCCTGAATTACCGGTACTGGGAGGAGACTGCGAATCGGGCCGTTGTCTACAGCCTCAGGCGCGTGTCCCCCCACCATGTAGCGGATGTGCAGTTTTTTGCTGGTATAGACTCTAGCTAGGTTTGTAAAATAATTACGAAAACAGGGGTGTGTTTTTATAAACACAATAAAAGGGCAGAAGTTCCACCAGAGAACCGAGCCCAGTCCATTACCGAGAGAGAGCAAAAGTGAAACGCAAGCCGGATTTGTTGCTGATCCTGGTGGCTGTCTTTGGTCTGGGGGTTGTTCTTACCCTCATGCTGCCGATGGCCGCCAATGATACCGTGGCAGCCCCCGCCTCCGAATTGCAGGCGGGTGTGATCATACTGGATTGATCGGCAGCTGAACTAGAGAGCGCTCACTGGCACCGGATAAGTTCGGTGTCGGTTACGACGAAATGGAGGGGCACATCCCACTCTTCACGGGGTACCTCTTGCACCTCCTGATCGGCGTGACCGAGGCCGGCCAGCACCGGGCCGGAGAGTCCCGCGAGGGTCCTGTCATAGAAGCCGCCACCCATTCCCAGGCGACCGCCTGACCGGTCCCAGCCAACCAGTGGCAGGAAAATGATATCCAGTTCGGCGGCGGGGCAGCGCGTGGCGTCGGGAGGGGGTTCCGGAATCCCGAAGCGGTTGCTTTCGAGCCGACAGGTCTCCGCCCATTCCGCGAAGGCCATGCGGTTGTCACGGCCTATCACCGGGAGGAACAGTCTTTTACCCTGGGTTCTGGCCCGCCTGCCAATAAAGTCAGTGGCTATTTCGCCGTCGGCAGCGAGATAGAGGGCGATGCGGTGGGCGCCCGGCCATGCGGGCAGCATTGCAACATTGTGACAGACAGCGCGGGCAGCGCTCCGTTGCTGCTCCTGGTCCAGGCGCCTGCGGCGCTGGCGCAATGCCTTGCGCAGTTCCGTTTTGCTGGGGGTGGATGGCGTCATTGAAGTGGGATTCCCGGCATACCGCTGACAGCGCTGCCCTTGAACCCGATGGTTCAAGGTGGCGGTTCCTGCACTGCATAAGGCTTTCCGGCCAAGCCGGACATGCTCACCAACAGCAACGAGAAACCCCCGGTTACAAAGTATCGGCTCGAGGACTGTCTGCCTGGCGAATACGCCAGGGATCCTCCGATAGTATAACCTATCCGGGGCAGCCCTGGCCCATCTGATTTATTTGAGGTGGTCGAATGGTGGACGGAAAGCCTGCGGCCGCGTCCGGAGGGTGTCGCCCGGAGCTCAGCCGAGCTCCATCTGGCGCAGCTGGTACAGGGCGTCATCCAGTTTGCGGCTGAGGTGAGAGACCGCCTCTCCGCCGGGTTCTCCGCCGCCGTGTTCAGAGGCCTTGAGCAGTTCGTAGCTGATATTGAGCGCGGCCATGACGGCGATGCGCTCGAGGCCGATAACCTTGCCGGAATCGCGGATACCCCGCATCTGCTTGTCGAGGTAACGGGCAGAAACAACCAGTTCCGATTCCTGCTCCGGGGGACAGGCGACCTGGTACTCCTTCTCGAGAATTTTTACGGTGACGGTATTGGGCTGTTGTTTCACGTTGCCTGCTCCATGCTCCGCAGCCGATCCAGCATGGACTCGACCTTGTTGCGGGCCAGCTCATTCTTGTCTATCAGTTCCTGGCGCTCCCGCTGCCAGTTGGCACTTTCGGCCTTGAGCGACTGATTCTCGCGATTGAGTTCATGGCATAGGGTGATCAGCTCATCGATCTTTTGTTCCAGAGCCTTGAGTTGGTTTTCCGCCATGGAGGTATACTGAAGCAGCTAGCAGTGGCTGTCACTATAGTGGCGCACGGCAGCGAGGTCAACGACACCATAATCAGCGTTAACAACGGTCTTTCTGACTCTTTGCACCGATCTTCGTTGCGGTCCGTGCAAGGGCGCGGTCGGGCCGGGAGGTATGATCGCAATGCACGACAACGCACCGGAAAATGTCGCGGTCTTCGACTTCGACGAGGTTGCCGATCACCTTCTCGAGCAGGGTCTGGAGAATTCGCCGTCGGAGCTGCACGGCTGTCTCTGCGGCCTCCTGGCGGGAAGCGCTGCCGTCGAGCCGGAGGCCGGCCTTGCGGCACTCAACCGGGCGCTCGGCGTGGACGTTCACGGGGAGCTGGCCGAGCTCCTGATGAGGCTCTATGCCGTCACCGCTGCTGCGCTTGAGGATGACGAGTTCGACTTCTATCCCCTGCTGCCGGACGACGCCGTGGAGCTGGCTCCGCGCACGGCCGCTCTCGGTGCCTGGTGCCGCGGCTTTCTCGCGGGTTACGCGGACGCGGGGGCGTCGGCTGGGCAGCGCGGGTCGACCCTGCCCGGCAGCAGTGGCGAGGTGCTGAAGGACTTTGCCGCGATCGCCGCAGCAGCGGTGGATGAGGATGCATCCGAAGAGGAATCCGAGAACAGCTATGCGGAACTCGTCGAGTACCTGCGGTTCGCCGCGCTGAACGTCTACATGGATAACATGGAGAGCCCCCGACCGCCATCCGGCGGGCACCCGATACACTGAGTGTGCTAATCTCTGCGCCTCTTTGAACGCCCGAGAGCAGACGCTTTTCCCCATGACGATCAGTAAAACCGAGTACGCCCGCCGGCGCCGGAACCTGATGGGGCTGATGGAGCCCAACAGCATCGCCATTATCCCTTCCGCCCGCGAGCAGCTGCGCAGCCGGGATACTGAGTTCGCCTTCCGGCAGGACAGCGACTTCTACTACCTCTCCGGTTTTTGCGAGCCGGATGCGGTTCTGGTGCTGATCCCCGGGCGCCGGCACGGTCAGTTCGTGATGTTCTGCCGCGACAAGGATCCCGGTGTGGAGCTGTGGAACGGCTACCGGGCCGGCCCGGACGGCGCCTGCGCAGAGTACGGCGCGGACGATGCGTTTCCGATTGGCGATATCGATGACATCCTGCCCGGGCTGATCGAGGGGCGCGAGCGCGTCTATTACTCCATGGGGCGCAGCGCCGGCTTCGATCGCCAGATCATGGGCTGGGTCAACAGTATCCGCAGCAAGGAGGCGGCCGGCGCCGTGCCGCCGGGGGAGTTCAACGACCTCAACCATATGCTGCACGACATGCGCCTGTCCAAGAGTGCCGCCGAATTGCGCCTGATGCGCCGCGCTGCCGATATCACCGCGCGCGCCCACCAGCGCGTCATGCGCCAGTGCCGGCCGGGGATGTACGAATACCAGCTCGAGGCGGAACTGCAGCACGAATTCCTGACGTCGGGCGCCCGTCATCCCGCCTACCTGAGTATCGTCGGCAGCGGGGCGAACGCCTGTACGCTCCATTACGTGGCGAACAGTGCGAAAATGCGTGACGGGGACCTGGTATTGGTGGACGCGGGTTGTGAACTGGATTATTACGCCGCCGACGTGACCCGCACCTTTCCGGTGAATGGCCGCTTCAGCCCGCCGCAGCGCGCGCTGTACGAACTGGTGCTGCGGGCGCAGGAGGCGGCGATTGCCGAGATCCGCCCCGGCAATCACTGGAACCAGCCGCACGATGCCAGTGTCAGCGTGATAACTGCCGGCCTGGTTCAGCTGGGCCTGCTCAGGGGCAAGGTAGCGAACCTGGTCAAGCGCAAAGCCTACCAGGATTTCTATATGCACCGGGTCGGTCACTGGCTGGGCCTGGACGTGCACGACGTGGGCGATTACCGGGTGGGCGGCGAGTGGCGGTTGCTGGAGCCCGGCATGGTGATGACGGTGGAGCCCGGCATCTACGTTGCACCGCACAACCGGAAGGTCGCGGCGAAATGGCGCGGTATCGGCATCCGGATAGAGGATGACGTGGTGGTGACCAAAGACGGTTGCGAAGTGATGACCGGAAAGGCGCCAAAAACGGTGGAGGAGATCGAGGCCTTGATGGCCGCTTGAGGACATGACCGAGCGTCGGGATATCGTTATAGCCGGTGGCGGCATGGTCGGGATCAGCCTGGCCCTGCAACTCGGTGCCCTGTTGCCTCCCGGTACGAGGATCTGCCTCGTGGAGGGATATCGCCTGCCACAGCCGGTGGAGGGAAAGCCGGACTATCACCCCTCCTTCGATGCCCGCTCCACCGCCCTGAGCTTCAGCTCGCGACTGATCTACGAACGTATCGGGGTCTGGGAGGGGTTGCAGGAGTGGCTCTGCCCCATCGAACGCATCCATGTCTCCAGCCGCGGCCATTTCGGCAGCACCCTGCTGCAGGCGTCTGACTACGGCTGGCCGGCTCTCGGCTATGTGGTGGAGAATGCCTGGCTCGGCAATGCCCTGGTCCAGGCGCTCTATCGCCAGGGCCGGGTGGAGGTGCGCAGCCCGGCCCGGGTGGCCTCCGCGACGGTGTCTGCCGGTGGCTTCGCTCTGCAGCTGGAGGGTGAGGAGGCATCGCGGCTGGAGGCGGCGCTGCTGCTGGTTGTCGACGGCGCCGGTTCAGGCCTGCGCGGACAGCTCGGCCTTGCCATCACTGAAAAGCCCTACCGCCAGCATGCGCTGGTGGCCAATGTCGTTACCGCCCAGCCTCACGGCGGCTGCGCATTCGAGCGCTTTACCGACCAGGGGCCCCTTGCCCTGCTGCCGCTGCTGCCCGCCGTGGACGGGCAACAGCGCAGCGCCCTGGTCTGGACCCTGCCCCCGGAGGAGGCGGCTCGCCTGCAGCAGTGTGCGCCGGAGCGCTTTCTGCGGACCCTGCAGGGGCGGTTCGGTTATCGCCTGGGGCGACTGGCGCAGGTGGGCGAGAGGCACAGTTATCCCCTGTCGCTGCTCAAGTGCAGTGAGCAGGTGCGCCAGGGCCTCGTGGTCATGGGCAATGCGGCCCACGCCCTGCACCCGGTGGCGGGGCAGGGTTTCAACCTGGCCCTGCGGCCAGCTCACCGACCAGGAGCGGACCATCGAATTCAGCGATCGCCTGCCGTCACTTTTCATGCAGGGCGATCCCGTGCTGGGCCTCGCCCGGGATCTCGCGCTCGCGGGCCTCGACATCGTGCCCCCCTTCAAGCGCGAGTTCGTGCGCCACGCGGCGGGGTTGGCGGGCATGGGAGGGCAGTCCGGTGGCTGACCCCGGGGAATTCGATGTTGCCATCATCGGCGCCGGCATCGCGGGGAGCGCGCTGGCCACGGCACTGAGCGGCAACGGCCTCGCCATCGCCCTGGTGGAGTCGCGGCCGCTGACCCGCCCCCAGCTCCCCGCCGCCCTGGATGAGCAGCAGTTCGACCCGAGGGTGAGCGCGCTGACGCCGCGCTCCCGGGAGATGCTGTGCGGCCTGGGGGCCTGGCAGACCGTTGCCGATTACCGCCACTGCCCCTACGGCCACATGACGGTCTGGGATGCGGAGGGCACCGGTGAGATCGAGTTCGACTGTGCCGAGGTCAACGTTCCGGCCCTCGGCTATATCGTCGAAAACCGCGCCATCGTGGCCGCCCTGCTGGATAAAATTACCGGTGCCGCGGATGTCACCACCTTCAGCCCCGCCCGGCTGGAGGCCTGCACCCGGGTCGGCTCGTCAAAAATGGAGGTGGCGCTCGAGGGAGGCGACTCGCTGCGGGCGGCGCTGGTGGTTGCCGCAGACGGGGCTGAATCGAAAGTGCGGGAGATGATGGGTTTCCACACCCGGGAGTGGGATTACCACCACCGCGCCATTGTCACCACGGTCAGGGTGGAACAGCCCCACCGGGAAACCGCCTGGCAGCGGTTCCTGCCCACCGGTCCCCTCGCCTTCCTGCCCTTGCCGGGCTGTCCGGGGCAGCACTACTGCTCAATCGTCTGGTCCCTGAAGGAAGAGCTGGTCGACCCCCTGCTGGCGCTCGGGGGCGACGCATTCTGTGCAGAACTGACGCGGGCCTTCGAAGGGCGCCTGGGGAACGTGCTGGCCTGCTCGCCGCGGTTTGCCTTTCCTCTGCGGCAGCGCCACGCGGTGGATTACGTGCAGAGCGGTGTTGCCCTGGTCGCAGACGCGGCCCATACCATTCACCCCCTGGCCGGCCAGGGGATCAATCTGGGCCTGCAGGATGTCGCTGTCCTCGCCGAGGAGATTCTGGGCGGGCAGCAGCGCGGCACGGCGCCGGGCCAGCTGGAGTTGCTGCGGCGCTACCAGCGCAGGCGCAAGGGAGAGAATCTGCTGATGATGACGGCCATGGAGGGGTTCAAGCGGCTTTTCGAACAGCAGTCCCCGCCCCTGCGGTGGCTGCGCAACGCGGGCATGCGCGGGGTCGGGCAGCTCGGGCCGCTCAAGCAGCAGTTGATCCGCCGCGCCATGGGTCTTGCCTGAGCGGGGTCATGCCATTTATTGTGTCATCCCGCCCGGCCGCCGAGCCGGGGTGGAGCCGGCGAGCCCGAATCTGCCCCTCGCGTCCCGCAGCGGAGTCGCTTATCTGGTCCGACCACGAACCAAGAAACTGAAGAGGACGATACGCCATGAGTCAGGTTCCCACTGAACTGAAATACGCCAGCAGCCACGAGTGGGCCCGGCTGGAAGAGGACGGCACGATCACCGTCGGCATTACCGACCATGCCCAGGAGGCGCTGGGTGACGTGGTTTTCGTGGAGTTGCCCGAAGTGGGGTCGACCCTGGCCGCCGGCGACGAGGCCGGGGTGGTGGAATCTGTCAAAGCCGCTTCTGATATCTATTCACCGGTCGGGGGCGAGGTGGTGGCGATCAATGACCGCCTGGAAGACGAGCCGGAGACCGTCAACGCGGACCCCTACAGTGACGGCTGGTTTTTTCGCCTTCAGCCGTCAGACAGCAGCGAGCTCGAGGCGCTTCTCTCCGCCGACGACTATCAACAGCGGTGCGCCGAAGAGGATTAGACCGCCGCTCTCACGCCCCCTGATCCCGCAGCCTGCCTGCTGATTCGTGCCCGCTCCGGACATCGATCTCTTCCTGCGACGCGGTGCCGACCGGCGACTCCGCGGCGGCCATCTCTGGGTCTACTCCAATGAGGTGGACAGCGACCGCTCACCCCTCGGCGGCTTCCGGGCCGGCGACATGGTCTGCGTCCGCAGCAGCGACGGCACGCTCATGGGCTCCGCCTACGTGGAGCCCCAGGCCCTGATCTGTGCCCGACTGTATGCGCCGGGGGAGATGCGCGCGCTCGATGAGAGCCTCGCTGGGGAGCGGCTGGCGGCGGCGCTTTCCCTGCGCCAGGCGGCATTCGACAAGCCCTTCTACCGCCTGGTCTACGGCGACAGCGATACGCTGCCGGGCCTGGTGATCGACCGCTTCGGCGATTACCTGGTCGTGCAGCTCAACAACGCGGGTGTGGAGCAGCACCGGGTGCCGCTGCTGCGAGCCCTCGTTGCTCTCCTGAGCCCGGCCGGCATCCTGTTGCGCGGCGACAGCCGCAGCCGCCGGGAGGCGGGCCTTTCCCAGGAGCCGGAGGTGGTGCACGGCGAAGTGCCGCCGCAGGTCCCGCTCGAGGAGAATGGCGTGGCGTTTCTCGCCCCTGTTTTCGCGGGCCAGAAAACCGGCTGGTTCTTCGACCATCGCATGTCCCGCGCGCGCCTGGCGCCGTGGGTGCGGGAGAGGTCGGTGCTGGACGTCTACAGCTATGTCGGTGGCTGGGGCATTCAGGCGGCGGCCTTTGGCGCGGCGAGCGTCTGCTGCCTGGACAGCTCTGCCGCGGCCCTTGAAGGGGTGGCGGCCAATGCCGCCCTCAACGACCTGGAGGCAGTCGTCAGTACCCGCAGGGGCTCCGCCCCGGAGACCATGGCGGAGATGCGCTCGGCGGGGCAGCGCTTCGACGCCGTCGTGCTCGATCCCCCGGCCTTCATCCAGCGCAGGAAGGACCTCAAGAAGGGGATCACCGCCTACCGCCGCATCAACGAGCTGGCGCTGCACCTGCTCAACCCCGGTGGACTGCTCGTCTCCGCCTCCTGCTCCATGCACCTCTCCCGCGCCGATCTCATGGGCGCCATGCAGCAGGCCGCGGTGCGCGCCGGCTGCCAGCTGCGCGTGGTCGAGCAGGGCTTCCAGGGACCCGACCACCCCATCCACCCGGCCATCCCGGAAACCGAGTACCTGAAGACGATTTTTGCCCGGATGACATGATTCGTTCGTGCCGGGAAGACCTGATGTTCCGTCTCATAAAAAACGCTAGTTCAGCATGAACTCGCCGGTCTGCGCCTGCGGTGTGTGGCGCGGCGGGGCACGCTACAAGCACATCCATGTGCGCTCGTGTTCGGCCGCGGCTCGTTGGAAACAGTGCCTAGGCTTGGATACCGCTGCTGCCGCGCTCTCGACTCCTGAATTGGCGATCAGCCGGATTTCAGCTCAACCGCGCAATGAGATCACCGGCCACCCCCGCTTCTCGGCGCGGGCTTTAAGGGTCTCGTCGGGGTCGACGGCCACCGGGTTGTCGACCAGCTCCAGCAGCGGCAGGTCGTTGTGGGAGTCGCTGTAGAACCAGGCCCCGTCCAGGGTGGTGGCGCGGCCGTCGAGCCAGTGGCACAGGCGGGCGACCTTGCCTTCGCCGTACGAGGGAACGCCGCGGGGTTCGCCGGTGTAGACGCCGTCGACGATCTCCGCCTCCGAGGCGAGCAGCTCGTCCACCCCCAGGGCGGTGGCGATCGGGCGGGTGATGAATTCGTTGGTGGCCGTGATGATCAGCAGTTCGTGGCCGCGCCGCCGGTGGCTGGCGATCAGCTCCCGGGCCGCGGGCAGCATGATCGGGGCGATCATGCTGGCCATGAAGTCCCTGTGCCAGGCCCGCAACTCCGCCATCGGCCGTCCCTTGAGGGGTGCCAGCGCAAACCGCAGGTAGGCCTCGATATCCAGTTTTCCCGCCTGGTAATCCCGGTAGAACCGCTCGTTCTGGGCCTCGAATTCAGCGCCGTCCACCAGCTTCCGCTCGCACAGGAAACGGCCCCACAGGTAGTCGCTGTCGCCGCCGAGAAGCGTGTTATCGAGGTCAAATATGGCCAGGGTCACGGTCCGGAGCCTCCTGCAAAGGGCCGCCAGAATAGCCTGTGATTTCAGCAGAGTAAATTTCTCAGGAACTGCAAATTGTGGAACAATAACCGGCTATGGCACATTCTGGTTTCATGACGTGATCGATTCAGACGGCTTTCGGCCGAACGTGGGCATTGTCCTGGCTAATGACCGGGGGCAGGTGCTGTGGGCGCGCCGGGTGGGGGGCCGCGATGCATGGCAATTCCCCCAGGGCGGTATCAATCGCGGCGAATCGGCCGAGCAGGCGCTTTTCCGCGAATTGCGCGAGGAGGTCGGGTTGTCCCCCGAGGCGGTGGAGGTGCTCGGGACGACGCGCGGCTGGCTGCGATACCGGCTGCCGCGGCGCTTCGTGCGCACCGGCCAGAATCCCGTGTGTATCGGGCAGAAACAGAAGTGGTTCCTGCTGCGCATGCTGGCGGATGACGAGGCGGTGCGCTTCGACCTCAATGACAAGCCCGAGTTCGACCACTGGCAGTGGGTCAGCTACTGGTATCCCCTCAACCAGGTCATCGCCTTCAAGCGGGAGGTCTACCGCAAGGCGATGAAGGAGCTGGCGCTGCCCCTGGTACGACACACCGAAAACCTGGGCGCCCGGTAGCCCGCCCGTGCTGGAAATCCTGCGCAAGATCGTCCAGGAGGTCAATGCGGCCGAGAGTCTGGTCGACGCCCTGCAGATCATCGTGCGCCGGGTGCGCGACGCCATGGGTACCGAGGTGTGTACCGTCTACATGCGCGACCCGCTGACGGGTCGCTTCGTGTTCTGCGCGACCGAGGGGCTCAACCCGGATCAGGTAGGGCTGGCGAGCCTCGCTCCGGGAGAGGGGCTGGTGGGGCTGGTCGCCGAGCGCGAAGAGCCGGTCAACCTGGAAAATGCGGAACAGCATCCGAGGTTCCAGTTTCTCCCGGATATCGGGGAGGAGTGCTTCCACTCTTTCCTGGGCGTGCCGATCATTCACCAGCGCGATGTGCTGGGCGTGCTGGTGGTGCAGCAGGCCCAGCAGCGGCGGTTCGACGAGAGCGAGGAGGCCTTCCTGGTCACCATGTCGGCGCAGCTCGCCGGGGTCATTGCCCACGCCCAGGTGACCGGCGCGGTGGCGGAGGAGACCCTACCCGGCGGCGGGGCACCGGCGAAATTCAGCGGCGTGCCCGGCGCCCCCGGGATAGCCATCGGAACTGCGGTGGTGGTCTCCCCCATCGCCGACCTGTATACGGTGCCGCGCCGCGAGGCCCGCAACCGGCGGGCCGAACTGCGCGCGTTCAAAGAGGCGCTGGATTGCGTTCGCGCGGATATCCAGTCGGTGGCCGACAACCTGGGCGGGGAGCTGAGCCCGGAGGACCATGCCCTGTTCGATGTCTATCTCGGTATTCTCGACGACTCCGCCATCGGCGCCGAGGTGGCGGCGCTGATCAAGGCGGGCCAGTGGGCCCAGGGCGCGCTGAGTCAGGTGATGATCGAGCACATCCGGCATTTTGAGCGAATCGAGCACAGTTACCTGAAAGAGCGGGCCGTAGATATCAAGGATCTGGGTACGCGAGTGCTTGCTTACCTGCAGGCGGCCGACAAGGAGGAGCGCACCTATCCGGACCAGACGATCCTCGTGGGTGAGGAGCTGACCGCATCGTCGCTGGGTGAGATTCCCAGGCAATGCCTGGCGGGCCTCATCTCCGTGCGCGGCTCGGGCAACTCCCATGTCGCCATCCTCGCCCGCGCCATGGGCGTCCCCACCGTGATGGGGGCCGTCGACCTGCCCTTTACGCGGTTGCAGGACAGGAAGCTCATCATCGACGGCTACAACGGCACCGTTCATCTCAATCCGCCGCCGGAGGTGAAACAGCGGTTCCAGCAGGTGCTGGACGAGGATCAGGCCCTCTCCCGGGACCTGGAATCCCTGCGCGACGAGCCCTGTGTCACCCTGGATGGGCAGCGCATGCCACTGTGGGTCAATACCGGCCTGATCGAGGACGTCGGGCGCTCCCTGGAGCATGGCGCGGAGGGGGTGGGGCTTTACCGCACGGAGATTCCCTTCCTGATGCGAGAGCGTTTCCCGAGTGAGGAGGAGCAGCGCCAGATCTACCGCAACCAGCTGGAGGCATTTTTCCCCAAGCCGGTCACCATGCGGACGCTGGATATCGGCGGGGACAAGGCGCTCCCCTATTTCCCCATCGAGGAGGACAATCCGTTCCTGGGCTGGCGCGGTATCCGGGTCACTCTCGACCATCCGGAGATATTCCTCGCCCAGATCCGGGCCATGCTGAAAGCGAACGACGGCCTTGCCAACCTGCGCATCATGCTGCCGATGATCTGCAGTGTCTCCGAGCTGGATGAGGCGCTGGACCTGATTCGCCGCAGCCACCGGGAACTGCTGCAGGAGGGGGTGCAGGGCGAGCTGCCGCCGGTCGGGGTGATGGTGGAAGTGCCGGCGGCGGTTTACCAGGCCCGGGCGCTGGCCCGGCGGGTCGACTTCCTGTCCGTTGGGAGTAACGACCTCACCCAGTACCTGCTCGCGGTCGACCGCAACAATACGCGGGTCGCGGATCTCTATCACTCCCTCCATCCCGCGGTACTGCAGGCGCTGGCCGCCGTGGCCGAGGCGGCGCGCTCCGAGGGCAAACCCATCGGGATCTGCGGTGAACTGGCGGGGGACCCGGAGGGAGCGGTGTTGTTGCTGGCAATGGGCTACGACATGCTGTCGATGAACGCCACCAGCCTGCCCAAGGTCAAGAAAGCCCTGCGCAACATCGACCTTGGCGAGGCCCGTTCCCTGTTGCAGGAGGTGATGGGCATGGAGGATGCCGCCAGCGTGCAGCGCCGCATGGAGCGCTTCCTCACCGAACACGGCATGGAGAAGTTCATCCACAACCCCGTGGATTAGGCCGCCTCGATCGAAAAACGCTTTTCCTGCACCCCGCCGACGCATCCCCCGGCGTCGAAGCTCAATTCCCGCCAGCTGGCCTGACCGTCCTCAGTGATCCACAGGGTCGTACTGGCGCGGGTCCCATAGGTGCCCGTGATGATGAACTGGGCCGAGAGAAGGTGATCCATGCCATTGCCCATGCCGTGCTCCCTGAGTTCCTCAGGGTCGGCGAGGCGCTTGTCACCCACGACAGCCGCCAGTTCGTTGTGGTCCAGGCTGCCTGATTCGAGCAGTGTCTGCAGTCTTTGCTTGCCCAGGATCACCTTGGGCCAGGGGGTGTCAAGCTGGGCATTGCTGAGCCCGTAGATTCCAGGTTGCAGGCGCTGCGGGCTGTCGCCGGCCGTTCGGCTGTTGCTGAAGTACCAGAGCCCTTGCGGGTCGCCCAGCAGGAGGTTGAAGCCGGCGTATCCGTCTGCCCGCCCGGCGACGTCCCGCAGAAAGGCTGCCGGAGACGCGTCACCGGTGAGGAACTGGAGCGGCAGTTCCCCCCGGGAGCGTGGGGCGGGTGCCGTGCGCGAGGGGTCCCGGTAATTGGTAATGGCCGCGAAGCGACCCGTTCGGGTGATGCCCATCCAGGTACCCCCCTGCTCCAGGTCCCTGCCGGCCAGGAGACCGGGGTGCTCGGGCCAGAACGCCGACGCCGCCGTGGGCCGCGCATGAAACTCGTCGCGATTGGCGGCAACCACCAGCGGGTAGCGGGGATCAGACTGGTGGGCAATTATCAGCAGGCACATACCCGTTGCATCTAGCAGTCGGTGAAAAAATTGTTAATCACATCAGTGTGACTGATAATAGCGCTTTTGCGTGGCGCCCGCGCGGCGCGCTTCCCCAATCGGCCCTGTATGCTGCCCTACCCACAGATAGATCCCGTCGCATTTTCCCTCGGCCCACTGAAGGTCCACTGGTACGGCCTCGCCTATCTCGGGGGGCTCGCGTTCGCCTGGTGGCTGGCAGTCAGGCGCAGCCGGCGGCCCGACTCCCCCGTGGGGCGCGAGCAGGTCGACGACCTGATTTTCTATGCCGCGCTGGGTATCGTGCTGGGGGGCAGGCTCGGCTACGCGCTGTTCTATGGCTGGGACAAGCTTGCGGATGATCCGGCCTGGCTCCTGCGCGTTTGGCAGGGCGGCATGTCCTTCCACGGTGGCTTCCTGGGGGTCCTCGCCGCCATGTACCTGTTTGCCCGACGCCACGCCATCGCCTTCGGGGCGCTCCTCGATTTCATCGCTCCGCTGGTGCCCCTCGGCCTCGCGCTGGGGCGCCTCGGCAACTTTATCGGGCAGGAGCTCTGGGGGCGGCCGACGGACGTACCCTGGGCGATGGTTTTTCCCCGCGATCCCCTGCAGCTGGCCAGACACCCCTCCCAGCTGTACCAGTTTGCCCTCGAGGGGCTGCTGCTGTTCGTCATCGTCTACTGGTTTTCCTCACGCCCACGGCCGACCTGGGCGGTTGCCGGCGTATTCTCCCTCGGGTATGGTTGCCTGCGTTTTTTCGCAGAGTTTTTCCGGGAGCCCGACCAGCATATCGGTTTCGAGGCGCTGGGATGGGTGACGCGGGGCCAGCTGCTCTGTGTGCCGATGATTCTGCTCGGCATCTACCTGCTTGCCATCGCCTACCGCCCCGGACAAAGCGCCGTGGCCGGCCACAAGAGACACCGATGAAGCAATACCTCGATCTGCTGCAGGACATCCTCGATAACGGCACCCGCAAGGGTGACCGCACTGGCACCGGCACACTTTCCGTGTTCGGCCGGCAGTACCGGCATGACCTGGCCGGGGGCTTTCCCCTGCTCACCACCAAGAAACTGCACTTCAGGAGTATCGCCAATGAGTTGATCTGGTTTCTCAGCGGCGCTACCAATACCCGTTGGCTCAAGGAGAACGGCGTCTCCATCTGGGACGAGTGGGCAACGGAAGACGGTGAGCTGGGGCCGATTTATGGCGCCCAGTGGACGGCCTGGCCCACCCGCGACGGGGGCAGTATCAACCAGATCGATTACGTGGTGGATTGCCTGCGCAACAACCCGGACAGCCGGCGCATCCTGTTTCACGGCTGGAATGTCGAGTATCTGCCGGACGAGCGGGTCAGCCCCCAGGACAATGTCCGTGCGGGGCGCATGGCGCTACCGCCGTGCCACCTGCTCTACCAGTTCTACGTCGCCGAAAGCAAACTTTCCGCCCAGCTTTTCATCCGTTCCAGCGACTCCTTCCTCGGGCTGCCCTACAACACGGCCAGCCTCGCCCTGCTGACACACATGCTGGGCCAGCAATGCGGCCTTGAGCCCGGCGAAATCATTATCTGCACCGGGGACTCCCACATCTACAGCAATCACCTGGAGCAGGTTCGCGCGCAGTTGCAGCGCGAGCCGCGGCCGCTCCCGAGACTCAACATTCTGCGCAAACCGGACTCCATCTACGGGTATCGGTTTGAGGACTTTGAGCTGGTCGGCTATGACCCGCACCCACACATCGCAGCCCCCGTGGCTGTTTAGGGGGGCGGGGGTGGTCTGTCTCTCGGTCATTGTGGCCGCCGCTGAAAACGGTGTCATCGGCAGGGACAATGCGCTGCCCTGGCGCCTTCCGGAAGACCTGCGCTATTTCAAGCGGGTGACCATGGGCAAGCCCCTGATTATGGGGCGCCGGACCTTTGAATCGATAGGCAGGCCGCTGCCGGGTCGCGACAATATCGTCATCAGTCGAAATCCGCAGTTTCGGGTAGAGGGTGTCAGGGTCGTCGCCTCCCTCGACGAGGCCCTGCAGCTGGCCCGGGACATCGCGCTGGCTGAGGGTGCCGATGAGCTGCTGGTGATTGGCGGAGCACAGATCTACGCCGAGGCCATTCCGAGGGCGGACCGCCTG
Organism: Halioglobus sp.; assembly: GCA_037382865.1. Lineage (GTDB taxonomy): Bacteria > Pseudomonadota > Gammaproteobacteria > Pseudomonadales > Halieaceae > JARRPM01. The sequence goes on along the minus strand of JARRPM010000015.1, from coordinate 52,257 downwards.
TACCTCACTCTGGTGCATGCCGCCGTCGAAGGCGACGCGTTCCTGCCGCCGATCGACTGGCAGGATTGGCGCGAAACCCGTCGTGAGCGGCATCGCGGCTCGGGAGAGAATTCACACGACTACAGCTTTGTACTGTATGAGCGCAGGGCCGGCAGCGGGGCTTCATGAACAACGACTGTTACCTTTGGCGGTATAACATGGCGCATTGTTACGAAAAAACCCAGAAAGCGCGGGACCGAAACATACGGTAGGGCTCGGCGGGCCCTTTGATTGAAATGACGAGGTGCTTCAGTATAAATTGGCAACCTCGGTTGCCGACTCGAAAATTTCCACTATATACATATATAACCTGGAGCCTTGGTTCAGTAACTCTGATTCTTCTTGTTGGATATAGGAAACGCGATTCCCATGACTATGCATCGATTGAAAAACGCACTGATCGCTGTGCTGGTGGCCGGAGGCACCCTTGCGGGAAGCCTGGCCACCGTGCATGCCGCCACACTGGACGCTGTCCTCAAGGTGGGTGAAGCCAAGAATGTCGCAGCCCGCAGGTCGCAGGCGAAGGTGGATAAGCTGGCGGATGAAACCCGCGACCTGCTCAGCGACTACAAGACGGTCATGAAGCAGATCGATGGGCTTGAGGTCTACAACGCCCGCCTGCAGCGTCAGATCGACAACCAGATGGTGCGTATCGGGGAGATCGATGACTCGATCGACCAGGTGACGATCATCTCCCGCCAGATGACGCCGCTGATCATCCGTATGATCGACGGCCTGGAGAAGTTTGTCGAGCTGGACGTACCCTTCCACATGGAGGAACGGCAGCAGCGCATCGCGTTCCTGCGCGCCAACCTGGATCGCTCCGATGTCTCCGTCGCGGAAAAATTCCGCCAGGTGCTTGAGGCCTACAAGATCGAGAATGAATATGGCCGCAAGATCGATGCTTACAAGGGATCGGTGGAGATCGACGGTACCGAGCGTGACGTCAATTTCCTGCGGGTCGGTCGTATCGCGCTGCTCTACCAGACCACTGACACTGAAATCTCCGGTGCCTGGGACCAGGCCAGTCGCAGCTGGGTGCCGCTGGAGCGCGGTGAGTACCGCAACGCCATTATGAAAGGCCTGCGGATCGCCCGCAAGGAGGCCTCGATCGACCTGATGAACCTGCCCGTTGCTGCACCGGAGGCACAATAATGAGCATCAAATTTGGAAAGGCCGCCGCAATTGCCCTGGCGGGTACCCTGACCTTCGCGGCGGGCCATGCCCCGGCGCAGGAAGCCCAGAGCCTCGACCAGCTGCTGGAGTTCGTCAAACGCGGCCAGGTGCAGGAGGCCAGGGAGAATCGCGCGCGCGAGCAGCGCTTCGCCCAGGACAAGGCCAACCAGGCCGCCGAGCTGGCGAAGGCCGAGGCGGAGCGGGCCCGGCAGGAAGAGCTCAGCGCGCAGCTAGAGGACAAGTTCGAGGAAAATGAGCTGCTGGTGAGCGCCAAGCAGGCCCAGCTCAAGGAGAAACTCGGTACCCTCGCAGAGCTGTTCGGTCACCTGACGTCGACTGCGGGCGATCTGGCCAGCAACCTCGAGCTCTCCCTGACCAGCGCCCAGTATCCCGGTCGCGAGGAGTTTCTGAACCAGTTGATCGCCAAGATGAGTGGCAGCGACAAGCTGCCCAGCATCGAGGAGATCGAGCGGGTATGGTATGAGCTCAACCGCGAGATGGTGGAGTCCGGCAAGGTGGTATCCTTCGATGCGGAACTGGCCAAGCCGAACGGTGACAAGGTTCAGAGCAAGGTCGTTCGTGTGGGCCTGTTCAACATCGTGTCCGACGAGGGCAAATATCTCCAGTACGTGCCGTCCAAGGGTACCCTGGAAGAGCTGGCACGGCAGCCTTCAGGCCCCTATATCGGCTGGGCCAAAGCCCTGGCGAATTCCACCGAGGGCCTGCAGAAATTCGGTGTTGACCCGACCGGCCCCAGCGGCGGATCCTACCTGGCGGCGCTCATCAACAGCCCCAATATCGAAGAGCGCTGGCACCAGGGCGGCTATATCGGCTACGCCATCACGGCGCTGGGCGTATTCGCTTTCCTGCTGGCCATTTGGCGCCTCATCGTCCTCACCGGTGTCGGAGCCAGGGTGAGCAAGCAGCTCAAGACCGATAAGGCCATGGAAAACAACCCCCTTGGTCGCGTGCTTAAGATCCATGAGGACAACCCCTCCATGGACACCGAGACGCTGGAGCTCAAGTTGTCTGAAGGGGTGCTCAAGGAAACTCCCAAGCTGGAGAGCGGTCTGACTCTACTGAAGATCATCGCCGCGATCGCGCCACTGATGGGACTGCTGGGGACGGTTACCGGTATGATTATCACTTTCCAGGCCATCACGATTTTTGGTGCCGGTGACCCGAAAGCGATGGCCGGCGGTATCTCCGGTGCACTGGTAACAACGGTGCTGGGTCTGCTGGTTGCGATCCCCACGGTACTGTTGCACACCATCGTCAACGGCCGCGCACAGCGTATCCTTCACGTACTGAACGAGCAGACGACCGGTATTATCGCGGAGCACACCGAAGCCAACCTGAGGAAGTGATATGTACTGGCTAGACAGTGCTTATGAGGCCGTCTCGCGCTTCATGGACATGGGGGGCAACGTCCTCTGGCTGATCGCGATGCTGCTGTTCTTCATGTGGATGCTGATCTTCGAGAGGATCTGGTATTTCAAGAGCGGCTGGAGAAAAGATGCGGCGAAGGCCATTGCGACCTGGGAGGGGCGCAGTGAGCGCAGGTCCTGGAACGCAATGCAGATCCGGGAGAAGCTCATCTCCGAGGCGAGAATGCAGATCAATCAGTATCTGCCGGTGATCAAGACCATGGTCGCCCTCTGCCCGCTGCTCGGCCTGCTGGGAACCGTGACCGGGATGATCGAGGTGTTCAATATCATGGCGGTAACCGGTGGCGGTGATGCCAAATCGATGGCGGGGGGCGTCTCCCGCGCCACTATCCCGACGATGGCCGGTATGGTCGCGGCGCTGTCGGGCGTGTTCGCCAATACTTACGTGACCAGGATCGCCCAGCGCGAAAGTGTGTTCCTGGAAGACAACCTGACGACCGATCACTGAGAGAGCAAACGTAATGCGCAGGAGTAACCAATCAGCAGCTGCTGAAGAGGAAGGCGCCCAGATAGACCTGACGCCCATGCTGGACGTCGTGTTCATCATGTTGATCTTCTTCATTGTAACCGCCTCGTTTATCAAGGAGGCGGGTATCGAGGTGAATCGCCCCGAGGCATCGACATCCCAGCCCAAGGAGAACGTCAATATCCTGGTGGCGGTCAACGCCAATAACGAGATCTGGATGGACAAGCGCCGTATCGACGTGCGCGCCGTGCGAGCGAACATTGAAAGGTTGCACGCGGAGAACCCCAAGGGAGCAGTGGTCATCCAGGCCGACAACAAGTCCAATACCGAAACTGTAGCCGCGGTCCTCGACGCCGCCCGCGAAGCGGGTGTCTACGACGTCTCCCTGGCAACGGAAGAAAAGTAGCGCGTTATGAGTCGTAATCTTGTCAGGTTGATATTCGGCGCCCTGCTTGCCATTCCGGTGGCCGGGGGACTGTTCTTCATCATGCAGTACCTGATCGCAACGGCTGACCCGAAAATCGACGATACGAAGCAGCGGAAGCTGGCCGATATTCACATGCCGGAACGCGAGATCGACACCAATGTGAAGGAGACCAAACCCGACAAGGTGGAAGATCCCGAGGAGCCCCCGCCGGATCTGGACACGCCGGACGTCGATATGGACATGGACGTGGAGGTGGTGAACACCGCCCCGCGCGCCGAAGTGGACGTCGAGATCAGCTCTTCCGGCATGGCCACCAGCGACGGCGAGTATCTGCCCATCGTCAAGGTGGCGCCGATCTACCCGCGACGGGCGCAGACCCGGGGCATCACCGGGTACTGTATCGTCGAGTACACCGTGACCGCCTCCGGCGCCATCCGCGACCCGAAGGCAGTGGACTGTCAGCCCGAGGGCGTCTTCGAAAGCGCGTCATTGAAGGCCGCGGAGAAGTTCAAGTACAAGCCCCGTGTCGTGGACGGCCAGGCCATCGAGGTGGCTGGGGTCCAGAACAAATTCACTTATGAGTTGGAACAGTAGAGCGGTTGCACTGTTATGAACGTGATCAAGCCCAGAGCCTGGCGTCGGGCCGCACTGCTGGCGCTGCCAGTGATTGTCGCCCAGGTGGCGGTCTCCCAGCTGCAGACTGACTTAGGTCTGCAGCCGCTGTCCGCTGCAGCGGCGCAGGAGCAGCAGTCCAAGCCCCGGGAGACCCGCCGTACCCCCGCATTGCGCAATAAAGTCTATGAAAAACTGTCAGAGGCCCAGGCCGCGGCCGAAGCCAAGGATTTTCGCGGCGCGGCGAAAATTCTCGATGGCATGATCCAGGCGGGGGGTAAGAACGAGCTCAACAGCTACGAGCTGGCGAACGTCTATAACCTCTACGCGTTCATACATTATTCCAACGAGGATTACGCGAAGGCGTTGCGATCTTACGAGCAGGTCGTGGCGCAGCCCGATATCCCGCTGGCGATGGAGATCAATACCCGATACACCATCGCGCAGCTCTACTTCGTGCAGGAGCAGTGGCAGAAGGGGATCGATTCCCTGCTCGCGTGGTTCAGGATGACCGACAGCCCCAACCCGAACGCCTATGTCCTGCTCGCCCAGGGCTATTACCAGACCAAGGATTACGACAAGGCGCTGCTCAATGTCGAAAAAGCCATCAACATGTACAAGGCGGACGGCAAGCTGCCCAAGGAGCAGTGGTACAACCTGGCCCGGTTCCTCTATTTCGAGAAGGGTAACATCAACAAGACGGTGCAGGTGCTCGAGGAGCTGCTGAAGTACTATCCCAAGAAACAGTACTGGGTTCAGGCTTCCCACATGTACGGTGAACAGAAGAAAGAGGCCCGGCAGCTGGCGGCGATGGAGACCGCTTATGTCCAGGGTGTGCTCGATTCCGGAACCGAGCAGGTCACCATGGCGTATCTCTACCTGAACGGTGAGGTACCCTATAAGGCGGCCAAGGTAATGGACAAGGGCCTGAAGGACGGCTCGATCGAAGGCACCTCGAAAAACTGGGAAATCGCGGGCAGCGCCTGGCGCCAGGCGCGGGAAGTGGACAAGGCCATTCCCGCCATGGAGCAGGCGGCGGCCAAGTCCGGTGACGGCGAGCTGTACGCCCGCCTGGGCAACATCTATCTCGATGGCGACGATTACAAGAAAGCCATCACCGCCATCAACAAGGGTCTGGCCCGGGGCGGGGTGCGCCGTCCCGACACAGCACGGCTGGTGCTGGGTATGGCCTACTTCAACACCCAGCAATACGACAAGGCGCGCGAGGCATTCAAGGCCGCCGGTCGCGACGAGCGCTCAGCCAAATACGCCGAACAGTGGCTGCAATACCTGGACTCTGAACTGGAGCGTCAGGAGAAGCTGAAGGAGGGGTGACAGGCCCTGTCTGTTGCACAAAAAAAGGAGCTCAGTAGAGCTCCTTTTTTGTGCATCGTTTCTGGTCGCTGGATCTCAGCTCAGATGGCGACGACGTTCTCCGCCTGTGGACCTTTCTGGCCGTTGGTGACTTCGAACTGCACTTTCTGCCCGTCGGCGAGAGTGCGGAAACCATCGCCCTTGATCGCGCTGAAATGAACGAAGACGTCGGGACCGTCCTCGCGTTCTATGAAGCCGAATCCCTTGCTCTCGTTAAACCATTTAACGGTGCCGGTAGTTGTAGACATACTTGTTACCTGTATTGCTTGCGGCACCATGTCCAGGCGCCTCTGGATTGAAAATTATTTATGGTGGAGGTAGCGAGGAACTTTGGGGGAACTTCGACCGCTCTCATAAATACCACTGGAAAAGCCCAGTACACAGGAGTTTACACCATAAACGCGATTTTGCTGTATACATGTCACTATGTATTTTGGGAATAATGCGGCCGGATTTGCCCCCTGTTAGGTCCCGCCTGAGCCCCCGTGGGCAGGCCGGTTCCTGCCTTGCCGGGCCCTTCCTGGCCGGGCCCTTCCTGGCCGGGCCTTTCCTGGCCGGGCCTTTCCTGGAGAGGAAGTGTCTAGCGCGGGGGGCGGGCATTTGAGAATTCTGCTGGTGGAGGATGATATCCAGCTGGGCGAATCCCTGGAGGCGGCGCTCAGGCTGGAGCAATACGCGGTGGACTGGCTGCGCAGCGGCGAGCCGGTCCGCAGCGCCCTGAGCGCCACGCCCTATGATCTGCTGGTCCTGGACCTGGGTCTGCCTGGCGTTCCCGGGATGCAGGTTCTGCGACAGCTGCGCGCGGACCGGCACACCCTGCCGGTGCTGGTACTCACTGCCCGTGCCACACTGGCGGACAAGGTCGACGGGCTGGATTCCGGCGCCGACGACTACCTCACCAAACCTTTCGAGATCGACGAGCTGTTTGCCCGGGTGCGTTCCCTGTTGCGTCGCAAGGGAGAACACCGGACGCCGCTGCTGCAGGCCGCGGGCATCGAGCTGGATCCGGTGGAGAGGGTCGTCTCCTTCAACGGCGAGCCCCTCATCCTCACTGCGCGCGAGATCGCCATTCTGGAAATCCTGCTGCGCAACGCCGGCCGTTTCGTGTCGCGCGCCCGACTCGAGGAGGGAATTTACAGCTGGGGCGAGGAAGTGGGCTCCAACACCGTCGAGGTCTATATTTCCCGATTGCGCAAGCGGTTTGGCAGTGACACCATCCAGACGATGCGCGGAATCGGGTACTGCATACCCCGATGACGGCATCCCTGAAGCGAAGACTGGTCTGGATTCTGCTGGGCCTGACCCTGTCTGCCTGGGTGGCATCGGCTGTGCTCACCTTCGTCTTCGCTAGCCGCGTGATGCTCGATCAGGTGGACCGGCAGCTGCAGCAGTACGCCGACCTCGTGAGCTATGTGACCCAGGTGTTCGCCCGGCAGGTAGACGAGGGTGTGCCGGTCATCGAACCCTGGTTCGACCAGGCCTTCGAACAGGCCGGGAGCGGGCCGATGGTGATCCACGGACCGGGTTTGGAGGGGCTTGCCCCCGCGCTCAATGTATTCCTCGACAACCGGTTGCTCGCATCGCTGGAGGGCTCGCCGCGTTTCGAGGCGCCGACCGAGGAGGGCCTTTATTTCCGCAGCGTGGGGGCAGGTCAGCGGCCCTGGCGGGTCCTGACACGGTTTGACGAGCCGACCGGGTTGTGGGTGCTGGTGGGCATCGAGCTGGATGCCGCCCGCTGGTCGCTGCTGGGCATCCTGGGGCGGGCGCTCCTGCCCCTGCTGTTCGTCCTGCCCCTCACCCTGGGGCTGCTCTACTTCGGGGTGTCCCGCGGCCTGTCGCCCCTGCAGGCGCTGGCCGGGCAGATAGCCCGCCGCCGGCCCGGTCAGCTGGACCCGGTGGCGACGGCGGGAGTGCCCGCCGAATTGCAGGGGGTGGTGGCATCGCTCAACGCGCTGCTGGAGCGGCTTGCCCTGGCACTCGAAGGTGAGCAGCGCTTCACGGCCAACGCCGCGCACGAGCTGATGACACCGCTGGCGGCGATCAAGACCGAGGTCCAGCTCTGCCAGCGCCAGCTGCGGGATGAACCCGGCGCGGCGATGCTGGCGCGCATCGCCCGGCGCGTGGACCGCGCCAGCCACACGGTCGAACAGCTGCTGACCCTTGCGCGCGTGGACCCTGACTCGCCCCACGCGCTGGATCCGGTCCCGCTGCGGGCGCTGCTGTTGGAGGTGCTCACCGAGCTGGCACACCTTGCGACCGAGCGCCAGCTGCAGGTCCGACTGGAGGAGGGCGACGAGGTGGTCATTTCCGGCAGCGAGGAGTTGCTGGCCATCCTGCTCCGCAACCTGCTGGTGAATGCATTCAGATACGCCCGGGATGGATCCACCGTGCACATCGCCCTGGATGGTGGCCCGCCGGCGCGGCTGGCGATCTGCAACGACTGCACCCCGCTGTCGGCAGCGGAATTTCGCCGCATCGGGGAGCGTTTCTATCGCGTGCCCGGCAGCGAGGGGCTGGGCGCCGGACTCGGCCTCTCTATCGTGCAGCGTATCGCCGCCCGGCACGGGGCAGTGTTCAGCGCCGGTCCGGATAAGGCCGGGGCCGGCTTTTGTGCGCGGGTGCGCTTCACCCCAGAGGCGCGTGAGCGGCGCCCAGCAGTGCGGGAGCCGGCCGGGTGATCACGGCTACCGGAACCGCGTCCAACTGGTCGCGCATCGCGCCTTTCGCCACCAGACGCTGGTGGAAGGCGCTCCCCCTGAGGAAAGGGATGATCTGCGGCAGGATGCCGCCGGCGAGGTAGAGGCCGCCATAAGCGCCGTTGGCCAGGAGAAAGTCGCCACAGGTGGATCCCAGCAGGGCGCAGAAGGTGTGCAGGGCCCGCTCACAGAGCGGGTCTTCGCCGGCCACGGCTCGAGCGGATATGGCGGGCGCCGGCAGCGCGTCCACCCGGTCATCGCGAATCTCCGCGAGGGCGAGGTACAGACGCTGCAGCCCCGGGCCCGAGAGCAGCAACTCGGCATAGAGGTCGCCGTGTCGCGGCAGCAGCAGGCTGAAAAGTTCCAGCTCCTCTGGGCTGCTGGCGGAGAGACCCATATGACCCGGCTCACAGGCGCAGGCATGGTGGCTACCCGCCACTTCCTCCAGCGTCGCGCCGCCGAGCCCGGTGCCGGGACCCACAGTTGCCAGCTTGCCGCCATTGCCGCGTGCTTCATGCAGCGTCGCAGCGTCTTCCGCACCCAGGTATGGCAGTGCGAAAGCATTGGCCTCGAAGTCGTTGATGCGCCGGAAACGGGTGAAGCCGAAGCTCGCAGCGATACCCCGGCAGGAGAAGGACCAGTCCATATTGACCATCGCCACCCGGTCCCCCGTGTGGGGGGCGGCCACCGCAATGCAACCCGCGGCCGGGGCCGCTTCCGGCAGGGCATTCAGCCACGCGACGATGACGTCCTCGAACCGGTTGTAGTCCCGGTTGCGGTAGTGGCGCTCAGCCCGCAAAGCCCCGTCGCTTCCGTCAAACAGTGCGATACGCGTGTGGGTGCCGCCCACGTCAGCCACCATCCGGGTCCCACCGTCATACCTGTCAACCATTCGCCTGGGCTGCCGGCAGGATTTTCATGATATTGGTGGAGCCGGCCCGGCCCATGATCGCCCCGCGCGTCAACAGAATGGCATCCTGCTTCTGCAGGTAGGCGCCGTCCAGCAGAAACTCGATCGCTATCGACTCCACGCTGTCGGGATCGAAGGCCGTGGCGTCGAAATAGAGGGGGATGACGCCGCGGCACAGGCAGAGTCTGCGTAGCGTCTTGCCCTGGCTGCTAAGGGCGAAAATGGGCAGACCGGAACTCAGGCGTGACATGAGCAGCGGCGTGGTCCCGGACTCCGTCAGGCAGGCGATGCCCCGCACCCGGCTGTAGTGGTTTGCCGCGTAGATGGCCGACATCGCGATGGTCTCCTGGGCACTGACAAAGGCCCGGTCAAGGCGATAGCGGGAAGTTCTGGCCACGGGCTGGCGCTCGGCACCCAGGGCGGCGTCCGCCATGGCCCTGACGACCTCCAGCGGGTATTGTCCGACGGCGGTCTCCGCGGAGAGCATCACGGCATCGGTGCCGTCCAGAACGGCGTTGGCGACGTCGAAGACCTCCGCGCGGGTCGGCATGGAGTTGCTGATCATCGATTCCATCATCTGGGTGGCGGTAATCACGACCCGGTCCATTTTCCGGGCCTTCGAGATCAGCGCTTTCTGGATCCCGATCAACTGGGCGTCACCCACCTCGACCCCGAGGTCCCCGCGGGCGACCATGACCCCGAAGGAGGCCTCCACTATCCCGTCCAGGGTAGCCTCGTCGGCGACCACCTCGGCCCGCTCGATCTTGGCGATAATCCCGGGCTGCAGGTCGTGTTCGGCGAGCAGGTCCCGGGTCTGGAAGATGTCCTCGGCCCGGGATACGAAGGAAACCGCGACAAAATCGGGCAAGACCTCCGCCAGGCTGTCGATGTCGGCGATATCCTTGGTCGTCAGGGCGGGTGCCGCAAGCCCGCCCCCGAGTCGATTGATCCCCTTGCGGGACCCGAGCTTGCCGCCCACCAGCACCGAGCACTCCACCGCCGCGGGCTCGACGTCATCCACTCGCAGCCGGATGCGACCATCGTCGAGCAGCAGCGTATCCCCACGCCCCACGCTGGAGCAAAGCTCAGGGTAATCGAGCCCGACTCCCCGGATATCGCCCTCCCCTTCGCCCAGCTCCAGGTCCAGTCTGAAGCGATCGCCGGCGGCCAGCTCCACCGAGCCCTGGCGGAAGGTCGAGATCCGGATCTTGGGTCCCTGCAGGTCCGCAAGAATGCCCACATATTTCCCTGCGATGGTCGCCTGCTTGCGTATTCTGCGGGCGACGCGCGCGTGCTGCTCGGCGGTGCCGTGGCTGAAGTTGAGGCGAAACACATCGACCCCCGCACCGATCAGCCTGGCGATCATATCCTCCGACTCGCTGGCCGGGCCGATGGTGGCGACGATTTTGGTCCGCCTGTTCACTCTGGGTGTCACGTCGTTCTCTTTCCAAGCCGGTTCGGGAAGCTGCCTGCCGTTGCAATCCATTCCTGGGGAAGCGGCTGTTGCGACGGCCCGGGGAAAGCCCGGGGCCCGCCGTGCATGCGCCGGTCACCCGCTGGCATTATACCGATACCGGGATAGCCCGTGTGCACTCTCCCGCGGGACCGTCGGTGATTGCCAGGCCCGCTATTGCGGAAACCTGCTCGCCAGGTACTGTGCGACAAGGTCGGGGAAATCGGTGAAGAGGCCGTCGACACCCAGCTTCACCAGGAAAAGGTCGAGCAGGTCGTCAAAGCTGCCCATGCCCTCCGGCAGCGCGTCCTGTCGAAAGGTGTAGGGATGAACCAGGAGGCCCTGTTCCTTTGCCAGCGCCACCAGCTCGCTCGTGCGGATCACGCCGCTGCCGGTTCGTCCCAGGTAGATCTGTTCCAACCAGGGGCCGATGCCGTCCGCATAGGTGGCGATTTCTGCCAGGCCGCACGCGGTTTGCAGGTGATCGTAATCGACCGCGCTGTCCTCCCCCCAGTCGTTTTCAGCGATCAGCTGGATAAGCGGCAGGGGCGTCTTCAGCTCATGGCGCAGGCGGCGCAGCGTGCGGTCATCGAAGCACTGCAAAAACACCTGTTCAGTCCGGTCCGCATAGCCCTCTTCCTCCAGCACCCTGAGAATGGCGGCGGCGATATCCAGTCCCTCTGCGCCGTGCCTGAGCGGCGCCTTCAGCTCGATATACAGACCCGTTGAACGGCCGCGGCTTCTGTCCAGCCCGCTGATGAGACGGATCTCCTCTGCCAGGGTCGGGACCCCGAACAGGCCGGGCTGCAGGGGATAGCGGTCGGGATAGACCGGCACCTCCCGTCCACTGGCGTCGCGGGTGCTGCGCTCGTGCACCCGCAGCTCGCGGATTTCGGCCAGCTCGAAATCAGTCGCGTAGAAGCGCCCGTCGGCACGGGCCCGGTCCGGAAAGCGCTGTGCGACATCGGTGGTGCTCTCCAGGTAGATATCGTGCATTACGACGGGCACGCCGTCGCGACTCATCACCACGTCCTGCTCTATGAAGTCCGCTCCCATCGCGTGTGCCAGCACCTTGGCAGCCAGCGTGTGTTCCGGCAGGTAACCGCTGGCACCCCGGTGGGCGATGACGAGGGGGCGGTGAGGAGCTGCACTGGCCAAGAGAAACCCTTTTTCGGTGGCTGCACGCGGGGCCGGGTACAGGCCCGGCCGGCGTGGCAGGAGGGCGGTGAGATCTGCAGCTTAAGTGTATGTCCCATCGGCAAATAAGCCAAAAGCTTTTATCATGGCGCGACAGTTTGCAGGAGGTGTCGGCCTTTGGTCAGCGCATTTGATCGGATTGTCATGGCGGTACCGGATCTCGCTGCCGCCGCCGCCCAGTATGAGAAACTCTTCGGCGTGGCGCCGCTGCCGCCCCGTGAGCCGCCTTCCGGTCCCACAGCCTGGCTGGCGCTTCCCAATACCGTCCTGGAACTGCAGCAGCGCGATGTGGCGCAGCCGGCTATCGCCGGCATCGTATTCAGCGCTCCCGCAGGCTTCGCCCCCCGGCTTGATGACCGCCTGCCCGGCCTCTCCCTGTCGGACGGGGAGGCCTCGCGCCACTTCCGGCTGGAACGGCCTGAGGCGCAGTGCCGTACCCTGCGCGTGGATCACCTGGTACTGCACACCGCCGATGCCGAAGCCTGTATCGACCTGTTTGCCACGTCTCTGGGAATCCGCCTCGCGCTGGATCAGACCGTACCTGAGTGGGGAGGGCGCATGCTGTTTTTCAGGGTGGGCAAACTCACACTGGAAGTGATCGACAGGGGGCCGGATACGACCGGCCGGGATCGCTTCTGGGGGATCGCTTTCCAGTGCGCGGATATCGAGCGCACCGCGGCCCGGATGATGCAACGCGGGGTCGCGGTCTCGGCGGTTCGGGACGGCCGCAAGCCCGGCACCCGGGTCGCGTCTGTCAGGAGCAGCTGCCTCGACATCCCGACCCTCCTGATCGAGCCGGCCCCCTGATGCTCATCGAATGGCAGCGAGGGTGGTCTGCCCCCGGGTGGCATGGCATTTCTGTGGGTGGGATTCGAGCCCGAATGCGCTATGCTAGCTCTGGGCTTATGACTGGAGCACAGCGAGTGAAGAAAATACGCCTGATTGCCATCGCCGGCCTGGTGGCGGCGGTGTCCATGGCCTGTACGGCCACCCGATTCAGCATCCCGCCGGTGGCGCAGACGTCCGATGGCGCCCGCCTGCCGGGCAAGGTCATCTGGCACGACCTTCTCTCCGATACACCGGAGCAGACCCGCGCCTTTTACGGCGGGCTTTTCGGCTGGGAGTTCAGGGCTCTTGCGGGAGGCAACATCAATTATGAAGTGATTTATCACCGTGGACAGGCGATAGGGGGGATGGTGGACCAGAATCGCCTGCCCGCGACCGCTGATATCTCCCAGTGGGTCGCAGTTTTTTCAGTGGCAGACGTGGAGAAGGCCGCTGCCGCCGTCCGGTCCTCCGGGGGAACGGTTCTCACGCCCCCCACATCGCTGGGTGAGCGCGGACGAATTGCGGTAGTGACCGACTCCCAGGGCGCGGTTCTGGCACTGCTGGAGACCGCCGGCGGCGACCCGGCGGATGCGGGTGACTCACCCCAGAGCGGTGAATTCCTGTGGAATGAGTTGTGGGTTGGCAACGTCGACAAGGCCCGCGACTTCTACAGTTCGGTCTTTCCCTTCAGCGGTGAAGAGCGATCACTGCCTGAAGGTGACAGCGCCGTGCAATACCTGGTGCTGGAATCCGCGGGCCGGCCCCGCGCCGGCATCCGGACCAAGCCGGGGGATGACCTGCCGACGTCGTGGATAAGCTATTTGAGAGTCGCGGACCAGCAGGAACTGGATGACATACTGTCAAAAGTGGAGGCCCTGGGCGGCACCGTGCTGGTTCCCGCTACACCACGCCCCGCGGGCGGGATGGTGGCAATGATCGCGGGACCGTCGGGTGCAGGCATTGCGCTGCAGACCTGGCCGCTGCGGCAGGACATCGCTCAACAGGAGGAAGGACGGTGAGAGTACTGGCAAAAATCGCGGGCCTCTGCCTGGTCGTCGCCATGGCGTCAGGCCTCAGTGGCTGCTCCGATCCGCACGTCTACGGCAGTATAGGGATTTCCAGCGGCCACGGCGGGCACTATGGCGGAAGAGGTCCCCATGTGAACACAAGCTTCTCGGTGGGCGGGCGTATTTTCTGAGGCTATTCGCCCGTACTGAGCGCCACATTGTAGATTCCGGCCTCGCGGGAGCCGTCTACCACCTTCGCCAGTATGTCGACGGTGGACTTGTTGTGGGCCTTGATGATTACCGAGGCCTTGGGAGTTTCGGCGCGCAGGCGGCTGATATTGGCGCGCACGGCTCGGGGATCGACGCGCCGCCCCTTGATCCAGATTTCATCGTTGGCGCTGATCTGAATGGTGATGTTGTCCGACGGTTCGCTGGAGGTGGCGTTGCTGGTCTGCTTCCGGTCCACGTCGATGGCTACCTCCCGCACGAAGGAGCCGGCCACGATAAAGAAGATCAGCATGATCATCACCACGTCGAGCATAGGGGTCAGGTTGATGGGCGATTCCTCTTCGCCGGCTCCCGCGGCCGGGCGCTTGCGATGAATGCCGCGGGTATCGATACCGGTGTGATCGAACCACATTTCCATGAGCGAACCTTCCCCCGTGCCGGGGCCCTCGCGGGCTCAACCTTCCAACCACCGCCATAGCATGGATCATAGGACATATCCCCCTGAAGGCAATTGCGTTCTGGCCAATGCTTGATCGGCGTCAATTTCCGTTTCGTGCGCCTGTCCCCCCATTCCCGGGGGCCGCGCTTGGCAAGCGTCGGGGGAGCTGCTAAAAAAAGATTATGAGTCGAGACGCATCCGGCAAGGACACCCGTACGCCCTCCCCGCCCTATGGTTACTCCCGGGAATGCCACTACTCCCGCGAGGAGCAGATGCATATCGTCGCCGAGTTCCACGCGAACAAGATCCGTCCCAGCCGCATCGCCTACCGGGTGGGCATCGACATCGCATTCATCGAGGAACTGATCGCCGGGGAGACCGAAGCGGAGCGCTTTCCCCGCCTGGTGGCCCATTACCGCAGGCAGCGGTACCAGCAGAGAATGCATGACACGAGGGAAAAACGGGGTATAGCCCGCTACGAGTTGCAACAGCAGATCGAACGGGAGTTCCGCCAGGAGACGGATCTGTGACCAGAGTGGGCGTGGAGCGCTGTCAGCTGCAGCGAAATCTTTTCCCGACTGATCGGGTCAGGTCGCGCACAGCCGCCTTTGCGGGCAGGGCGCAGCGTCGCTCCGGCCGCCGCTCCCCGCACGGCGCCATCGACGGCTCCCTGGTCCTGGGGTAAGCTTCGGGTCCTGCCGCATCGGGGTAACTGCCTGCACCGTGCAATCTACAAGGGAGTACGAAACGGATGGAAACACTCACGCTCTGGCACGAGATACTCGAGCAGCGCAACCCCGGCCGGCTCGACGAGATCCTGGCTGAGGATTGCGTCTTTTTCTCCCCGGTGGTTCACACGCCGCAGGCTGGCAGGGAGCTGACCAAACTCTATCTCACGGGGGCCATGCACGTTTTCAACGAGAGTTTTCATTATGTGAAAGAGGTCGTCACTTCGGAGCACGCGGTGCTCGAGTTTGAGTGTGATATGGACGGGATCGTGGTCAACGGCGTGGATATCATGACTTTTGACGCATCGGGTAGAATCAGTGAGTTCAAAGTGATGGTGCGGCCATTGAAAGCGGTCAACCTCCTGCATGAGCGCATGCGGGCCATGCTCGAGCAGCTGGGCCGCTGATCAGCGGGTAGTGGCGAGCACCCCGGAGGTGCCGTTGCAGAAATTCTGGAGAGCAGCAGATGAAGCGATTAAGGGGCCCGGCGGGGCTTATGGCGATAGTCTTGATGGCGGCGGGCCTCGTCGCCTGCGGCAACGATCACAGCGGCCAGCCCGGGGCTGCCGCGGACCAGGAGGAGGGCGGCATGGCAGGACTTGAAGGCAATGTTTTTTATCGGGAGCGGATGATGCTGCGCCCCGGAACGCAAGTGAAGGTGCAGTTGGAGGATGTATCCAGAGCCGACGCGCCCGCCACCGTGGTGGCCAGCGTGACACTGACGCCGGACGGCGCGCCCCCCTACCCGTTTACCCTGGAGTACGACCGGGGCCGGATTGAACCGCGCGGGCGCTACGGCCTGCGTGCCACCATCAGCTCCGGTGATCGTCTGCTGTTTACCTCCACCGAATATATCGACGCCTTTGCCGGCTCACCTGTTGAAATCATGGTGCAGCGCGTGCCCGAGCGGGTCGACGCCGGCCAGCCCCTGCTGGAGGGAACACGGTGGCTGCTCCAGACCCTCGGTGGTGAGCCGGCGGGTCCCGGTGCCGGCGGCAATCCGGTGGATATCGAATTTCTCGCCGAAGGGATGCGCGCGGCAGGTTTCTCGGGCTGCAACCGCTATACGGGCACCTACCTACGGGAGGGGAGCTCCCAGCACGGCAGCCCGTTGCAGCTGGGGCCGATGGCGGCAACCAGAAAGGCCTGCCCCGAGGGTATGGAGCTGGAGCAGAGCTACCTGTCGATGCTGGATACGATAGACGCCTTCCGGCTGGACGGGGAGACGCTTTCGCTTCTGGCCGGCGCGAAGGTGGTCGCGACCTTCAGGGCGCAATAACACCGCCGTGCCCGTGCCGCTTCGGCCCATGGCCACCGCCGGTGGCCGGATCAGATGGGCCGGGCGTGTTGCCTTGCACCCGTGAGCCCACTATATTGGTGCCCGGTTGGACTTTGATATCAGGCCTATGGCTTTCTGCTTCCCACTGAATGACCCGTGTCGAAGGGCCCCTCGCGTGCTTGCGGCAGTGGCTCTGCTGTTTGTGCTGGGCCTGCAGGTGCAGGAGGCGAGCCACAGTCATGCCCCTGACGACGCAGTCGCCCAGTGTGTCCTGTGCAAAAGTGGTCCGGGCGCCGCTGCGGTCAACCTCGGTGGTCCACTCCTGCCCTTCGAGGCACGCCCCGGGCGGCCTGCCCCGGCTTCCGTCACACCTGCTCTTACCGCAGAGAAATTCCCCTTCGATGCGCGAGGCCCCCCCGCTGACTCCTGACCAGCGATAACGCTTTATCCCCACTTTCAGGAGTTGAGCATGAAACGCCTTATGCTTTGCGCAGCCGCCGTGGGCGCTGCGGGGGCGGCTGCGGAACAGCTGCCCATGGAACACGTGCTTGTGTCAGTACCGATTCACAAAAAGACTGCGGAGACGGCCCTGCCGGTTACGGTGCTCAGCGGAGAGGCGCTGCAGCGGCAGGCCGCCGCGACCATCGGCGAAACCCTGGGAAGCAGGCCAGGGATCGCCAGCGCCTCTTTCGGGCCGGGTGTGGGACGTCCGGTGATCCGGGGGCAGCAGGGACCCCGTGCCCTCACCTTGCAGAATGGCACTCTCAGTGCCGACGTATCGAGCCTGAGTCCCGATCATGGCGTGGCAGTGGAGCCATTGCTGGCCGACAGCATAGAGGTGCTGCGAGGACCAGCCACGCTGCTGTACGGCGGTGGCGCGATCGGCGGTGTGGTCAATGTGGTGGATGATCGCATTCCCCGGGCCCCGATCGAGGGACTGACCGGCGGTATCGAGTATCGCTACGATGAGGCGACGGGGATGGACAGTGGCGTGTTCCGGCTGGAAGGGGGTGGCCGCGCGCTCACGTTTTACCTGAGCGGCAGCACCCGTGAAACGGACGACCTGCAGATACCTGGCAGAGCTATTGACGAGGTTGCCCTGGAGAAACAGGAGGCACTGCAGGGCGGCCATGGGGAAGACGAGGATGGCGGTCATGCTGACGAAGAGCCGGAAAACACTGACGGTTATATCGCCAACACCGACAGCGACACCGATACGATCACGGCGGGGGGCAGTTACCACTTCGGCGAGCGCGGTTTTGTCGGCCTCGCGGTCAGTCATCTCGAGACCGAATACGGCATCCCGCCCGGGGCCCACGGGCACCATGAGGAGGAACACGAGGGGGATGAGCATGAGCAGCACGAGCATGAGGAAGAAGAGGAATTCGTGCGCATCGATCTGGAGCAGACCCGCTATGACGCCAACCTGCATCTGCACGAGCCGGGTGAGAACATCGAGGTGCTGCGGGGCTTCCTGACCTACACCGACTACGAACACGTCGAACTCGAGGGAGCCGAGACCGGCACCCGCTTCAATCGCCAGACCTGGGAGACCCGCGTCGAACTCGTGCACACCCCGCTGTTAGGCGGCGTCCACGGCGTGGTGGGTTTGCAGTGGCGCGAGGATGAGTTCGCCGCCCTGGGCGAGGAGGCCTATGTCCCCAGAACTGACAGCAGTGAAGTTGGACTGTTTCTGGTGGAGGATTTCCATCGCGGCGACTGGACCTATGAGCTTGGCCTGCGGACCGACCGGGTCGAGCGTGACCCCGACGCGCAGGCCGCCGATAGCGAGGATTTCACCAGTTTCAGCCTGTCGGGTTCAGTCCTCTGGAGCATCAGCCCCTCCTGGCAGGCGGGCTTTTCCCTGTCTCGTGCCGCACGGGCGCCGTCAACCGAGGAGTTGTTCTCCAATGTGGATGCGACAGGCCTGGAGCAGCTGGTCCCTCATGCGGCGACGGCAGCGATAGAGATTGGCGATCCCGATCTGGACGAGGAGGTATCGCTGAACACGGATTTCACTCTCAGCTGGACGGGCAGCGGCTCCCGGGCCGATCTGGCGCTCTTCTATAATCGCTTCAACGATTACATCTTCCTGTTCAACAGCGGCAGTGAGGTGGGCGACACACCTGTTTACCTGTACGGTCAGGATGACGCGGGTTTTTACGGCCTCGAGTTCGAAAGCGAATTCCGCCTCCTGGCGGGCGATACGGGGGATCTCTGGTTCGGCCTGTTCGGTGACATGATCTCCGGCGAGTTCGACGACAATGGTGACGTGCCGCGCCTGCCGCCGCGTCGGTTGGGTGCCCGCCTCAGCTGGTCGGGCGACGCCCTGGGGGCCTGGGTGAGCGCGCTGGATGCAGCGGACCAGGATGATCCCGGCGACTTCGAGACGGAAACCAGCGGGTATACGCGCTGGGACGCCGGTGTCGATTACCGCTGGCGATTGCGAGACAGTCGTGAACTGGTGGCGTTTCTCAAGTGGAAGAATATCGGCGACCAGGAGATAAGGCTCAGCACCTCGTTTCTGCGCAACTATGCCCCCGAGGCCGGTGAGTCCCTGGAGGCCGGGATCCGCTTCACTTTTTGAAGCGCCGGGGCCGCGCTCCTGCGCGGCCTCAAGTGAATTATCCCTGCCGGACTGCTACAGTGCCGTGTATCGCATAATGAAACAGGGCGCCGCGGGGACCGGATAATGAACAAGCGCATCATCGTGGGGATCAGCGGGGCCTCGGGCATCATTTACGGCGTGCGCGCGCTCCAGCTGCTGCGGGAATGTCAGGTGGAGACGCACCTGGTCATGAGCAAGTCAGCGGAACTGACCCTGCACTACGAACTGGAGATGTCGTCGGAGGAGGTCAGGAACCTTGCGGCCGAAGTGCACGCGATCAAGAATATCGGCGCATCAATCGCCAGCGGCTCCTTCCGGACGGCGGGCATGCTGGTGGCGCCCTGCTCCATCCGCACCCTGTCCGAGATCGCCACCGGCGTGACCTCCTCCCTGTTGACCCGCGCCGCCGACGTGGTGCTGAAGGAACGCCGTCGGCTGGTGCTGATGGTGCGCGAGACGCCGCTGCACCTGGGTCACCTGCACAGCATGACCAGGGTGTCTGAAATGGGCGCCGTCATCGCGCCGCCGGTACCGGCTTTCTACACCCGCCCGGAGTCCCTCGATGATATCGTGACCCAGAGCGTGGGACGGGTGCTGGATCTGTTTGACCTGGAGATAAAGCAGGTGCGGCGCTGGACGGGCGATTAATGTGAAGCCTGGCCGACCCCACTCGACCCGGCAGCGGCGGGCTTAGCGCCGGTGCCGATTCTGTTCGGTGTGGTACTGCTGGACCTGATCGGGTTCGGTATCGTCATTCCCATCCTTCCTTTCCTGTCGCCGCAGCTGGGCGCGGACAAGATGGACATCGCCTTCATCATTGTCAGCTACGCGGCCTGCGCCGGTATCTTCGGCCCTTTCTGGGGACGGCTGTCCGATCGGATCGGCCGCAAACGGGTGATCATGATCTGCCTCGCGGGCGGTGCCGTCTCCTATGTATTGCTGGGCTTCGCTTCGCAGCTTTGGATGGTGTATGCCGCCCGCGGATTTGCGGGTGTCATGGCCGGTAACCTCGGCGTGGCCTCCGCCATGATGGCGGATATCACCAGGCCGAAAGATCGCGCCCGCGGGATGGGGCTAATCGGCACCGCATTCGGCCTCGGCATCGTCCTCGGGCCCGTTGTCGGGGGACTGCTGTCCGGTGATAGCGGCAGCTTCAAAATACCCTGCATCTTCGCCGGCTTCATGTCGTTACTGGCGATCACCGTCGCCGCCATTTTCCTGCCGGAGTCCGTCACCGCAGAGCGCCGCGCCGCGAACCAGGCTCAGCATCGCAGCGGTCAACGGGTATCGACCTGGGCCATGCTGAAGCGCAGCGGCAACCGCCTCCTCACCGCGCAATACGTACTCCACACCGCGTGCGTCAGTTCCATCACCTACATCTTTCCGCTGTGGGTGGGCGATGAACTGGGCTGGGGCGCGCGGGAAGTCGGTATCGTTTTCGGTTTTCAGGGTGCCATCATGGTCGTGTTGCAGGGCATCATACTGGGGCCCGTCACGACGTGGCTGGGGGAGTGGCGTTTCCTCCGCGCGGCGATCGGATGCCTGCTGCTGGGTCTGATTCTGGCGGTGTTTGCCAGTGGCGTGCCCTGGATGGTGGCGTCTGTGATAATCGCCATGTCGGGCGCGACGCTGTGCATGCCTCTGCTGAATGCCATCACTTCCCACCGGACGCCGCAGGCATTTCGTGGCCGCATGCTTGGCACGACAGCTTCGGCCGCTTCCTGGGGACGGGTTGTCGGCCCGCTGCTCGCAGGTGCCAACCTTGCCCGGTTCGGCTATTCGGCGGCCTGGCTGGGCTGCGTGGCCATCGTACTGGTCTACCTGACGTGGGCGCTGCGCGCGGGGCGGGAGGAACCCCCTGCCGCCGATCAGCCCGGGGTGGCATAAAGTAGCGATCGCACCCCCCGTCTTGCAAAGCGATGGCGGTTGCGCCCGCCATGTCATACAGTAGCGGCCTGGCTGGCCCGAGCGGGGCATGAACAGAAGCGGCAATGAAAGGAGATACCCGATGGCAACAGAGCTTTTCAACCTGGGCGGAAAGATTGCATTGGTCAGCGGCGCAAGCCGCGGTATTGGCGAGGAGATCGCAAAGCTGCTGGCCCAGCAGGGCGCCCACGTTATCGTCTCCAGTCGAAAAATCGACGATTGCACCTCTGTCGCCGAGGAGATACGCGACTCCGGCGGAAGCGCGGAACCGTATGCCTGCAACGTCGGCAACATGGATGACATCGCGAGTATCTTCGCCCACATCCACGCCTCCTACGGCAAACTGGACATCTGTGTGAACAACGCGGCCACCAACCCCTATTTCGGCCACATCCTGGATACCGACCTGGGAGCCTTTACCAAAACCGTCGACGTCAACGTGCGGGGATACTTCTTCATGTCGGTCGAGGCGGGGAAACTGATGCGTGATAACGGCGGTGGCACCATCGTCAACACGGCTTCGGTGAATGCGTTGCACCCGGCGCCCATGCAGGGCATCTACTCGATCACCAAGGCCGCCGTGGTCAATATGACCAAGGCGTTTGCCAGGGAGTGCGCGCCCTTCGGTATCCGCTGTAATGCGCTTCTGCCGGGCCTGACCAAGACAAAATTTGCCGGCGCCCTGTTCACCAACGAGGACATCTACCGGCACGTCATCGAAACCATACCCATGGGGCGGCACGCGGAGCCGCGGGAAATGGCCGGCGCGGTGCTCTACCTGGTCTCCGATGCCTCCAGCTACACCACCGGCGAGTGTATCGTGGTGGACGGTGGCGGCACGATCTAGCCGGTTTCTTCGCATCACTGCAGCGCGCCAGTGAGGGTTTCTGGCAATACCTGCCGGGTCGTGACGCTGTCCCCGGAGCTTGGGAATCATGCCATTGTCGGGACCGGAGGCCGGCTCAGCCCTGCAGGAGGTAGGTGAATCCTCCCTCCTTGATGTAGAGCTCGCAGTAGTCGCTGCTGGTGGGTTTGATGCTGCCCCCCACCGGGATGCGCAGCCAGGTGTACTGTCCGTAGCTGCCGAGTCTGTCCGCGAAGCTGCCCTTGAGCACGAACAGCTCGGCGCCGCGCGGAAAGTTGACCTGGCCCAGCTCTTCGGGACAGTCCCAGGCCTCCAGGCGCATGAAGTCGGTATAGGGCTCCTGCGCGTAAAGTTTTTTCCAGGAAGCGTTCTTGCGAACCGACGGGCGCCACTGCAGCTCCCCTGTCTGGATGGCTACATGCTGCCTGTCGAGGCCCGGGAACTGGCGCAGCTTGACGAAAAGCGTGCAACCCTGGCGGGAAAACGGGGTGTGCCTGAAGCCTTCCGGATTCAGCAGGTAGGTACCGGCGGGCCAGTCCCCGTGCTCATCCGAGAACACGCCCTCGAGCACTAAAATCTCCTCACCGTCGGGGTGATCGTGGGCGGGAAAGGTCGCGCCAGGATCATAGCGCACCACCGAGGTCACCTGGCCGGATTCAGCGGGACCGACCCGGTGCACACGCTTGCGCGAGACGTGTCCGCCGGGACTGGGCGTCCAGGCCATGGCGCGGGTATCGACCACCACGCGTTCGGCAAGGTCGCCGTGCAGCGGCTCTAATTCTTCATTCATAATTTGGTTCCGGTGTATTTTGCGCCCTGGACGGCCAGTAGTCCGACGCTGTCGTCGGTTGGACTGCCGCTATTATAGGCGGTTCCCGGCAGGAAATACTGCCCCCGGGCGCTCAGGGAAGGCAACGGCCCCTCCTGCTGCCGGGCGCTCGATTGCTGTTGCCAAACAGGGCGCACCGTGTCTACAGTTGACCCATGAGCCGGAAGGAGCACACCAATGGTGTCTGACCATATTCATCCCCAGTTGCTCGAGGATTGTCATTACCTCGGCAAGCTCCCGGCGACGGATGCCCTCCTGCACCGGAATGCCGCCGTCCCCTGGTTTATCCTGGTCCCGGATACCCGCCTGAGCGACTTTCTGGATCTCCCCGAGGAACACCGCCACGCGGTACTCGATGACTGCGCCGCGGTATCGGCGTTCATCAAGCGGGTGCTGGGCTTCGACAAGGTCAATTTCGCCGGGCTGGGCAATGTCGTGCCGCAGATGCACCTGCATATCATAGGCCGGCACAGGGATGACCCCTGCTGGCCCCAGCCCGTGTGGGGCAATCTGTCCCACGACGTGCACTACAATGGGCGGCAGTTGCGGGAGTGGCAGGCCGGGCTGGTGAAAATGACAGGACTGGTGCCGCATTCCGGCATCCAGTAAAAGAGGAATCCCTGGGAATGGCGAAGAGAGTGCTGGTAACGCACCAGTTGCCGGGCGAGCGGATCCGTGAGCTCGCCAGGCATTGTGATATGAATGTCTGGATGGGCCCCGGCCTGTTGCCCGCGCGACTCATGCGGGAGGAACTGGCGGGCTGCCAGGGCCTGGTGTGCATGCTGACGGACCGGATAGACCGGGCGCTGCTGGATGCCCTGCCCGACCTGGAGTTCGTATCCAGTATGTCGGTCGGGGTGGATCACCTGGATCTGTCCGTCCTGACGGAACGCGGTATCCCAGTCGGCAATACCCCTGGCGTGCTGGTCGACACCACCGCTGACGCCGCCTTCGCGCTGCTCCTGGCAGCAGCCCGCCGCCTCGGTGAAGCGGATCGGTTTGTGCACCAGGGGAACTGGAGCGCCGAAAACGCCTGGTCTCCCGATCTCTTCACCGGCAAGGACGTCAGCGGTGCCACCCTCGGCATTATCGGCCTGGGTGCGATCGGCCAGGCGGTGGCGAGGCGCGCATCCGGTTTCGACATGCGTGTGCTGGCCTGGAACCGCACACCGCGGGAGGTGCCCGGCGTGGAGATGGTGTCACTGGATGAACTGCTGTTGCGCAGTGATTTTGTCAGCATACACGTGGCGCTGGCCGATGCGACTCGCAACCTGCTGGATGCCGGCAAACTTGCGATTATGAAGCCCGGCGCCGTTCTGGTGAACACGGCCCGCGGGGGTATCGTCGACGAGCAGGCGCTTTCTGAAGCGCTCACCAGCGGGCAGATCTACGCTGCCGGTATCGACGTCTTCGAGCAGGAGCCGGTGCCGCTGGAAAACCCGCTGCTGGCGCACTCCAACGTGGTGGTGGCGCCGCACATCGGCAGCGCGACTACCCTTACCCGTGCCCGCATGGCAGATATCGCCGCCGACAATGCATTGGCGGCGCTCCGCGGGCAGCCCATGCCTCACTGCGCCAATCCGGAAGTCTACGGCGGGGACTGAGCGCCTTCCGTCACTTTACCCGGGGCAGCGGCCGCAGTGCCTGGGCGACCGCTTTCTTCAGGTCCCGGTTGAGGGCGTCGCGGTCGATGCGGTTGGCGTTTTCCACGATTTTGGTAATGACCACGTGCCAGACCTCTTCCCTGCGCCCCTCGTCGTTGAACTGCAGGGCGATGTTGCTTGTCTCCTTCACCCCGCCGAGGGCGTAGGCGTTGTCCACGGTGGCCTGGTCGACCTGCCGATTGGGCAGCGCCGTCGGGTAGGGGGTCAGGTTGGTGGCCTCCTGGCTGGTCTCCCCGAGGCGCAAGCCGGCGGCGTAGAGATAGTCCACGCTGAATTCGGCGCGCGCTGCGTCCAGGCGATAGCCCTTCTCCTGCAGGACCGCATTGACCTCCCGGCGCAGCACGGGATCGATCAGGTAGATGGGGTCGGCGGAGCTGCCGGTGTTCTGCAGAGGTTCGCTGCGCCACTTGTAATAGCGGTAGTCGGCGGCGGCAAATGCGTCGACGTCGCCGGGGTTGGTTTCGATGCCGCTGCAGGCTGCCAGTGCCAGGGCCAGCAGAACGACCGCCACTGTTCTCGTGATGCGCATGGTATTCCTCTCTGTCACCGGGACCCGGGGCTCGGGCCGCAGCAATGGTAGCAGGCAACTGTCGGGTCGGCTACAAAGCCGGCGGACCCGGGGCGCCCGGGCAGCCGCCGTTGATGCCACCCGGGAATGTGCAATTACCGCCCGTTCCCGCGTGATTTGTCTGCGCCAGTTTGCTAGGATCTGTACCATAACCGGAAGTTATTTCAGGCGGCCCAATGATTTCCCGCAAACTGATTCGCACCGATCTCAACCTGCTGGTGGCCCTGCAGATCCTGCTGGAGGAGCGCAATGTCACCCGCGCCGCGGAGCGCCTGTCCGTTTCCCAGCCGGCCCTGAGCAAGACCCTGCAGAAGCTGCGGGATGCGTTCGAGGACGAACTTTTCACCCGCACCTCCCACGGCCTCGTGCCGACGCCGCGGGCGGAGGAGCTCGGCAGGGAGCTGCCGTCCCTGCTGGAAACGGTGGAGCGGGTGCTGGGCGACACTACCTTTGAGCCGGCGACCTTTGCCGGCAGTTTCAAGCTCCTGCTGCCGCCTATTCTGTGCGAGGCCCTGCTGCCCGGGCTCATGGCGGAGCTGCACGAGATCGCCCCGAACGTGCAGGTGATCACGGCGGAGGTCGCGCCTGATCACCAGGAGCAGCTGAAAAAGGGAGAGGCCGATTTTGCCGCCTTCGTCGCGGTGGATACGGACCGGGATATACTGGCTGAGCCGATCGCCACCATCGCGCCCCGTTGCTACATGGGCGTGGGACACCCACTGCGTGACAGTGAGTCGATCACCCTGCAGGACTTCCTCGCCTATCCTCACCTTCGCCTCTACCTCCCCGGCCTGACCCGGGAGAACACCAGCATGGTCGATGATGTGCTGGGGCAGTACGGGGTGCACCGCAGCATCGCCCTCGAGACGACACAGTTCTCCGCAGCGGTCGGAGTGCTTACCCGCACCAACTCCCTGCTGGTGGCCAATGCCGGCTTTGAGGCCGGTGGCTTGTACAGGGAGCGCATCACGGGACGGGAACTGCCTGCGGAACTGCAGCGCATGATCCGCAACACCCACAGCACCAATCGAGGCAAGATGTGCCTGATGCGGCACACCCGTACCTCCCGCAGCGCCCCCCACCAATGGATGCGGGCAATGCTGATGAAGCACCTGACCCTCTCCGGCGAGCAGGTAGAGGCAGGCGACGACGCCCGCCCGGTAGCGGCTACTTCCTGACCGAGCTTCGATAGGCCCGCGGTGACATGCCCATGGTCTTGGTGAACAGCCGCGAGAAGTAGAGAGGGTCACCGTACCCCAGCTCTGCGGCGATCGCTTTTACCGACAGGTCGGAGCTGTCCAGCAGCTGGCAGGCGTACTCGATTTTCATGTGCAGAAAGTGTTTGATCGGTGAGTAGCCGGTCAGTGCCTTGTACCGGCTGGAGAAATGGAACCTGGAGAGGTGGGCCACCGCGGCCAGGTCGTCGAGGTTCAGTTGCTGGTGAATGTTGTCCTGCATGAAGGTCTGGATGGCATCCAGGTCGAGGGCAGCGGGGTGCGCCCCCTGGTGTCGACCGGTCTCCATGACGAACTGGGTGAAGAGGTAGCGCAGGTGGTTGGCTGCGTTGATGAAAGCGCTGGTACTGTACCCGGTCCTGCGTACTGACAGCAGGCTGCTGAAGGAGGCCAGCAGTGGCGGTGAGACCCCGGTTTCAACCACCGCGCGGCCGTCCCGGTAACCCAGGTATTGGAGGAACAGCCGGGTACTGACGCCCTGGCAATGCACCCAGTACAGTGTCCAGGGCTCGTGTTCCGAGGCGGCATAGCGGTGAGTCAGGCCCTGCGGCAACAGCATAAGGTGGCCGCCGGAGATGGCGTAGCGTATCCCTCCCGCCTCCAGCATGCCCGTGCCGTCAACGCAATAAAGCACAAGGTTATCATCATGCCGGAGACGCTCCATGCGGTGCCCGCGGGCGCGCGGGTAGTAGCCCATAGCGGTGGGATAGCAGTCCCGCGTGAGGGGATGCCGATAGAGGGTCTCCACCATGAAGGCGGGTGTCAGAAAGCGGACACCCTGTGGCGGCAGGGGCCACTGGGAGGGACTGCTCATCCCGCCGGACGACCCGGCGGGACTGCGCGGGAGTGTGTCTTCATCGCAATATAGTCCATAAACTTCGCAATTTCGTCAATATGCACGGGCGCCGCCCGGTGTTAGGGTAGTGGATTGTTGCCAATACTACATAGCAGGTGAATGTCATGACCCGTCAGGTGCCCCTTTTCATCAATGGCGAATTCGTCCAGAGCGCCAGCAGCGAGAAGCTGCCGGTCACCAACCCCGCCAACCAGCAGCTGCTGGCCGAGGTGCCGTTTGCGACCCGCGATGAGGTGGACAGGGCCGTGGCGAGCGCCCGGGAGGCGTTCCAGACCTGGCGCGATGTGCCCGTTGCGGAGCGCGCGCGGCTGATGATGCGCTACCAGGCGTTGTTGAAGGAGCACCATGACGAGCTGGGTGAGCTGCTCGCCCAGGACACGGGCAAGACTTTCGAGGACGCCAAGGGAGATGTCTGGCGCGGTATCGAAGTGGTGGAGCAGGCGGCCAACGTCCCCTCGAACATGATGGGCGAGACCATCGAAAATGTGGCCGGCGGTATCGATACCTACAGCTATACCCAGCCGATCGGCGTCTGTGCGGGTATCACCCCCTTCAATTTCCCCGCGATGATCCCCCTGTGGATGTACCCGCTGGCTATTGCCTGCGGCAACACGTTCGTGCTCAAGCCTTCGGAGCAGGACCCGCTGACGCCGGTCAGGCTGGTTGAACTGTTCATCGAGGCGGGTGCTCCCAAGGGGGTGCTCAACATGGTGCACGGCGGGCCGCAGCAGGTGGACCAGATTCTGAATCATCCGGATATCGTGGGCGTCTCGTTTGTCGGCTCCTCCCGGGTCGGCGAACATATCTACCAGACCGGCACTGCCGCCGGCAAGCGTGTGCAGTGCATGATGGGCGCCAAGAATCATATGGTTGTCATGCCCGATGCGGACAAGAACGCCGCCCTGAATGCCCTCGTGGGCTCCTCGGTCGGCGCCGCCGGGCAGCGCTGCATGGCCATCTCCGTCGCCGTATTCGTCGGGGAGTCGCGGGAGTGGGTCGGCGAGCTGGCAGAGATGATGGCTAAAGTGCATCCCGGCGCATGGGACGACAGTGGCGCAGCTTATGGCCCGATCATTTCGAAGAAGGCACACGAACGCGTAATCAGCCTGATCCAGAAGGGCAAGGAAGAGGGCGCCACGTGCCTGCTGGATGGCTCGGAGTGCAGGGTCGAGGGATACCCCGACGGCAACTGGGTGGGGCCCACGCTGTTTTCTGACGTGACGCCGGAGATGAGCATCTACCGCGAGGAGATTTTCGGCCCCGTACTGTGCTGCATGAGCGTGGATACCCTGGAGGAGGCGATCGGCCTGGTCAATAACCTGCAGGTCGGGAACGGTACGTCAATCTTCACTGCCTCTGGAGGCGCTGCCCGCAAGTACCAGCACGAGATCCTGGTGGGCCAGGTGGGGATCAATATTCCCATCCCCGTGCCGCTGCCGATGTTCTCCTTCACCGGTTGGCGCGGCTCCTTCCGCGGCGACCTGCATGCCTACGGCAAGCAGGCGGTGCGCTTTTACACGGAGACCAAGACCATCACCGCCAAGTGGACCCATACCGAGAGCAGCGGCAAACATCCCAATATGAGCATCAACCTGCGCTGAGCGGCGCAGCACTTAACGGGCAGAGGAGAAACCGGCTTGGATTTTTCACTGAACGAAGACCAGAAGGCGTACGTCGCCAGCGCCCGGGCTTTCTCCCAGGGGGTGCTGGCACCGAACGCGGCGCACTGGGACGAGCAGTCCGTTTTCGCCAGGGATGCCCTGGCACAGGCAGGTGAGCTGGGTTTCATGGGCATGTACACGCCCGAGTCCGCCGGGGGTCTCGGTATGAGCCGGCTGGATGCCAGTCTGATCGTGGAAGAGCTGGCCAGGGGCTGCACGGCAACCGCCGCCTTCCTGACCATTCACAATATGGCGACCAGTATGGTCGGCAAGTACTGCAGCGAGGCCGTGCGCCGGCTCTGACGCCGCCTCGCTGCGTACCAGCGCGGTGCGCGACGGGGACCACTACGTGGTGAATGGCAGCAAGGTCTTTATTTCCGGTGCCGGGGAGACCGACGTGCTGGTGGTGATGTTGCGCACCGGTGACGCGGGACCGAAGGGGATATCCGCGCTGCTCATTCCGGCGGACGCCGAGGGGATCTCCTATGGCAAGAAGGAGGAGAAAATGGGCTGGAACGCCCAGCCCACCCGCGCCATCACCTTTGACGATGTGCGGGTGCCGGTGACCAGCCGCCTCGGGAAGGAGGGGCAGGGCTTTGCAATTGCCATGGAAGGCCTGGACGGCGGTCGCATCAACATCGCCACCTGTTCCGTCGGGACGGCCCAGCAGGCGCTGGAGGAGACCGTTGCCTACGTCACCGAGCGGAGGCAGTTCGATACGGCCATAGCCGAATTCCAGGCGACCCAGTTCAGGCTGGCGGATATGCTCACCGAGCTGGTGGCTGCGCGCCAGATGGTGCGGCTGGCGGCCAGCAAGCTCGACAACAGGGACCCCCAGGCCAGCACCTACTGCGCCATGGCCAAGCGCTTTGCCACCGATGCCGGCTTCAATGTCTGCAACGATGCCCTGCAACTGCACGGGGGCTACGGTTACATCCGTGAGTATCCGCTGGAGCGTCACGTTCGCGATACCCGTGTCCACCAGATCCTGGAGGGCACCAATGAAATCATGCGGGTCATCATCGCCCGCCGTCTGTTAATGGAAGGGGCACTGGAGGTTATCCAATGAGCTTGAGCACGTCGGAAAAACTGCGGGTAGAAATCAGGGACCACACCGCACTGGTGACCATAGATAATCCGGGCGCCAATACCTGGGACAGGGAGAGCCTGCCCGCGCTCAGGGATCTGGTGGAAAAATTGAACGGCGACAAAAATATCTACGCACTGGTCATCACAGGTGCCGGCGACAAGTTTTTCTCTGCTGGCGCGGACCTCAAGCTGTTCGCGGATGGCGACCCCGAAAACGCGGGCACTATGGCGCGTTACTTCGGTGAGGCATTCGAGGCGCTGGCGGACTTCCGCGGTGTTTCGATCGCCGCGATCAACGGTTTTGCCATGGGCGGCGGTCTCGAGGTGGCGCTGGCCTGTGATATCCGTATCGCCGAGGAGCAGGCCCAGTTGGCCTTGCCCGAGGCAAAGGTGGGCCTGCTGCCCTGCGCGGGGGGTACCCAGCGGCTCTCCTGGCTGGTGGGCGAGGGCTGGGCGAAGCGGATCATCCTGTGCGGTGAGCGCGTCGATGCCGCCACCGCCGAGCGCATCGGGCTGGTAGAAGAAGTGGTGCCCCGGGGCGAAGCCCTGGAAAAGGCCCTGGGCCTGGCTGAGCAGGCGGGCGAGCAGAGCCCCATTGCCGTCTCCTTCTGCAAGCGCCTGATCCATACCGGCCGGGACACGGTGATCGCGGCCGGGCTCGAAGGCGAACGCAGCCTCTTTGTCGACCTGTTCAGCACCGAGGACCAGCGTGAGGGCGTCAATGCGTTCCTCGAGAAGCGCAAACCCCGGTGGCAGAACCGCTGAGGAGCACACCCATGGCCGATGCACCGATAGTGTTCGAAGAGTTGCCTGCAAAGGCCGGGATGCTCGGGCGGGTAACGCTCAACGTTCCGGCCACGCTGAACTCCCTTACCCTGGAGATGGTCGACCTGCTGCAGGAAAAACTGCTGCAGTGGCGTGAGTATGCGGATATTGCCGCGGTCTTCATCGAGGGCAGCGGCGAGAAGGCCTTCTGCGCAGGGGGTGACGTACAGGCCCTTTACCGCTCGGCCGTGGCGACGCCCGGCGGCCCCTGTGACTACGCGGAAAGTTTTTTCACGCGGGAATACCGCATGAACTATACGCTCCACACCTACCCCAAGCCGCTGATCTGCTGGGGACACGGTATCGTCATGGGGGGCGGGCTCGGTGTCATGGCCGGCTGCTCCCACCGGGTGGTCACCGAAAGCACCCGGATCGCGATGCCCGAGGTGACGATAGCGCTGTTCCCCGACGTCGGGGGCAGTTGGTTCCTGAACCATATGCCCGGCAAGTCGGGGCACTTTCTCGCCCTGACGGGGGCGTCGATCAACGCCGCTGACGCGCTGTACACGGGCCTTGCGGATCGCTTTATCGTCAGCGAGCACAAGGCGGCTGTGCTGGCGTCACTGCAGCAGCAGAAGTGGAGTGACCACGACGAGGAGAATCACGGTCTCGTCATGCACGTGTTGCGGGGATTTGCCGCCCAGAGTATCGGAAGTTGCCCGGCGGGCCAGGTCGAACCTCACATGGGGACCATCGCGCGCCTGTGTGATGGCGACAACGTGCATGAGGTGATCGACAACATTACCGGGCAGCAGACCGAGGACCCGTGGTTGGCTCGCGCCCGCGACAGTCTCGCCCACGGCTCGAAACTGGCGGCCCTGTGGATTGAGCGTCAGTTGTGGGAAACGCGACACGCCTCGCTCAGGGAAGTGTTTCAGGCAGAGATCCAGCTCGCCACGAATATCGTGCGGCACCCTGAGTTTGCCGAGGGCGTGCGTGCCCTGCTGATCGACAAGGACCGCCAGCCGTCCTGGCAGTTCCGTTCGTCCAGGGAGATCCCGGATGAGGTGCTCGGTTCCTTTTTCACCGCGCCCTGGGAACAGAATCCCCTGGCAGACCTGTAAGCTTTTTCACAACGGAGTTGATTATGGCAAACGTGGCGTTCATCGGGCTCGGCAATATGGGGACACCCATGTCTCTCAATCTGTTGAAAGCGGGACACTCAGTGACCGTTTTCGATCTTGTGGAAGCCGCCTGTCAGAAGCTGCAGCAGGCCGGTGCCGGCGTCGCCCCCTCAGCTGCTGAAGCCGCGCGGGATTGCGACTACGTCATCTCGATGCTTCCGGCGGGCAAACATGTTGCAGCCACCTACCTGGGGGAGGGCGGCCTGCTGGCGCAACTCGACCCAAGCACGACGGTGCTCGACTGCAGCACGATCGATGCCGCCACAGCCCGGCAGGTGGGTGAGGCCGCGGCCAGCCGCGGTATCGGCTTCATGGACGCCCCGGTCTCAGGCGGCGTTGCTGCGGCCGCCGCCGGTACCCTTGCCTTCATGTGCGGCGGCGACGCCGCGACCTTCGAAAAGGCAGGCGTCGTGCTGAAAGACATGGGCAAGAATATCTTTCATGCGGGCCCCCCGGGCGCCGGTCAGGTAGCCAAGGGGTGCAACAACATGTTGCTCGCGATTCACATGATCGGAACCTGCGAAGCACTGGAAATGGGCGTGCGCAATGGGCTTGACCCCAGCGTTCTATCGGAAATCATGCTGGCCAGCTCCGGCCGCAACTGGTCCCTCGAGGTTTACAATCCCTACCCCGGCGTTATGGAGAATGCGCCCGCCAGCAAGGACTACAAGCCGGGATTCATGGTGGACCTGATGGTCAAGGATCTGGGCCTGGCGATGGAAATTGCTGAGCAGAGCCACTTCGACAATCCCATGGGCCAGCTGGCGCGGGAGCTCTATACCGAGCACCAGTCTGCCGGCAACGGCCAGCTGGACTTCTCGAGTATCCTGCAGAAGCTCAGGCAGTAAGTTAGCGCAGATCGACGCTAAGCTGGGACATCCACGGATTCCCGACACAGACGCCGATCAGGGGCGCCGATTAGGGACATCCACAGGTTGCCGACCCAGCCGCCCCAGGACACCCACTCTTTAGCTTTATCGAGCCCTGAGTCGACGCTCGGGATCTAGTAGTCAGATCGGGAATGGCCCTGGAGTTGAATGGGGACACCCATAATTTAGTTTGGGACACACAGCGGCCGGCAGTAATCAGAACCGTTCCCAACGCAGCTTAGGCCAGGTGCAGCGGCTCATGGAAAGGGCGCTGCAGGACACCCACTTAAAAACAACCTGCTTCGGAACATCAACCATCGCAGCAAGAGCGGAAAAGCCTGCCCGGTTTTCTTCAACCAAGCCCAGATGAAATCAAATCAGGCGCGTCGCGGTGTCACACAGTCGGAAGTATTGGCAGATAATCAAATGAGAGCAGCCTGTTGAATTATCAGGTGGGGGCTATTAGCGTTGGCCTGAAAACCAGACGCAGGTTCGGTATGACCGCTCCCCGCAGCGCGCAAATTTCACTTGTGGATACGCCTTACTATCACTGTATAGCGCGTTGTGTCCGGCGTGCGTTCCTCTGCGGCAACGACCGATATACAGGCAGAAGCTTCAACCATCGACGGCAGTGGCTGGTCGATCGCATACGCCGGCAGGCCCGTGTGTTCGGTATTGACGTCTGTGCCTATGCTGTTATGGGCAACCACTATCACCTGGTTCTGCGAGTCGATAAACAATTCGTGTTGGAACTCCGTGATGTTGAGGTCCTGAAGCGTTGGACACGTCTTTTTCGCGGGCCTCACCTTATCAGACGATATCTGGATGGGTTGTCGCTCAGTGGAGCCGAAATGGAGACAGTTGGCGAAATCGCCACCGTATGGCGGCGCCGGCTCCATGACATCAGCTGGTTCATGCGATGCCTGAACGAATATATTGCTCGACGAGCAAATGCTGAAGACGAATGCTCGGGCAGATTCTGGGAGGGCAGGTTCAAGTCCAGAGCGCTGCTTGATGACGCGGCGGTCCTGTCCTGCATGGCGTATGTCGACCTTAATCCTGTCCGGGCGGGCATGGCGAGAAGCCTTTCTGACTCCGACTTCACCTCGATACAGGAAAGGTTGCGAGATTTGAGGGTATACGATAGGAGAAAGCGGCGGCAGCAGAACGAGAAATTTCTACTTCCTTTCAAGGAAAACGACAGTTTTCGCCAAAATGAAACGACAATTCCTCTGGCTTTTCAGGGGTACCTGGGGCTTTTGGAGAGCACCGCTTATCTGTCACGGGGTAACACCCCACGGTCTGTCTGGCGTCAGCACGAAGAAACGCTTCACAAGATGGGCTTATCCGTCCCGCAGTGGTCAGCGCTATCGCTTGAAACGCATTCACTGTCCTTGCAGGCCATTGGTGGCCTGGTTCGACTCCAGTCCTATTGCCGGTCCACCGGGCGAAAGTGGGTGGCCGGCGCCCGCCGGCTCAAGGTCATATACGGTCAAGGATTGCCGGGACCTTAACCAAAACCATCGAGAGATAAAAATCACTCGAGGGCTGCACCCCTTTATCGCTAGGGTTCTCTTGAATCCAGGTCTTCGAGCTGTTTTTGGGCGGCATCCTGCAGTGTTTGCTCGACTTGTTCCGCCTTTTCCATCGAACGCTTATAGCCTTCGGGTATGGCGTCCTGCGGTGTCTCCTCCCTGGAGAGATTCAGTAGAACATACACAATCACTACGAGTGCTATGCCGTAACCAATCAGTTTCATGGGCTTTTCCTTGTATGGCTTTGCTGTTTAATGAGTGTATGGAGTCGGCTCCAGTTCTTTCGTTTGCTGCCTTAGTATATTTTATTAGGTTTTTCGCGCATGGTTTGCTCAGCCCGCGGACTGCTCGAGTAAGCGTGCGTCTATACTTGTAAAGCGTTCGTAGTCATAGTCGCTCAAGCGAAAAAATAGCGCATATTCGCTGCTGTAGATAAAGTGCTCGCCCTCCGCGCTGAAAAACTCAAGAGTAAACTCACCCGAGAGACTCTGGATCTCAAGCACCAGCCGGGCCTCGGTCCCTGAAAGTTCGCGCTGCATGTCGGGGCTGGCGACGCCCTCCACCTGCAAACTGCGCAGGGCACCTAACAGTGCCTCAAGCTCTCGCGAATCTGGCTCCTGACCTATGCCCGAGACCCAGTGATCTCCCTTGCGGGTTAGGCTATAGCCATCCGCAACAATGCGGGTGGGTGTCCTGATCTGTAGTAGGCGTCTATCAAGCCAGAGCTCACTTTCGCCGGGTATGTCGAACACGCTGAGATTGATACTGAAAATTGCGTCCTGACCGCCCCTGCGGGCATGTACCTTCCGAAATCCGGGGGAAGTGCCCAGGTAGAGAACCCCCAGTTCCTCTCCGTTCGCCATTAGCGTCAACCGCCGCTGGTAATGATAATTGGCCACTTGAAAACGCTGGCGCGCTGCGACAGTGCTCGCTACGGGCCACCCGGTTTGTTCACCTCCGAGGGTGGCAAGCAGTTCCTCTATCCTTTCGGAATCCGCCGGTAGACTCCCCAATTCAGGCAGTAGCCAGCGCTCGCCGCGTTTCGACAACCTGACCTCGCTGTCATGCTCGTCGCCGATGACTATTTCATCGACCCCAGCGGCAATGGAGGGAGCGAGGAGTTGCGTAACCGAATCAGATGGTTGTGCTATCCCGTGTGATTCAGGCCAGTAAAGACCAATGACGATGACGCACTGAACCAAAGAAAGCAACAATAGCAGGCTCACTACGCGGCTCATAAATTCAAATCCGCCATGTAACGTTTTCTGCGCAGAATTTTCCGCAGCCAATGGACGAGTGCAAGGGCTACCAGCCAGAGCACCGAGAGACCATAGTTGAAGTACTCGATAAAGGCCTGTGCCTGACGATCCATTGGCGGCAGACTGCGGTTGAAGTGAGCGCGGGAGCGGATCTGCACAAGCTGATCGTCATTTAGCGCCCAGTCCAGAGTATTCGTGAAAAGCTCAAGAGGTCCCAGGTACTGGGTTCCGCTGGCGGTGACGGATGCGTTGAGCACCTGGTCATCGAGAAAATCATTGGATGCAAAAAGCACGATGCGTGCCGACTCAGGCGAGCGTTCTATCATGCCATTGGTCCCGGGCGGCCTCTTACTTGATGGCTCTCGTTCATAGTCCCGAGTCTCAGCTGCATATTCAGTGTCAGTGAGCTCTGACTTTTCTCCCGACTGACGGGGTCGCGATCCAGGTGGGTGTCCTGAATCGCTGGTAGCGCTATCAGATGGGTGTCCTCTATCAGGCTCGGGGTCGCGGCCGGCGGCGAAAAAGGATGAGAAGCGACCTTGCAGGATGACACCCAACTCCCGGGCCTGGTGGGTGTCCTCGCCTGCATGTTCATCTGCACGGTGGGTGTCCTTATCTGCAGGGTCGGGCGGCGGGGGCTGGTTGGGGTCGTCACCGGTGCTCGGCATTACGTCGAGGTTGTCGCTGAGCCAGGAGCGGGGGGAGCTGCGCAGCAGCGAGGTGACTCGCCGCTCGGCGTTGCGTTTAACCTCAAGCGGCGAGGCCCAGGCCATCGTCAGCTGGGGCAGCCCGGCGGTGATCGGGTGCTCCTGCGCCAGCCCATCCCCCCGCAGGTCGATGAAGTATGGGTAGTCGACCATCTGCATATCCCGGAACTCGAAGTCGCCTGCGCGCCTCAACACGGGAGCGGGAAAGGTCGTATGCTGCTCGTCCAGTACCAGAGTGCGCCCTATCCGCACTCCGAAGTGGGACAGCCACGCATCGAGACCGCTCTCCCACGGCTGCATACGCAAAGCACCGCCGCTGATTTCAGCGGTAAAGGGTGACGTCGCCAGTATCACCGTGCCGCCACGCATCAGGAACTGGTCCATTGCAAAGATCGCTCGGTCGCTCAGCTGGTGGGGAGCCACCACCGCCAGAATGTCGGCTTCCGGGTCGACGCTGCCGTCGGCCAGGTCCTCCATGCGAATACTGTAGTTCCGGGTGATTGCCTGCTCGAGGTTGGCGAAGGTCGGCGCCCCGAGGTTGAACCTGGCCATCTGTTCGTCCACGGGGGGCACAGCCAGTGCCACTGTCTTGGTAAAGCCGCTGGCGAAGCGCTTCAGCCCGGCATCCAGCATGGCGCGGAAAGCATCCGGATCAAAATTCTCCGTAGGCAGCTGCACTACCTGGCGGTCATCGGCAAGCGTCAGGTAGAAAAAGAACTCGCGACCATCCCCCAGCGCTGAAACCATGGGACTGAAGCCCCACTCGTCGGCAATATGGCGTGCCAGGGCGCCGCCACCCGCTTCCGGTTCGATGAAACGAAAGCTGAACTTGCCGCCCGAATCCTGCACGACCCGGGCAAGTTCATCGCCGATGGCGTCCTTGTAGTTGAGCACGGGATCGGGAAGCAGGTCGTCGTCGGAGACGTACCCGATAAATTCCACGGGATGATCAATGGTGTCGAACAGGTTGCCGCCTACCTGGTAGCGGTACAGCACGTCCTTGATGGCGCGCGTGATGTCATACTCCGGATTGCGCAGCATCACCTCTGCATTTTCGGTGCCGGCACTGCGCACCTCGATCAGATCGGCGAATCCGAGGGTTTCGTACTCGCCCCCGTAACTGACCAGGATGTCGAAGTAGGAATTGACAAGGGCTGCCTGGTAGCGGTCGGCGACCTGGAATGGACTGGCGTTGATGTTGTACCGCTCGTTTGCCTCTTTCTCGAGCTCCGGCTCCTCCGCGGGATCGACGAATTCAACCCTTATCCTGCCCCTGCCGGCGATCTCGTACTCTTTCATGAGGTCGCGCAGCTGGGGTACCAGCGGTGCCAGCAGCGGATGGGTCTTGGCACTGAAATAGCCCCGCAGCAACAGCGGCTCCTCCAGGTGATCGATAAACTCCCGGGTCGGCTCGGAAATGGAGTAGAGCCGGCCTTCGGTCACGTCGATGCGCAGTCCGCCGGCCCGGTGCAGCCAGACATTGGCGAGCACCAGGTTGACCAGCAGGAGGGCCGTCGCCGCCCGCCAGTTGCGGTGCCGCGCGGTGCTGACCGCGCGGGCCCAGCGTTCTTTCTCCAGCAGGTAAACGTTGATGGCGAGGAACCCGATCGTCACGCTGACGTAGTAGAAGAGATCGCGAACGTCGACCACGCCGCGGCTGATGCTCTCGAAGCGTGAGCCGCTTCCCAGCAGGCGCAGCATCTCGCCGGCCTGGTTGTCGAGGAAGTCGGTGATGGTACCGCTGCCCACCAGATAGAGAATCCCGCACAATGCGACACTGCCGATCAGGCTGACGATGGGGTTGTCGGTCAGTGCTGAAATGGATAACCCTGCGCTTAGGTAGGCAGCGCCCAGCAGGGCCGTGGCGATGTAGCCCGCGACAACCGGGCCCCAGTCGAGGTCCGCGATCAGCTCGACGGTAACCGGCAGGGGCAGGGTGGCGGCCAGGGCCAGGATCAGCAGGCTGAAACAGGCGCGGAACTTACCCAGCACGAAGCGCCACAGGGCTACCGGTTGCGTCATGACGTGTTCGAGTGTGCCGGTGCGGCGCTCCTCGCTCCACATGCGCATGGTCAGCGCCGAACAGAGGAAAATGAGGAGCACGGGCATCCACTCAAACAGCGGGCGGATGTCGGCAATGTTGCGGGCAAAGAAGGACTCGACCCAGAAAAAAACGAACAGGCTGAGCGCCGCAAACGAGCCCAGGAACAGCCAGGCAACGGGTGAGGCAAAGAAGAGCCGCGTCTCCTTCTGTGCCACGCGGCGGGCAATACCGTCAGGCGCCATCGGCAGTTGCCTCCCTGAACACGGTATCGAGATCCCGCGACACAGGCGCCAGCTGGTAGAGCCTGACCCCGCTTTGCATGACCACCGACGCGATTGCGCTGGCTGCCAGGTCCATGTCGACAGCGTCGTGCAGCAGGATCTGGCAGCGCGCAGGACCGTCCGCGGGCGCACCCTGATCCAGCGCGGCGACCTGCGGCACATCACGGAGATCGGCGGCGAGTTGCTCCGTCATCGCATCCGTGCGCAGCAGCAGGCTGCGGCTCTCCCGCAGTTCCGACAGTCGCCGGTCCAGCGCCAGTCGACCGTTGCGCAGCACCAGTACGCGATCACAGACCGCGTCCACCTCCTGCATGATGTGGGTGGAAAGAATAACCGTGGCCCGCCTGGCGATCTGCCTGATCAGCTCCCGCATGTGAGCCGTCTGGTGCGGATCCAGGCCGTTGGTGGGTTCGTCGAGGATCAGCAGGCCCGGCCTGCCCAGGATGGCCTGGGCCACCCCGACCCGCTGCTTCAGTCCGCGAGAGAGGTTCCTGACCGGCTCCAGGGCGCGCCCGGTCAGGTCGGTAGCCACCAGCACGGCCTTGATCGAGGCCGCCCGCTCGGCGCTGCCGACCCCCTTGAGTGTTGCCACATAGTCCAGGTAATCCGCCACCATCATGTCGGGATACACCGGCAGGTTCTCCGGCAGATAGCCCAGTTGCTGCTGGATGATGTGGGCGTGGCTGGCGAGTGAGAGCCCGTTGATCTCGATATTTCCCGCCGAGGGCTCGAGATAGCCGCTCAACATACGCATGATGGTGGTCTTGCCGGCCCCGTTGTGCCCGAGTAATCCGACGATCTCTCCTCTACCGATACTGAAGGAGACGTCATCCACGGCAGTAGTGCCGCCATAGCGACGGGTCAGGTCGCGTACCTCAATCATAGATCAGACACTTCTGCATCCGTATAGCTGCCTTTAGCCTGCAATGACTGCCCTGCCGGCATCAGCCCGAGAACAGTAGCTTGACAATGAAAATGACGAGCACAAGGTTGAGCACCAGGCGGACCAGGTGTTCGCCACTGCTGATGGTGAAGTGCGCCCCCAGGTAACCGCCGATCGAGTTACCCACAGCCAGTGCCAGGCCGACGATCCAGAGCACCTCCACCTGGCTTGCGAAGACCGCCAGCGCCGCCACGGTGTAAACGGCGATGATAAACACCTTGTGCATGTTGGTGCGCACGAGGTCGAGGCCCATGGCCCGGTTGAGAATGGGCATCAGGATAAACCCCACGCCCATCTGGATGAAACCGCCCCAGAAGCCCGCGCCGATCATCAGCAGATGCCCCCTTATCAGTTGCTCGCGGGTCGGCTGGTAATTTTCGGGGCGCCGGGTTGCGCCCCGGTCGAAGTGCATAATCAGCATCACCCCGAGCATGACGACCGCCAGGATGCGGTTGAACCAGACGCCATCGAGGCGGGTGCCCACCAGCGCACCCAGCAGCGATCCGGGCAGAGCGCAGGCGGCCAGGGTCAGGCTGAGCCTGAATTCGCTGAAGCCCCGTCGCATGAATGTCGCCACCGCTGTCAGGTTCTGGGCGAGTATGGCAATCCGGTTGGTGCCATTGGCAACGGGTCCGGGAAGGCCCATGAACACCATGACGGGCACGGTCAGCAGCGATCCTCCCCCGGCCATGACGTTGAGGAAACCGGCAATGATGCCCACCCCGCACAGCAGCAAACCGTGCCAAAGATCGAGCTCCACCGTCAGTCTTCTGTCCAGGGTTCACGCATGGTTACGAACTCCTCGGCCGCGGTGGGGTGTATCCCGATGGTGCTGTCAAAAGTGGCCTTGGTGGCACCGGCCCGCAGCGCGATCGCGATACCCTGGATGATCTCCCCTGCATCCGGGCCCATCATGTGGACGCCGACGACCCGGTCGCTGCCCTTGTCGACGATCAGCTTCATGAAGGTCTTCTCATCTCTGCCGCTCAGGGTGTGCTTCATCGGAGTGAACGTGGACTTGAACAACCGGATGTGCTCAAAGCGGGCGCGGGCCTGTTCCTCGGTAAAACCGACCGTGCCGATGTTCGGTTGGCAGAATACGGCGGTGGGTACGAAGTCGTAGTCTACCGGGGCCTCCAGTTCACCGAACTGGCGCCGCGCGAAAGCCATGCCCTCCGCCAGGGCGACCGGGGTCAGCTCCATGCCACCCGTCACGTCCCCAAGGGCAAAGATGCTGCTCTCGGAAGTGCGATATTCCTCGTCGACCAGCAGTGTGTCGAACTCCGTGCGCTCCACGTTGACGTTTTCCAGGCCCAGGCCCTCCAGATTGGGCTTGCGTCCCGTGGCATAAAGGACCGCATCCGCCTCCAGCATCGAGCCGTCACTGAGCAGCACCACCAGCGCATCTCCGTCTTTGGTGATGGCCTCGACGCTGGTCTCGAAGCGCAGGTCCACACCGGTCTTTCGGATCTCCTGCGCCGCGTGGGCGCGGATGTCCGCGTCGAAGCCGCGCAGGAACAGCGGCCCCCGGTAGAGCTGGGTCACCTTTGCCCCGAGACCGTTGAAAATACCGGCAAATTCGACGGCGATATAGCCGCCGCCGACGATCACCAGGCGCTCGGGAAAGTTCTCCAGGTCGAAGATCTCATTGGAGGAGATGGCGAGCTCGCTGCCCGGGAAAGTGGGGATATGCGGCCATCCGCCCGTGGCGATCAGGATTTTTTCGGCCCGGTAGCGCCTTTTGCCGACACCGACCGTGTGGGCGTCGAGCAGGTGCGCGCGGCCCTCGATGAGGTCCACCCCGGAGCCGGTCAGCAGGTTGTTGTAGACGTTGTTGAGCCGGGAGATCTCTGACTTTTTATTGTCCCGCAGTGTGGGCCAGTCGAAACGGGGGGACGAATCCAGCTGCCAGCCGAAGCCGCCGCTGTCGTTGAATGCCTTGCCGAACTCCGACGCATAGACGTACAGCTTCTTGGGCACGCAACCCACGTTCACACAGGTGCCGCCGAGGTAGCGGTCCTCCGCCACGGCGACCCGGGCGCCGAAGCCTGCCGCCATGCGGGCCGCGCGGACGCCGCCCGAGCCGGCCCCTATTACAAACAGGTCGTAGTCCTTGCCACTCACGTCCTTTTCCTCCTGCAGAATAGCCGCACAGTCTAACAGTCTTGGGCCGGGTCCCAAACCGGCGAGGTATCAGGCACCCCGCCGGGTCTTACGCCGCTTCCCCGCAGGTGGATTCCGGAACAATGGGTTTGCTCAGGCAGATCGCTGATATAACATGCCGCCTCGGGCGCGAGGCCGCATGCTGCGCCCTGAGTCGGAATAAAGCAGGGGTAACAGGGGCAAAGGCTATGTTGGGAGTTAAACAGCGGCGGGCACAAGGGGTCCGGCGCGCGGTCGGCGTGGTGATGGTGGTGGCTGCCGTATCGGGATCACTGGCAGGCGGGAGCTCTGTTGCCACCGCAGAGGATGCGGGCGCCGCCGCACTGGATGAGGTTGTTCTGAAGAACGGTTCGCGGATTCTCGGGAGCATTACGGCCACCCGGGATGACGTCGTTACGGTGGAAACCGACTTCGCCGGCACCATCGAGATCGGAATGGACCAGATCGCTGCGGTGAGCACGGCGGAGCCGGTGGTGCTGCAGCTGACAGACGACTCCATCATCCGCGACCAGCCCCTGCGGATCGACAACCAGCAGCTCATGGTGACGACGGGATCGGGTGCTGCCCAGGCTTACGCCCTGGACCAGCTGCTGCTGGTCAACCCGGATCCCTGGGAACTGGGAGAAGGCTATCGCTGGACGGGGCTGCTCAGCTTTGCCCTGGCCCTGCAGCGCGGCAATACCGAAACCGACGAGATCGATTTCCGCCTCGAGAGCATCTGGCGCAGCCTCGAGGATCGCTACACGTTCCGGGGGTGGGGAGAATACGACGAGACCAGTGGCGCCAAAAGTGCGGAAAACTGGACGGTTATCGGCAAGTACGACTTTTTTGTCAGCGACGTCA
Organism: Halioglobus sp.; assembly: GCA_037382865.1. Classification (GTDB taxonomy): domain Bacteria; phylum Pseudomonadota; class Gammaproteobacteria; order Pseudomonadales; family Halieaceae; genus JARRPM01. The sequence goes on along the minus strand of JARRPM010000015.1, from coordinate 10,056 downwards.
ACTACTGGGGTTTCAACATTCAGGCGGAGCATGACAAATTTGCCGATCTCGATCTGCGCTACCGTCTCGGCCCCTACTATGGCCACGACTTTTACACGGAGCCGGCATTCACGTTCTCCGCCGAGGCCGGTCTGTCCTACGTGAACGAAGACTTCATCGTCGCCGAGGACCGGGATTACCCGGCGGCGAGCTGGAGCCTTCACATGACCAGTAACTACCTGAATGGGGAGTCCCTGCTCTATTTCGACCAGATCGGGCTGTGGAACCTCGACGAGACCTCTGACGTAATCATCAACAGCACCTTCGGCCTCTCCTATCCCCTGCTGTGGGATATCGAGGGGGCGGCGGAGGTGGTGCTGGACTACGATGCAGGTGCCGTGGATGGAGTGGACGAGCTGCAGCAGACCTACCGGTTCCGGATCGGCTATCGCTGGTGAGCCCGCGCCGCTACGCCCCCGACGCTGAAGGGCGCGGGGGCGCCGGTAACGCCGTCAGCAGGGAGGCTCCCGCAGGTTACCAGGGCAGCGGCGTTGCCCTGCAAATTTCCGAAAGTGTTATCAGAAAAGGGTTTTGGAGTTAGCGAGCGCTTACTTCCCTTGTTCGTCGCGGGCATCGCGCGACCGGTTTCCGCTACCGCGATGCCGACCGCGCTCGGTGAAGGCGCGAACGGCGAGCTCAGCGCTCGCCCTTGATCAGGCTGCGGAACCAGTCTGCCAGGGTCTCGTGTTTGTAGTCCGTGAACTCGCCGGCGTCCATGAACAGTCCGTGTTCGGGGCAGACCTCGTACCAGATGTGGGGCTGGTCGGGGTCGGAGGTTTTTTCCATATCCTTGCCGCACCTGGGGCAGGCGATATCGTCCACCACGTCCCATTTCTTGCCCTCGTCGGAATCGCCCAGGTCGAGCGCATCACCCATCCACTTGTGCTTGAGCCGCTCGGCCTCGCCGGTATCGAACCACAAGCCCCGGCAGTTCGTGCAGCGGTCTATCTGGATATCGCCACCATAGGTCACCAGTTCCATTCCGTGGCCGCACTTGGGACACTTGATGCTGTGTTTCTCCGGGTTGTAGTCCATACAGGATCTCCACGGTCTGCTTATTCCGTCGTGCCCGGCTATCGGGCCTTGCCAGGCTGAGTCTAGCGCAGCCTGCCGGAATTGTCCCGCCCCGTCGCCCGCGGGCTGGGGGCCAGTCTCCCCTGCGGGCTTTTTTCAGGTACGTTTCATTTTCAGGTTTATGATGAAGAAGCCTTATCATACCCGCTGTTCCACCTGATCCAGACAACTTCGATGCGAGGACAAGTCATGCGATTCACAGCTTCGATCTGTATGGCCCTGGTACCACTGCTTTCCATGAGTGTTCGGGCGGACGGGGATGTCGAGGCCGGCAGACGGCATTTTGCCGCCTGCGCCGCCTGCCATGGTGCAGCAGCAGAGGGGAACCCGGCACTGCAGGCGCCCCGCCTCAACCACCTGAGGCCCGTCTACATCCTCGCCCAGCTGCGGAGTTTTCGGGGTGGCCTGCGCGGCGGCGACCCGGGAACCGCGGCGGCGCAGATGGCGGGCATGGCAGCGACCCTGCCGGATGAGCAGGCCATGCTCGACGTCGCCGTCTACATAGCCACCCTCTCCGGGGGGCCTTCCCCGGCTACCGTGGAGGGCGACCGCGATATGGGCGCGGATTACTACAACCAGTTCTGCGGCGCTTGCCATGGACCCGCAGCGGAGGGCAATGTCGCCCTGCACTCGCCGCGGCTGGCGGGCACGGACGACTGGTATCTGCTGGCGCAGCTGCAGTCCTTCCGCGAGGGACGCCGGGGCAGTCATCCGGAGGATCGGACGGGGCGCCAGATGCGGGCAATGGCGGGTGTGCTGCCCGACGAACAGGCAGCCCGTGACGTCATTGCGTTTATCCGCGGTCTCGAGCCCTGAGGCGCGGCGCGGGCGTGAAACGGTTTCTGGCAGGCCTGGGTGTGGCGGCCTTCTGGTGGTGTGCCGGTGGGCTGGCCTCCGTCGCCGGGGAATTTACCCTGAGTGAGGAATGTCCGCCAGGCTTCGAGCAGGTTGCCGGTCGCTGTGAATTGCGCAGCCTTTACCAGATGTACCCTTCACTCGGCGGCTTCGGCGTCGGAGGGCTGAAGACCGGGCTGCCCGCCTGGCGCGACGGGTTCACACCCCAGCAGACCGACCTGGGCCGCTACCTGTTCTTCGATCCCGTGCTTTCCGGTGGCGGGGACCTGTCCTGCGCCAGCTGCCACGATCCTGACAGGGGTTTTTCCGACGGGCGGGGGCGCAGCATCGGAGCCGGCGGCGAGCCCGTGGCCCGGTCAGCGCCCAGCCTGTGGAACGTCGCCTTCCTGCAGAGCTTTTTCTGGGACGGCCGGGCCTCCACGCTCGAGGAGCAGATGCAGGGCCCCCTCTACGACCCGCATGAGATGGCCAATACTCCCGAACAGCTTGTGCGGACACTCAATGATATACCTGCCTATCGCGCGTTGTTTGCCCAGGCCTGGCCACAGGCGTTCCAGGCACCGGACGACCGGATAAGGCTGGACCAGGTCTACACGGCGATTACCGCTTTCCAGGTATCCCTGATATCCCTGAACAGTCGGTACGACCAGTATGCCCACGGCTATGCCGATGCGCTCAGTGCCGCGGAGAAAGAGGGCCTCAACATCTTCCGCTCCTTCGTGGCGCGCTGCGCCGAGTGCCATACGCCGCCGCTGTTCACCAACCAGCAGATCGCGGTGATCGGCACCCCTGAACCGGAGGGCCTGCCGTTTGATAGTGGCGCCCAGAAGATCAGGAGTGATCCGAGCGTGCGCGGCGGATTCAAGGTACCCTCGCTGCGCAACATAGAACTGACTGCGCCCTACATGCACTCCGGTCGCTTCGCCACACTGCGGGAAGCGGCGGCATTCTACACCGGCGGGCGCGGGCATGCAGTGCCGGAAGGGGAGGACCTCAAGATACACTGGCATATCTGGGAACCCAACCTCAGCGACACCGAACTGGATCGGTTGGCGGAGTTTCTGAAGACACTCACCGATGAGCGCTTCAAACCGCGCGAACCGGACCGGTTGCCCTCCGGTATGAGGCCGGTTCACAATGTTTCACACCAAAAGACGGATAAATGACATGAAGAAAATCACAATCGCGGCATGCGCTCTCCTCCTGCTTGCAGGCGGATACATGCTGGGAAAGTCGAAACAACCTGAGCCCACCGTCATCAAGGTGCCATCAGCGCCCGCTGCCGCGTTCACATCCAGCGGCGCCGAGGAGGTGGCTGCGACATCGGGCACTCCCCGCAGCCTGCACACCCCGACCAGCGGCGAGGTCATCATCGTCAGGGACGGTGAGTCGATCCAGGATGCAGTGGTCGCAGCCAGACCGGGCGCGGTCATCAAGGTGATGCCGGGCACCTACCGGGAGACCGTCTATATCGACAAGGACAACATCACCCTTTCCGGCGTCATCGAGCAGGGGAAGTATCCGGTGCTGGAGGGGGAGGGCATGCGCAACGATGCCGTTCTCTACTCGGGCAACGGGGTGACCGTCGAGAACCTCTACATCACGCACTATAAAGGAAACGGGGTGATGGGGCAGGCGGGCAACAATTACATCATCCGCAATAACATTATCGTCGATACCGGGGTCTACGGTATCTTTCCGCAACTGGGCAAGAACGGCATTGTTTCCCATAACATAGTCTCCGGTATCGAGGACGCCGCGATCTACGTCGGCATGTCCGACCACGTCGATGTGGTCTTCAACGAGGTCTATGCCAGTGTCGCCGGCATAGAAATCGAAAACAGCCGCCACGCGCTGGTCGAGGGTAACTACGTTTACAACAATACCGGCGGGATTCTCGCCTTCATCACCCCGGGCCTGCCCATCAAGAGCTGTGGCGACGTGATCATCCGCAACAATTTCGTGGTCAACAACAACCACGAGAACTTCGCGATTCCCGGCTCTCTGGTCTCCAATATTCCCCAGGGAACCGGCATGCTGATCATGGCCTGCGACGATGTCGTGGTCGAGGGAAATATCGTCACTGGCAACGAGTCGGCGGGGCTGGTCTTCACTGACTTCTCCCTCGCCTCCAACACGGCGAAAGACCCGGATTCCGACCCCTATCCAAACCGGCCGAAGATCCTCAACAACATCATGCAGAATAACGGGGCCAGCCCCGCCCCCAAAGTGCGGGCGATCCTCGCCACCATGCTGGAAACCAGAGGGCCGGATATCGTCGATACGGTCGGCATGGAGGACGGGTGTATTCTCCACCCGGAGCGCTTCCGCACCATCGGCCTGGACAAGTATGGGGAGTGCGAATTTGCCACGACGGCGAATGTCGCCAGCTACATGCTGCCCGAACCGGTGCCGCCGCGCAGCATGGACGACGTGGACCAGGGTCGGCTGGCTTATTACGGTGTCTGTGCGGGCTGCCATGCTTATAACTCCCGCATGATCGGTCCGCCCACCCAGATCATCCAGGCTCTTTACATGGATAATCCCGCGGGTATCGCCGAGTACGCCGCAAATCCGGTGAAGAAACGCCCGGACTACCCGGAGATGCCTCCCCAGTCGCACCTCGACGAGGAGACCCTGCTGGCCGCAGCGCAATTCATGCTGAAGGTCGAGCGCTGAAGACAGGACACTAGCACCAGCTGGCTTCGGTGCGAGGATGTTTCAACAACTCGTCGATGTTGGCGTGCAGTATCCTGTAGCCCACGTTACCGTAGAGAACCTGGCGCCCGTCATTGATCACCCAGGTCGGGCTGCCCCTGACGCCCAGGGCATTCGCGCTTCGCTGGTCGTCACTCAATCCTGCGAGCGCGCTGCCATCCAGTAGCGCTCCCTCCAGGGCTGCCCGGTCCAGGCCCGCCTCTGCCGCCAGTGTCAGCAACAGGGACCGGTCGCTGATATCCCTGGCTTCGACGAAAAAGGCGCGGCGAATTTTCAGCGCCATGGGTCCGACCGCCTCATCCCCGGCCACCAGACCGACCGCCTTCAGCACCAGGTGAGCCTGCAGCGAGGAACGGGGCCTGACCCGGGTCCACACCCGGGGATCGACCACGCACTCGTCGAAGGCGGACACCGACTCTGCCAGGTGGGCGGAGAACCGATCGAAGCCATCGTGTTCACCCCACTGCCGACGAATCTTGGTGTGGCTGTCCCCGAAGATGTCGACGCAGCGGTGACGGATCCCCAGCCGGTCGCCCCACTGGCGCTGCAGTTCCTCCAGCCTTGGCTGCGCTATCCAGGCCCAGACACACAGTGCATCGGTGTAATAATCGATGAAGATGCGCTCACCCCTGTCAGTCATCGGTGAATGCCCTGCACACGTCGTCCACGTTGCCTGTTATTGCAACGACATTGCGATAACCCATTTTCATCAGTTGCACTGCGGAGAGACGGGCGCGTCCACCGCTGGCGCAGTGAATAAAGATCGGATCGTCCGGGTCGGGGCAAAGTTCCGTGATTTTCATCTCCAGGATACCGCGAGGAATGTTGTGCGCCCCGGGGACCGCGCTTGCCTCGGTCTCAGGCGGCTCGCGGACATCGATGAGATAGCCGCCATTTTCCGCCCGCATCCGGCGCGCGGTGACGGGGTCCATGGTCTCTACCCCGGACGTCGTTTCACTGATGAACTGCTGTAGCGACTTCAGCATTGGGTGCCACTCCTCACTAGCTGTCTGGTTTGAACATCACAGATACTTTCCGAAGCTCGAGGAACTGTCAACAGAGTCCACTTCATGATGATCCCTACAAAAAATAATCGTTACATCCCTTTACTTTACGCATACACTGATTGAGCGGTACCCATTACCCTTATGGAGCGTATCCTTCAATGTTGGAAAAAGAACTGGAACAGGCCAGGAAAATGGCCCAGCAGGCCAACAAGCAAGTTGAGCAACTGCGGAAAAAACTGGTGTCCGAATCGGAGAAGTCACACGCGAAAGCGAAGCGGGCGCTGGCTGCCGCGCGCAAGCGACACACCGCTGCGAATTCCCGATTGAAAAAGGCTAAAGATGCGCTGCGCAAGCGGGCCACTCCCGCCAATGAAAAGAAAGTGGAGGCGCTGGTGAGGCAGGTCCAGGACCTCGCGGATTCGCTGACGAATATCACCAGATCGGCGTATGAGGCAGCAGAGAAGTACATGACGGTCAAAGCAGACCTGATGCTTGAGCAGCGAAAGGCCCAGGCTGCCGACCAGGCTGCCAGCCTGGTGGAAAAAGCCGCGGCAAAGGCGAAGAAGAAACCCGCGACCAGAAAAAAAGCTGCGACCAAAAAGAAAAAAGTAGCGGCAGCAAAAAAGAAAGCTGCACCCAAAAAAGCCGCTGCCAGAAAGAAGGCCGCAACGAAAAAAGCCACTGCCAGGAAGAAAGCTCCCGGCCGTAAAAAGGCCGCTGCGAAAAAGAGCGCCGCCAGCACGGCGGCGGCCTGATAAACCCGCTGCGGCAGCGCTCATCGGATCGGCCGAGCGCTGCCGGACAGGCGGTCAGTCGATTCCCGCGCGCTCCCGCGCGGCCTGACGTCGCAGCTCCTGTTCGGTCGACAGGCGGTAGCCGATATAGTACTTGAAGATATTGGCGACATACTGCACGGGCTCGCGGCCGATGTTTTTGGCCGCCACCACCTCCACGTTATCGAACCACACGTCGGGATCGTAACCCAGCTTTGCCGCCTTATTGCGCACGTTGATCATGTTCCTCGGCCCCATGTTGTAGGTGGCGAGCGCGAGCAGCGTGCGGTTGAAGTCGTCGATTCCGGGATCGGAGAAATAACGCTCACGCAGGAATTCCAGGTACTTCACGGCAGCATGAATATTGGAATCGACCTCCTCGATATTCGGGATGCCCACGTTGGGATCCCTTGCCGTGCTGGGCAGCATCTGCATCACCCCGATGGCGCCCGCGTGGCTGCGGGCATTCTGGTCGAGGCGTGACTCCTGGTAACCCTGCGCCGCCACCATCAGGTAATCGATGCTGTACTGCTCCCCGTATTTTTCGAAGATATGCTTCAGTTCCTCAAAGCGGTTGAAGTCGTTCCCCTCGAGAGCATTGGCGGCCCAGTCAAAATCCCTGTAGTAGCGGTTTCTCAGTACGTTACCGGTCAGCGTTCCCTCCCGGTGATCCTTCAAAAAAGCGTCCAGGGCATTCTGTAGCAGCGGGCTCTCCTTGCGGAACGCCCAGGCGATCTGCGCGCCTTCGCGAAAAACGATATCGGGGCGCGGCTCGAGGTCAGCAAACACCTCACCCCACTGCTCCAGTTTATAGTTATCTACGATTGCCCAGGGAAGCATGCCGCCGTTGACCATCTCGATGAGGTCTTCGTCCTCGAGCAGTTCTGAAACCGGGGCGATTTCCACAGGTGCCCTGCCAGTCTCCCGGAGTCGCCGGTTGAGCGCCTCCACGCTCTCCCGGTAGCTGCTGGAGTGACGCACATAGACAGTCTGGCCCGACAGCTCATCGATGGAGGCGATTGCCGGAGCGGCCGGGCCGGTGACCAGAATCTCCGAGACGGGTTTGCTCACGGGAATGGTGAAGTCCACCTCGACCTGCCGCTCGGGAGTGATCGAAAGCCCCGCCATGATGATGTCTCCCTGCCCCGCCAGCAAAGCGGGAACCAGCTGGTCGCGGGCCACCGGTGTGACGACCACATGGACTTTCAGGGTCTTGCGCTTCAGGCGTTTGTTGATATATCGCTCGAGCAGGTCGCAGATTTCCCTGATGAGTCCCTTCTCCTCAGCCCCATCCAGAAAATAGCGGCCGACGCCGTAGACAGTGAGGACCCGGATCACCCGCCGTTCCTCCATGACGTCGAGGTCGCCTGTCCAGGTTTCCCGGAATATATAACTGGGCTGCGCGGCCTCCTCGGTCGCCGTGGGCGCGAGCCCCGGGTTCTCCTCACCGACCGGTCCCGCTCTATCCGGCGCAGGAGCGGGCTCCGACGGGGCCGCCGGACTTGCCTGCCGCCGGACTTGCCTGCTGCTCTGGGGCGTCAGTCACGGACCCGTCGCCGCAGGCGGCAAGCAGAAGCAAGGCAAGGGTGAGGATGAGAGGGATTCCCGGTTTCGTCCTGTTCAAACGCCGTGCCTCGCTGGTCTGGTTGTAGCGCAATCTAGTCCCCACTCGACAGCTGCCTGGTCGGTATCGTCCGGCCATTTCCGGCCCTCGGCTTTCCTGGCTGGGCACCCGGTGTCGCCGCGGCGGCATCCTCGATGGCCGGCAGCGAGACCAGGTATTCGACCGGAAAGTCGATATCTTCCCGGTCGCTGTCCAGCTGGATCAGGATCGGCTGGTCCAGGGTCAGCCAGGCACCGCAAGCTTCACCGGCATCACATATGAACAGGTCGTTGTCCGCGTCGGAGCCCGCCACCATTTCGTAGACCCCGGCTGGAATGTCCGTAAAAACGAAGGGGTAGGTGCCGTTCTCGCCTCTTACCGCGACCTGGGCGACGGGCTGCGCCCCGGCGGAATCGAACAGCAGGATATACAACACGCCCACGTCCGCATTTGTCTCCTCGCCCGGGACGCTTACCAGCACGCGGATGTTGAGGCTGTTCACGGAAGATCGGGCGCGCAGGTCGGCGGCATGGATTCCGGCCGACAATCCGCTGCGATCGACGCTGACCTGGTACCGGCCCAGTCCGGTGGCGTCCGTCTGTCCGGGGGTGACCCGGACCCAGGGCTGCGAGGGGGACAGCTCCAGCAGCGCCAGCTCCCCCGAGCCGGCGTTGTTCAGTTCGAGATCCAGGCTCTGCACGATGCTGCCAAAGTTGAGCGTGCTGGCAGATGCGACCAGTCGCGGTTGGTCGGCAGGTGGCTGGCCGGAGGCAACCAGGGCGGCCGCAACGGCGCGGGCGGCATTGATCATGCCGTAACCGTAACTGTCATCCCTGCCGGGCAGGCCGAGGTCTTCCGTGAGCTCGCCCCGCTCCAGCAGGGCGTCGATATCGGCCGGGGTGAGATCCGGGTTGGCGCTCTTCATGAGCGCCAGCACACCGGCCACGTGGGGGGTCGCCATCGAGGTGCCGCTCAGGAATGTGTAGGCAAAGTCGATACCGCTGGCGGATGCGGAGCCACCCGTGCTCAGCACGCCGTCCGGGTAGCCGTCGCCATTGAGATCCACGGTGCTGTCTCCGCCGGGGGCGGCGATATCGATCGCCCCGCCGCGGTTTGAGTAGAAAGCGGGCCGGCGCTGCAGGTCCACCGCGCTGACTGAAATGACGTTCGCGTAGGAGGCCGGGTAGGCGGGCACGGTGCTGGCCTCGTTGCCCGCTGCCGCCACGACGGCGACCCCGGCCGCTCGCACCTCGTTATACAGTATCTGGGCCGACTGGCTGAAAGGACCGCCGCCCAGGCTGAGATTGATGATATCGGCGCGCTGCGCCGGAACGGTCCCGGAGTCGTTCGCCAGACCCGCGGCAAAACGCACGGCCTGGGCCACGTCATAGCTGGTGCCGCTGCCATCTGTTCCGAGTGCGCGCAGCGGCATGACGCGCGCGCCGTAGGCCACGCCCGCCACGCCCTGGCCGTTGTTGCCCCTGGCCGCGACCGTGCCGGCCACGTGGGTTCCGTGGAAGCTGCTGCCGCCGGCCGCGTCCCCGCCACCCGGGTCTTCCGGGTCGGGGTCGATACCGTCGCCATCGCCGGCGTTAGCCTGGTCGCGAACGAAGTCATAGCCGGCGACCAGCTGGTTGGCGAGGTCGGGATGGCCGCTCAAAACCCCGGTATCCACCACCGCGACGATCACTCCCGGAGTACCGCTGGTGGAGTCCCAAGCGGCCGGCAGGTCGATCAGCGGATAATGCCACTGGAATGGATAGGCCGCGTCGTCCGGGACTGCAAACGCCTTCACCCGGTAGTTGGGCTCAGCGTATGCCACACCTGGCGTGCGCCGCAAAGACTTGATGGTGATCAGGGTCTCCCACTCTGCCCGCCGGTCCGGGTCTGCAATCGCTGCTCTCTTGCCGAGCGCCCTCCCCAGGCGACTCTCAAGCTGCCGGACGTCGGCCAGGTCCCGGCGCAGTGTCATCAGGTGTGCCCGGCC